>CAWCDM010000118.1:0-39646 GCA_963794185.1 uncultured Alphaproteobacteria bacterium | reverse complement strand
GATGTCCGTACGCGTTCCCTTTTGGGAGCAGCTTCTTCTACAGGCTCAGAGCCTGAACCCAAGCATGGGCAGCGCGATCCGTCGCCTTGCCGGGCTCTCCCCCCGCACCCTGGCAATCATGCACGGCTCTTCCTTTGTTGGCGACGGGGCTGCCGCGCTCCGCAGTTTGGCCGACGACTACGACCGCCGCGTCGGCCTCGCGCTCGCCTGAAGACCGCTGAGACAGGGGTGATACGATGCACATCGGTCGGGGGCTCCTTGGACGGCTGACTGCGGTCCATGTGGCGATCTGCACGCTATCGCTGCCTGTCGTGGCTGCGGAGGAACCATTCCGCACCTTGTCCCCGGTGGGTGACAATCCTCATCCTGCCGTTCTACTTGTGCCGGGATGCTCTGGCTTCGTCGCGACCAATGGAGTAAATGTGTACGATGAGCGTGCGCTTGAATTGCAGTCTGCCGGTCATCTCGTCGTGTATGTGGACTACATCGGCCGGCGCATGCAGACGAACTGCGCTCATGTTATGCAAACCGAAGTCAGCACCGACATTCTCGAAGCCGCTAAATGGACCCGACAACAATCAGGCGTTGATCCAAGCAGGATTTTCATCATTGGTTGGTCGTATGGCGGCGGCGGTGTACTCGCGGCATTGAAAACTGCGTCAGCCAATTCGGGGATTGCGAAGGCCGTCCTGTATTATCCTGTATGCCGTGGCGCCGCGCCATGGACCACCACCGCCACCGGCTTGATGCTACTCGGTGGGATCGATGATGTTGCACCTCCCGCCCTATGCACTGCCGTGGCGAAGGGAGTATCGCCTGAGAAGCTTCGAATGATCACCTACGATAACGCTCGGCATGGGTTCGATATGCGAAGCTTCCCGGAGCATGCTGATCGACCATCTGGGAAACCTGAATACAACGCTGAAGCCGCCAAAGCATCCTGGGGAGCCGTGATCGACTTCCTCAAGTAAGGTCAATCCTGCACTGTGATCCCGGTGGTCAATGTGAAGTGGTTGGAGGGGGAATGTCCATGGTTGGAATGCTCGAAGGAATGTCCGCTCTGATCACTGGCGGTGGTGGCGGGATCGGCAGGGCCACTGCACTGGCATTCGCGCGGGAAGGTGCGAGAGTGGCTGTCGCCGATTTGGTATCGGAGGCTGCCGAGGAGACGGTAGCCTCAATCAATCGGGCTGGAGGCCAAGCCATGTCCTTGACCGGCGACATCACCAGCGGCGAAGTGGTGCGGCAAACCGTTGCAAAGGTAGTCGCCGCGTACGGCCGTCTCGATTGCGCCTTCAACAATGCGGGCATCGCCCCTCAGCATGTTGCGGCTAGGGGAATGAAGACGGCCGAATGGCCGCAGGAGTCCTTCGATCGCATGATCGCCGTGAACCTCAAGAGCGTCTGGCTCTGCATGAAGTACGAGATACTCCAAATGCACGCTCAGGGTGGGGGAGGATCGATTGTCAACACGAGTTCAATCCTCGGCCTCGTGGCCTTTCCCAATGGTATGGCCTACACGGCCGCCAAGCATGGCGTCATTGGCCTGACCAAAACGGCCGCACTCGAATATGCCGACGATCACATCAGGGTCAACGCGGTATGTCCCGGCTTCATCAAACTCCTATGACGGCGGAGACCCAGGAGGAACGAGCCGAGTTTATCACCTCTCGGACACCGCTGGGCCAATTCGGCGACCCCGACGAAATAGCAGAAATGGTGGTGTGGTTGTGCTCAGATCGTGCCAGTTACGTCAGTGGCGCGGCATACGCGGTCGATGGCGGATGGACCGCGATCTGACCCAGGTGACCTTGGGGGAGACTGCGCGGCCATCAACAAGCTGGAAGCAGCACGACAGGCGCTACGGGAACAAGTCGCGGCGCGGGAGCATGCCGAGCAACTGCTCCAGGAGGCCCAGGTGACGATCCGGGACCTTCAGACCAAGTTGGCCCACGAGCGTCTCGCGGGTGACGAGGCAGTACGTCGAGTGGAGAGCGAATTGCAGACGTTGCGGCAAGCTCTCCAAACCATCGACAATGAACTGGCCACCCAGCGCGTCGCCCTCCTGCGGGCAGAACGGGATCGCGATCAAGCCAATGCGGGGCGCCGGAGGGCGCTGGAGCGGACGCGGGGCATGGCCGCAGTGCAGGAGGCAGAGCCGGTAAGCACGGTTTCTTCGGCCACCAGATCAGGCCGACGGGCGATGAAGAGTGGTATCACTGGTGGACCCGCCGCTAACGATGCGTTGGCAAATGAGAGCTACAAGAACTCGTGGACGATTCCGCCGATGACGCTGCCGGCGACGGCTGCCAATCCTGGAACGCTTGCCGCGAAGAACGCCCGTGGGCGCGGCCGGCCTCCCAAACCTGCCAAGCTGAAAGGGGAGTTCGTGGAGTGGTGGAAACCGGGTTGGCGGGAGAAGTTTCGATAAAACGGTTGGTCGAGCCCACCGAGATGACTGTCGATCATGATAGATGAAAAAGTAAGCCCGACCGAGCCGCGCTGGCTTCTATGGGCGCGCGAGATGCAGGCACTGGCACAGACGGGCCTTGCCTTCACGCACGACCAGTACAATTGCGAGCGTTACCAGCAACTTCGTGCTCTGGCGGCGCAGATCATGGCCGAGCATACCAGCATGGATGTGCGGACATCGAGGTGATGTTCACGCCAGCAAACCGGCTACGCTACGCCGAAGCTGGACGTGCGTGGAGCGGTGTTCCGCGATGGCCGGATACTGCTCGTCCGTGAGACGGCCGACGAGCACCGCTGGTCGCTGCCGGGAGGCTGGGCCGATGTGAACGAGAGTCCCGCTGAGGCTGTCGCCAGGGAAGTGCGCGAGGAGGCCGGTCTGGAGGTGCGCGCGTTCAAGCTCGCCGCCGTATGGGACCGCGCACGGCACCCGCACGGAGTCGTTAGCCCTTCCACGTTTGGCGGCTGTTCTTTCTGTGCGAGATCACCGGCGGTGAGCCTTCAAACAGGACCGGAGACCAGCGAGGTGGCTTTCTTCGCGGAGCACGAGTTGCCGGCCGACCTATCAACCCGCCGGGTCCTGCTTCCCCAACTCAACCGCATGTTCGATCATATGCGCCAACCGAACTTGCCGACCGACTTCGACTGAGCGCCATCACGATGGTGGCGATCCCTGACGTTCAGTGACAGCCATCCTGGGTCGAGGTTCCGTCGTGTGTTGTCGTCGTAGCCTGAGCAGCATGCGCCGCATCGCGTCCACCTTCCCGATGTTCCTGGCAGTCTATGCGCTGCTCTACGCCGCCTTTGGTGTGCAGTCACCGTTCCTGCCAGCATTGCTTCGGGAACGTGGCTTGCATGCTGAAGAAATCGGCGATCGTCCTCGCGGCCTCGACGGCGATACGAGTTCTGGCCGGACCTGTGGTTGGCCATGCCGCTGATCGATTGCGAAGGCACACGCTCACGCTGTGCGCCTGCGCGCTTGCCGCCGCCATAGCCGGACTGGGATATGTGGCGATACGCGGGTTCGGCGGATTGCTGATCGTTGGGCTGGTCCATGCAGCGATGTTGGCGCCGATCGTGCCGATTTCCGACGCGCTTGCCACCACGGCCGCACGACAAAGCGAGATCGGTGAGAGCAGGCGGTTCGAGTATGGATGGCTGCGTGCATCTGGCTCTGCCGCCTTCGTTGCGGGCACTCTGCTGAGTGGTTGGGGAGCGGATCAGGCTGGTCTGGCGAGTATAATCTGGATCAGTGGCTCGTTGCTTGTTGCTGGCGGTGGCGCGGCTCTGGTGCTGCCCGGTCTCGGTAGCAGTCAAACCGTATCCGGCATGATTCGTGTATCTGCGCTCCGCGATTGGGCGCTGCTGCTGCAAATAGCCGTCTTTCGTCGCATCCTCCTGATCGCGGCATTGATCGAGGGGAGCCATGCGCTGAATGACACGTTCGCTGTGATCCGTTGGCGCGCAGCCGGCGTCAGTTTGCCGACCGTCGGTGTGCTTTGGTCGGAATCGGTGTTATCGGAGGTGCTGGTCTTCGTGTTGATCGGACCAACGCTTATCCGACATATCGGTCCCGGTGGCGCATGCGCTCTGGCTGCGGGCGCCGGGGTCATCCGTTGGTCAGTCCTGGCCTGCACAACATCGCCGATCCTGTTGGGGCTTGTACAGCCGTTGCATGGCCTCACATTCGCATTGCTGCACTTGGCGTGCATGCGCGTGATCGTGCTGGTGGTGCCGCTCCGTTTGGCAGCTACGGCGCAATCGATCTACGGAACGTTGTGCATAGGGCTGGCTACTGCCCTGCTGACCCTGGCCTCCGGCGTGCTCTACGAGCGACTGGGCGGTCTCGCGTTCCTCGTCATGGCTGCGCTCTGCTTGTTGGCGCTGCCGATGTGTGCGGGATTACGTTCAACACAAACATAGGGGTGATCCCGATGAGGCGATCAGAGGAGCTATTATCAATTTCTCAATTCAATACACCGCAGTGGTATAGTTGCGCTCGCATCGCTTGCGAGAGCGCCCTATTACGGTATAGAAAGAATATTGACGCGTGCAAGACCGCCTGTGCAAGCACGTGCGGAGGAGGCGGAGAGAGGGAACGCCGGTCATGCACGGCCGGTGTTCCTTCCTGTTCTCTATTCCTCAGCCGATCAAACCGAAGAACTAACGGCCGATCTTTTCAGTTGGGGGGTGCGAGTGTCCATGATGCGGTCAGACATACCGGAGTCGCGTTTATCGCTCTTTATGCGAGGTGGCCTAGGCAGCCGCTTGACGCTTTCCTGGCGTTAGCGATACCCGATACACGGATGCGACGCCGATACCGTCGTGCGATCTCGGTTCGCTGCAATCCGTCAGCCTCAAGCCGGATCACCTCTGCCGCCATACGCCGCACCTGCGAAGATCGATGTCGCGGGATCGTAGCTCACCCCAGCAGACCGATCAGGTCTGGCAGGGATCGTCCCAGCCGACAGACTGACCACGCAGCCACGATGTCGAACTCGCGCCGGGCAACTCCTTCAACAGGGCAGTCAGCCCTGGCCGCTTGTCCCCTCCTTTGGGCGTCCCCTGATGCCCTCGTCGCGGTAGATCGCCACGACCGTCCAGCCGAGCCGTCTGGCGCCTCCGGGAGCGGCTGTAGCTGGTTCTCGACCGTCTGACCGCGATCGGAAATCGAGACCCGCACACAAGAGTGAGGCAGACAAATGGCCGACACACAGAGCCCGGAGTTGTTTCCTTATGCTGACGCGAGCGGGATCGGAGCACCAATGCTCGGACGCCTGACGGATGCACGTTCCTTGAGATCGTGCCGGGGCGACAGTCTTCATAGGGCGGCGACCTTCACCGTCGAAGGTGTGAGCCTGCGGTGACGCGATGGGCGTCAACGATCATTCAGATTTGTCGCAGGGGGTGATCTCCAAAAAAAGGCATTCAGCGCAGAACTATGATCCTATCGCATGCAGCATATATCGACTGGCCCATAATCACACAATTGTGTCATATTGGGAATATGGGGCGGTTCTGCACCGTAGGCGACATGCCGGTGCAAACGTCCGCGGCCGGACTGGACTCGGTGCGCGTGAAGATCATGCGCTGGTGCCTGCGGGTTAAGCTGGCGCAGAACTGGAGGGAGTTCGGCAGGCTGCTGTTGGCGACCAGGGACCGCCCCATCGTCGAGCAATCCCGCAAGGACGATTTCTGGGGCGCGCAGCCGAATGCCGATGGCGTCCTCCTGGAAGCCCAGTACCACGTTGCGGCGGAAAAAATCGCTCGGGAGCATAGCGTCCTTGAACCGGTAGATCGCCTCGCCGTGGCGCTCGCGGTAGGTATAGTCCATGGTGGAGAGTACGTGGGCACCCAGGCCAACTCGAACTCCACGATGGCGACTGTTAGGCCGGGATGCCGTTCGAAGACGCCGGAGAAGATCAGGTCGCACATCGACAGCGCCGGATAGAACGCCTTCGTCGCGCGGCTGCTGGCGTCGCGCAGCGTCATGATGCCGACCCCGCGGATCTTGCCCTGCCGTCGCGTGGCCGTGTGCAGGCTCAACGGCAGGTCGAGCGCCGCCGCCGCGGCCCAGAACGTCTCGTATTCGGATTGGTCATACCGCCGGTGCTCGAACGGATACTCGGTGATCATCGCCCCGGCCAGGCCAAGGCGAGCGGCCCGCTCCAGCTCCCTGATCGCATCTGGGATGTCGTCAAGGTTGATCATTGCGATGCCCTTGAGTTCAGGGCGGGATCCGCGCGGCAGAAGTCGGTGTTACCAGCGGCGTGGATTTGCCTCAGAACCACCGAGTTGAATTTCGTGAGGTGGCGAGCGCCTACAGCCCCGATCCGATCGAGGATGCCGCCGTGCTCGGGCCAATCAAGGCCAAGCCCTTCGGGTGGCCGCGAAAGGCGCGGCCAGCCTTGACAGGCCCTGCGCGCGACGGCTGCGAGATTTAGCGGTCGGGACGGAAGAATGCTCGCGGCGCGGGTCGAACCAAAGAATTGCCCGGCATTCAGAAGCGTGGATGTTTGCCGAACAGGTCGAGCTGCCAAGGGGCGTCGGCGTCACGTTTAGGCGCGATGGATTTGTGGTGGCGGCGAATCTGGGCGAAGTGGCTCGCCTCGAATTTCAAGGCGAGCTCCATCAGCGCGTCGGCAATGTAAGCGGCGGCTTCATCGGAGACGGCATATTCGGGCAGCGGTTTGGCTGAACGCTTGCGCGTCATCGCGGCGATTCCCGGACTTACGCTGCAATCTCGTCCTTCATGCGGAAGCTCGGGCCTTCGATAACAACTGTGTCGGCATGGTGCAGGACACGATCGAGGATCGCAGAGGTCAACGTGCTGTCATTGTTGAAGATCTGCGACCAGTGCTTGTAGACGCGGTTTGTGGTAATCACGAGCGGTGCGCGTTCATAGCGCTGGCTGATAATCTGGAACAGCAAGTCTGCGCCGTGCTTGTCGATCGGCAGGTAGCCGGCCACCAGGACCAGAACACGGTTCCACACCGGCGCGGTGAAGCAAGAGCGGAACACCGACAGCCAGGCGGCCAGCGCCGGTGGGATCAGATGCGGATCGGACGCCGCAGCGGCGCGCAGACGATTCGGTGCCATCCCAGTCGTAGAATTGAGTCATGCCGACGCCGCAAGAGTTTGCCGGCGACATCCGCCGGCGCGGCGCTCTATCGTAAACGCCATGGCCGACGATCCGATCATCCAGCGCATCGAGAGCTTCCGCTGCCGTCGCGGGCAACTGCTCGCCGAGCGCCGCAACCGAGGTTACACGCTTTATCGTGCCAGTTCCGGCGCGCTCGTCGCACGCCTCAGGCCGACCGGCCAGGACGATCGCGTCGAAGTGCTCTATTGGTCGCTGTGGAAGGAACGGTGGACCAGGGCTGGCCCATTCGGGCGCACCGTTCTGCCGCTCGACCAAGCCCTCAAGTTCATCGCCTCAGAGGACATCTTCTGGGCTATCCAATAGCGCCGTCCCATCGCCGAAAATGCGGAAAGTCGAGCTTAGCGATCTCATCTTGCGTGACGCCGTTGTCGAGCGCCCGTCCGAGATGACCCTTTAGTTGCTCGGGTCGGTATAAGCGGTGGAAAGGATACCAGTGGATTGAAGAAGGGGGAGGATTCTAACAACGTTCCTGTTGTCTGACGACCCTGGCATGCCGACCCCTGCTTCATTGGCGGACATAGGGAGGTCAGCGTGGTCATTTGTCGACGAACTTTGTGCTATTACGCACCAATGAGGGCGACACGCGCCGTCACCAAAAGACCGTCGACCGGTTCGCCGCATTCCAAGCGTGGCATGATCTTACCCGTGCTACCTTCGACGAACCCAGCTGTTGCCAGTGTCTCCAGCACATAGGCAGCTTGGTGGCAAAATCGCCCAGTCGCCGCCAGCCTGTATGGATCATTACCGCTGTCGTCGGGCATGTGCTCCACAGTGAACAGCAGGAGCCCGCCGGGTTTGAGTGCGCTGGCCACCGCCGCGGCCACTTCCTCAAGCCTGCCCTGGTAGACCAGGGTGTCGCAGGCGATGATGACATCAAATTCCGATGGATGCGCGACCATGTACGCGGCGAGCTCGGCCTCGACCAGCTCGTTGTAGAGTCCACGTTTCGCCGCTTCCCGCAGCATGCCAGCCGAGAGGTCAACGCCCACAAGGCGGGCCGCGAATGGTTTTAGCAGCGGTCCACATAAGCCCGTGCCGCAGCCGGCATCGAGGATGTCGAGGTCGTGGTTTGGCGCCACCATGTCCGCCAGCCGCTCAGCGATCAGCATGGGCGCGCGGTATTGCAGCTGAGCGAGGGAGTCGTCGAAATGCGGCGCGTAGTGGTCGAATAGGCGCCGAATGTAGGCTTCTGGTACCTTCTCATAGTGCGGATCCGAGGTGCACGCGGCGAGCAGGTGCTGTGCCACGGCGTTGTCGGGGTCGAAGTCTAAGAGCCGCCGGAACGCCACCGCCGCCTCGTCGAGTTTGCCTGCCCGGCTGGCGGCGCGCGCGAAGCCCTCATAGGCATGGACGTATCTGGGGTCGGCCTTGAGCGCGCGTCCGAACAGCGTGGTCGCTTCCCCGAAACGTCTCCGTGCCAGCGCCACGTTGGCGAGGTTAAGCTGCGCGTCGGGCCAATCCGGCCGCAGCGCGAGCGAGCGATATAGGAGCCGCTCTGCCTCGTCCAGGTCGCCCCGGTTTCGCCGCACCGTGGCCAGGTTCATCAGGGCCTCCGGAAAATCCGGCCGGAGGGAAATCGCCCTTGCAAACGCCGCTTCCGCGTCGCCAATGCGCGCCGCAATCATCAAGGCGTTGCCGTAGTTCGCGTGGAATTCAGGAACCATGGGACCGATCGCGATTGCGCGCTCAAACAGCGGCAGCGCCTCGTCCGACCTGTTGAGCTGGGCCGCGAGCAATCCCGAGAAGGTGGTACGCGTCTGGCTGGTCCGGCTGCCATTGGAGGACCTGGCGATACATCTGCTCTGCCTCGGCGAGGCGGCCGTCCCGATGCTTCGCCATCGCGACCGCCAGGAAGGCGTGCATCTGAGTGGGCGTGGTTCCCTCCGGTGCTGGCTCGCGGGGCGCGTGTGCGAGCTCATCGGCAAGCGAGAGGCCGTTCGTCAGAGCGCTTTTTGGGGTCGCCTGCTGGGTGAGCCATGGTAAATCCGCCATTCATGGAATGAGGCTGGCTGGAAGCGAGGGGTGCCTGACACCAGCCACGAAGTATAGTATCAGCTGATCGCATCCGGTGGTTCGCGCCAGTGTCCGGCGATGGAGGCGACACTATGCCAGTCCAAATGTTTCTAAAGCTTGCTGGAATCGAGGGCGAGTCCACCGATGCAAAGCACAAGGGCGAGATCGACGTCCTCGCCTGGAGCTGGGGTTTGTCGGACCCCGCATCTCCTGCCGGCGGTGGCGGCGGTGCCGGTCGCGTGAACATCGAGAACATCTCAATCCAGAAGTTGGTCGATCTCGCCTCCCCACTACTGCTATCCTTCAGCGCCCAGGGCAAGCACATCACCGATGGCACGCTGACCACGCGCAAAGCTGGCAAGCTCAGCGGCGATTTCCTGCTCTTCAAGATGACGGACGTGATCGTTACGTCGGTCCACGTGTCGGCTTCACAGGACACCAATCAGCCGGCCGAGAATATCACCCTCAGTTTCGGGAAGGTGGATTTCGATTATCGGCCGACCAAGCAGGACGGCACCTTAGGTGCTGATTTATCCTTCAAGTGGGACGTTACCGCGATTAAGCCCGGATAGGTGTTCCTACCCGAAGATCGGATTGGTAAGGAAACCCTCAAGCCCCTTGGCGTGCCATCATGAGCGCGACGGCCGCATCAATCTTCTGTTCCGGCCGTTGCTTCGTTGGCTACAGGTTGCCCCTCCGATCTGCCTTGCCCACGACGTAGCCAAGGCACCACTCCAGTACCGGGTTTGTCATCATGACGCAGCCTGCCTCCAGCGCATAGTTCTGCTAAGGTTGGTTGCCACCATCGCTTGTGCCCGCGGCGCGGCGACAACTCGTCCCGGGAGGTCTGATGCTCAAACTTGTGACCCTGCGAGCCCGTCCCGACCTGCGGCCGCACGTGTTCTCGGGAGCAATCGAGGCCGTTTGGCCCGAGTTCATGCTGCACGATCCTACCGCGGGGCTTTACTTCGACACAGCCCATCTCGACGACTATTTGGATACCGCATTCGCCATCGTCGATTCCGCCGAACCCGACGTTGCGGTCGGGAGAGCATTTGCGGTGCCGTTCGCGTTTGGTGATCTATCCGGCCGGATGGACCTGCCCGACACTGGCTGGGACGGTGTAATCCGCTGGGCAAACCACGACCGAACACTTGGACGAGCAGCCAATGCTGTTAGCGCGCTGGAGATCACGCTTTTGCCAGACATGCGTGGGCGCGGTGCCTCACGCGTTATCCTCGAGGCGATGCGGGAACACGTGAAAAGCCTCGGCTACCGCCACATGTTCGCACCGGTCAGGCCGACATCGAAGCACCTGGAACCGTTCACACCAATCGGCGAATACGTGAATCGCCAGACTGCCGATGGCCTGCCCGCCGACCCGTGGTTGCGCGTCCACGTCCGCGCTGGTGGCGCGATCCTCAAGGTGGCGCCGGTCAGTATGGTCATCCCTGGCAGCATCGCCGACTGGACCCGGTGGACATCAATGTCCTTTTCGACCTCCGGACAGGTTCCGGTCCCAGGTGCTCTCGTGCCAGTTCATGTGTCGCTGGAGCAGGACCATGCCGTCTACATCGAGCCGAACGTCTGGGTACGGCACCCGTTAATTGCGTGAAAGTTGCCTGGCCGCCGTTCTCCACAACCGAGCGAGCACAGCGACCTGCCGGGGCGCCATGGCGTCGCGTCGCCCGCGGCAATTGCGTTCTAGCCGCCGGCGCGGTGAAGCGCGGCGGCTCAACTGATATCCGTCAGGCCGGCGCCGCGAATGCCACCGGCCGCGGCTGGTGCGGCCGGACGGTGATCGCAATCAACACTCCAGCGATGCCGATCCCGGACGATGCGACATAAAGCCACCCATACCCGCCGAACCAGTCGAACAGCCAACCGCCCACCGGCGGGCCGAGCGCCATGCCCAATGTCGAGATCATCGCGACGACGCCGAAGACGCTGCCCATGATCTTCGCGGGGAAGTACTCACGCACAAGGATCGCGTAAAGTGGCATCGCCCCACCGTAAGAGAGTCCGAATAGCATCGATACGGCGTACAGCGTGTCGAGATCGCGGGCCACCAGGTAGAGCGCGATCGCCACGACCTGGAGCGCGAGGCACGCCACCAGCGTCGGTTTTGCACCGGTGCGGTCGGCCAGCAGACCGCAGATGATGCGGCCCGACAGCGCCGCGAGGCCAGCGGCTCCGAGCACCGTCGCCGCCGTCAGCGGCGCCACCCCGCAGTCAGCAGCATAGGAGACCATGTGGAATATCGGTCCAGAATGGGCGGCGCAGCAGGCGAAATTCGCCAGTGCTAGGCTCCAGAACACGGGCGTTTTCAGCGCCTGCCCCAAGGTCATGCCGGCCGGCACCGAGCCAGTGGCAGTTGGCGCGCCGGCGGAGCGGCGCTCGGCCGCGGGTGCCGGGCTCAGCAGTAGCGCGGCGGGGAGGATGACAGCCCAGGCAATGAAACCGAGCGTCAGCATGGCGAAGCGCCAGTCATGGATGACGATCAGCCACCGCGCGAGCGGCGCCACCAGCGTCGTTCCGAGCGCCAGTCCGGCCGAGACCAGGGACACGGCGAGGCTACGATTGCGCGTGAACCAACTCGTGGTGGCGGCGGTCAACGGGACATAGATCGCGCCGGCGGCGAGCCCAACGGCAGTGCCATAAGTCGCCAGGAAGACAGGAAGACTTTGCGCCTGGCTCGCCATGACGAGGCCAAGACCCTGCAACAGCCCGCCGAGCAGGACGACCACGCGCGCACCGTACCGGTCGAACAGCCAGCCCCACAGAAACCCACCGACACCCATCCAGAGAAAGGCGAGGGTCGAGGCAGTGGAAATCCCCGCGCGGGACCAACCGAGGGACTCGGCCATTGGCTGCAAGAAGACGCCAAACGACATCATGCCGCCCATGCCGATGCAGCCTACAACGATGCCGACAGCGACAATCACCCAGCCGTAAGCCAGTTTCATCCTGGAACTCCCGTGGCCACGAGGCTAAGCATCATCGCGCATCGCTGACGCTTCGCGCTATTGAGCCTTGCGCTTGGTCGCACGTCTACTCGCACACCGGCTATCCGAAGATCGGATTGTCAACGAAGCCCTCAAGCCCCTTGGCCTCCTCATCTTCCACCATCGCACGCCCCAGCGCCAACATCACGGCCAGGGCGGCATCGATCTTCTGTTCAGGTCGCTGCTTGGTCGGATGTAGGTTACCCCGCCGGTCGGCCTTGCCGACGAACTTTAGCACCGGTTACCATCTTTGCGCGGTCGGCCAAGCGCATCGTCGCATCAATTCCCATAGTGGCCGAAACGTGCCGCCACTCAACGCCGATGGTCAGCACGACGCCAATCGGGTATTGAACCGGTGGTAGGTTGCTTGCATGACCGGCCGGTGTTCGCATCATCCGCCGGCCACCGCTCAGGAAAGGAGGGACGTACTGCGCTTACCGAACGCCGACGGCTAGCGCGGGAATGCCGACACAATTCGGCGAGGGAGTAGGGACGTATGCGCAACCTGTTCATCGCGACGGTAGCAGCCGTCGTACTCACGGTCCCGGCCACGGCGGGAGAAAATGCTCGCGTCACCGACACTGAGATCGTCATCGGCACCTACACGGACCTGTCCGGGGTGACAGCGGTATGGGGTGTCAACGACGTAAATGCCTATCGCATGGCATTCGACGAAGCGAACGAGGCAGGCGGAATCAACGGCCGCAAAATTAAGTACGTCGTCGAGGACATGCAGTATCAGGTGCCACGGGCGGTCCAGGCGGCCAACAAGTTGATTAACCGCGACAACGTCTTCATTATGGTCTCCAATTCCGGCACGCCGATGAACAACGCAACCATGCCAGAGCAGCTAGCCAAAGGCGTGCCTAACATTTTCCCCTACACCGCGGCACGGTCGATGTACTCACCACTCCACCACATGAAGTTTGGCTACTCGGCGTCTTACTACGATATGGAGCGGGCCGGTGTGAAGTTGTTCGCTCGGACATACGGTAAGAAGCGTTTCTGCGCCATGTCGCAGGACACCGACTATGGCCGCGATGTGATGGATGGTGCGCGCGACCAGCTAAAGGCGATGAACATGCAGCTTGTCGCGGAAACGCTGCACAAGCCGACCGATACCGACTTCAGTGCCCCCGTCGCCAAGCTGCGCGATGCCAAGTGCGACCTGATCCTGCTCGGCACCATCGTGCGCGACACCGTACAGATCGTCTCTGCCATGCGGAAGGTCGGCTGGAACGTGGACATACTGGGCAACGAGCCGATCTATGACCAGTCAGTGGCGGACGTGCCGGGCGGCGCGACTGCGGGCATCTACAGCATGACCGCCACCCTCTACGTGGACCCGAGCGATCCGCGTCCTGCCGTGCATCAGTTCGCCACCAAGTACGAGCAGCTGTACGGGCATGCGCCCAACTTTGCCGCGGAGATCGGCTATTCGGCCGCGCAGCTGGTCGTCCTGGCATTGCAGAAGGCGGGCCGTGAGCTGACGGCCGACAGCTTCATTGCGGCGCTGGAGAGCGTCAAGGACTACAAGGACATCTTCGGTTCTCCCACGATGAGCTTCAGTGAGACCAAGCATCAGGGTTCGAACGAGTGCTTCCTGACCCAGGTAAAGGGCGGCAAGTGGGTGCAGGTCGGCACCGACTCGTCACGGCTATTGACGTTGGTTCCTCTCCTCTCCCCTCCCCTGCTGCGCGGGGGAGGGTAGAGACGCGGCGCCGTATTTTGCCTCAGGATGAACCCAGCGTCATCGAGTGTCGGCAAATTGAGTCGCTTTGGAACGCCGCCGCATGTTCTCCGCAGCGGTACGGCGCCATCGCAGGTGACAACACGGATCGCGGGCCAGTTACCCGAAGATCGGATTGGCAAGGAAGCCCTACCAGAGGTCTCGGATCGGCCGAAGCAGCCGACCAGCCCTGCTGTGGTGATCGGTTGGGATTGGGTCGGAACCGGATTGCCGGTCGCCGACACAGATAACGGCGAGGCAGCCATTACAGTAATTTGGTATAGAGGTGAGCCCTCGCCTGGGTGAGGCTCCAGATGCCGCCAGCGGTCAAGCAAACATACGGGGCGGGTCCTAGGGATTGCGGCCTTTCCTACCCGTGCGTGGGATCATGCGCTGCAAGGGATCAGGAATGACAGAGCTGCGCAACCGGGTTGTTCAAGTTATGCGCTTTGGTGGTCCCGAAGAGCTGGAAGTGGTCGACGCTCCTTTGCCGACTGCCGGCCGGGGCGAGGTACGGGTTCGCGTGCTCGCCTCAGCCGTGCAGTACACCGACGTGCTGATCCGGCGCCATCTCTACCCGCAAACTTCGCTCCGGCGCCCGCCGTTCGTGCTGGGATATGATGTCGTCGGGGAAATCGATCAGCTCGGCGACGGCGTGCGCAGCTTTCAGGTTGGTGATCACGTGGCCGACATGACGGTGGTCGGGTCGAACGCCGCCTATCGAACGCTTCGGGCTGACCGCCTGACTCGTGTACCGGCGGGCTTGGACGCGGCAGAGGCGGCCACGCTGATCTTGAGCTGGACGACCGCGTACCAGCTCCTACACCGCGCGGCCCAGGTGCAGCGAGGCCAGCGCGTGCTCGTGCATGGAGCCGCCGGTGCCGTTGGTCAGGCGCTGCTCGCCCTCGGCAGACTGGCCGGCTTCGACCTCTGGGGTACCGCGCGCAGCGAGCATGCGCCGCTAATCCGCGAACTGGGCGCCACGCCGATCGACTACCGGCGCGAAGACTTCACGCGCGTCCTGCCAGGCGGGTTCGACGTTGTCTTCGACGGCATCGGCGAGGACGGCTATCGCCGTTCGTTCGCGGCGCTCAAGCGCGGCGGCTTGCTGTGCGCCTATGGCTACTCGGCGGGCGTCCAGGCGCAGCGCCGCATGCTCACCATGTTGATGTGGATTGCGCGCCTGTATCTTTGGAGGTGGCTGCCTGGCAGCAAGCGCGCCCGCTTCTACTCGATCAACGTGATGCGGGCGCGACATCCCGCCTGGTTCCGGAAGGACCTGGAGCGGCTCTTCGGCCTATTGGCGACTCGCGCCATCCGGCCGCGCGTCGCCGAGCGGATCTCCTTCGATGAGGTCGCCGAGGCACACCGACGCCTGGAGGCGGGCGGTCTCGAGGGCAAGCTCGTCCTGTGCCCGGACCTCCCATCGCGACACGACCGGATGCCGCCTTAGCCCGTCTTCGCGGATTGGGGGTGTTTTCGATCCCGCGCCCGTTGCCGATCAACGGATTAGCCGGAAAGGTCTGCACTACAAGGGTTGGCTGGGGACGTTGGCTGTGGCGATGCGTGGTGGTGGCTGTGGTGGCAACTGGAGCTTGAGCTGTTGGATCAGCAGCCTGAGTTCTGGCTCTGGCTGTGTGTAACGGGTGAGCAGCAGCTCGCGCCCATCGGTTGTCGGCAGATGGACATCGATCATCTGAACGGCAGCGAACTTCTCGAGAGCGCTCCGCGCGGTCAGTCCTGGCGCAAGAGCATGCAGGCGACGCTGCAGCGTGATCTGCAGACAATAGGCCAGGAACGCAATGAAGATGTGCGCTTCGACCCTGCGCTCTTCCTGATGGAAGACTGGCCGTATCGCCAAGTCGCCCTTCAGATTTTTGAACGCCTGCTCCACCGCAACAAGCTGGATATAGTACTGCCACAACAGCGCGGGATCGTTCTCGGTGAGGTTGGTCCGGAGCAGATAGCGTCCTTCACGCCGCCGGATCCGCCGCAGCTTCTGGCGGTTGAGGGCGTAGATGAACATGGAGCTTTCCTTGTCCATCTCGATATCGACCAGGCGCCATGCGGTGGGAGCGCGGGCCCGTGCCGCACCCAGCTTCATCAGCATCTCTTCGCGCGGAACTTCCATCGCGGCCAGCTCTCGCAGCCGCTTCCACAGCCACTTCAGCTGCCGTCTGCGCATCGCGCGCTCTTTGCTGACGCGATCGACAGCGTGCACGTCTCGCCACGATCCTCGAACCACGCATGCTCCGACCCGTCGCTATCTCGAGACGCATGGCAAGCCGGTTGCCTTTTACAGCGACAAGCACAGGATCTTCCGGGTGAACAGCAAGGACGCAGCCGGTGGCGATCGCATCACGCAGTTTGGCCGTGCGCTGCCGGAGTTGAACATCGACATCATCTGCGCGAACAGCCCGCAGGCGAAGGGTCGGATCACGGCGGCGAATGCGTGGCTGCCCGGGTTCATGACCACTCACAACGACCGTTTAGGCCGCGCGCCCGCGAGCGCCAATCTCGACGAGATCCTGGCGTGGCGGGAGGAGCGGTCGGTCACGCGCAACCTCACCCTGCACCTATGACCGGATGATGCTGATGCTGGACCCAACGCCTCTGGCGCGGGGCCTGGCAGGCAAGAACGTCGAGGTGGTGAACTACCCCCGACGGCCGGTTCGCGATCCGGTTCAACGGGACGGCGCTACCGTTCCGGGTGTTCGACAAGATCCAGACCGTAGACCTGGCGCGATCCGGCGCGGCAACGGCCGCCGAACAATCTGGCGGCGCCCGGCCTGCCAACGAAGGGCCGACCCGCGAGGCATGGTGTCGCCGCTCCCTCCCGGCTGAAGATGATGCTGGGTGAGAACGACGGCCTCAAGGGCTGCGCTGCGCGCACCGGCGAGCACCGTGATACGTTTCTCGACATCGGCCGCGAACTTCGGCACGTATGCCCTCTGTATCGCGTTGCAGACCAACTGCGGCACCATCTTTGCTTACGAGCCGGACAAGAGAAGCCATGACCGGCTGCGCGCCCATCTGCTGCGCGATACGAATGCGCTAACGACGCGGCCCTTCTACGAGGCTGAGATGGCTAGACATGTCACCTATTTAGCGCGTTTCCATACTATCACGCCGGGAGGCCCACCCGCCGATGGAGTGGGCTGGGTCCACTTCAGTTCGTCTCCGGTGACCGTGAGGCCAGTACGCTTCTGATCGATCCCGGTCCAATTCGGGTACGAACTGCCCTCGATGTGGAGCATTAGATCTGTGCCGTTGACCGAGTACGTGCCAAAGTAACTGATCATTCCCTGGACCGTCGCTTTGTATTCCTCTGCAGTGCCCTGAGTACGGTTGTTTGCCGCATATTTGGGAAGATCGGGCCTCATCAACTGCGCAGAAACATGACCATTGGCATCGAACATCAGAACGCCTTTTGGACTGGGACCAAACGCCTCGGCCGAGACCAGCGTCCAGGTTCCGACAATGTCTTTCGCCGATTGGGCGACCGCGTTATTGGCGGCGAAGGCGAGTCCCAACCCGGTAATCGCAGAAACACTGAGGATGCTGCGTCGATTCATTCTATTCCTCCCTGATCTTGGATACTTCCGTGAGCACGCGGCAGATGCCTCGGTTGGGCGAGCTCGCCGCGCCGCAATGGCCCAGGGCCCCGCCTGTCACTGCTCGTTCAGCCGCTCGAGCCGATGGGTAGCTAGTGCGCTAGAGGTAACGCCGTGACCGGATTGCTATGTAGCCGTGGCAAGACTCTGGGCCGACCGCAAATCGAGACGAACCGTGGTTCCCTCTTCGCGATGCCACCTTAGGCGCCCCAAATAAAAAAGCAAACAAAAAAGCGTGACTTTCTTCGGGTTCCTGCGCCACTATCGCTTGCGGCCACCGTGGACACTTCGGCAGTGCCAGAATGCCGCACGCGAAAGTGCCTCCAGTGCGCCACCGTCCCGTTACTTTCCTCTCTCAGCCCCAAGCCGGCGTTCGAGGAGCTTCACCACGGGGCGAGATCATCCCACACTGAACGACGTGCATGGGCCCTTGGCTATCGAGATCACGGTACGGCGTTCCGGCAACCCGGCGATATGTAGAACGCGCGCGACGAACGCGTCCTCGAAAGTTGACAACAGTTCGAACCCTTTGAGGAATGCGAAATCACGATTCTATGACTTAGCAGAGTCATGTTCTGTGTCTTGACAAACAAAACTTGCCGTTGCTGGCAGGTGTCTAGGGGCATTTATCAACGACGTTCGAACCGCCCTCCAGGACGAGAGCTCGCAGAAGATAGTCAGCAACATCAGATATCTTCATAAGAAATTAGGAGGAGTGGACGCAAAAAAGGCGGTATAATTGCGGCTGCCTTCGAGTAGTTGCTACCGTCATCCCCGCTCAACGTCCCCCATGTCCCCAACGTCCCCCGGTTGATGATCTTGGGGCAGGGGTCGAGCAAGCTTGGCATATAAATGCACGAGGCGGGACGCCATCGCTCGCGCCTCTTGAAGAGATAGCTTCTGTTTAAACTCTGCTTCGTAAATCGCCATGAATTCCTGAAGACGCTGTTCGCTGATTTCCATATCATCAGGTTACCGGTTTGCGATCCCGCTGATAGACGCGGAAACTTGCCGCAAAGCGCTGTTTCCAGACTTTGGCATTACCTCATGGCAAGCAGTATCGCTGGGACGAACCGCCACTCGTCAAGGGCAGCGAAGCTGCCGGCTTCGCCGGTTTCACCCTTGACGAGTGGCGGTCGCCCAGCATCCTCGCCATGATCGGGAAATCCCACATCATGCACTTCCTAGTCATCAACGACCGGGAACGACGAGAGCTACAACAGCAGCGCAATCTCCCCGGGCGCCAGGGTCTCGGCGCTGAACGGCGGCGAGGGTGTACCGTCGATCATGAGCTTGAGATAGATATGGTGGTTGGGCAGGTTGAGAAGATCGACAGGTTCAATCTTCGGCTGATACTCCTTGGCAATAAACTCAGCATCCGCCGGACCAAGCCGAAATGAAACCAGCGTCCCGACATTGCCGAGAATTGCATCGCGGATTTCCGGCTCGAGCTGGTGGAGATACTGGTGGGCCAGCACCGCTGCCACGTGGTACTTGCGCAGCTCCGAGGTCATGTTCGCAATGCTGCGGGTGGTGAAATTCTGGAACTCGTCGATATAGAGATGGAAGTCGCGACGGGTCGCCTCAGAGGTGTCGGCGCGGCTGAAGGCCGCCAGGCCGATCGTGGTGACGAGGAGCCCCCCGAGGAGCGCTGCGGTGTCTTCCCCGAGCTCGCCCTTGGCAAGATTAACCAGCAGCACCTGGCCCTTGTCCATGATCTCGCTTCCGCGCCGAAGCGATCGCTCCCATCCAGAACAAGGTCGGTGCATTTCTCGCCGACCCGACGCTCCATCGCATTCTGACCAAGCCGCAGCAGGTTCTTCATCTACGCAAGTGATCTTCTGATCCGGCCGCTGCTTCGTTGGATACAGGTTGCCACGCCTGTCCGCCGTGCCTACCACGTTGCCCATGCACCACTCCAGCGCCGGGCTGTCATCATGACACAGCCGGCCGGACCGCATCGCGGCGTCGAGCTCGATGATCGCCAGGCTGAAGTTCTACGTCGTTGCCGGAATTCGTGCATCGGGAGGCCTTCGACGCGTAGATGCTGCGACATCTGCGCGGACTGCCATGGATTGTAACCGGTGCTCACGACGTTGAACCGACTGCACAATTCCCGCACGTCACGTCCGATTTCGTCGAAGCCGGTCTCATTGCCCAACGTCATCCGGGGTATGACGGATTGCGTGCCTCAGCCACCGCGGCCTCGTTCAGGTAGCAGCGCGCGAACACGGCATACGTGGTCCGTCCTGTCTCGAGGTCTTGAGACGGGAACACGAGCGCCATCGCGGCAAGATCCATTCGGCTCGCCAATAGGTTACGCTAGGATCGCACCTCGCCGACGGAGGAGGCAGCCAGGCAGCGCGCCCGTGTGGCTGTCATCGATACGACGACTCCATTAACAATCACTATTTCGATACCTTCAGGATATCGGTGCGGATCGTCAAAAGTGGCGCGATCGGCAGCCGTCTCAGGCACCTCGACCGCCGATATTCGTCCGTCGCAGACAGCGACATCGACAAACCGTTGCGCGCCTCCGGTACCGTCTATAACAATGGCACCACGGATCAATAAGTCGCCCATGCGTTGCTCTTTTTCTCGGCTGAAGGGCAAAGGGCCGGTTTAATCTACACTCCCATCGTTCGGGATTTCTCGGGAGTCGAGGATCGTCCTTGCGGGCGTCCTGAGCAACAGGCCCATCGCCTACCGTGTGTCCGGCCGGTGGTCGAAAGCGCCGGTTGATCACGCCGCAAATATACGGGCGGTCATGCTGCAATTCCTGCGGCCCCAGACCAAAGCTGCTGGCTGACCAACCTGACCCACACGCAGCAGCCCATTGCCGCGTTCTACTGACGATCCAGCAATGCCGACCCCAAGAATGTCCAGGATGCCGGCAGTTGGCTTCACGCAACGACTGGCATGGCAGGCGGGCGCTGAAAATTTAGACCGACCAGAGCGGGCCCGGTCGCCCGCCGGTTGATCACAGCCTCGCACTGGACGCGATGAACGGCTGCATGGTCGCGATGTCTGGCGCGATCGCTGGCCACGACGGATACCAGGCGGGCCAGCATTGTGCCCCGGCTACACCGCAAGCGGAGGAAGCTGCCCAGGGTTCACCTTAACGACATCATCAGGTCGAGTGCGTCCTCAATGGGCAACCCAACGTCGAACAGTGCTTCCCATCCGTAGCTGAACTCGCTCTCGACAAAGAACCCTGGCGGCCCGTCACCGACGCACCGTGGCCGGGCTGGTCGAATGCGATAGCGGTTCTGCGCGGTAGTCCAGGCGGCCACCAAGTGGCTTTCCATTGTCATTTGCTCAGTTCTCCAAGTCACCGTCATTCTTTTTAACGAGCGACGGCCCAGCGTCAAACGAATGCGGTCAGAAAAGTTAGTAATACCCACAGAGCGGGTCGCCATCTCTAGATGGGGTAACGGGCCGACCGCTGCGCTCGGCCACAACGCAGCACGAGAATCCTGCGCGACTTCAAGCGGGCGAAGGAGGGGAACCATAAACGAAGCGAATCCGACACCCATTAGATTATGGTCAATCCGCGCGTCTCGTAGACCGATACAAACGGCTTCTCCGCTATGCATCGAGCCATTATCAATGTAATGGCCGCGTCAATCTTCTGTTCTGGTCGAGCCTTCCGTGGGTACACATTCGACCTGACGTCGTATCGCCCCACCACGTTGTTGATACACTATTCAAGGACAGGATTGCCGTCGTGCTCGATCTGCTGCGTGCGCATCGCGGCATCCAGCTGAAGCGGACACCTTGGTGGACTGGGAGTGGGATGGTCGAAACCGACTGTCGTGATTTACGATCGGAGCGACGGTCGGATGAGTAACAGCAAACTGAGGAGGCGCGTGCCGGAATTGATCGCTCTGGCGACCTCTTCGTCGTCTGCATCATGGCCATGCACAATGCGCTTCCGGACCTGATAGAAAAGGTCCAACGCTTCACCTGCCTCGGCTGGAAGCCGCTCCGCTTGAACGAGCGCGCGAATCAGCCTCGGGAGCGAAGGTGGTCTGCGGAACGCCGTGGCCGCAATGGAATTCTCGGCCAAGTCCCGCGCCGCCCGTTCAATCTTCGCGGACAGCAGCATCAGCCCGAGCCTTGGCGACCTGGCTGATTCTCGAAGTACCTCCTCGATTTCGGCCTGCGCCCTATGCGCTGCGGCCGCGTCGTCGGTGTCGCCTACTATGCCTGTGGCCTCGAGCCGATCATCGCTTTCGCGAGCTCCAGTGATCGGCGGCGCTTCCACCTTGACCTCTGCAACCTCGGTCTTGTCGCGCAGTTCGTCGAGTTCGAGTTCAATCCCGAAGCCTCTAGCTTTCCTAACATTCGAGAGAAAGGCGCGGATGTCAGCCCTAAACGAGTATGCGATTGCCAAAGCCCCACAGGGCCACGCGAGCGCTGCGAGGGCCTGTATGACGTCTGCAAGATCCTTTGCGGTCGCAGCCTTCCTGAATATGACGATCGCGATGACGAGAAAGACAATGGGCCATAGTGCACGCAGGTAGGGACGGCTCGTATTCGCGGTTACCAGAGACCGGAAACGCTCATACCGAGACTGCACATCATGCCAGCTCAACGACATAAACAGATACCTTCAGCGCTGCGGCGATTCCAGGCGGCGATCACGAGCCATCGCCTCACTGCCCAAAGCAGACCCGTCACTGGCGCGGCCTCCACTCCAGAGGCCTGATCACCATCAATCCAGCTGCACGCAGCCCCTCCACGAGGTGCTCGGCGCAGATGCCCGCCAGAAAGACGTCCGCGTGCCGTGGAAGCCGCCCGGCGCAGGTTATCGACTGGCGGAGGACAGCCGCGATCTCCTCGTCCGACAGCTCGTCGTGGGGCGTCTCGAACAGCATCGGGCCCGATTGTAGCGGCGAAGTCGGAGGAGAACAAGGGGGGAACACGGGAACCCAGCCGCCGAGGGGACCGGGTAACCATCAGCGGCCTTCCGAAAGCGCCCTCGCAGCGGATTGTTGAGCAACCAATCAAGCGGTCGTGTCCGGCGACGAGCGGATCACAGCGCCAGGTCCGCGGCTGGCTCAAAGGCCGCCAGCCCGCGTAGCGCTGAGACGCGAAGCAACTACAGCGCAGGTGAACAAGTTGGGAGCCACCGCTCGAATGTTATCTACAAGTCTAATGTGGCTTTGCGAACTTGATATCTGCAAGCTCGACATCATCGATGCCGTTGTCCTTCAGGATTTTCTCAACCCTAGCGCGGATCTCGGTCTCATCGGTCATGTCGGAAATTTCATCATCATGCCCTTCGAGCGCCTTGAGCAAGCCCGACCCAATCGGGATGTTCTGTCCATAACCACGTTGTCCAATCCCAAGCCGCTTGTGCCGGGTCAGGCGCAGGCGATCGACGTGAACCTGCTGCCGACCGCCTATGTGTTTCAATCGGGGCATCGGCTGCGGCTCGCATTGGCTGGGGCGGCCAGCGCAGCGGACGGCTTACCGTACCCGCAGGGACCGGGAGCGAATCCGGCCGCGTTCACCTGGACTGTGATGCAAGACACGGCGCACCCAGCGACATTGACTCTGCCTGTGGTCGGGACCGCCGACGAGCAGCTATCACGGCTGACGTTGGCGCAGTAGCGAGAGGTATAGGAACGCCCATCTCGGCACGATTCCGAGGTGGAGCAGACCCTCGTTTCCGCCCTCCGTGAGGTGCTGGACCGGTGTCCAGCGTCGCGTCGCGAACCGACCGGCCCTCACCGATGCTGTGCAGTCTGTGCAGTCCCAAGGGGGGTTTCAGAGATTTGCGTGAGGATCGTGTCTGCACCATCTCCTGGGAGATTCTCATTTGAGACTGCACAGCCTGCACAATTTCCACATCGCGTGCACATCCGATCCAGAATGCACGGACCGCAGCATGATGGGGTGGTAGGAGGTCGGGCGAGCCCGGTGACCGTTCTGCCCCGGCGGGACAATTCACCCGACCATCTGCCAGACGACCCGCACCCCGCTCGCTCGAACATCGGTAAAATCGAAGATGCCCTTGTTGCCCAGACCGATGTGGTGGCCGAGCGCGTTGACGCTGGCGTACGGTTCGGGGAGCAGGTAGCGAAGGACATGATTGCGGTGCGTATAGGGCCGGACATACGCATGGCAGTCGTTGGATCACCGGCCTATTTCGTAAAGCAACCACCCCTCGAACGACGCAAGACTTGGCCGCGCACCACTGCATCAATCTACGGTCTGCCGGCGCACGGACTTTACGTCTGTGAATTTGAGAGGGGCGGCCGTGAACTGAGAGCGCACGTCGAATGGCAACTTGTTTTCAACACAACCGCCCTCATTCTTAACGCGGCAGTTGCAGGTTTTGGACTGGCATATCTTCCCGAACAGCAGGTGCAGAAGCACCTCGGAAATGGCGAACTTGTGCGGGTGCTTGCAAACTGGTGCCCATCGTACTCGGGTTATCATCTCTACTATCCGAGCCGCCGGCAGCCAACACCCGCCTTGCCCTGCTGGTAGATGACCTGCGCTATCCGAGGGCACCCCGTGCAGAAATCTTGATTTGAGCACCGAAGCAAGGACGCCATCACGCAGTCGGTCGCACGCTCGTGGCCAGGGGATGACGCATATGGATCGAGACTTCGTATGCTGACGAGATCGGTGGCGGTCGAGTTCAGGTGGTCAGACAGCGGTCCCATGCCGCGACATGCTCGACTAAGTACCTTGTTTCATAAGTTCGATGACGTATTTTCGGGCGACTTGCGACAGCATGACAAGGTTCTCGTCAGCCAGGAGGATCCATCATGCCAAGGCGAAGCCCATTCTTGATCCAACTCACCGAAGAGGAGCGAGCCGAGCTGGAGGCTCGTTGCAAAGAGTATGCATCACCGTATCGCGACGTTGTACGGGCCAAGATCATACTCCTGGCGAGCGAGGGACTTGGCAACGACCGGATAGCGGCCCGGCTCGACATGCCACGCCAGATCGCCAGCAAGTGGCGCCAGCGGTTCTGTACCGATCGGCTGCCCGGTCTCGACGATCGACCGCGCGGCGGGCGACCGGCGCGCTTTTCCCCCCAATGTCGTGGTTGCGATCAAGGCATTGGCCTGTGAGCTACCGTCCCGTCGTGGTCTACCCTTGGCTCGTTGGTCCGTCGCCGAACTGCGTCAGGAGGCGGTGGCGAGCGGTATCGTAGCGCAGATCAGTGGCACCACGCTCTGGCGCTGGCTTGGCCAGGACGCACTACGCCCCTGGCGGCATCGCAGTTGGATATTTCCCCGTGACCCTCACTTCGCCCGCAAGGCTGGCCGGGTCATCGATCTGTACCAGCGCCGCTGGAAAGGCGCAGCGCTGGGGCGGCGCGATTACGTGCTCTGCATCGATGAGAAGACCAGCATTCAGGCGAGGCGGCGCACACATCGGTCGTTGCCCGCAGCGCCGAGGCGTCCAATCTATGTTGAGCATGAATACGTGCGTGCCGGCGCCTTGGCCTACCTCGCCGCGTGGGATGTGCATCGAGCCAGGCTGTTCGGCCGCTGTGAGCGCAAGAACAGCATAGCTGCGTTCCACCGCCTCGTCGGCCAGGTCATGGGCCGCACACCTTATCGGTCAGCGCGTCGCGTGTTCCTGATCGCCGACAATGGCTCCTGCCACCGTGGTCGACGCGCCGCCGATCGCCTTCGAACCAGATGGCCCAACATCGTTCTGGTTCATACACCAGTCCACGCCAGCTGGCTCAACCAGATCGAGGTCTATTTCTCGGTCGTTCAGCGCAAGCTGCTTACCCCGAACGACTTCAAGAGCCTGGCAGACCTGACGCGGAACGTGATGGCATTCCAGGCCCGCTACCAACGGGTCGCCAAACCATTCAAGTGGACCTTTACGCGCCATAACCTCCACGCACTCATTGCCAAGCTCAAGAAGCGACGTGCTTATACTTCAAGGTTGTGGAATCGTAATACGTCACCGTAATTGCGAATTTGGGTCAGGAACCAGAGCCACACCGGCTTGAGCACGTAGCCACGCGGTATGCCCCAGGCAATGTGCGGTGCCTATCAGTAGGGTCCTCCCATGCGATCGGCGAATCCCTGCCCCGCTTCTGTATCACATAGGTTCTGATTGCGTTCTGATAGGTAGCCTATCAGATTGCCTTTGGATCGTGCGATAGACGGAGAACAGCGGTACCCGGAATCCTGGTAGGCTATGCGAGAACTTCAACGTGCGACCAGCAGGCCGGGCTGGACGCTCAAATCCGCGATCTGAAGGCTGCCGGATGCGAAGAAATCTTCGCCGAACAGGTGTCGGCCGTGGCACAGCGCGATCGGTTGAAGGAAGCTCTGCGCTTCGTCCGCCGTGGGGATACCATAGTAGCTTGCAAGCCCGATCGCCTTGCCAAAAGCACCACAGACCTCCTGCGGATTGTGGATGACCTGGATCGCCGTGGTGTCGGCCTGATCATGCTGAGCATGGGCGGTCAGCAGATCGATACCCGCGCCCCGACCGGCAAGCTGATGATCACCATGCTCGGCGCTATCGCGGAGTTCGAACGCGGCCTCCTGCTGGAGCGGCAACGAGAAGGCGTGGCGAAGGCGAAGCAGGACGGGAAATACAAAGGCCGGAAGAGGCCGGAAGCCCACGGCTTGCGCCAGGGCTGCCGACGTGATCAGAATGGACGCGGAAGGCTTGCAGCGCGCCGAGATCGCCCGTCGCATCGGGAACTGGGTGGCATCCGTGTATCGGGTGCTGGCCGACGCCAAGAAGAAGCGCGAAAGCCAGAAGTCGGCGGCGTGATCGGGCACAGTCGAGTTTCACCCATACACCCGACACCCCTCACCGACGGTCAACGTTCATCTGGTAAGGGAGCAAAATCCGGAACGATCTGAGGCAGACCGGCCCGAATAAGGCCGGCATATACCGTCTTCCGCCAAAGGGTGAGGTATTGAGGGCTGCTCTCTCTCAGAACTGCTTCCAAGTCGGAACTTGAACCGAACTCCGGCCTAATCTTGACAGCCTGCCGCAAAGCATCGCCGGCCTCGTCCAGTTCGTTCGTAAGTCCAAGCGCCGCCGCGAGGAACGCGTGAGTGTAGAACAGCCGGGGATTAGCCGCCCGTGCCTTCCGAAGCCAAATGATGGCTTCTTCCACATCGCCTAGCAAAATCTTGCACAGGCCCAAGATAGCTTGATTCGCTGGGGTGCTACGGTCATGAGGGGCCAACCGAAGACACCTCTCGAACTGCGGAATCGCCGCTTCGGGTTGTCCGAGGAAAGTCAGCGTTATCCCCAATTGACCGATTGCTTGAATGTTGTTCGGCGCGAGCCCCATAGCTAACTCAAGCTCGATTCTGGAATCGATTAGACGCCCCTGTACACGACAAAGCATCCCCATATAGGCGTGAGCTTCGGAGTTGCCGGCATCATCGCGAACAATCTCGGTAAGCAATTGTAAGGCCCTTGCTTTGTCTTGCTCAAGAGCCTGACTCCAGCCGTCCAGGACATTGCTGACCAGCACGCCAGCAATGCCAATTTTTGCAGCGACTGAACTGGGCTCCCTGTCGAGGGCTTGCTCGAAACATCGCATAGCCTCGTACCGAATTGCTACGGACATCGGCCTAGTAAGTAGACCGCGTCCGAGCATAACGAGATCGTCGGGGGACCAGTCCTGTGGATGGATGACCTCTATGCGGCTCTTCACATCCTCGATTAGCTTTACAGACAAGACGCGCACTAACCTGCCGGTAATTTCATTGTGGGCATCTTCCGTATCACCAAAATCAACATGAAACCGTTCCGCCCATATGTGGGCACCGGTATCCGTGCTGATCAACTGAACGTTCACTGCAATCTGTTCGCCATTTTTTCTCATGCTACCCTGGATGACGTAGCATACGCCAAGATCACGCGCGATCATTCTCAGACCGGCCAAATCACCACTTTGAAGTGTGCCATCGGCGCGACCAACTACGAAGCTCCCAGGTATTTGCGACAGATCAGTGGTGACATTATCTGTAATCCCCTGTACCAGGTGTTCGTGCTCGCGTGGAAAACCCTGACTCTGTATCGACGCCACGAGGACAGATAATCGAGGTCGCGTCGGCTTAGCGGGGGGAATCTGGTGCAACGAAGGTCCTGCCAACTCGACACCTTCTGGCTCAAGCCT
Source organism: uncultured Alphaproteobacteria bacterium (assembly GCA_963794185.1). Lineage (GTDB taxonomy): Bacteria > Pseudomonadota > Alphaproteobacteria > Acetobacterales > Acetobacteraceae > JAMXLO01. The sequence goes on along the minus strand of CAWCDM010000118.1, from coordinate 12,015 downwards.
CAGCACAAACACCTCAACCGCACGGGCGATGTTCTTTAGTTTGAGCGCCCCAAACTCCTCGAAAATAAGGTCGCGTCGATCGCGCAAATGCTCCCGCACCGCTCGCGAGACGCAGATGCCGCCCGGTGGGCATTCCGCCTGGAGCCTCGCGGCCACATTCACCACGTCGCCATGCACATCAGTGCCATCTGGAATCACATCGCCGACGTTGATGCCGACGCGAAAGCGGATCGCCCGATCGAGCGGCTGGTCGCCATCATAGGCTGGCACTTGCTGTTGTATCTTCACGGCGCAACGCATCGCCCCATCAATGCTGTCGAACACCATGAGCAAGGAATCACCGCCAATATTGACGATCCTACCGCCGTGCTCGCCAATGGCTGGGTCGATCAGAATGCGGCGGAGAGTACGGAGCCGTTCAAGCGTGCCAATGTCATCCAACCCAATCAACCGGCTATATCCAACCATGTCGGCATAGACAACGGCGATCAGCTTTCGCCGATCGGGGATGCCACGAGATAAGTCCGATGCGTTGGTCCCTGACAACCCAGACAGTCCCTCAAGCTGTGACTTCCGGTTAGACCGCAAGGGGAACCCCACAGCCTGAATGGTCATTTACCACTCGACCTCAATACAGGCGAGAGACATCGACGCCGACGCGACAGCTTCGGGAGGTGACCAGACTACGCTGTCGCCGGCACTCGTGCGTCAGCCGCAGCCCTATGCCGCGACATGCCGGGACGGCCCGTCAGTGGCATTCGCGGGTTGAAGTTATTAAGCTTCGCATAATAGTTGCCATTCAAGCATGCGCATAGCGCGTCGTGGGTGCACGGAAGAAACTGCGTACCAGCATAGGCAACTTCTGTAGCTGCCGCATATGTGAGATGATCATTTGACGCAGTTGCGTGAGTGAGTTGATCACCTTGCGCCCGGTGCACTGGGCCTTCAGATCATTCCATACATATTCGTCGGGGTTCAGCTCCGGCGAATAGGGCGGCAGGAAGAACAGCCCCAGCATGCCCGCTTGTTCTGCCACGAACCTCGCGACCGACTTGGCTCGGTGCGTCGGATGCCCGTCGACAATCACGAAGATCGGCTTCGTCGCGTTGACCAGCAATCGCCGGAGGAACTCGATGAACACCGCGGCAGTGACCCGCCCCTTGGTCAGCATGAAGCGGAGCTCGCCTTGGGCGCTGATCGCCGAGATCAGGTTGGCGCCGAACCGTGCGCCAGTGCTGGAGACCACCGGCGTCTGGCCTCGTTTCCCCCAGGTTGTGCCGCTGTGATAGTCCGAACGGACGCCGGCCTCGTCGGCGAAGAAGATCCGTGCGCCTGCGCGTTTTGCGCGACGCTGGATCGACGGATAGTCCGTCTCCCATGTGCGCGAGCGCAGACGCCAGCTGGGTTTGCTGCGGCGGGAGACGTTTGTGCCGCAAAGTTACGGTTGGGCTCAGGAGGCTCAGGTGGACTGGTATGAAGCCTGGGTCGATTTCGGCGACGAGCGGACCCGAGTGCAGGTGTTCGCGATGCGATCGATGGCTAGCGGGGCGGCGTTCCACCGGGCATACCTGCATGCGACACAGCAGGCCTTCCTCGAAGCGCATGAGCACGCCTTTGCCTACTTCGGCGGCGTCTTTCGACTGCTTCGCTATGACAATCTGGCGAGTGCCGTGCGCAAAATCCTGCGCGGCTACCGGCGGGAGGAGACGGTGCGATTCATGGCGTTCCGCTCGCATTGGCGGTTTGCCGCGGAGTTCTGCACGCCCGGTGAAGGTCATGAGAAGGGTGGCATCGAAGGGGAAGGCGGCTACTTCCGGCGCAACCACCTGGTGCCGGTGCCGCGTGTCGCCGACCTCGATGCGCTGAACACCATGCTGGTGACAGCCTGCCGCGCGGACGAGGCGCGGATCCTGGATGGGCGCACTGAGACGATTGGCGCGGCGATGGCCATCGAGCGTGGCCATCTGCTGTCGTGCGCGACCGAAGGCCTTGATTTGGCGGAGGTCGCGTTCCCGCTGGTGGACAAGCAAGGCTGCGTGACGGTGAAGACCAACTTGTATTCGGTGCCAGCCCAAGCGGGCAGCCGGGTAGAGGCACGCATCCATCCGTCGCATGTCGAGATCTGGCGTGCCGGGCATCGGATTGCCCGCCACGAGCGTTGTCATGGCCGCCGCCAGCATGTGCTCGATCTCGAGCATTACCTTGATGTGCTGAGCCACAAGCCGGGCGCGTTGGCAGGATCGAAGCCACTGGCGCAGTGGCGCGAAGCTGGACGTTGGCCTGCCTGCTACGACGAGCTCTGGAACCGGCTGTGCGCGCGGCATGGCAAACAGAACGGCACCCGCGCCATGGTCGCCGTGTTGGTGTTGGGGCGGGAGTTCGGCCATGACCGGCTGCGGGTAGCGATCACGGCCACGGTGTCGCTCGGCGCCTGTGACGTGGCGGCTGTGCGTTACCTGCTGATCGAGGCGTCGCTGCAGAGGGCGCCGGCCGCTCCGATCGATGTCGGCGAGCTGGCCCGCTACGATCGGCCGCTGCCCAGTGTCGCCGACTACGACACGCTGCTCCTCTCCACGCCGTGCGCGGGGACCGCGTAATGGGCGATCTCCAGGACCAGGCCATCCGCCAGCACTGCAAGACGCTGCGGATGCCGACGATCGGCGGTCAGTTTGCCCGGTTGGCCGAAGCCGCCGCCCGAGAGGGACAATCCCATGTCGGCTACCTCGAAGCATTGCTGGCGGCTGAGATGGAGGAGCGGGAGAGCCGGGCCATTGGACGGCTGCTTCACGAGGCGCGACTGCCGCGGATGAAGACGTTGGACGCGTTCGAATTCGATCGTTCCGGCGTCTCGGTCGCGCAGCTGCGCACGCTGGCCGAAGGCGATTACGTGACCAAGGCAGAGCCGGTTCTGCTGGTCGGCGAGGCCGGGACGGGAAAAACCCATTTGGCCACGGGACTGTGCGTCGCCGCGTGCCGCCAGCGCCGACGGGTGCGGTTCACCACCGCGACGGCGCTGATCAACGAACTGGTCGAGGCGGCACACGCCAACCAACTCAGCCGCGCGCTTGGCCGATGGGAGCGGCTCGATCTGATCTGCATCGACGAACTGGGCTACGTGCCGCTCGCCGAAACCGCGTGCGAGCTGATGTTCCAGGTAATCGCCGACCGGGCGGAGAAAGCGGCGGTGATCGTGACCACAAACCTGCCGTTCTCCGAATGGTCGCAGGTCATCCCGAACCCGCGGCTGTGCAAGGCGCTGATCGATCGATTGACGGACCAGGCGCACATCATCACCACCGGTGCCGACTCTTATCGGTTCCGCCGAACCACGGCACAGCGCAAGGCCAGCAAAACATGAAGGGAGAGACAGAGAAGCGACGCTGACCCGCTACACCCGGTCAGGCCCGGCGTAGCAGGTCAAACCCCGGAGGGTGGGCCAATATTCGTCAGCACAAGTGGGCCAAAATTCATGGACACAGCCAATCGCGGGCCAGGTACACGCTACCATCATGTCCTGACCTCCTTCACCGCATCAGGGGGTAGATGGTCCGGCGGATGACAAGCCCAGCATCGCCAGCCGCAAGGATCGCCCCACCACCGGCGGCCGAGACAGCAGGAGCAGAAGCAGCCAGGCGACGGCCGCGCCCCCGGATCAGCCCAGCTCGGCGGACGTTGCAATGCCGCCCGTCGCAGACCGTCCGGCGCGTCGATTGGCGTCGGACGCGGTTGCAGTCGAGCCTCGCGCCGCAGCCACGCCGATAGTTTCTCAGCATAAGGATCGAGCTTGCTCGGGCGGTCCGGCACCCGAAACTTCGGCTCAGTCACATCGGACCGAAGGTATTTGCGGATCGTGTTCCGCGAGACACCGGTGCGCCGGGAGATCTCCCGGATCGGCACATGATCTCGCTTATGCCACCGACGGATAATACTCAGAAACGCCATGTCCAACACTCCGTTCATCCCCGTCCAGATCAGACGGGTAAGCGTTCGAACATGGGTCAGTTCTCAGTGGAAAAACCCACCCCTCCTGGGTCAGGTCTCAGTGGAAATCAACAGGGCGGTACTGTATGGAGCGGTTCCGGCACTCGGGGCGCACAGATACTGGCGTATCGTGATCAACGGCGTCGACAGCAACCAGGCCCCCAATCTGAATGAGGTGCAGTTCCGCTCAGCGGTGGGCGTTCCGCTATTGTTTGCGATGGCTCACGGCACCGGTGGTGGAAGTCATCGAGGGGCGACCGGTTCAGACCACTGAAGCGTTGTCGATCCTGTATGATTATGTGGCGGGGAACATAATGAAGAGCGTTTTAGCTTGGCGTCGCGGCGCAGGTTGTCACCCGGAGGCGGTGGCGATCGTGACGCCGAACTACCTGCACTATCCTGTTACCTGCACCGCACTGGAAGCCGGATTTCATGTGATCTGCGACAAACCGCTTGCCACCAGCACTGCGGAAGCGGAGGCTCTGGTGAAACTTGCCACCGCTTCAAAACGCATATTCGCTGTCACGTACAACTATTCCGGCTATCCGATGGTGCGCCACGCGCGTGCGATGGTCGCGCGCGGGGACATCGGCGCACTGCGCGTCGTGCAGGTCGAATACGCCCAGGCGTGGCTTGCCGGACCATTGGAGACCACGGGGCAAAAGCAGGCACTGTGGCGGACCGACCCGACGCAGTCCGGACCCGGCGGGGCGATCGGCGATATCGGCAGCCATGCGTTCCATCTCGCCTGCTTTGTCACCGGCTGCGTGCCCGAGCGGATACTCGGGGATCTCTCGACATTTGTTCCCGGCCGACGGGTTGATGACAACGCCTATGTGCTGCTGCGCTTCGCCGGGGCTGCCCGCGGCATGTTATGGGCGAGCCAGGTCGCGCACGGGCACGAGAATGCGCTGCGGCTGCGTATCTACGGCGAGACCGGCGGTCTGGAATGGGCGCAGGAGGAACCGGATCGCCTCTGGTTCACGCCGTCCGATCAGCCGCGGCGTCTGCTGACACGCGGCGGCCCTGGGATCAGCGTGGAGGCTGCACGGGTTGTGCGCCTGCCCGCTGGCCATCCCGAGGGCTATCTGGAAGGTTTCGCGACCATCTATGCCGAAGTCGCTCGCGCCATTCTAGCAGCGCGTGACGGCGTTGCACCGGCGCCGGAGGTCATGTTCCCGTCGGTTGCGGATGGCGCGCTCGGCGTCCGCTTCATCGCTGCGAGCGTAAAATCGTCGGCCGAAGGAGGGCGCTGGGTAGATCTGCAATAGTGCATCGCGTCACGGCTCGATGAACCGCCTGATCAGCCGGTTCACTTCACCGGCCTTTTCCATGTGCGGCAGATGTCCCGCCGCATCCAGAATGTGCACCGGCAGGCGTGAAGCGAGAGCCACGGCATGCGCGACCGGGATGATCTTGTCGTCGCGCCCCCAGATTATCTGAACGGGCGCAGCCAGAGCCGTGATTTCCGCACGTATGTCGCGTGACTGCTGGCCCCCGACAAACCAGGCACGCGCAATCGCCTCAAGCGCGGGCGTGACGCCGTCGATTCGCTTGTAGCGCAGCACGTCCTCCACCATCGTGCGACTTACCAGCGCCGGATCATGCACAAGAAGGTTGAGTACCTCGACAGCATCCCTGCGACGCGCCATGCGTACGAAACCATCGATAAATGCAGCATTGATCTCCGGGCCAAGGCCGCTTGGCGCGATCAACGTCAGCGTCGCGATGCGCTCAGGCTGGCGCGCAGCAACCAGGGCAGCAACGGCGCCACCCAACGAATGTCCGACAAGGTGAACGCGCTCGATGCCAAGTTCGGTGACGGCGCCATCAACCATATCCACCAGCGCGTCGGCGTCGCCGGATCCGACATCCTTGGTCGATCCGCCATGCCCCGGCAGATCCAGCGCAATTGTGCGACGGCCGTCCAAAAGTGCCGGCTGCGTGAACATCCAGCTGTTGAGATCGGCACCGAAACCGTGCAGCAGCAAAACCGGTACTTCGTCGCCGCTGCCAAGCTCCAGATAGCGCAATCGCTTGCCCGCAACCTCCAGCTCGCGTGGCGCCACCGTATCCGTGGCGTCCGTCGCTTCATCCGTACGTTCGACGACGACGAATCCGGCGACGAATTCGTCGATCTGCGCCGCCGGAATATCGTCGAGCGCGAGCACGGCGAGTAGCGCGCCGATCGGCAAGGTGGCGCCCTCGGGCGCAACAATGCGACGCAGCGTGCCATCCGCGTCGGCTTCGACGACGTTGGTGATCTTGGAGGTCTCGATCTCGAGTATCTCGTCGCCCTCCGCGAACGACGCACCCTCCGGCTTCAGCCATTGCACCACCTTCCCCTCGGTCATCGTCAGACCCCACTTGGGCATGGTGATCGCCGTGATCGCCGCACTCATCGCGCATACCCGTGGACTTCACGCACCGCCGCAGCGATGCGATCTGGATCGGGGATGTAGAGCTTCTCCAGCGAGGGTGCGAACGGCACCGGCGTGTGCGGCGCCGTCACCCGCCGGATCGGCGCCTTGAGCGAGCCGAACGCCTTGTCGGCGACCAGAGCGGCAATGTCCGTGGCCATGCTGCAACGTGGTGTCGCCTCGTCCACCACGACCAGACGACCCGTCCGTTCGACACTCTCCAGGATCGTGTCTTCGTCCAACGGCGAGGTGGTACGCGGATCGATGATCTCGCATTCGATCCCCTCAGCAGCCAGCTTCTCGGCTGCCTCGCCCGCGTAATGCACCATGCGGGACAACGCAACGATAGTAACGTCATCACCGTCGCGCACCACATTGGCTTCGCCAAACGGAATCGTGTAGGCCTCGTCCGGCACTTCAGTTTTCAAATCGTACATCAACTTGTGTTCGCAGAACACCACCGGATCGTCGTCGCGAATCGCCTGGATCAGCAGACCCTTCGCGTCATAGGCATTGGACGGCACGACCACCTTCAGCCCCGGCACCGACGTGAAGATGTGATACGGACTTTGCGAGTGCTGTGCGGCTGCGCTGCGGCCGGCGCCGACCATGGTGCGGATCACCAGCGGCGTGCGCGCCTTGCCGCCGAACATGTAGCGGAACTTGGCTGCCTGGTTGAAGATCTGATCGAAGCAGACTCCCAGGAAATCCGAGAACATCAGTTCCGCGACCGGCCGCAGTCCGGTCACCGCCGCGCCCGCTGCAGCACCCATGATCGCCGAACTCGGTGATCGGCGTATCGATGACGCGCGCTTCACCAAATTCCTTGATCAATCCCTTGGTTACGCCAAGCACGCCGCCCGCAGCGTCGCGCCCGCCTTGCGTACCGGCGCCACCGGACACGTCCTCGCCGATCACCACCACGCGCGGATCGCGGCGCATCTCCTGCTCCAGCGCTTCATGCAGCGCCTGACGGATGGTCTTCACTGGCATGGCGCAGCTCCCTCAATACGAGACATAGACGTCGGTCAGCAGCGCACTCGCATCCGGCGACGCACCGGCGCGCGCCGACTGCACCGCATCCTCGATGAGCGCGCCAACATCGGCGTCCACCGCATCAAGTTCGGCGGTCTCGAGCAGGCCTGCCTCGCCGACGCGCCGGCGGAAATGCTTTAGGCAATCGCGCTCCTCGCGCAGCCGCCGCACCTCGTCCTTGCCGCGATAAAGCTGTGCGTCGCCGGAGTGATGCCCGTAGAAGCGGCAGGTATCGACCTCGATCGCGCTCGGTCCGCCGCCATCGCGCGCGCGCTCCACCGCCTCGCGCGCCGCTTCGTGCACGGCGAAGAAGTCGTCGCCACTGACCTTCACCGCAGGCATTCCGAATCCCGCGGCGCGGCCGGCGATGTCGTGGCTGCCGACCGCGTAGGCCGCGCCGGTGTATTCGCCATAGCCGTTGTTCTCGAACACGAAGATCGCCGGCAGCCGCAGCACCACTGCCATGTTCAACGCCTCGAACGTGGTGCCCTGGTTGGAGCCGCCGTCGCCGGTGAACGAAATCGCCACAGTGCCGGTGCCAAGCGTCTTGGCGGTCAGTGCCGCGCCGACCACCAGCGGTGGCCCGCCGCCGACGATGCCGTTGGCGCCAAGCATGCCCTGGTCGAGATCGGCGATGTGCATCGAGCCGCCCTTGCCGCCGCACAGCCCGTCCTGCTTGGCGAACAACTCCGACATCATGCCGCTGACATTGCAGCCCTTGGCGATACTGTGGCCGTGCCCGCGATGCGTGCTCGCGATGTAGTCTTTGGGACCGAGATGCGAACAGACGCCGACCGCGGAGGCTTCCTGTCCGGCGTACAGATGGACGAAGCCAGGAATGGACCCCTTGGAGAACTCCTCCTGCACCCGCTCTTCGAACCGGCGGATTGTAACCATGTCGCGGTAGGCCTTGATCAATGCCTGGTGGCTCAGCTGCATGGTGCCCTCCCTTTCTTTGCTCGCGGCAGCGTAGCATAGATTATGCGCCCGGCCGCATCCCGACGGAACACAGGAGGTCGATTGACATGACTGTGCCCCACGGTCCGCTTCACGGCGTCAAGGTCGTCACCTGCTCCACGGCGCAGGCCGGCACGGTACCCTACATGCTGATGGCCGATCTGGGTGCCGATGTCATCAAGATCGAGGTGCCGGAGGGCGGCGACAACTCGCGCGGCAGCACTGTGATGCCCGGCTTTCCCAGCACCTATTTTGAAACCAACAACCGCGGCGTCAAAAGTGTCACGCTGAACCTGAAGACCCAGGAGGGGCGGGATATCCTGTATCGGCTTGTCGCGGGCGCGGACATGTTCGGCCAGAACTTTCGTCCGGGGGCCGCGGAGAAGAATGGCTTCGGCTACGAGGAATTGCGCAAGCACAATCCGCGACTGGTTTACGCTTCCATCTCGGGCTACGGCCCAAAGGGGCCACACGCCGAACTTCCGGGAACGGATTCGATGGCGCAGGCGCTTGGCGGCATTGCCGAGGCCTACTCGATACCGGGCCAGCCGCTGAAAACCGGCATCGTCTCGGTCGCCGACGAGACCTGCGCCATTCTCGCATTCGGCGGAGCGCTGGCTGCACTGACCTACCCGCGCACAACGGGGATCGGCCAGAAGGTCGATTGCTCGCTGCTGGGCGGCCAGATCCGTCTGATGGGCTGGACGCTTACCACGACCATGTGGCGCAACCGCGACCCGGTCACCGGTCAGGCCCGCGTAACCGGCACGCCCGAACGCCCCGGGCTCAGCGCAAGCTTCAACGATCGGGACGGCAAGCCGCTGGTGTTCCAGTTGAACGGCGCGCGGCATTGGAAGTCTGCCATGACCGCGCTCGGATTCTACGGTACGTTGGAGAAGGCGGGCTTTGGCGACCTCGGCGTGATCATCAACTCGGACGAGAAGCGAACAACCTTGCTGCGGGCGCTCGACGATCTGTTTGCAACGGGCTTACGCGACGACTGGGTCGCGAAGCTGCGTGGCGCGGATATTGTCGCGGCGCCGATCAACACGTTGCTCGAGGCGTCCAACGATCCTGACGTGCTGGCGAACGGCTACGTCACCGAGGTGGAGTATCCGAAGCACGGGAAGACACTGAAGGTCCACGGCACGCCATGGCAATTCTCGGAAACCCTGGCGCGGATCGGCATCGCTCCGCAATTCGGCGAGCACAACGACGACGTGCTCACCGGGCTCGGTTACAGCGCCGAGCAGATCCGGGATCTGCGGGAGCGGAAGATCATTTGACACCAGTGGCGTCTGTTACTCCCCCTCCCGCAAGGGGAGGGGGAGTCTGTCGCTCATGTCACTTGTGTCGCTCATGTCATGGCGTCACGACGTTCCCGCCTCTATCGCCTCGCCGTATCCGATCGGATGTGCCAGGCATGAACTGCTTCACCGGATCCATTTCTCTCCCTACCGGCCGAATCACGATGGTGGCGACACTTAGCGTTACCACAGGTTGGCTCAGATGAGCGCATCCGCCCATGAGTTGTCGATCCGCCAAAGACCGAGGTCGCGAGCGGCACTCGCCCCGACCATCACCGCAAATGACACGCCAGCGCATTCGCTGCACTTTATGGCATTGACCGAAACACGGTCCTACACGCGGGTTTGCCCCTGTCGAGGACACCAACGGGGACGACACAAGGTTCGGCACATTCCAACTGGCCGAATGTGAGCTGCGTGTTCGTGGCCTGCGCGAGGAACAGCGTCGACAGCGTCATGTAGATGTTGGTGCCGTCAAGGTTGAAGCTGTAGCCGATCGGGATGACCAGTCCCACCACGGAGCGCGACGCGCCGAGGCGCTCCATTTTCACGATCATGTGCGGCAGCACGGTCTCCGACGAACTCGTGCCGAGCACGATCAACAACTTGTTATGGCGTCGCGGATGGTGATGGTGTCGCTGATCTGGCCACGGACGTCGAGCACCATCGACCAGTCGAGTTGTGCGATTTCGGCCGCCCGCAAGCCAGCCCTACCGAGAGCAACACGATGACGCGATCCCGCGCCGGATGCCTCGAATGACGGATATGCGCCAGCACTTGCCGCAGCACCGAAGGCACGATGAGACCAGCCTGCCGGCCAGGCGTGTCAGGTTCCTCCTTTTCGATGGTTGGGATTTGGTGGGTGGCTTAGACAGCTGTCGTGACCGCCTCAGTATTCGCTGGCTATGACCGGATGGTCAGCACGCGCCGGGTAACCTGCGGATCGCTGGCGTCCAGTGAATGGCTGGTCATGCTGCGATCGTAGTAGTCGATCTTGAACATGATGCGCTCGCCCGCGATCTCGATCAGGCCGAGGCTGTGCTCACCGTGCGGATCGTTGTCGGTGGTGAAGCAGTCGAACGTCTGGACTGCCGCGTAGATTGCGACTTTGGTCTCGAGTTCGAGGGCGGCGATGCCGCGGGTCACGACAAGGTCGCCGCCCTGGCCGGTGTTACGCAGTTGGTCGTTCAGCGCGCGAATGCGCTCTGTTGTGGTGGTCATTGGTGCTGTCCTTATTGCGAAGGTTGACGGTGGGGTAGGAGCCAGACCGTCAGACTTATTACGGTTCGGGGGTGCGTCGCCGATCTGCACCAAATTACGACCGACCAACCACCTGTATTGGTCTCACACCCCCCCCGCGACACGCAGGTGACATACCTTTGCGACGATTGATTCAGACGCGATGCGTGGGTGGGTCATCCATCAAACTGAAGCAATGACCACGGCGACCCGGTCGCAAGATGTCCTCGGGACATCATCGATTTAGATGGAAAACATTCGGTAATTCTGTAGAATAACCGATTGTAGGGCGGCTGGCATGGTGGCCAACTGCCGCAGATCAAGGGTTCGCAGCAATGCATCAGAAGGAGACTGGCGGAGAAAAGCCGAATGTTCGGCGGAAGTATTTGTCACCGGACGAAGCGCGGCGACTGATCGAGGTAGCAGGTCTTTCGCTCCGTCCCACGTCTACCGCTTCTCAGAAGGCGCGCTGCGCGAGGTCACGAAAGAGCCAAGTATCCGGCCATACTTGCAAAGGGAATTGCGAGGGATGGAGCGCTCGGCCAAAGAGAACGGGCTTTGGTTAAACAACGGCTTCCTCGCGATCGTGTCCCCTGACGTGGTGTAAGAGCGTGGTTGGTCAGTCCGCTCTCCGGCGGGGCTGGCCGGTTTGTCAGTCTGCCACGGCGGGCAAGCTGACGATGGAATTATCGCTCAGGGGCGCGATAGTTTCCAGCGTCATGTAGCGTGCTCGCTGCACCGCCCACTCATCGTTCTGTTCGAGCAGGATTGCGCCGACCAGACGGATGATGGCGTCCTCGTTGGGGAAGATGCCGACGACGTCGGTGCGTCGCTTGACCTCGCCGTTGAGCCGTTCGAGCGGGTTGGTTGAGTGCAGCTTTGACCGATGAGCGGCGGGGAAGTCCATGTAGGCCAGCACGTCGGCCTCGGCGTCATCCATGAAGGCGGCGAGTTTCGGCAGTTTGAGGCGCAGCTGGTCGGCGACCTTGCGCCATTGCGCCTTGGCTGCCTCGGCATCTTCTTGTGCGAAGGCTGTCGCGATGAAGGCCGATGCGACGCCGCGACCCTGGCGTGCG
>CAWCDM010000117.1:0-27736 GCA_963794185.1 uncultured Alphaproteobacteria bacterium | reverse complement strand
TATCAGGCGATGGCATTGCGCAGTCGGGCATGCGCGAGGGCGAACTCGTCCTGCCACGGGCAGGCTGACGCCATGGCAATCTTGATCCGCCGCACACTGATCCGCACCAACGCGCCCAGCTTCAGCAGTTTCAGTCGGATGGTACCGCAGGTTGCCTCGGCGAACTGCGTGTGTGCCAGGCCAATGCGGCGCAAGGCGCAGAGCAATACGTAGGCCATCGAGGCAAACCACAGGCGAAGCTGGTTAGCTTGCCCACGGCCCTCCAGGTCGCTGTGGATGCTCAGTAGTTGCGCGGTGCTACGGGCCAGCCTGTCCGGCTTCGTCACCATCAGTGCGTCTTTGTGCGTCAGAGCGAACTTAGAACGAGCCGCCGGTTGGAGGGTTTGACCGTCCTCGCATTAGCTGGGTAAAGCGCTGCGAACTTGGCAATGTCGGCTTCAGCGACTTCGAGCGATTGCATCGCCAGCATCCAGTCCACGTTCTCGGTGCAGGGGGGCGTGGTGAGGGAGCCCTCGTAGTACCAATAACTGAGCGTAACCGGCAGCAATCCATTCAAATCGACCGTGGCGACGATAACTTCCGTGTCCGCTTGCACCGGGAATGCCGCGGCAAGTTGAGCAAACGCTGCATTCACAACCCCCGGAACAAGCAGCACCCCGAGTACGCCGAGATCATTGTTCTCGATATTTTGGTGAACGAAATGGGCTTCCATTGCGAAGCGCTTGCCCTCGACAAGATGTTCGCTGGGATGGTGAAAATGATATTGTAGCAATGCGTACCTGCTACCGCCCCGGCTGAGCATGCTGCCCCGAGGAACGTTCACTTGCACCGTGTGGCCGTTGTTGACCATTCGGCCGCCGTCTTTCTTCCAGGACACGCCGATCGGCGGCAACACTGCCTTGACGCTGCCGCTTATGTTCAGCGGGGACTGTTGCGAACCGACCGAGCAGGCAGCGTTGGCCTTGTCTATCTCACCCCAATGTTCGGGGCCGGTCTCGCCGCTGTAGCTCCAGTGTTCGTGGTCCGCCGCTGCAACGCGACCAGTGCACAATGGACAGGCACCGAGAGCCCCGAAGGCCGCCAGAAAATACCGCCGCCGCATGTTCCACTCCCCGTTAGTTGCCGCCCATCGGCGGTGCCTCGGTCTTGGTCGACGTGCTAACGCTGCCGGCCCGGAAAGTGCGCTCAAGGAGCACCTCGGCGGTGGCTGGGGCTGCCAGCGCGGCACTGGCGGCGAGCGCGATGGCAAGCGTCCGGGACAGCCTCCGCCCTCGTCCTATGACCCTACACCGACCACAGCGTGCTCATCCGCCACAACGTGCGGATGCCACATCGCTTACGATAATCGCAGCCAACCTGTTGTGCGACTCCGCCTCTTCATCGGCAGCGGATTTGAATGGTAGGCGCTCGCCGGTCCAGCGCAATTGCACCCGGTCCTCTGGCACCTTGTTGGCATAAACAAGAGCCTCGAATACCGCCTCGGCGCGTCGTTGGGATAGGTGCTCATTAAACTCCGCAGAGCCAACCGAATCAGTCTTGCCAACGATCGTGGCGACGAAGGTTGGGGTGCTTCGCATCATTGCGGCCACGTTGCGTATATGGTCTTGCTCTTCAGGCGTTAACGCGTGGCTGCCAGTGGCAAAATAAACAAAATTGGTCGTACAATTCGGTGGCTGCGTCTGCTGTGCTGTCGCAGCATGAGTTGCAAAAAGGCCCATAATCGCCGCAGCTGCAAGGCTCTTCGTTACCATGCTTATCGACATTGGCCGCTCCATTTTTGGACAAAAATTAGTGGTCTTCAGGGGAGGCTTCTGGACAGTCAAGCCCGGATTTCTCGCACGGGTCAAGTGCATCGGACGTCTAATTGAGCCAAAGTTCGCTACGTGCGCGTGGGCTACCGCGATCGGTCAGCAAAGCCGACCATCAGCACTCACAGGCGGCGCCGAAGACGTCTAACTGTCGATGGCCTCAATCGTCTGAAGGACCGGCGCAGGCGAAAGTCTGAACACGCCGGTGCCGGCACAGCTCGCAATCTCGACCACCAAGATCATTACGCTCACCTCCCCAGGCTGAAGGATACCAGAACTTTGGGGTGACGAATTAGTCGGGCATATGCCCGATCATGCGAATGGTTGCCGCGCCACTATGCCCCCAACACACGGTAGACCGAACTCCTGAGCTATGCCGAGACGCTTCGCGATCGCCGCGGGTCCCAACTCGGCCCGCAGTTGCCTGATCTGTGCCGCGTCGATGCTGACCGGGCGCCCTTTGTACTTCCCCGCGGCCTTCGCCTTGGCGATGCCGTCGCGCTGCCGCTCGAGCATGATCTCCCGCTCCTAGGTCGCCACGCCCGCCAGGATCGTCAGCATGAGCTTGCTGGTCGGGTTGCGGGTGTCCAGCCGCTCGCCGCCCATCGACAGGACCACCAGGCCGATGCCGCGCTTCGACAGATCCGCCTTGGCAGCTGCTGGCGACGACACACACGCCATTGCCGAGCGCGAACCGTTGGCGGGGGGATACGGCTGCGAAAGCTCAGGCTGCTAAGGATCGGCTGGTGCGGGTGGAGCAGGGCGAGGCGATCGCCGTACCGGCGCCGATGACCCGCAAGGACTTCCTCCTTCTCAGCGGCATGACGGAGGCCCAGGCGCAATATTGCGTGCGGGTCTCCGAGATTGCCAAAGCTGGCGATCACTGGTGGCAGCTAATGAGAGACGAACAGGTCCGGCGCACCAGGGCGGCGGAGAAGGCCGCGGTGAGGAAGCTGCATCGGCTGGTGGCGAAGCCATGACTCGCATCGTCACCACGCACTACCGCTACAAGCGCCCGCCACGGAAGCGGAAGCCGCTTGTCGACGTGCCGGTGATCGTCATCACCATGCCAATGGCTCCTTCCTGCTGACGGCAGTCCTGCCGGGCGTCCCGGCGGTCCTGGCGCCGCATCATCCCCCCGGTTTGGGCGAGGGTGAACAAACCGTCAGATGATGCCCCGCTCATCATTTTGACAGTTTCTGCGTTCGTCGAGATGGGCACCCCAACGGCCAGGCTGAAAATGATGATGGATCCAGAGATGAATGCAGGTCTCACGTCTCGTCACTCGTTCGTCATCGCAACACGTGACCATGTAAGGTCAGGGTCGAAAGTCGTCATTCTCGCGGCGATGCCCGCCGTCTCGGGCCCGAGGTCCTTTTGGTAGACATCGCCGTTCGGCCCAACGATGAACGTCATGATTCCGCTTGACTCGAATACCGCTGGCCACGCGATCAACGCAAAGCCGCCGACCATCCGGCCGGACTGCATATAGCTCTTGACACCACCATCCCCGTTTGGGCCTTGCGCCTTGAGGATGCGGAAATAGTAGCCCCCGTAAGGAATGCCGCTGACCAGTTCGCCGGGGTAGCCCGCGTCCTGCGCCGCATCGATCAGCGGCCCCAGCGGGCTTTCTGGCTCGCCCTCAGACACTGACCAATAAAGGCCATCGCGACGGCCCGGCGTGCTAAGCATGCGTGTGGCAAATTCGCCGCTGCCTGTTGTTTGTTTGACGCGCTCGAAATAGTCGTGTTGCGCGTCGGCGCTGGCAAGCAGCGTCCGGATTGCCGACAGTTCGTTGCGGCCAATGCGACGATCGATGACTGTCTGAGCCCCTGCCTTGGTGTCGAAAGTCCATCGTCCATTGTTTTGCACCAGGGGGATCGGCATTGGCCAGTCATTCGGGCCGACATCCAATTCGGCGCGCTCGGGGTCCCTTTGGTCGATCGTGTGCTTCTCATCATAGAGGGCCAAGAAGCGCTGAGGTAATACATACCGGTCGCCTGGGTGGAGGACGCGGTCGGCACCCGGCCCAAGTATGGCACGCAAGTCGGCTTCCTGGTTGCTGCGCAGAGCTGCGACGAACGCGCCCACCGCTTCCTCGGCGGTTACGAAGCTGCGCTGCGGCTCCGCCGCGTTCGGGGGTGCCGCCTGTGCAACTCCGACACAGAGGATCGCTGCCAGGATCTGTCGCAGCCAGCTCTTCGGCAATCGCATCAAGGCCTCCTAACGCCGTCCACCGCCACGTCCGCCGCCGTCAGATAAACCGCCGCCGCGCCCACCGCCTCCGAGCGATCGCTGCTGAGCGAACGATCGGCTCTGCGCACCACGCTGTCCGAATTGCCCAGCCTGGCGGCCGTGGCTCATATCGCCAAACGCGCCGCCCGGACGTTGCGAACTGGCAGCCCTGGCCTTCTCCGGCTGGCCGCTGTGCCGGACGACTGGCACCGCCGACACCCCCTGGCCGGCCAACGCCACCGACGCCACCCCGCCGCCGGGACCACCCGGCCGACCAGGGAGGGCCGCCGACGCCGCCAGGACCGCCTGGCCGACCCGGACCATGCCCACGGTTGTCCTTCTGCCGGCGCCAGCCGTTGCGGCGAACAAGCTGGGCTGCCGAGTGCTGCGAAACCCCGTGCGCTTCCGCCTGTTCTCGCAGGCTGATCCATCGCTCGCCTGATGCGGTGTCCGCCGCGGCAAATGGCAAGTCTGAGGGCGTGGCCGTCTCCATGGCAGAGAGCCATGCCAGACGCTTCCGCGTCGCGCCAAGCTGCAAATCGGCCACACCGGGCAAGAAAACGCAGCCTATAGTCCTGCTAGAGCCGGATCGGCCGTGCCATCTCTGGCACACGCCGAGTCGCCGAGCCGCGGCAGGACTTCCCTGCCTTTCAGCGAGCGGACGCTTCTCCCGGCCCCAGGCACCCTTGTAGTGGCACAGTTTCTCGGAGAAGGCCGCGAGTGGTGATAGTGTTCGCGACCGGGCGCTGATCGGATTGATGGTCTTCAGCTTCGCGCGGATCGGTGCGGCCCTCGGCATGAAGGTCGAGGACGTATTCACGCAGAACCGCCGGCTATCCCGAGTAGATCGAATTTCTGAGCGAGGGTGACAATGTCGCTCGTGGGGCTACCTGCTCGGCTTGTGTCAGCGGGGGGTGGCACGCGGCACCCTTCAAGACCAGTCATTACGGCCTTCGCTTCCTCTATCACCACACGCTCGGCCGGGCCTGGGGGCTGTTCGGGGAAAAAAAGGACCGCCTCACCACGACAGAAGCGGCTGCCTGAAGCGCTGTCAGAGGGTCAGGTCAGGCAACTGCTCAGCGGCATCCGCAACCCGGTCCACAAAACTTGCCTCACCGTCATGTATGGGGTCACTGGACGATTTGTTCAAAATTGCACGTTAAGCAGAAAGCTCAACGAAATCAGCGGCTTTCGAATACGGCCGTTTGCGCATGGGGATGGCTGAGACGGCAAATCCTGGAGATTTCCCTTTCATAACCCTCTTTCAAAATCGCGTTCAAACGTTCAAAGGCAATGGTGATCTGCAATGGCCCGGTAGCGTGCAATTTTGGGCAAATCGTGCGGTGACCCCCGGTCCTGCGTTCAGAACAATTATGTGAGCGGCGGCTCCGCTACGTCAGTGAAAGATTCCCTCGTCAACAAGGTGACCGGGCCCAGCCATGCACCCGACAGCCAATTCCAACAGGGCAGCAATGGCGTTCTGGACACCGGGAATGGCAGCAACTTCAGTTTGGGCGGCGGTATCAAGGAGCAGGTGACGAAGAAGGTCTGCGACCTGGCGCTCAGCCACGCCAAATCGCTTCTGTAGGACCGCTACTCTGCCGCCTCCTGAAGCACCGACAAGAGGATTTGCGGACGCACGTTTTCAACCTGCCCTTGATCCGCGCGCTTCTCCCCACTTTGCTGCGGATGAGTTCGGCCTGAACTTCCCGGAGTTCTGGGCCTGTGCGGAAATCCCTGTCGGATTGATCCACTGTTCGGAAACTCGCGTCGATGGGTTTTCCCGACACCTTGCCAGAGCCCTTACCTGTCAAAACCGGACGTTTCGTCTGTTCTGGCCGAATAGCGTCGATACGCCCGCAGAGCGGCGGTTACGAGCTATCAGAGGACGCCCAGGGGTTCTTCGCTTCACCCGGCGGTTTGTAAGGGTGGTGGCAAGCGCCTTCCGGGCCTTGTTCCTTCCGGCCATCAGCACCCGCTTGGTCCTGACCTCCTGCGACCTGATCAGCGAGGGCCTGGACGTGCCATCGCGCAGTCCGCCCCACCACCGCGAGACCTGCTGCTGCGTGATGCGAGTGCGGACTTCGACATCCGTCGGCGGTGCGGTACAACAACTGGGGAAAATGGGAGACCTGGAATGCGAGCCCGAACCTTTCCTATCGTACTGGTGCTGCTGTGCTTGCTAAGTGCGCTGAACGCAATCGCGTTGATTGTGAATCTATCCCAGCCGTCCCGAGCGGCTGTCGGGGGGATGTCTTATCAGGAACTAGTGCGCGATCCGGACTTTACGCGCGCGGTTAAGTCGATCGCGCAGAACTGCAACGTGAATGTCGACATCGGCAAGCTGGTTTGTTGATCCCAGACTTGGCTGGGGTTCAAAGCTGCCAGGGTCGCGCACACACGATCGTTCACGCCAACGGCGTACCACCGATATCCGTAACGCGGTCTCGGACCGTGCGAGCACGCTGCACTTGTCCCATTAACTTGCAAGACGTTCGCGCAAGCGCGGTTTCGTGCCTCGGAAAGCCGCAGTCTGCCGTGGTGCGGCGCTCTGATCGGACGTCCTTTTGGGCTTGCCCGATTCGGACAAAGGTAGGCTGGCGTCGATGGCCCCGCTCATGGTCCTAGCAGGAAAACCAGCGATGGTTGCGTTCACACCTGAGACCGGAGGTGAATTATTTATGGGCGACGACAAGATGAAACCCGAGGATATGGTTCCACAGGCCGACAAGCAGGCACAAACGGAGATTGCAGAAAGAGAGGGGAGACAAGGCGAGCAAGCCCGCGTTATCAACAAGGAAGAGGCAGAAAAGAAGAAGGACAGGTAGCGTCCGGCACAAGGCGGCATGGCAGGTGGAGGAGGAGCGTAATTCGCTGGTGGAGGGGGCGGATAATATTGTGCGAACACCTGAGTTGTTGCCACCTGGCTAGCGCTTGCGGCGCCGACCGAGCACGGAGCTACGCAGAGAACGTAAACAAGCATCTTCTGACGTGCCACACATCTTCTCCCCATACGAACAAACCATGACTCGAGCCGTCCAGGTCTGGATTGCACATTTCCCGTCGCTTGGAAAATCATCGGTCGCCAGAGTAGCGGAGGTTCGGACAACCGACCCTAGGCAAGCTGCGACGGAACCGCAGACCAGGAAAACGCTTGGGCAGAAGGTGCAGCCCTGGGACCGAGTTATTTATTGCGGCCGACCCGACTTTTCTACGACAGGATCTTCCATTGGTTGTCCGGAGTCTTGCACTAGTTTAGTACAGGAATGCACGTGACGTTCCTTCATCTGCTGACTTGCGCTGACGGCCATGGTGGGACCCGCCGGCTGCGCAGCCGCATTGCTGTCGGGCGCCAATGCGGCGAACAGGAGCAGTGCAAGAGCTTCACAGAGCTTAATCATCTCTGTCCATAATCGTGAGAAACGATAGATAAACATTCGGCCGGTCTATCCGTTCCATTCCAACGCCGCCCAGACGCCTCGCCGGTGGCTTAGAGGGATCTCGGTGCAGACCCACTGCGGTGCATGCCGATAAAACTGTGTGGATCCACCATGTGCGTGGGACCGGTCATGCCCCAGGGCGACATCCTGATCCGCGACATCCTCGAGCGCGCATGCGCCACGACTGCGCCGTCGGTTCAAACACCGCCGCCAACACCTTCAGCGTACGGCCGGCGCGCACCAGTTCCACCATCTGGCGACGGAACTGGGGCGGGTAGGGTAATTTCGTCTTGGCCATCGTGGACTCCTCGAACGCAAACCGTCCGGTGCCCACAAAACCGGGTCAAATTCAATGAGCGTCTTTTTTGATGCTCGGGGATAGCGTCGGAAGGGGATGGCCCCCCTGTCGGAGCCTAAATGTTGGCTCCATGATCTATCGGCAAGCAAACAGTCTGGTTGATCTGTCCACATCGGAAAAGTTTAACTTCGTTTAATTCCTAAATTAGCCGTCTAAAGCGCTGAGGAGAATCATGGGGTTATCGGCTCTAATTGCTAGGGGTTGGGCAACTGGTTGCTAGATCGTGGTCGAGTGATTGCTAGGAACCGGACGGCTCACTGCTAGACGACGGACGCCCGAACTCGAATGCATTGAAAACATTGTCAGTTTTTCAGGGCCTTGCGAGGTCAATTGCTAGGCGTTGGGCGTCAGATTGAACGAAATTGTGGACGACTTCAGTTGCTAGAAAGTGGACGGTTTGGATCACTTACTGCTCGATTCTATCAATTATTTCAGACAGTTAGTACAGCGGTTGCTAGATGCCGGCCTGCCGCAGAGCCCGGTTTGCTAGCAATTGGACGTGTTGCTAGGAGCTGTTGACGCCACCTAGCAGTTTCGTATGATGCGAGTTCGCATGAGTTCGAACACTAGCACAGCGTACGAACCTGGATGGCTTCCCCAAACCGGGGGAGATGATTGGTATGACCGGCACGCACGCCCTTGAGGCCTGCGAGCGGGCGATGATCAACGTCCTTTACCAGCATGCGCACGACAGCGGGCGGCTGGGGGAAGGCGGCGCACATTGGGAGATCTCTCTATCGACGCTGAGGGAAGCTTACTCGAAGCACGAGAACAATGGTCGCCTGCGCGACAGCCTCAAGAGGCTGATGAGCGTGCTCGTCGAGGTGTCATATCTCGACGACAAAAACAACGATTCCGAGCCGGAAATGCGCATCGCCGTCATGGGCATCTTCCGGTTTCTGGATATCTCCGCCAAGGAATTCGCCAAGCGCGCGACGCTGCGCTACGGCATCTCGCCTGAACTTGCTCCCATCATCGAAAATTCGCGTCGATGGGGACGTATCAAGGCTGAGGTTGTCTGCGCGATGACCAGCAAGTACGCCATGTCGCTTTACGAGATGGTGCAACTGCGCGCGAACATGAGCCGCTGCGTTAAGTCATTCAGTATTGGCGATTTCCGTCTCCAATTGGGCGTCCCTCCGGGTTCCTATGAGCGCGGCAACAACTTCGTCCAATTCGTCATTGACCCCGCGGTGCTTGAGGTGAACGGCCTGAGCGATTTAGGAGTGCAGGTGGAAGTACGCCGCAAGCATGCGCGCGCCCCGATCGACGGTGTGTCGATGGCCTGGTGGCGAAAAAGTCCGGAGGAATTCCGCGCGTCCATGCAGGAACGCAATCGCTCCAAGGTGGGGCGCATGGCTCGTCTCAAGGGTATCGTAGAAACCGCGAGGCCTCAGGTCGTGTTGCCGCCGTTGCCGTTCGCAGCTGAGTAGCGCTTTGTCTGGTTGCGCAGCCCGCTCAGCAACCGGACCTGAGAAATTACGTACAGCTGTCAACTTAGTTGATCAGAAGAATTGAGGGGCCGACGCTGGCCATTCCCGTTTTCCGACACTGGCACTGCCAGGTTTGTACAAACCGGAGTTCTTACCTTTTCCCGCGCCTATAGCGGTCTGGAACCATGTCTTTTTCGTCGACATGGAAGCCGTCCTTCTCGAGCGCCTTCATGACCAGGTAGGCGTTAGTGACCTTCATCTCGGCGCACTTCACTCGGAGCTCCCTGGCAAGGTAGTCCGGCACGTCGATTCGCAGGCTCTCAAGCGGCGTCGTGGGCGGCGGCGGCGGTATACGGGTCGATGCACCCCATCTCTCCCCTATGGCTCGCGAGTTCGCCTTGATGGCCTCGTCTGGCACATCGGGACTGGACCGTAGGGCTGCCAGATTCGGACGCGGTGCCGGTTCGACCGGGAGCGCCAGATCGTCGTCAACCGATGGCAACGCTTCAGGCTTCACCGCCATTATGCCGCCTCCGCCAGACGAGTGAGGTGGTCGAGCACCTCTTTGGTGATTTGCGCGATATTCTCTGCGGCTGGAGACTTGGGCGCGGACTGGCGCGGCACCTTCCCTGTGATGTGGATTGAACGATAGGCGTTCCGCTCCATCAGCGCCGTCCGGAGGATATCTACCCCCTTCCCTTCCATGGTTGTGCGGACGTGGCGGTTCTCGCGGCTCTCGAACTGGTTCGTGACCCGTGTCCAGATGATGGCACGCGCGATCGGTGTGCGCGCAAGCTCCTGGGCGTTGTTGATCTGGGAAACTGTCTTCATGGCGTCGCGGGTATCCGGCAGCGAGGTCTGGGTGGGAACCAGAACAAGGTGCGACCGCTGGAGCGCCATGAGCGCGAGCGTGGATGAGCCCCCGGCCAGATCCACCACTATGGCGTCATTGGCCGCCTCGGCGTCCCGCAGCGTCCTGAGTATGTTGTCCTCGTCGATGTCGCCAATGATCGTGAGGCCGGGAATGGTGGCCTTCTTGCCGAACAGAGAGGCATGCTGGTTGAGATCGCTATCAAGGAGTGCCACCCGGTAGCCATGGGCAAGCGCCAGTTCCGCGCCCAAGAGCAGCGCGAGCGTCGTCTTGGCACATCCCCCCTTCGCGCTCGCGATTGATACTACGGCCATTTTCCCCTTCCGCCAGAATCACATTGCGCAGTTTAACAGTTTGTTCAAACTCCGGCAATGACGTTTTGCCGCTTCTCCGGTGTGCCGCCAAGTCGGTTCTGTGGTTTGTACGTTTTCCTTCTAGAGGATTTTGAACGCACGCAAGGCGGCGATCCACGACGCCAGCAGCTCGCCCGGCGACGGTGGGATGCGACAGGCGGGAAGGGCGCAGTCAGTCCTGCCCTGCGCGTCAGGCAGATGGCGCTCACACCCGAGGCACAGACAGTGAGGCCACACCAGACCGCCTGGCTCTCTCCAGACTGGACCGATCAAGCTTCTCCAGAGGAGATCGCCATCCACGGCGGCCCGGAGGCGGAAGAATGGCTTCGCCGACGACCATTGTCCGGAGCAATCGCGGTCGGAATGGCAAGACTGGGTGGTCTTGATGCGGAATATCGGTCCAAACGGAACGCGACATCTGCCCTGTTGCCGTGGGGCCCGGGGACAATTTCTACAAATGGATACGGCACAGACAAACGGTCGTTTGCAGGGGTTGCCAGCGTCCACTGGTCGCTGCGGGCAGGCCATTGGCATAAGGGAAGGGCAGGGGGCCTTGGCCCGGCAGGCCCAACCCAGAGCCCGGCTACCGGGAACAGGCCGCCCGGGAAGTGCGAGCTATCATCACCCCGAAGATATCGGCGACTTTGCTTACCGCGCCTTAATCAGGCTTGCCCAAATCTGAACAAGCTGGAGGAATTGCCAGGATTCGCGTGACCCAGCCCGGCTGGTCGATCCAGGGCAGCACTGTCGATTTTCCTTCCCAGCTGCAATTTGCCCTTATGTGCTGCACTAAAGGGCCAGCGCTCGGCTGATTGATTGGGCTGGCGGCGACGGCCTTGAGCGGTGCACGCTGACGGGATGGACGAGGCGTTCGAGCGAGCAGTGCGGCTGGTAGAAGCCTTTGTGTTCGCCAGCGCCGAGCCAGTGGCAGAGAGTGCGGTGGCTCGGCTGGTGTCGATGCCGTACAGCGCGCACGAGGTCCTGACGGCGCTGGAGGAGCGCTGCCGGGGGAGGGGGGTCCACCTCGTTGAAGCTGGCGGCGGCTGGCAGTTCCGTACCGCGCTCGACCTGGCGGCGGCGCTTGCGGCGGTGATGGCGAAGCCGCGGCGGCTGCCGCGGGCGGCGATGGAGACGCTGGCGATCATTGCGCAGTATCAGCCGCTGACACGCGCGGATATCGAGGACATCCGCGGTGTCGCGCTCAGCCAGGCCAGCATGGACCTTCTGCTCGAGGCAGGGCTGATCCAGCCGGCCGGCCAGAAGGAGGCCGCTGGCCGACCGACCCTGTGGACGGTCACGCCGGCTTTTCTCGCCCATTTTGGTCTGCGCTCGATCCGGGACCTGCCGGGGGGTGCCGAACTGACGCTGGATCCGTCGCGGATGGCATCGGCCACACGGTCGCCGGCGGGTGAGGGCGAGCGTGCTGATGCGGCGCCGCCGGGCTGAGGTCGGGGGCTGGCGGCGACGGCGGGCGTGGGAGATGCCGCTTGCGGGTTGGCCGCGCCCCCGATTTTGCCGCGATTGGCCGTCGCGAACCGCGACTGGGGCAGCCTGAGCACGGATTGGCGTCGGTATTGCGCCGGGCGGCTGCCGGGGTTGGGGTGGATTTGTGTGGTTTTCGGCACACGCGATAATGCCGGCTTATCGCGTGTGCCGCATTTCTCCCCTTGCGCTGCCATATTCTCCCGATGGCGCCGCCGGCCCCGGCAACGCCGAAATACGATGCCGGTGCCGAATTCAGCCAGCTCCCGGCGATACTGTGCAGCATCTAAGGCGAGATTCTTGTCATGGAGCAGCGCTAAGGGTGAACATCAGAGTGCACCACAAAAGGTTAAGGGCCTGATTTCTCAGGCCGCTCAGTCAGTGCGGTCGGTCAGGCAGTACGACACTGCGCGACCGGGCGCTGCTGCTGGTCGGCTACGCGGGCGGCCTCCAGGAACGGCGGGAAGTAGCTGCCCTGCCGCAACTTCGGGATACGCAGCTGAAGCGAGCCTAGCCGTGTGTCGAGCACCCGGTCGCGGTGGCCGTTGCGCCAGGTCGTTCGTTCCCCGTTGCGCTCATACCGCCCCGCGCCGATCAGCCCTTCGACGTCGGCTTCCATCAGCATTTGCAGCACCGCCTCCGCAACAGTTCGCAGGAAATCCCCGTCCCCGGCCTTCTCCAGCAACTCAGAAAGCGCCAATCTCTCTTCGGTCATCGGATCCTCTCACGGTCATGGTTGAAGTCTCGCAACTCCACCTTAGCCGATAGGGCCGATGACCACCGCCGCCCACACCGCCACGTCAACCCGTGACGCGCCGAATCTCCACCACTTCCGGGGACGCTAGCTTAGTTTTTTTAGCTTAGTTGCTTAGTTGCCGACCGCTGAGTAATCCCGTCCCCACACGCGACGCGTGGTGCATGAGGGCAAGGATCGGAAGTTGCTGCGAGGTTTGCCCGACCTGAGTTCGGCGGTGGGCGAATGGGGTCTCTGCCCCTGAAGGCAGAGCGGCGAGGCGGCGGCTCTGGACTTGCCCCGGTTCCGTGGAGAGGTGAGAGCTTGGGATTAGGCGATCTGATTTGACGGCATGTTACCCTCCTGTGTCGAGCCATTCTTTGGTTCGGCCCCCGGCGGAGCCATTCTTCCGTCCCGACCCGCACGATGGTGCGGCCGTCGCGCGCAGCGGCGGTCAGGGACGGCCGCATGTTGCGGCCGCCCGGAGGGCTTGTCCTTGACGGCCGCGAGCACGACGGCAGGCTGGTGTGCCTCGGGATCGACCGCCAGCACGTGATGGCGGCGCTCGTAGTCGATCGGTGAGAGATATCCGATCGAGGAATGACGGCGGCGCCGATTGTAGAAGCCTTCGATGAACGCGAACGTCGCATTGCGCGCCTCGAGCTGTGTCTTGAACCGGCAGCGATCGAGAAGCTCGCATTCGAGGGTGGCGAAGAAGCTTTCGCACATGGCATTGTCGTATGCGTCGCCGACCGAACCCATCGAGGGGCGTACGCCCGCGTCACGGCAGCGGTGGCCGAACTCGATCGAGGTGTATTGCGAACCTTGGTCGGAGTGGTGGATCACGCCCGTGGGCCGCCGCGTCAGAAGCGCCATGTTCAGAGCGTCAAGTACCAGTTGCGTGGCGAGCGTGGTGGCCATCGACCAGCCGACGATGCGGCGACTGTACGCATCGAGCACGACAGCGAGATAAAGAAACCCGGCCCAGGTCGGAATGTAGGTGATGTCGGCGACCCAGAGCCGATCAGGCGCTTCCGCCGTAAAGTTGCGCTCGACCAGGTCCGGCGCCTGCCGGCCACCATCCTTCACCGTGGTGGTGACGAACCGGCGCCGGCTCACACCGGCGAGACCGGCCTGCGTCATCAATCGCGCCACCCGCTTGCGTCCAATATAAGTACCCCTGGCCGCAAGCTCGGCATGAACGCGTGGCGAACCGTAGGTACCGTGCGAGGCTCCGTGCGCGGCACGGATCTCCGCGATCAGTGCAGCGTCCGTCTCTGACCGGCGCGATGGCCGCCGCTTCACCCACGCGTAGTAGCCGCTGGAGGAGACACCCAGCAGCTTGCACATGGTGACGATCGGGTAGCTCGCCTGGTGATCGCTCACGAATCGGAACCCTTCGCAGGGATCGCGTTCGTCTCCCGAGCGAACCAGGCCGCCGCCTTTGAGAGGATCTCCCGCTCTACCCGGAGCTGGCGGTTCTCACGCCTCAGTCGGTTGAGCTCATCGCGCTCCGCTGTGGTCAGGCCGCCGTCGCCACGCCCCGTATTCCTCGCAAACTGCGCAACCCAGTTCCTGATCGACTGCGCCGTCGGCTCAAACTCCGCCGCCAGCTCCTCCGGCGTTCGGCCGGCGTGCACCAGTTCCACCATCTGGCGGCGGAACTGGGGTGGATAGGGTAATCTCGTCTTGGCCATCGTGGACTCCTTGAACGCAAACGGTCCGGTGTCCACGAAACCGGGTCAACTTCAGCTCCTACGTTTTCGGAAGCGCGTAGGGGCCGCCGCCGAAGCCTCAGCCGACCAATGATTGCGATCCCGCGCCAACTTTTTGCCCTTGCGCACCGAGAGCGGATAAGTAGTGTCTAGTTGCGGAGCTTCCCGGGATCTATGTCTCTGGGGCTTCGCGTAACAGACTGGCAGCCAGTTTCACCTAGCGGAGGAATCTCTATGACCGAGCACAATCTTGCGCCGATCGAGCTGACCGACGACGAACTGCTTGCGGTCTCCGGCGGTCGTACCAGCGCATCTGCGGAAGCCCGCATCTCGCAGAGTATCAGCCAGAGCGTCGGCGTCGCGCAGCTTGGCGGGGACGTCTTTATCGGTGGGGGGAACGGCGCAACAAGTCTTACTAATGCTCACTTCTCACAATCGTTCACGGCCATAACGACCACCACTCAAAGTGCTACCAACACTAACAGCGGAAACGCGTCTGCCACGGCTCACGCCTCCTCGGTCGAAGTCTTAGTTGTTCGGCGCTCCCTGGCAGAGCTGCCAGGGAGCGCTGCTTGCACGCCATGACGGATGAAGGGGAGGTTAGGGTCCTGGCCCGGGATGGTGTGTGGAAAGCTGACAGCGGTGAAAGCGAAGACACTCACGAGGCCCGGCCGCTATGTGCCTCCGCGACTGAGCGGATATGCTGCGGCGCACTGGTCTGGGCATCATCGTGTGGGTGTCACAGCACGGGAACGCCAGCCATGCCGCGCGCCGCCGTCAGTGGCTTCAGGCTGATCGAGGCCCTTCGATCCGAAGGTATGGGTTGATCCATTAACAAACCGGCCAACAACTTCAGGCCGATTGTCCCGAGCTGTGATGTCTGTTTGATACGTCCAAGCCGGCCGCATGTGCCCGTTGTGATCGCGATCGCAAAGCGAGTTCACCGCCCCGTGCTAGGGCAGTTCATACCCGCGCTGGATTGTGGCCCCGGTGCGTGCCGTATTTGCTTCACGCGTTCGGCTGATCGAGGCCAGGCCTCGTGCCACTTGGCATCACAGAAGCCGATCGGTCCGTGCGTAAGCGGCATTCTCGATTTCCTTCCCGGGGGAACCGCCGCCGTGCGCGGAGGAGCACGGCGGGGCTCGCCTACCAGGAAATCGGATGCAGGCGGCGGAGGGGCGATCTGCATATCCGACACGGGCGCTTGTACACTACCATGCTTGCGGAATGTCAGAAACCGAGGGATCGTGTCCCCTGACGTGGTGTAAGAGCGTGGTTGGTCAGTACGCTCTCCGGCGGGGCTGGCCGGTTGTCAGTCTGCCACGGCGGGCAAGCTGACGATGGAATTATCGCTCAGGGGCGCGATAGTTTCCAGCGTCATGTAGCGTGCTCGCTGCACAGCCCACTCATCGTTCTGTTCGAGCAGGATTGCGCCGACCAGACGGATGATGGCGTCCTCGTTGGGGAAGATGCCGACGACGTCGGTGCGTCGCTTGACCTCGCCGTTGAGCCGTTCGAGCGGGTTGGTTGAGTGCAGCTTTGACCGATGAGCGGCGGGGAAGTCCATGTAGGCCAGCACGTCGGCCTCGGCGTCATCCATGAAGGCGGCGAGTTTCGGCAGTTTGGGGCGCAGCTGGTCGGCGACCTTGCGCCATTGCGCCTTGGCTGCCTCGGCATCTTCTTGTGCGAAGGCTGTCGCGATGAAGGCCGATGCGACGCCGCGACCCTGGCGTCCGGCATGGGCGAGCAGGTCGCGCATCAGATGCACGCGGCAGCGTTGCCACGTGGCATGCCGGGAGGCGCAGCGAATACAACCGCGGTGGTAATCGTTGCCATCCCTGCCGTTCGTTGCGCAACGACAAAACCGACAAACCGCAGCGTTTTCAATGGGTTGAGCAGTTTTCGGCGGTCATCGAACGATCGCCGGCCGCGGCCGGCAACCTATTCATGCGTTTTCTGCATGGATGGACCGAGGTTGCCTCTGAGGACGCATGAATGCCTCGGATTTTGCGATATACTGCAAAACTGCGCGGGGAACGGTGTGCGGGGCTCAGTAATTATATTTCATAGCCCCTGCCGGCTACGCATTGATACTGTTCAGCGAGGAACGGGATAACACCACCAACAGGGAGACACACCAATTGAGCGACGATCACGGCGCCCTATGCCTCAACGCGGACACCTTGATCCTGTCACCGTTCCAGCTCGGCTTGGTCGTCGCCACGCCCGGCGCGCTCGCCGTCTGCTCGCGCGAACATATACAGGCATGCCTCGCCCAGCACGCGCGCGGCCAGTGGGGGCTGTTGGACGCGGACGATGCCGCCGCCAATGACCGCGCCTTGGTCGAGGGCTTGCGCGTTCTTTCTGCCTATGAAATCGATCCGACGCAGCCGAGTAAGGGACGGGTTTGGATCATCACCGAGGCTGACCGTTCTGCGACCACGATCTTGTTGCCGGGCGAGTATCCTTGAGCGGCAACTCGAAAACCTACCGCCTTGCTATCTTGAAGCGTGACTATCCGGCTGTGGGATCGATCCGTCCGATAAATGGATTTACGGACGGGATGCGTCCCGCATCCTGATGCGGAATGCGCGATGCGCGGCGCGCGACGCGTAGCCACGGCCGGCCAGTCACCTCACCCAGCCGGTTCCAACAGGTCGGCGAGATGGGCAAGCGCAGCACCTGCGTCGCGCGGCGAAATCGCTGGCTTTTCAACTTCGGTCTCATTTGAGACCGAAGTTGAGGCTCGGCGGCGACCGGGAACCAAGGCCAGGGAAAAGTTTATGTTCAATTGAACACAATCTTTTTGCCGACAAACCCTTGTCCGCGAGGCCGGCGCGATTGGCGATTGTTGCCCGACTCCCGGTCTGGGCCTCGGCGACATCGTTCCGCGTCCAGCGAGCCGTTCCAACTACTGATCGGCGCCATGCCGGCCGCCGTTATTGGCATCGGCACAGTCGAACCGGCGCCGTGCGCCCTGCCGGCGCTGGCGACTTGCCGATGACTTCGCGGGTTCTTCCGCCCAGTTAACATAATCCAGATTATGGCGTCGCGCTTGGGTTGAGCGGCGGGGCAACCGACGTGACCGTGCGACGGCAAACCGTGCCCATACGCCTCGGCCCGCAACTTCCCGTTGGTTGCCCTCCGCCGTCCCTTGCCGCAACAGTGCTCCGGCACGGCCTCTTCCAACCTCGCCGCGTCGTGCAACGGCAATCCTTTATCTCGAGAAATACGCCGGGGCGACGCTGCGCCGTCTCGATCGGGTCGCCCCGCGCAACCTGCCTTCGTGGCGGCCAAAATTGGCCGTTTACGAGGGAATTCCGGATCAAGGCTCAGCACCCGTCCGATATTGGGGCGGCATAACGGGGAGGAAACCAGATGGCTATGTCCTATACCTTCACCACGATCGACGTGCCGAACGCCAATAGCACCACGGCCAACGGCATCAATGCCAGCGGCACGGTCGTCGGAACCTCCGGCGACAACATGGGGACGGCGCACGGCTTCGTTGACAACAAGGGCGTTCTTACAACGATCGATCTGCCCGGAGCTATTGCCACCACGGCGCTCGGCATCAATGCCAGGGGCACGATCGTCGGAAGCTACGGCGACAGTAAGAACCACGTGCACGGTTACATTGACGACAAGGGCACGTTCAGCACGGTCGATGTGCCTGGTGCCACTACCACTGACACCGAAGCCCAGGGCATCAATGACAGCGGCACCGTCGTCGGAGACTACTTGGACCACACGGGAAGGCACGGCTTCATCGACGACAAGGGGAAATTCACCACGGTCGATGTGCCCAACGCATTTTCTACCGATGCCTACGACATCAGTGCTAGCGGCACCGTCGTGGGAACCTACTCCGACATCCAAGGCGTACTACACGGCTTCCTTGACAACAAAGGCGTATTCACATCGATCGATGTGCCTGGCGCAGCTTTTACTGAAGTCTTCGGCATCAGTGCCAGCGGCGTTCTCGTCGGAAGCTACCGCGACAACAATGGCACGGACCACGGTTTCATTGACGACAAGGGCAGCTTCACCACGATCGACGTGCCGAACGCCTTTAACACCGACGCCTACGGCATCAATGCCAGCGGCACGGTCGTCGGATTCTACGTCAACAAGGGCGCGCACGGCTTCGTCGCAAGCCCCTCAGGCAAGTCGGCCGCGCCTGCCTCCGTCACCATGAGCGATCTCGTGGCGAGCCAGACGGCCAACATCAGCATGAGCGATCTGCTACCCACTTTCGGCGCGACCGGTAGTCCATCAGCGCAGGGTGCGCCCCTGAGCGGCCAGTCCGACCTGGGTGTCCCGCTTGGTGGCGGTCTTTCGGTCGCTGGACTGCCGGATACATTCATGTCGATGTTGCTGACCAACAACGGCTAAGCGGTCGCGCCGCGCGTGCCAGAAAGGTCGTGTACGCAAAGGTCCCGGACGATGGGCCAAGTTACTGCAAAGCGGGGTCCCTCGGGCTTCCCGAACGCGAGCCCGAGAGCGTGTTGAAGCGGGGTGTCGGTGAGGACCGGCATTGTCACGTTAACATTGGACTGGCGGCGTGGAACCAAAGCGACGATGTCGCGCCGATCATGAGGCGTACCGGGCGCAGTTCTCCTGCTGCCAAATATTGAATGCCTCGTTCCGGGCCGTGCGGTAGACGCTGGCTGCCAGTCGGTGCCGACGCGGACGAAAGTGGCCATAGATGAACGAGTGAGCGGATAGGAAACCCTGGGCTTGTTTCGGTGACTTGAACCGTTGCATCTGGCGTTCGCGGCGTCGGGTTGGGCGATGTGAGTTTTCAGCGCGGTTGTTCAAATACCGGCTTTGTCGATGTTCGACCTCAGGAAGGATCTGGCGCTGCGCCACGCCGTAGCTTCGCAGCTTATCGGTCACGATCACCCGCGGCACATACTGCAGGCCCTTCAGCAGTCGGCGAAAGAAGCGCTTGGCGGCTTTGGCATCCCGCCGCTCCTGCACGAGAATGTCGAGTACAACGCCATCCTGGTCCACTGCGCGCCAGAGGTAGTGCTGCACCCCTTGGATGCGAATGAACACCTCGTCCATGTACCACTTGTCCCCCGGTCGTGGCCGGCGGCGGCGCAGACTGTTGGCGAAGCTTTGGCCGAACTTCTGGCACCAGCGCCGCACCGTCTCATAAGAGACGACGATGCCCCGCTCGGCCAGCAGGAGCTCAACGTCCCGCAGGCTGAGGCTGAACACGTGATACAGCCAGACGGCATGGCTGATGATCTCGGCGGAGAAGCGGTGGCGGTAGTGCGGGTCGGGCGGCGGTTTCATGCCGCCAGTCTCGCCCGCCTCGGACCAACCTGCCAGACGCGATTACCGTGACAATGCCCGGGCTCGGGCTCGATGTGACCGTCGCGTTTCGCTATGTGGCGCTGCACATCCATGAACCAGTCCCCGTCGGGCGCGGCGATGCGTTTGTAATATTCGGCATACGGGCTCTCGTCTGCCCAATGTAGCCAGGCAAGCAGGAACGCTGCATCGGGCACGGGCATCGTTGGGTCGTCTTCGAACTCGTCGCGCTTGAGACGGCGGGGATAGCGGTAGTGGAGGGCATCCTGCCTCGCGTTAGCCCAGATCATCCGACCGAGCGCGTAGCTTTGCAGGTTGGCGCGGTTGGACAACACCATGGTGCCCCCCACCATCCATAGTGACGAGCTGGCTTTCCAGTCAGGATCACGCGGCCGCCTTCACTCGATCGACGGCCGCATCATCCCTTCAAGCTGTATCTCTCGAACCGCCGATGACCGAACAACCGCCGGTACTCGGCGGGCGTCAGCCCCGACTTGCGCTTGAACAAGCGGCGAAACGAGGCCAAATCATCGTAGCCCACCTCCTCGCCGATCCTTTCGATGCTGGCATTCGTCGTCTCGATGATTTGCTTGGCTTCCTCTATGCGGACAGCATGAACGTAGTCCATCGGGGCGTAACCAGTCGCACGTTTGAACCTGCGCGCGAAGGTCGTTGGTGCGAGGTTGGAACGCTCGAGCATTGCGGCGACGGGGTTTCTTGTTGCATACCGCTCCGACAACCAAACTTGGCAGTCTCGAACAGCCGCGTCGCTATGGGGGATGCCGAGCGGCATTGCCATGTAGGGCTTTTGAAGACTGCCCTGGTCCGGAAGCAACCAAAACCTGGTCGCTCGCACGGCCTGTTCTATACCCGCATGCTGCGTGATCAAAAAGAGTACCAACTCTTGCCAGGCAGTGGTTCCGCCCGAGGTGACGATATCGGGACGCGCGTCCGAGCAACAAAGGCTCTTCTCCAGACGGAGTCGCACCCGCGGATAGCAGAGCCGGAAGAGATCTCGAAAAGCCCAATGGGTTGTGGCCTCTAAATCGTCTAGCAAACCAGCCTCCGCCAGCACCAACGCGCCCGTGCACGCCGAGGCGATCCTGGCCCCGCCGGTGTGCGCACCGCGTAGCCAGTCGCACATTGTCGAGTAAGCGGCGCCGAGCGGCTCCGAGGCAGAGACTGACATCCCCGGAACCACGACAATGTCTGCCCCATCCGCTTCGTCCATGCTCAAATCGGGCGTCACCCGCACACCGCTCACACACGTAAATGTCCCTTTCTCTATAGAAACAATCCGAACGCTGAAACGAGGCGTGTGCGGCTCACCGGTAACGTAGGTCTCCCAGCCGACGCCGACCGAAGCCAGGACATCGTAAAGCCCGAAGACGCTTTGGTGCATGAATAGGCGAGAGGCGGAGCCCATCGTACTCGGCGTGCCGCATGATAGCGACGTACAGCGGTGGCGCGCCAAGAAGGTGCTGCAGCGGCGGGCACGATCGTAGGGTAGACGGTGCCCTGCCTGTTGGACTGGACGATCCATGCCGTACAAATTCAACGCGAGCCGCCGCCACAAGATACCGATGGCCAGGTATCGCGTGACGAACTGGCCAGAATACGACGCCGCGCTGATGCGGCGGGGAGACCTCACGGTATGGTTCACCGAGGAAGCAGTGGCGGCATGGCACGCCCCTGCCACCGGAGAGCGCGGCGGTCAGCCAGTCTATTCGTCCCTTGCGATCGAAACGGGTCTCGCGCTTCGGCTGGTGTTTCACCAGCCGCTGCGTCAAACCGAAGGCCTGCTGCGATCGATCGCTGAGGTGCTCAAGGTCGATATCGCCATTCCCGATCATACAACCTTGAGCCGCCGTGGTGGCGGCGTGACAATTCTGCCAAAGCTGACCGGGCGCAATGAGCCGCTGCATCTTCTGATCGATAGCACAGGACTGAAGATGTATGGTGAGGGCGACTGGCTCGATCAACAACACGGCCTGAGGTCGCGCCGACGGTGGCGGAAGTTGCATCTCGGCCTTGATGCCGCCACGCAGGAGATCGCCGCTGCAGAATTGACGCCTGACGATGTTGGCGATGTTTCCGTACTGCCGGAACTGCTCGATCAGATTGATGGCGACGTTGCCTCAATGACGGCAGACGGCGCGTATGATGGCGAGGCTGCTTACAGCGCCGTTGCCGATCGGCATCCAGCGGCCGCAGTCGTCATTCCACCCCGGGCGACAGCCGTTCCTAGTCATGCCACGACAACCCCGCGCGACCGACATCTCGCGGCAATAGCGGAGCATGGACGCATCGCCTGGCAACGCAGTTCGGGCTACAGCCGTCGGAGCTTGGTTGAAACCGCTATGTATCGCTACAAGACCATCATTGGCAGACGTCTCCACGCTCGGATTCTGCCCAATCAGCGGACCGAAGCGAAGATCGCATGCAACGTCGTCAACCGGATGACATGTCTCGGTATGCCCGTCACGATCCGGGTCGCATAGCACGCAAGATGCCGCAAACGCAGTGGCATGGGCTTATTCGTGCACCAAAGCGCATGCCGGCAGGATGATGATGCGCGCGGGGCGCGGCAAGCTCTGGTAGCCGCGCCTAAGCCATGGCCGAGACGTTGCGATGCCCGTCGAGCTCCGTGCCCTCGAACACTGTGCTCCGCAACACGGTATAGGGACGATGACCAAGATGCTGGGCCAGGACGACAAGGTCCGCCGGGCTCATGACAATGCAGCCGTCGCTCCCAAGGAAGCCGGCGACGTGGATGTAGAAGGTCGCTAACTGCCGGCCGGCCGTCGCATAAGCCCTATCGATGTGGTAAGGGCACAGCCACCAGCTCGGAAAGTCGCCGAAGTTCGTATTGGGCACGCGGTATCCAGCAGCACCTTTCGCCACTGCAATCCAGTCACCGGGCGGGACAACTCCGCCACGGCTTGCATGGACCTTCTTGTCCTGCCCTTTGTGGTTCTTGACGGTCACTTCGTGGCACGAAGCGGCGTGGAATGGATTGAATGGGAAGTCATGGATAGGCACATGCGTATGGTGCCGATGCTCCACTTCGTGTCGACGATCCTGATTCACCTTATTCGTTTGGCCGCCACCCGACCACGCGGCGATTGGAAGGCTTGCCCGCCCCGATCCCGCAACATAGAGGCGCCGCTGGTAGCCGTTGAAGGTAATCCAGACGTCGTGATCGGGTGCCCTTGCAAAGGCCCCCAAACCCGGTGCAGCCATGGCAGCTAACATCCTCCCTGCAACCTGCAATCGAATAGCGCGCAAGATCATGTTGCGCCAGCACCCAGTGATGACCATACGTTACGCATAGACCGCGCCGCCGCAACGAAAATTGCGCAAGGACGCTAAGTCCGACAGGCTGCTAGCCGAAATCGCCGACGAGCTTGACGGACTGGCGCGCGCCGAGGGGGCGGGATCAGTCGGCTGCCGCGGCCTGGCCGTCCGCAGTCCTGTTAGCGGCTCGCCTGTCTGCCAGGGCAGCGAAGCGATCTGCCAGTTTCCGCAGAGCGCTGAGCATCCGCGGTGCTGGCGGTTTGCGCCATTTTTCGCAGTTCATCGGCCTTGGATCGCAGTTCACTTATGGACCGGTCCGAAGGCAGGACGGGCAGGGCGTTGACGCGCTGGCATGTGGCCCGGTCTGGCCGGCCTGCGCGACGCAGCCCGTCGTGCTATATCGCGGGCATGTTGACATCCCCGACCGCCGTCGCTGCGTTCAGCCCGGCCGAGCGCGGGTACATCCGCCGCGAACTCGACGTGTTCTTCACCACACTGCCGACGGTCGCAGAGGGCTTCCAGCTCCGGATCTGGAAGGGCGGCCCGCGGAAGGGCGCGCCGAAGCTGCCGCTGGCCGCCCAAAGTCTACGCGACCGCGGTCTCATGCGCCTCGACGAGACGGCTTATCTCCCCCGCCTCTTCTTCACAGTGGAAGGCCTCGCGGCGCTGCGATGCATGATGGCCGATCCGCGCCTCGCCAACCCGCGGAAGTTCGCCCACATCCGGCGAGAACTTTGCCTGGATCCGGACAGCGGCGTGGAGGCGGCTGAGTGAGCGGGGGCCTGGACGTCAATCCGTGTGCATCCCGGTGAGCGATCGACGTAAATAAGGCGTGTCCGAAGCGACGAAGGTCACCAACGTGCCATTGTATGCCGCCGTCAACGGCTGCTGGTAAGCTGATTGCGCCGGCGCTGCCGCATCGACATCGGGCTAATCGGCGACGTGGCCGCCATGATCGAAAGAGATCGCGGCAGACGACGCAGTCCTCAGGTACAACGTCGGCACACCCGCGACATCAAGATGAACGGCAAGCGCCGACTGATCGGCTCGCTCGCGCACGGCTCGATGGCAAACGCCACGCCGCAGGCGATCGGCGTGCAGGCAACGTTTCCCGGACGTCAGGTGGCGTCGTGCGCTCGTTGAATTGTAAGCGATGGTCCGCGACCCTTCGGCGCTCCGTGAGATTAGGGTGGCTGTTGGGGCGGCGCCCAGAACCAGGGCATCAATTCGTCGATGCGTTTCTGCGGCCAGCCGTTCACGAGGCGTGTCAGGAGATCGGTGAAATACGCCTTCGGATTGACATGATTCAGCTTACAGGTCTCGATCAGCGATGCGAGGCATGCCCAATTCTCTCCACCCTCGTCGCTGCCAGCAAAAAGGCTATTTTTTCTCGATAGAGCAACGGGTCTCATGGAACGCTCGACACTGTTATTGTCGAGTTCGATGCGGCCGTCATCAAGGAACCGCTCCAACCCATCCCAGTGGTTCAGCGCATAGCGGATCGCCTCTGCGGTCGGACCGCGAGCGGGCAATTTCGCGATCTGCGCTTCGAACCAGATGCGCAGTTCGGTGACCAGCGGTTTGCTCTCGGCCTGGCGCACCGCCAGCCTGTCATTGGCACTCTTGCCGCGGACGCGCGCCTCGATTTCATAGAGCGCCGCAATGCGCTGCAACGCTTCCATTGCGATCGGCGCCTTTGTCTTGGCCAGATCGTAAAAGCCCCTCCGTACATGGCTCCAACAAAAAGCCAGCGTTACGGAAGTCGCAGCCGATTTGGACCCGGCGAACTTCTTGTAGGCCGGGTAGCCGTCGCATTGCAGGATGCCGCGGTAGCCGCCGAGCAGCGTGTTGGCGTGAGTATGCCCCCGGCCAGGCGCGTAGCTGTAAACCACCGCGGGAGGTTGGCTCCCGCCCCATGGACGATCATCACGCGCAATGGCCCAGAAATAGCCTTGCTTCGTCCGCCCGCGGCCTGGATCGAGCACCGGCACCACGGTCTCGTCGGCGAAGATCCGTGTCGAGGCGAGCATCATCTCACGCAGTCGCGCGACCACTGGGGCAACTTCGGCCGCGGCGTACCCCATCCAGAACGACAGGGTGGACCGATCAAGAATGACACCCTGTCGTGCCAGGATCTGCGACTGGCGATACAGTGGCAGATGGTCGGCATAGCGTGCCACCAGCACATGGGCGACCATCGCCTCGGTCGGAATGCCGCCTTCGATCAGCCGCGCCGGTGCCGGTGCCTGCACCACGGTGCCTGCGCAGGCCCGGCAGGCGAGCTTCGGACGCTTGGTCACGATCACCCGAAACTGCGCCGGGATCACATCCAACCGCTCCGAGGTGTCCTCGCCGATCACCGTCATCGTTGCCCGGCAGCACGGGCACGCGGTGTCCTCGGGCGCCAGCGTCACCTCGATCCGCGGCAGATGCGCCGGCAGTGCGCCACGGCTGGCACGCCGCTTGGCGGCATTGTCCAAGCGCCGCTCGGGATCGCGCTTCTCCGCCTCGGCGTCTGCTTTGGCGATCGCCTGCTCGATCGCCTCGAAGCCCAGTTGCAGCTGTTCCTCCGGCAGACGTTCGGAGCGGGCGCCGAAGTGCATGCGTCTGAGCTGTAGCAGCAGATGACGCAGCCGATCATTCTGTGCCAGTAGCGTGTCGCGCTCGGTGACCGCCGCATCGCGTTCGGACATCGTCGTCAGCCCCATGTTCGCGGTCATGAGGCAGACGGCCGAAATTTCGGTCATTTTTCAATGACTTGCGACAGGCGGAATTCGGGGCGTGTGCCTAAGCCGCGGCGGCTGCCTGGGGCAAGCTCCTCGACCGCGAGGATCTGCTTAGGCACTGATATACCTAAGGTTTTCAGCATCGCGGCCAGCTCGGCGGCGACTTTTGTCCGCTGAACAATAGCCCGGCCCTCGCAGCGGTAACGCACCGCCTTCAGAGTGCCGAGCGCGTGGGCGATCCGCGCCCAGGGAAGCTGGCAGCGGATCTCGGCGGCCCGCTGCATCTGCAGCGCCAGCATGCAGAGCTTGACGTGCGCCTCGATCCGGCGCGGCGTCCAATGGAACATCGGCCGCACCTCGAGCCCGGTCTGCTTCATGCGACGGAAGCAGGATTCGATGATCCAGCCGCCTTTGTATCCGCGAGCGATATCCTCGGCCGACAGCGTGTCGTCGTTGCTGATCACCACGAACTTGCCGTCGAACTTCTCTGCCGCTTTTACCTTCGCCGCATCCAGCTGCGGCCGGCCCCGCCAGTCGGCGCTCAGATAGCGGCCGAACCGGCGCGACGCCAGCAACGCACAGGCTGCCTTCGGATGATCGTCCTCGCGCTGCTCCAGCAGGGTCAGTTCGGCGTCGAGTTCGACCAGCAGCTGCGCACGGCGGGCGCGCTCGCGTTCCGCCTCCTGCGGATTGAGGCATAGGACATAGCGTTTGCGTCGCTCGCCATCGCCGACCCAGACCTCTTTGACCTGCAGGTTGTCGGCCACCTGCTTGTAGCGGCCTGGCCGGGTCAGCACCTCGCGCTCGATGTCCTTCAGCTTGCGCATGGGCACCGCCAGGATGTAGCGGCCCAAACCACGGCTCAGCGCGACAAGGTTGTCGGCCGAGTACATCCCGGCATCGCCGACGAACAGGCAGCGGCCAAGTCGCCAAGCCCGCAGGTCGTCCTTGATGCGTGCCACCGTCGCCACATCCGCGGTATCACCAGGCAACACCCAGGAGCGCACCGGCATGCCGTCGCGAGTGACGGCGAGCGCGATGATCACCTGCGGCTGGTTGTCGCGGCCTTCCTTGCTGTGGCCTCTGCGACGCAGCGGCGCGTAAAGGCGGCCGGCGAATTCCTGCTCGGTCTCATCCGGTTCGTCGATCTCGAAATACGCAGTCGTGGTGTCGTAGAAGATCAGATCGACATCGAGGCGGAACAGATCGGCCGTCTTGAGAAACACGTCGCGCTCGATCTCGTCGGACCAGACCGCGAGGAAGTCGAGTGCGCGGTAGCACTGATCGACCGCCACTCCGGCCGCGTCAGGCAGCCAGGCGATGTCGGGCAGCCAGCGCTCCGCACACGCCAACTTCGAGACCGGATCGTCGAGGCGGTTGGCGGCCATGGCGAACAGAGCGGTCTCGTGCGGGGCGGTCAGATGAGCGCGCGCAGCACACGCACGGATCGCGGGCCCGATGCCGAGCTCGTCCCACAACGTGCGGGCCGCGAGCACGACGCCGAGTTCAAACACCTGCTCGATGTCGATCTCCGGGACATCCGGTTTGCTCTTGCCGGCATCAGCGCCGTTGTCGAGCACACGATTGATGCTGCTGACCAACCGTTCGAGGGCGGCCCGATCGAGCTGATCGGCCCGGCCGAAACTGTGCACCACGCGGGCCTCTCGCCGCTTGGCATCCGGGTTCCAGATGCTCTCGGCGAGGCCGTAGTAGGCGACCGTCGAGCCGTCGCAATTCTGCCGCTGGGTGATGCGCAGATACATGCCGCACCGATAGCGGGTTCTACCGTGCCCTGCAATGGCAGAGTCGCCGAGTCGTGTGCCTAACTTTTTGAGCTTTTTCCCGCCAAGCTCCAGGTTGAAATCAAGTCATATCAATGAGTTAACCTAGCCGTGGCCGGCTGTGAATGCCCACTGACCGCGAACCCAGGTCAGCACAAGCGCCCGCAATGCTTCAATATGCG
>CAWCDM010000116.1:0-47493 GCA_963794185.1 uncultured Alphaproteobacteria bacterium | reverse complement strand
GATCAGGTCGATCTCCACCAATGCACCGCACGCCAGTCCGGTCACCCCGACGCAGGTCCGTGCCGGCAGACGATCGGGCGGAAAGTAGGCGCGATACACCGCGTTCATCGGCGCATAATCCTGCTCGAATTGCGTCAGGAATACGCGCACGCTGACCACATGCTGCAGCCCAAGGCCCAGACCACCCAACACGATGATCAGATTGTCCATCACGCGCCGTGTCTGCGCCTCGATGCCCGCCGGCAGCGGTGCCATATCGTCGTCGGGCTGCGTGGGCATCTGTCCGGTCAGGAACACCCAGCCGTCCACCTCCGTCGCGTGCGAAAACGGGGCAACCGGCGTCGGCGCGCCGGCGATCATGTGGAACAGCATCTCGCTCATGTCCCTGTTCGGCTAGCGCAGGTTGGGATCAACCGCCCGCCCACTGCTGATCAACATCTCAACTCCCATGGTCAGCTTGCCGTCTGCCGATTTGTATTGGGCCAGCCGTGCATGGACATCCTCACGCACCGAGCGGCGGTCCGCCTCGTCGAGTGAGAGGTATGCCTGCGGGATGGACCCAATCCCCTGTTCGATCGGTGCCCAATAGTCATCGAAGCTATCGATGGTGTTTTCGCGCCTGATCTGTTGTACGCGGATGTCTTGGAAGCCCGCGTCGCTGAACAACCTTTCCAGCCGCCTTGGATCGGCGAGGGACCAGGACATTGCAAGGACATTGCGCTGCTGTTGCGTAAGGAATTGATCCATTGCATCAGCCAGATTGCCCCACATGGGTTGCTTGTCTGATGTAGCGTTGACGCAAACTGCCACCATCCCGCCTGCTCGGACGACGCGCCGGAACTCCATCAGGCCCGCAGCAGGGTTGGGGA
The DNA here is from genome assembly GCA_963794185.1 of uncultured Alphaproteobacteria bacterium. GTDB lineage: Bacteria > Pseudomonadota > Alphaproteobacteria > Acetobacterales > Acetobacteraceae > JAMXLO01. The sequence goes on along the minus strand of CAWCDM010000116.1, from coordinate 46,624 downwards.
AGAACTGTATGCCAAGCTGACATACAACGGCATCAAAGACACCATCCTCGAATGGTAGAGCCTGGCCGTCGGCGTTGACTGGCCAATACAGTGGTTCGTCCAATCGCACGCGCGCACTCTTGACCATCTCCAACGAAATATCCGCGCCAACGATAAAGCCGGTGTCGCCGACGATCGGGATGGCCATCGCAGCAGCTTCGCCCGTGCCGGTCGCAACATCGAGCACGCGACAACCTCGCACAATTTCAGCAGCGGCGAGCACTGAGGGAACAGACAGCCGAGACCAACGACCAAGGTAGCGGTCATAAGCTGAAAGATTGACAGCCCGCCCCGGCGCCGCATGCATGCCTCGTCCGAAGCTCGTACTCATTCCAGACCTCTCACCACCGATCCTACCGGGACGGGCTGCTTCATTGTGATCCTGGCTTATCGTCTGCAGCAAGCTCAGCTTTGATGAAACGCTCCTCGACACTCGCTCATGCAGGCGTGCCGCGTGCCGCCGCGATCGCGGACCACACGCGGCACGGCGACGCAGGCATGTCGAAGTGCCGGATGCCGAGCGGCGCCAGCGCGTCGTTCACCGCATTCATTGCCGCCGCCATGGCGCCAACGGTGCCGGCCTCGCCGACCCCCTTGGCGCCGAGCGGATTGACCTTGGTCGGGACCTCGCGCGTGGTCATGAGAATATCCGGCAGATCGGCCGCACGTGGCATCTGGTAATCCATGAAAGACGCAGTCAGCATCTGGCCGGAATGCGGATCGTGCACGATCTGCTCGCCCATCGCCTGGCCGACGCCCTGTGCCACGCCGCCATGCGTCTGCCCCGCCACGAGCATCGGATTGAGCACGTAGCCGAGTTCCTCGACCGCACTGTAGCGCACCACCTCGGTCATGCCGGTGTCGGGGTCGATCTCCACTTCGCAGATATGCGTACCGTTCGGAAAGGTCACCATGGTCGCCTGGAATTCGCCGCTCTCGACCAGGCCGCCTTCCTCGCCCGGCGCGATATGCGCGGGATCATGCGCGGCGTGCGCCACCGCCGCGAGGTCGATCGAGCGGTCGGTCCCCGCGATGGTGAATTTCCCCGCCTCGAACGTCACGTCGACATCGGCCGCCTCCAGCAGTTCCGCGGCGATGCGCTTCGCCGTTTCGATCACCTTGTCGACCGCCACCGTCACCGCGGAGCCGCCGATGCACAGCGCACCCGAGCCGCCATTGCCCTTGCCACCGGACAGCAGATCGGTGTCGCCGGCCTCGTAACGCACATGGTCGAGCGGCACGCCGAAGCGCTCGGCAACGATCTGGCAGAACGCCGTCTCCAGCCCCTGCCCGACCGACATCGAGCCCGACCGCAGGATCAGCGTTCCATCTTCTGCAAGGCGCAGAGTGGACTGGTCCTTCGCCGGTCGCAGGAACGGACCGCCAGCGACCTCGATGCAGTTGCACAGGCCGATGCCGCGCAATTTCCCCCGCGCCTCGGCCTCCGCGCGTCGCGCCGCGAAGCCGTCGAGCTCAGCGAGTTTTGCCGCCGTTTCCATGTTGCCTTCGAACTCGCCGCAGTCGTAGGTGAAGGTGAGCGCGGTTTTGTACGGCATCGCCTCGGGCGGGATCAGGTTGATCCGGCGCAGCTCGTACGGGCTGATGCCAAGCTCGCGCGCGGCGACATCGATGATGCGCTCGATCGTGTAGGTCGCCTCCGGCCTCCCGGCGCCGCGATAGGCCGCGGTCGGCACGGTATTGGTGAGGATGCCGAACGCCTCGGCGTACATCGCCGGGATATGATAGACGCCGGCGGTGCCGCCGATATTGCCGACCGGCCAGCCGGAGCGGCCGGTCACGTAGGCGCCGAGATTGGCGTCCCAGCGCAGCTTCAGCGCGGTGAATTTGTGATCGGCATCGAGCCCCAGCTCCACCGTGATGCGCATCTCGCGCGCCTGCTCGTCGCTGAGGAAACCCTCGGTGCGATCGGAGATCCAGCGCACCTTCCGGCCCAGCCTGCGCGCCGCCCACGCCACCAGCGCGTATTCGGGCTGCACGCCCGACTTCATACCGAACGAGCCGCCCACATCGATGGTGAGCACGCGGATATCGGTCGGCTTAATGTTGAAATTGCCGTTCGCCATGCCGTTGCGCAGATTGTACGGCGACTGGTGAGCGGCCTGGATCACCATCCTGCCGTCCGGTCCGACATCGGCCCATGCGGCGCGCGGCTCCATCGTGTTGGCAGTGACGCGCGAGACGGTGAACTGCAGCCGCGCCACATGCGCCGCCGACCGCAGCGCCGCGTCGGTCGCCGCTTGATCGCCGCGCTTCCACAGGAAGCCGATATTGTCGGGAACGTCGTCCCACACTTTCGGCGATTCCGGTTTCAGCGCTGCGACCGCATCGGTGACCAGCGGCAGTTCGCGGTAATCCACTGTCACCGCCTCGGCGGCGTCCTTTCCGGCATCAAGCGTCTCGGACAGGACCACCGCCACCGGCTCGCCGACGAAGCGCACTCGGTCCGCAGCCAGCAGTGGCCGATCGGTCTTCGGCGCCGGGCCACCGTCAGGGCGCGGAAAGCCGATGCCGCCGGGGATCGGCGTCACATCGGTCAGGTCGGCGGCGGTGAATACCGCGACCACGCCCGGCATGGCGCGCGCCGCACCGACATCGATGCCGCCGATCGCCGCGTGCGCATGGTGCGCGCGCACCAGCACCGCGTGCAACATCCCCGAGGGCTGCGGATCGGCGCTGTAGTTGCCCTTGCCGGTCAGCAGCCGAACGTCCTCGCGCCGGCGGACCGACCTGCTCTGCAATGTTGCCATCAATTATTCCCCTTCGGCGGCGAGACCAGATCGTCCGGCGGCAATGGCGCGCCGCGCAACACGGTCTGCATGTTGGTGAAGGCGTGGCGCGCGATGTCGGCCACCAGATCGATGACGCTGCCCGCGGTGTGCGGCGTGACAACGACCTGATCGAGCCGGAACAACGGATTTTCCCGATCCGCTGGTTCCGTTGCGAACACGTCAAGCCCAGCACCATGCAGCTTGCCACTCACCAGCGCATCATACAACGCCACCTCGTCCACGATGCCGCCACGCGCGGCATTGATGATCACAGCGCCGGTTTTCATGCGTGCGATCGCATCGGCGCCGATCAGCCCCTTGGTGGCCGGCGTCAGCGGGACATGCACCGAAAGGATGTCGCTGCGCGCGATCATGTCGTCGAACGGCACCTGCGTGGCGCGCATCGCCTTCTCCGTCGCCATGTCGGCGCGGCGGATGTCGCTGTAGATGATCTCGACCTCGAAGCCGGCGAGCCGGTGCGCCACCATGCGCGCGACATTGCCGAACCCCAGCAGCCCGACCGTCTTGCCGGAAATCTGGTAGCATTGCGCGCGCAGTTGCGGACGCAGCCAGACCCCTTCCCGCAGCTTGCGGTCCGCCAGCGCAAGTCGGCGATACGTCGCGAGCATCAGCATCAGCACGTGCTCCGACACCGCGCCGGCATTGGCGCCGAAGGTGATCGCCACGAGGACGCCGGCCGCGCGCGCCGCATCCAGGTCGAACTTGTCGACGCCGATGCCCCACTTGTGCAGCAGCTTCAGCCGAGGTGCAGCGCGGATCATTTCGGCGTCCACCGGGATGCTGGTCAGGATGAAATCCGCGTCCGCGAGAAGCGACAGGTGCTCGCGGCGCTCGGACGTCTCGGCGAACGCGATCGAGAAGCCTGGCGGCAGTTCGGAGCGAATTTCGTCGCGCACCCTGGCATCCATGACATCGAGGAATGCAACCCTGTGGGTCATGCGGTACTCCAACATCAATTCGTCATCCCCGCGAAAGCGGGGACCCAGGCTGGGTCCCCGCTTTCGCGGGGATGACGACTTGGGGGGTCATCTTGAGGCCGGCACCGTCAGTGGGCAACAATGGCCGGCAATCCCGGGAGGAACCCATGGCAGAAGAACTGCGCGACATCCTGCGCAACCACGTGAAGGAGAAGCTGGCGCGCGACGAGGTGGTTGCCTCGATGACCGTGCGCCTCACCCGCACGATCGAGATCGCCCAGATCGCCGCCACCGCCGGCTTCGACACGATCTACGTCGATGTCGAGCACAACACGTTCTCGATCGACAGCGTCTGCCAGATCTGCATCGCGGCGATGCAGTGCGGGATCACGCCGCTGGTTCGCGTTCCTGCCAACAGCCCCGAGTTCATCTGCCGACTGCTCGACGGCGGTGCGCTCGGTGTGATCGCTCCGCACGTGCGTTCGGCAGCAGAGGCGCGCGAGGTGGTGAACTGCGCGAAGTTCCCGCCGTTCGGCGAACGCGGCGCCGGGGGTGCGCTGCCGCACTACCGCTATCGCAGCTTCCCTTCAGCCGTGGTGAACCAGGCGATGAACGACGCCACCATGGCCGTGGTGATGATGGAGACAGTCGCGGCGCTGGAGAACGTCGAGGAGATCGCCGCGGTGGACGGTGTCGACATGCTGCTGATCGGCACCAACGATCTGTGCAACGAGATGGGCATCACCGGCCAGTTCGATCATGCCAACGTGCGCGACGCATATCAGCGCACGATCGCCGCGTGTCGGAAGCACGGCAAGCATGTCGGCGTTGGCGGCCTGGCATCGCGTCCCGACCTGATGGCGGAGTATGTGCGGCAGGGTGCGCGGTATGTATCCACCGGCACGGATTTTTCGTTCCTGCTGGCGGCGTCTGTGGAGAAGGCCCAGTTCGTGCGCGACATCAGGTAGAAAGTAAATTCACCACAAAGACACAAAGAGCACGAAATTCCTTGGTGTTCTCTGTGTCTTTGTGGTGAATACTGGACAGCGGATCGGTCAGCTCCGCAGCGTCGCGAAGTCGTGCACGCACGCCTGGATCAGCGTCTCGATCGAGCCGAACACGCGCGCCCCGGCCGCCGTCAGGCGCCGCGTCTTCGAGGCGAGCGTGCCGGCCTCGCCGAACACCAGGGCGCCGGCATGGCCCATCGACACGCCCTCCTTCGCCTCGCGTCCGGCGATCAGCGCATAGACCGGCTTGCGCACGCCGAGCCGCATCAGCGCATCGGCGCATTCCTCTTCCTCGCTGCCGCCGACCTCGCCGACCAGGACGATGCCGTGCGTGCGGGGATCGGCGAAGAACACCGGCAGCAGATCGGCGAAGCGCACGCCTTTCACCGGATCGCCGCCGACGCCGACCCAGATGCTCTGCCCCAGGCCCTCGTGCGCCAGGCGGTAGCCGACCTCGTAGGACAGCGTGCCGCTCTTGGACATGATTGCCAGCGGCCCGGGACGCAGGCAGACATCCGGCAGGAAGCCGAGCTTGATCTCGCCGGGGATTGCCATGCCGGGCGAGGAGGCGCCGATCCAGGTGGCGCCGGCGCGGCGAACCGCGCGGCCGATCTTCACCGCGTCGTGCAGCGGCACGCCCTCGGCCACCGTGACGATGAACCTGATGCCGGCGGCCAGCGCCTCCTCCACAGCGGCCAGGGTCTCCAGCGGGGGCGCCATCGCCACCGACGCGACCGCACCCGTCGCCAGCACCGCGTCACGGCAACCGGCGAACACCGGCACGCCGGCGGCCTCTTTCATGTCGGTCCGCGCCGAGGTGCCGCCGACGATGTTGGTGCCGTAGGCACGCATCAGGGCCGCATGCGTGCGCCCCATGCGGCCGGTGATGCCCTGCACGATGACCGGCGTTTTGTGGGAGAGGGTGGTGAGGCCCCCTCCCCCTGCCCCTCCCGCAAGGGGAGGGGGAGTGTGGCACCCGCTCCCTCTCCCCTTGCGGGCTTGGGCCGCGAAGCGGACCAAGGTCGGGGGAGGGGACTTCTCCGACAGCGCCGATCCGCCGCAGCGCCTCCTCAAGGTCCTCGGTGACCAACACACCGGGTTGCCGCTCCGCCAGGATACGTCGCGCCTCGACGGCACCACGCCCCACCAGCCGCGCCACCACGGGCACACGCAGGCCCGGGGTCTGTTCCATCGCGGTTGCGAGCAGTGCGGAAAATTCGGCCAGATCGGTGATGCCGGCGAAGATGTTGACCAGCACCGCCCGCAGCGACGGCCGCGACGCGATCCACTCCAGCACGCGCATCAGCCGCGCCGGACTGCCGCGCATCTGGCTGGTGCGGATGTCGCAGAAGTTCAGCGGCTTGCTGCCGCGGGCGGTCAGTTCGTCGATCAGCATCATCGACAGGCCAGCGCCGGTGGTGACCAGGCCGATCTCGCCCGCCGGGTCGAGTTCGACGTAGTCGAAGCCCTCGCGCAGCTTGCGGTTGGCATCGGCGTAGATCGCCGGCCGCGCCGCGATCAGCGCGGCGATGCGCGGCTGGCGCTCCACCGCGCCGAGATCCACCACCAGCTTCGCATCGCCCGCCACGCAGCTCGAAGGCGCGACGAACAGTGGATTGATTTCTGCCAGTGCCAGTTCGCGCTCGATGAGCAGGCTCGCCAGCGCCCGGCCGGTCGCCGCGATATGGCCGCGCAGGGGCTCGGGTTCGTCCGCGATCAGTTCGGCCAGCGCCTCGGCCGCGGCGCCCGGATGTGGCGGACAGAGCCGACCTTGCGCCGCCCCGGACAGCTCGATGTCGACGCCGCCCCGGGCCGAGTAGATCACGCGGAGCCCGTAGCTTGCCGCGTCGACCATGACTGCCAGATAGCGCTCCTCGCCGCTGGCCGCCTGTTCGACCAGGCAGGCATCGACCCGATGACCCTTCAGCCGACTGCCGAGCAGCCGCCCCGCCGCCGCCGCAACGTCCTGCGGCGATACGCAGCGCACGACGCCGCCCGCCTTGCCGCGACCACCGATCGGGACCTGCGCCTTCACCATCCAGGGACCCGCGCCGGGCAGCGGCCCTATGGCAGCCGCGTCGGTCACCAAGGATCCATCGGGAACCGCCACGCCGTGCTCCGCCAGCAACGCCTTGCCGTCGGCTTCGATCAGCAGCACGTCAGTAGGTCCCGAGGCCCAGGATGCCCTGCGTCGAAATCGACGTCGGAAACGATCTTGCGGCCCATCAGGTCGCGCAGCGTCTCCGAGGTGCCGCCGCCGATCGAGCCGTAGCGCGCGCCGCGGTAGAGCCGGGAGACCGGCGCCTCGTCGGTGAAGCCGAAGCCGCCGTGCAGCTGCACCGCCTCCGACGTGACGCGCAGCGACATCTCGTTGCAGAACACCTTTGCCGCGGCCGCCATGAACGGATCGGGGAACGGGTCGGCGGTCAGGCAGGCGCGGTACAGCAGGCCGCGGCCGGCCTCGATGTCCTTGAACATGTCGGCGAGTTTCCAGCGGATGCCCTGATGGTCGGCGATCGGCTTGCCGAACACCGTGCGCTCGCGGACGTAGTTCACCGCCTCGTCGAACGCGCCCTCCGCCAGGCCGAGCGAGATCGACGGATTGAGGCAGCGCTGCGTGTTGAACGCGGTGAGCAGCTTGCGGAAGCCGTCCTCGCGGATGACCAGGTTCTCCAGCGGCAGTTCGCAGTCGTTGAACTGGATCTCGTGCAGGTTCTCGCCGCCCATCGTGTGATAGGTGCCGGTGACCTCGAAGCCCTTGGTGCCGGCCTCCAGCAGGATGCAGCCGATGCCCTCGCGGCCGGGCTTGCCGTCGATGCGGGAGAACACGATGAACATGCCGGCCTCGGGGGCGCGGCTGATCAGCGTCTTGGTGCCCTTCAGGATCACGCGGTCGCCGACGATGCGGGCGTTGGTGCGGTAGTTGGCGACGTCGGTGCCGGCGTGCGGCTCGGTCATGCAGATCGCCAGCATGCAGTCGCCGCTGACCACGCGGGGGAGGATGCGGTCGCGGATCGACGGCGGGGGCGTAGCGGGCGATCACGCGGGTCTGCACGCCGGCCTCGCCGAGGACCGCCATGGCGGTGATGTAGCAGACCTTGGCGATCTCCTCGAGGATCAGCGCGGTATCCAGGATCGGCAGGCCGAGCCCGCCGTATTCCTCGGGGACCGACATGCCGAGGACGCCGAGCGCGGCGAGTTTGCGCATGTTCTCCCAGGGGAAGCTGCCGTCCATCCAGCGGCCGGCCTTGGGCTTGAACTCGGACTGCGCCAGGTCGCGCACCGAGGCGACCATCTGCCGCTGTTCCGCGCTGATGTGGAAATCCATGCGGTGGGCGTCCCTCTGGTGGCGTATTGGCGCGCAGTCTAGGCGGGGGCGGGGTGGGGCACCAAATGGGTTGGGATCTCGCTCTCAGGGGACGAACACGTGCCCAGCGACGGCCGACACCGGCCGATAGCTGGGTGATCCGCCAGAAGACCATAGAGCCATTCGCACCTGCCCCAGGCACGGCTGAGATGGAAAAGCAATCAAGCGGACACAGAGTTGCACGGAGTTCACACAGAGTTTCACAGAGTTAAGCAAATGGCGCTTCGCGCAAGACACTTCGGCGCGAAGCATCCTCCGTGAAACTCTGTGGTATACTCTGTGAAACTCTGTGACCGCTTGATTGCTTCGCCGAGCCGCGGCAGATGGGCGTTGATGAGCAATTACGGAATGGCAGCTTCATCGTGGAGCGCATATTCCATGGCGACGGCGCGCACCATCAGGTTGGGGGCCAAATGCAGCTGGCCTGGGCAAGAAATTCGTATAGCGTAACTTGACACAACACGACTACATCGCCATGTTCTCCCGTGAAGATCAGGAACGTGAATCATCGTGGACTACGGCGTTTCATCGAGCAGGACGACAGCTCGGGACTGCCGGCGGCCGTCGTGCCAAAGGTCCGCAAGATCGTCTCCTTCCTTCAGGACATGGGGCAGGAAAGCGAATTGCGGACCGTGCCAATCTGGAAAGCCCATCAGCTGGCCGGCGAACGCAAAGGCACCTGGAGCCTGTTCGTCACCCGCAACTGGCGCATCACCTTCCGGATCGACCAAGCCGAAATCGAGATCATCGACCTTGATTACGAGGACTACCACTAGAGGATTTGCTAATGGCTGAGCCACAAGGGATTCGAATGAAGAACCCGGCACATCCCGGGGGATTTGTGAAGACCGAGGTCATCGAGCCACTGGGGCTGTCGGTGACCGACGCTGCACAGGTTCTTGGCATCACGCGCGCCGCGCTCTCGACCTTCCTGAACGAGCGTGCCTCCCTTTCACCCGACATGGCGATCCGCATCGAGAAGGCGTTCGGCGTGTCGATGGAAACCCTGATGCGCATGCAAAACAGCTTCGATATCGCGCAGGCCCATAAGCGGGAGGGGGAGATCGCTGTCGCCCGCTACGTGCCGGCAGATCACGGTCGGTGAATTGGCTATCCGGTTCTCGCTGGCGTGTGTGGTGGATGCGGCGAGTGTTGGAGTGGAGCGGGGCTTCCCTGATGACTGGCGAAGCGGTGCACCACATGAGAGTGTGTTCGAGACGGGTTATGTGATAAGGTTTGGGCATGTCGGAAGCAGCGAGACGAGTTCCACCAGTGATGGACACGGCGGAGTTCCTGGCCTGGAACGCGCCTGGTAACGGGCGCTGGCAGTTGGTCGACGGCCAACCGCAGGCTATGGCGCCAGCCAGCGAGACCCACAATATCATTCAGGGCGAGCTCGGTGCGCTGATTCGGAATCATCTGGTGGCCATGGGCCGGCGGTGTACGCTGGTCCCGAACGCCGGGATTGTGCCGCATGTGCGGTCCGACAGTAACGTCCGCATTCCGGACCTGGCTGTCACCTGCGTGCGGTCCAGGCAGGAGAGCCAATCCACCAGCGATCCTGTGCTGCTGGTCGAAATACTCTCGCCAAGCAACCGATCCGAGACGTGGACGAACGTGTGGGCGTACACCACCCTCCCAAGTGTGCAGGAAATCCTGGTGCTGCACAGCACGGCTGTCAGGGCGGAAATGCTTCGGCGGGATGCGGAGGGCAATTGGCCCGAGCGGCCGGTGGTATTGGAAGACGGGACGCTGGAATTGCAGAGCATCGGACTTCAGCTCCCGCTGGCTGCGCCCTATGCCGGCACGCGGTTTGATCCCGAACTGCCTGCGTAACCTTGCGGCGCCGGTCCGCAAGTGAACTGGCTTGGGCGCGCGTTGGCGATCGGGGACGGGGTATGGGTCTGGTGAGCATCGATTTCCAAATTCCACCCACCGCGGTCTATGGCCGGACGCGGCTTGGTTGCGGGTACTCTCAGGGCGCGGCGCGGAGCGGCCTCAATCCGTCAGTGTTTCATGATCCGCGCCATCCCCAAAATCAGCCTCCTCACTGCTTGGAATTCCGTCCCGACTTACGGTGTCGGGTAGAGGCGCTGATTGCTCAGCGCCTCCCCCACAGATCCCGGCGTGCGGCTTTCCCGCACCGGGCTCTTGTCGAAGGTCGGACGCGGTTCGGCATCAGGGATGTGAGGCCCTCACGCCTGAACCCGCAGGCTCGCCGCTTCAGTGACATGCTGATCCCGGCACAGAGTCCGGAGCATGCGTCGCTGCTCGCCTTCCCTCCGACCGGCCGTCTTCCCTCCACTCTCTCCGCCGCCGATTTGTGGTCGGTTTTGTTCGAGGCTTCACAGGTACTACACAGCCGTCCGACTCCTCACACCTCCCCCGACAGCTCCGTCTCCTCGACTTCCCGTCGCGGCCCGTGATCCCAATAGTGACTACGGGCGGCATGAGGTCTCCCAGGTTCCAGCGCGCTCCATTCGTCCGTGATGTGGCCTCAGACCCCGGCAGGGCGACGGTTCCTCGCTTAGCGGCACCGCACATGTTGCCTTCGGCCGTCATGACAGCCTCGGCCCCTGCGACTCTAGGGATTTCGTGGCTCAATCCCACACCCCACACGATCACTGTGTACGCTTCGTCGTGGTCGTCACCTTCCACGACGCAACACTCGTTACCAGGCGGGCGCTACCCCTTACCCGGACCGGACTTTCACCGGCTGGATCGCGCCAGCTTCGCCTGGCGCACCATGACGGACCTATAATGCCACTGGTGGGCTTGCCGCTCTACTCCACCCCAATGGCCAGCGATGGAATTGTGCCATGATTTTGGGTCGAATTGCTGCAATCGTTCTGACCTTTCTAAGTCTCGGCATCGTGCCAGCGGGCGCTGATGTGGGAATCGACTGGCAAGGGACGGATGCTGGGCTCGTCATCGATGGGCCCATCACTATCGAGACGACGTTCGATCTCGCATGGGCAAGCTTCGAGGTCAGCCACGTGCATGGGGAAGTTCTGGCATATTTGGTGAACAGCCCCGGGGGGTCGGTCTTCCAAGCAGGACTAATCGCGCACGACATTTATAAGACCGCGACACCCATCTTCATCTTGAGCGGTTCGGTATGCGCCTCGGCCTGTTTCTTGCTGTTAGCGGCAGCAAAAATCAAAATGATTTCGCCGGATGCAGCAATAGGAATTCACAGCGCGCGGACTCCCGGTATCGGGGAAGACAGGGATGCGTTGGCCGCGACAGCTGACATGGCAAAACAGGCTGCTGCTTACGGAATACCTGACGCGATCATAGGCAAGCTGGTGCGGACACCCCCGGGCGAACTCTCTGTCCTTACTCCCCGCGAGATTAGGACCATCCCCGGTGCGACTATAGCGCAGAGTCGCGATTTTCTTGTGATGACCAAGTCTGCCATTCCTGTTAACAAATACTTATCTGGTTACGGAGCAGGCGCATACATTGCAGCAGGTAAATCGAATTATACAAGTTGCAACTTTCCTACTCCAGCATTTCAGGCTGGTTGTCTGAAGGGACTGCGGGATGCGCCACCGGAGGGTTGGGCGCGAACCTTGCCATCATTCCCAAAATAGGCAACCGCTTCGATAAGTAAGAATAAGCACTAGTCATCGAGGAGGGATGCGTTCGACTGTCTAACGGACAGTGAGCTACGCCGAAAAGCGCGGAGAGGCGTCATTTTGCATCGAACTGAGAAATATTATCGGCTTTCCTATGACCCGACTGCGGGATAACCGCTCACAACCCGAACAGGCTTTTCAAAATCGGCTCCGCGGCCTGCCACGCGCCGGATATAGCGGTGACCGTGCCAGCGGCCTGAGCAAGCGCGCCAAGTGTTGCTTTAATCAGACCGGGCTTTCGGTCCTTTACGGCAACAACGGTTTGCTCACTCAGGAAAGCTAGTTGTTCAACAAGCTCATTTCTCAGTGTGCTATCTAATGACGGGTCGCTGAGAATTGCTTCAATCAGTGCTTTGAGAACATCACTTGCTTTGTCATTGCCGGCATTGTGTAAATGCGTGAGGCTTACATCAATCGTCTTCACGTTGCCCGTGTTGATCGCACCTACGACACTATTATCGACTTTGAGATTATTAAGAATCACAGGCCCTCGCGGAGCAGGGGGAAGCTGAATACGCGCACCACCGATGGCCAAGCCAGTGCTCTCGTCCGCCTGATCCAGGGCAAAATTTGCCATTGAAGCATTGAGACGAAAGTCCATTGTCCGCGCGCATTGAAACTTATACCAGCAATCCACGCACAACGGCACTGGCCCGATCGATGTAACGCTCGGCTTGCCACACTGTCCACAAGGGGCGGCGGTTTGAGTTTGGCCGCTCATGACGCGATCCTCGAAATGATGCTGTGGCTCACGCTGTAGCTCCGGGTGATCTCGGTCAGCGTATCGTTGCCCTGGTCGCCGTGCTTGATTCCGTCCTTCTGCTGGCGCGGCGTCAGCTTCCGCTTGCGGCCAAACTTCACGACACCACGGGCCGCGCCTCGTTACGTTCCCTCGCCGTGCTCGTGACGATCACGTGGCGCTCGAACTTGGCAAGGCCGCCGAGCACGGTCAGCATCAGGCGGCCGTAGCGGTCGAGTTGTGGGCCCAGGCGTCACCGAGCGATTGGAATCCGGCCTTGCGGTCGGCGATCGTGGTGAGGGCGTTCAGCGGGTCGCGGATCGATCGTGCCTGGTGGTCGAGCCTAGTCCCCCGAGTTCACTCATAGTGAGGGGTACAGCCTCTTCAGCTTAACGCGGGCCTTGGCGGTGGTGAACTGCCAGTCCGCCTTGGTGTGGTTCTTGTTGCGGCTGACCTCCCAGGCGGCGACTTCGGCGATCAAAGTCTGCTTGTCAGGAATACGCCGATCGAGGCACTGACCTGACAAGACACTGAGTTCGGATTTAGCCAGATCCAGCCAGCTACCGTGTTTGGGCGTGTAGTGCCACTCAAACCTTTCGACCAACCGGCGCGCCTCCGGGGCAGGGAAGGCTTCGTAGAGGGAAGCCGGCTTGTGGGTGTTGAGATTGTCCTGCACCAGTACGATCTTCTTGGCTGCGGGAAAGTGGGTATCGGATAGTTCCTTGAGTATTTGGGCATAATCCACGGCAGTGTGCCGATCGGTCACCTCAACATGCCGCCAGCCCTCCAGCGGGGCGAACATCATGAACAGGTTGGCCGTTCCGTTGCGCTCATACTCATAATCATGCCGAGCGGGGTGTCCTGGCTTCACCGCGATGGGCACGCGGGTTTCAGCGATGAGTTGCTTGGATGACTTGTCCAGGCAGACCACAGGAGCCTCCGGGTCGTGCGGCCTCTGGTAGACTTCCAGTACATCTTCCATGCCGGCTACGAATGCAGCGTTGCCGTCTGGCGGGATGACCCATTGCTTCTGAAGGTGCGGCTTGAGAATGTTTTTTTTAGCGTCCGCCCGATCGTGTTGTCGCTGGCGCGGTCAACAATGTTCAGTTCCACGACTGCGGATTCCAGCAGCTTCAGCGTCCACCTGACACGGCCCTTGGGCGGATCGGAACAAGCCAACGCGATCAGCTTGGCCTCGCTTGCTCCATCGAAGATGGGCTTTCTGGCTGAAGCGGGCGAATGCTTGCGGGTCAGGACGGACTCGAAGCCTTCCTCCACCAGTTGCTGCCGGGTCCGGGCAACCGTGGTGACGCTGGTATCCAAGGCGGCGGCGATCTGGCTGTCACTCCATCCCTCGCCTGGCTCGGAAGCATCGGCCTTCAGCAGGATGCGTGCCTTTACCAATTGGCGAGCGCGGTGTTTGCCCTTCTGGATCAACGTGTTGAGCTGTTCACGCTCCTCGTCGCTGAGCTTCACGATGTACTTCTTTACCGCAGCTTGTTGCGCAGTCACGATGCATCTCCGCCGTTGCGGAGCCATCGATTTAGAGATCCACACCAAAATCAACGACGTGGGGCACTAGTCACCTTCTGCACGTCGCCGGCGCCGAGCGCGCGCCAGTGTTGGGAACGATCGCCCTGCGCCCCGCTCGCAACCTCCTGCTAGACATTCCCGCAGTCCGCGGCTGCGGCATCTGGGCGTCCACACTCTGGTCGTCAGTCGAGACCCTTGCATAGCCGTAAATCATGCCGGCATTATGAGCCTATATTCGAACGGAAAAAGCCCCTATTTTTCAAGAGTCTAGGCTTGTGGATATTTCTTGAATACTGCGGCCCCGTCGCGCTGGTGACGCGGCCCGCGGCGCCAGGAGAGACCGGATCCTGCCCGCTCATCCCCTTTGGCAATCGCCGCCGGGAAATGCTACCCATGGGTAGCACCATGGATTGGAACGTGAATGCCAGACGCAGGAGTGGCGCCGGCCGGGGCGGTCGCGCGCAAATTGGCCTCGATCGAGGCGGTGGAACAGGGCCTCGCCGTCGGTCGGCTACATCCCCAGCCGGCAGATCGCCACCGCCGTCTATCTCGCGCAGCACCTCCAGAAGCCGATCCTGGTGGAAGGCCCCGCCGGCGTCGGCAAGACCGAACTCGCCAAGTCGGTGGCGGCGTTCCTCGACCTCACGCTGATCCGCATGCAGTGCTACGAGGGGCTGGACGAGGCGAAGGCGCTCTATGAGTGGAAATACGGCAAGCAACTGCTCTACACCCAGATCCTGAAGGACAAGGTCGGCGACGTGCTGGGCGCGACCGACACGCTGCCGGCCGCGCTCGACAAGCTGCACACGTTCGGCGACATCTTCTTCTCGCGCGAGTTCCTGGAGCCGCGTCCCTTGCTGCGCGCGTTGCAGCAGCCTGGCGGCGCGGTGCTGCTGATCGACGAGATCGACAAGTCGGACCAGGAGTTCGAGGCGTTCCTGCTGGAGATCCTGTCCGACTACCAGGTCACCATCCCCGAGATCGGCACGGTCGAGGCGCTGGTGACGCCGATCGTGCTGCTCACGTCGAACAGCACGCGCGATCTGGGTGACGCGCTGAAGCGGCGCTGCCTGCACCTGCACATCGGCTTCCCGGATGCGAAGCTGGAAGGCCGCATCATCGAATCGCGCGTGCCAGGAATTGAGAAGAACCTGCGCCGCGAGCTGGTGGCGTTCGTGCAGCAGTTGCGCTCGCTGGACCTGAAGAAGGTGCCGTCGGTCAGCGAGACGATCGACTGGGCGCGCGTGCTGGTGCTGCTGCATGCCGCCGCACTGGACACCGAGCTGGTGCACGACACGCTGAACGTGCTGCTGAAGTTCGAGGCGGATATCGAGGTGGCCAACAAGCAGATCGCCACGCTGACGCAGAAGGCGCGGCACGAGGCGGGGCTGCCGGTGTGATCGCGCTGCCCGTACACCTCTCCCGCTTTGCGGGAGAGGTCGGAGCGCGCAGCGCGGCGGGAGAGGGTGCTGCCGGTCGGACCCTCACCCGCGTCGCTGCCGCTCCGCGACCTCTCCCGCGCAGCGGGCGAGGTGTACGGTGATGCAGCCGACCGAACCTCTCCGGCAGTTCCTGCAGGCCGCGCGCAGTGCCGGCATCCGCGTCTCCGCCGCCGAGGGCATCGATGCCGCGCGTGCCGTGCAGGTGGTGGGCTTCTCTGACCGCACCGTGCTGAAAGACTCCCTGTCGCTCGTGCTGGCGAAGACGCCGGACGAGAAGAACCTGTTCGACGAATGCTTCGACCTCTACTTCCGCCGGGACGGCTTCGCGCAAGATGACGAAGACGCAGCGACCGAAGCCACAAACCGTCCACCCCAGGGCGGCCCCGGCGGTGAAGGCATGGGCGGCAGCGGCGGCGCATCGCTGTCCCAGATGCTGCTGGACGACGACCGCGCGACCCTGGCTGCGGCCATGGAAGCGGCCGCCCGCGAATCCGGCATCCAGAACATCCGCTTCTTCACCCAGAAGAACCTGTATGCACGTCGCATCCTCGACCGCATGGGCCTGCGTCAGGTCGAGCGCGACATCGAGGCGCTGCGCAAGGCAGATTCGCACGCCGCCGCCGACCGGCTGGAGAACCGCATCGACTACCTGCGCGACCAGGCGCGCGACCTGGTCGAGCGCAACCTGCTGCTGTTCGCCCGCGGCGAGACCGAAAGGTTCCGCGAGGAACTGCTGAAATCCGCCCGCCTCTCCAACCTCGAGCGTCGCGATCTGGACCGGATGCGCATCCTGGTGCGCGCGATGGCAAAGCGCCTCGCCGCGCGCTACGCCAAGACGCGCCGCCGCCGGCTGCGCGGACAGCTCGATGCGCGGCGGACCCTGCGCCGCAACATGGGCTGGGGCGGCATCCCGTTCATCACCGTGTGGAAGCAGCGGCGCATCGAGAAGCCGCGCGTGATGGTGCTGTGCGACGTTTCCGGCTCGGTCGCGGCGATGGCGCAGTTCCTGCTGATGTTCCTCTATGCACTGAACGAGGCGCTGTCCGATATCCGCTCCTTCGCCTTCGCCGGCAGCCTGATCGAGGTCAGCGACATCCTGGCAGCCGAACCGATCGAGACCGCGATCGCCAAGATCATGCAGGCAATGGGCTTCGGCTCGTCCAACTACGGCAACTCGCTGGCCGACTTCGAGGACGGCTGGATGCGGCTCGTCACCAACAAGACGACTATCATCATCCTCGGCGACGCGCGCGGCAACCGCACCGATCCGCGCACCGAGATCATGCAGCACCTGTCGCAGCGGGCGAAACGGATCATCTGGCTCAACCCGGAATTCCGTTCCGCCTGGGGCACCGGCGATTCCGACATGCCCCGCTACGCGCCGTACTGCAATCTGGTCACGGTGTGCAACACGCTGCGCCATCTGGAGCGCGTGGTCAGCGACCTGCTGAAGGACGCCGCCTGACCGACTGTTCCGGCTATTGCGTCAGCCGCGCGAGATCGACCGTGATCGTGTGGTTCAGCGGCCCATGGCCCGAGCCGAACCCGGGCGCCGCAACTATCGCGGCCCGCACGAACGCCAGCGCACGCACCACGGCGTCGCGCAACCGCAGCCCCTGCGCCAGCCCCGCCGCAATGCCGCTGGCGAGCGTGCAGCCGGTGCCGTGCGTATGCCGCGAGATGATGCGCGGCGCGGCGAACTCCTCGATGCCGTCAACCGTCGCCAGCAGGTCGATCACCTGATTGCCAGGCAGATGGCCACCCTTCAGCAGCACCGCCGGCACACCCAGGGTCAGCATCGCCGCCGCGGCGTGCCGCATCGCAGCCACATCCCGGATCGTCATGCCGGCGAGCGCCTCGGCTTCCGGCAGGTTCGGCGTGATCACACTCGCCATCGGCAGCAGCCGGCGCTTGAGCGTCTCCAGCGCGCCCGAAGCAAGCAGGGGCGCACCGGTCGTCGCGACCATCACCGGATCAACCACCACCGGCACGTGCGCGATATGCTGCTGCAATGTGTCGCACACGACCTCGATCGTCGCGGCATCGCCGAGCATCCCGGTCTTCACCACGTCCGCGCCGATGTCGTCCAGCACCACGGCGATCTGCCGGGCGACAAATTCCGGCGGCACCTGAAACACGCCGTGCACGCCAAGCGTGTTCTGCGCCGTCAGCGCTGTGATCGCGGTCGCGGCATATGCGCCGAATGCGGTGATCGTCTTGATGTCCGCCTGGATGCCGGCACCGCCGCCGGAGTCCGAGCCGGCGATCACCAGCACGCGTCCATGCATCAATCGGCATCCTCGCGCGCCCGGGTGGCCGCGGCGATCGTCTCGCACAGCTCGTCCACCACCCGACCGACCAATGCCTCGTCCTCGGCTTCCACCATCACGCGGAGCATTGGCTCGGTGCCGCTCTCGCGGATCAGCAGACGCCCGTAACCGTTCAGCTCCTCCTCAGCGGCCACAATCGCCTTCTGAACGCGCTTGTTCTGCATCGGTGACGGGCCGGCGAACCGCACATTCTTCAGTTGCTGCGGCAGAGGCGTGAACACGCGGCACACCTCGCTTGCCGAACGCCGCTGCTCGACAATCACCGCCAGCACCTGCAACGCAGCCAGGAGCCCGTCACCGGTCGTGGCAAAGTCCGACATGATCACGTGCCCCGACTGCTCGCCGCCGAGGTTCATCCCGACCTCGCGCATTCGCTCGCCCACGTAGCGGTCGCCCACCTTGGTGCGGTGCATGGTGAGCGCGTGGGCGGCAAGATAGCGTTCCAGCCCGAGGTTCGACATCACGGTAGCGACGATGCCGCCGCCACGCAGCCTGCCGTTGTTGGCCCAGGATTGGGCGATCAGCGCGAGGATCTGGTCGCCGTCGATCAACTCACCCTTCTCGTCGGCCATCAGCAGCCGGTCCGCGTCACCGTCCAGTGCGATGCCGAGGTGCGCGCCATGCTCCACCACGTGGGCGCAGAGATATTCCGGCACCGTCGAGCCGCAGCCGCGGTTGATGTTGAAGCCGTCCGGCGACACGCCGATCGGGACGACGGTGGCGCCCAGCTCCCACAGGACGGTGGGCGCGACGCGGTACGCCGCGCCATGGGCGCAATCGACCACGATCTTCAGGTCATCCAGCCGAAGGCCGCGGGGAAAGCTTGCCTTGGCTGCCTCGATGTAGCGTCCGGCGGCATCGTCAAGGCGGGTGGCGCGGCCGAGTGCGCCGGGTGCGGCGAGGCGATGGCCGATCGGGCCTGCCATCAGCACTTCGATCTCAAGCTCGGTCTCGTCGCTGAGCTTGACCCCGTCCGGACCGAACAGCTTGATGCCATTGTCCTCGTACGGGTTGTGCGAGGCAGAGATCATCACGCCGAGATCGGCGCGGAGGCTGCGGGTGAGCATGGCGATCGCCGGCGTCGGCAACGGCCCGACCAGCGTCACATCCATCCCGGCGCCGATGAAGCCGGCGGTGAGCGCCGGCTCGATCATGTAGCCGGAGAGCCGCGTATCCTTGCCGATCACGACACGGTGGCGATGGCTGCCGCGGGTAAAGCGGAATCCCGCCGCCTGGCCGAGGCGGAGCGCGGTCTCCGCGGTCATTGGATCGGTGTTCGCCGTGCCACGGATACCGTCGGTGCCGAACAGGCGTCTGACACGCGTCATCGCTGCGCTACATTCTTGATGTTGTTATGGCCGGCACGTTGCCCGGACCGTATCCGAAATGGAAGCGCCCGTCGGATCACGATACCAGATTTTGCCAAACAGCAATTGCCTGTATCGTTTCCGCCACATCGTGCACACGTAGGATTGCGGCGCCGCGCGACAAGGCAAACAGGCCGGCGGCCAGTGAGCCGGGGAAGCGTCGACGTGGGTCCGCTTCGTTGATGATCCCGGCCATGAACGACTTGCGCGAGACGCCGACCATGATCGGGTAGCCAAGCGAAGCGAGCGCCGGCAACCGGCGGAGCAATTCCATCGAATGCCCGGGCCGCTTGGCGAACCCGATGCCCGGGTCGATCGCGATCTGGCTCGACGCGATGCCGGCCTGCTCGGCCACCGCGATCCGTTCGGCAAGTTCGCGCAGCACGTCCAGAACGACATCGTCGTAAACCGCTTCGGCATACATGTCGCCGGGACTGCCGCGCATGTGCATCAGCACGACAGGGCATCCTCGCGCGGCTATCAACGGCGCGGCACAGGGGTCGTGGCCGAGCGCCGATATGTCGTTGACGATCGTCGCGCCGGCATCGAGCGCGGCTGCCATGGTCGGTGCATGGCGCGTATCGACCGAGACGCGCAATCCCGCCAGGGCAAGGCCGCGGATCACCGGCAGGATGCGCGCCTGCTCGACGTCCGAGGGCGTTGGTTGCGAGCGCGGCCGCGTGCTCTCGCCTCCGACATCGACGATGTCGGCCCCGGCCGCGGCCATCGCGAGCCCGGCGGCGATCGCGGCCCGCGGGTCGAGGTGGTCGCCCCCGTCGCTGAAGCTGTCAGGCGTTACATTGAGTACGCCCATGACACGGGGACGGTCGAGGCTAAGGCCAGCCCAAACTCGGAGCGGGGCTCCAGCCGAGACCAAGTATCCCCCTCCCCTTGCGGGAGCGGGTTGGGGGGAGGGGCTAACGGCACCGGTCTCGGACCCCTCCCCCCAGCCCCCTCCCGCAAGGGGAGGGGGAGCGGTGTTTGCCATCAGCCCGGCTGCGGCGCCGGACCCAGGCCCCCTGCCGGCGGTGTCGGGGCGGCCGGGCGGCCGGCGGTCGGCACGGACGCACGACGGCTTTCCGGCGCCGGCTCGTCCACCACCTTGCGGATCACCGGCTCGCCGCGCAGCACCGTGCGGATATCGTCGCCGCTGAGCGTCTCGTGCTCCAGCAGGCCACGCGCCAGGCGATGCAGTTCCTCGATGTTCTCGGTCAGGATGCGCCGCGCCTTGGCATAGGCGCGGTCGATGATGTCCTTGATCTCGCCGTCGATCTCGCGCGCGGTCGCCTCGGACACGTTCTTGTTCTGCGTCACCGAGTGGCCGAGGAACACCTCCTGGCTGTTGTCGCCGTAGGCGATCATGCCGAGCTTGTCGCTCATGCCCCACTCGGTGATCATCCGCCGCGCCTGGTCGGTCGCCATCTTGATGTCGCCGGCGGCGCCGTTGGACACCTTGTCGGGTCCGAAGATGACCTCTTCGGCGGCGCGGCCGCCCATCGCCATGGTGAGCTCCGCCAACAGCTTGGACTTGCTCTTGGAGTAGCGGTCGCCCTCCGGCAGGCTCATCACCAGACCCAGGGCGCGCCCGCGCGGGATGATCGTCGCCTTGTGCACCGGGTCGCATTCCGGCTCGTGCATGGCGCACAGCGCGTGCCCGCCCTCGTGGTAGGCGGTCATCCGCTTCTCGGCCTCGGACATCACGAGCGAGCGCCGCTCGGTGCCCATCATCACCTTGTCCTTGGCGTTCTCGAACTCGGCCATGGCGACCACGCGCTTGCCCATGCGCGCCGCCAGCAGCGCCGCCTCGTTCACGAGGTTCGCCAGATCGGCGCCGGAGAAGCCCGGCGTGCCGCGCGCGATCACCTTCGGATCGACATCGGAGGCCAGCGGCACCTTGCGCATGTGCACGCGCAGAATCTTCTCGCGGCCGTTCACGTCCGGGTTCGGCACCACGACCTGCCGGTCGAACCGGCCCGGACGCAGCAATGCCGGGTCCAGTACGTCCGGGCGGTTGGTCGCCGCGATCAGGATGACGCCTTCGTTGCTCTCGAAGCCGTCCATCTCGACCAGCATCTGGTTCAGCGTCTGCTCGCGCTCGTCGTTGCCGCCGCCGAGGCCCGCGCCGCGATGGCGGCCGACCGCGTCGATTTCATCGATGAAGATGATGCAGGGCGCGTTCTTCTTGCCCTGCTCGAACATGTCGCGCACCCGCGATGCGCCTACGCCCACGAACATCTCGACGAAGTCGGAGCCGGAAATGGTGAAGAACGGCACGTTCGCCTCGCCGGCGATGGCACGCGCCAGCAGCGTCTTGCCGGTGCCCGGCGGGCCGACCAGCAGCACGCCCTTGGGGATCTTTCCCCCGAGGCGCTGAAACTTCTGCGGATCCTTGAGGAACTCGACGATCTCCTGCAGCTCGCCCTTGGCCTCGTCGATGCCGGCCACGTCGTCGAACGTCACGCGCCCCTGCTTCTCGGTGAGCATGCGCGCACGCGACTTGCCGAACCCCATCGCGCGGCCGCCGCCCGCCTGCATCTGGCGCATGAAGAACACCCAGACGCCGATCAGCAGCAGCATCGGGAACCAGGACAGCAGATAGTGCAGCAGCGGATTGACGTCGGAGTCCTCGGGCTTCGCGATCACCCGCACGCCCTTGTCGGTCAGGCGTTGCACAAGTGTAGAATCCTCGGGCGTGTAGGTCTGGAACGTGCGCCCATCCGTGAGCTGGCCGGACACGGTGCGGCCCTGGATCACCACATCGCGCACCCGCCCGCCGTTCACCTCGTTAATGAAGTCGGAATAGGCCACCTGCGTCGCAGCCGTGTGCGTCGTCCCAGGCTGGAACAGGTTGAACAGCACCACCAGAAGCAGGGCGATGATCACCCAGAGCGCCAGGTTGCGGCCGAAATTGCTCATCTCACGTCGCTCACATCCCCGAGGTCGAACCAGAAGCCTGTCCCGGACGCCGATCCAGGGTCGGTCGCGACCATCACCAAAATGCCCGCCGGAAGCCAACGAATGATGCACCGGCAGCTTTACGCTTCGTCAACATAGGGTGTCGCCGTCCGTCATGCATCCCCAAACGCATCCGGTCCCCAGGAATGGCGCGCCCGCAGCCGGATGCGGTGGGCTGAACACCAATGGAGCAAGCTCGCATGTCTGTGCATCAGGATAGAGCAGATGCGGAACGGCGAGAAGCGCTCCCTCGAACCGGATGGCCGGCAGCGTCCGCAGCACCGCAGCCGGAAGGTCCGAGGCTTTGCGCAGCCGGGCGGCATCCACGCCCAATGCACCAAGCGTCGCTCCGGATGGGAGCCGCGCGTCGGCTGTCAGCCGGAAGCGTCCGTCCCACACCGCACCGGGCACTGCCGCAACCGGTGGCGCCATCGCCGCCGGCTCGCGCACCACCAGAAGGCCCGGACCCAGACGCCCCGCCGGAAGCAGCCGGACGCCGGCCAGCGTGGCTGGCCTGGGAGCTGCGGCAAGCGGGGCCACGGAGGCGGTGGGCGGTGGGAACGGCGAACCGGCGATGGTCTGCAGCAGCGCCGCCAGCGCATGCGGATCGATGCCCCGGTCACGCCCAGGCGCACCATCGCACAGCAGGCAGTAGCCCTCGGGCCGCAACGATACCCGATCGGCCAAGCATGCTGCTGCGTTCCCATCGGCTGCGGTCCGGTGCCGTGCGGAAGCGGCGGCCGCGCCGGCGAGGGCAACCGTTGCCGAACCACGACCAGCGTGATCGCGGCGTGCCAGCCGCAGGCGTGGTCGGAGTGCGGTCGCATCGACATTCGACGGGTCCTCGAACCATGCCATGCCGGCAGAGACCAGCATGGCGCGGAGGCGGTCAGGCGGAACCGCAAGCAATGGCCGAAGCATCCGCACCGACGCCGTCTCGGCCAGCGCCGCCATGCCGGACAACCCTGCAGGCCCGCTGCCGCCAAGCGAGCGAATGAGCACCGTCTCCGCCTGGTCGAGCGCATGATGACCGAGCAGCAGATGCAGGATGCCCGCGGAGGCACAGGCCTCGGTCAGCGCACGAAACCGGGCAGTCCGCGCACGTTCCGCCAGTGCCGGACCCCGCGCGAGTCCGCCGATCGCGAGCACGCGCGCCGCGATGCCCCGTTCGGCAAGCCGCGCCGCCGTCTCCGCTGCCTCGAACGCCGAGGCCTCACGCAGGCCATGGTCGACGATCAGCGCCAGCAGCGAACCGCCCCGCGCACGCGCCCAGGACTGCGCCAGCAGCGCCAGGGACATGCTGTCAGGGCCACCCGAAACGCCCGCCGCCAGACGGGGTGCAGCCTCGAACGGCCCGAGCGAGGCCATGGCAGCGGCAAAACCCGAGGGGGTGGTGGTCAGCGGTCGTTACCTGCACCCCGCACGCTGCGTCGCTTCGGCGATCCCGTCGCGGAGGTCGGCGCGGGGGGATGGAAACTCGTTGCGAAGCTTCACAAGCGTGTCGCAGGCGGCGTGCCGCTCGTTGATGGCAAGCAGCGAATTGGCCAGGCCCAGCATGGCATCCTG
Organism: uncultured Alphaproteobacteria bacterium; assembly: GCA_963794185.1. Lineage (GTDB taxonomy): Bacteria > Pseudomonadota > Alphaproteobacteria > Acetobacterales > Acetobacteraceae > JAMXLO01. The sequence goes on along the minus strand of CAWCDM010000116.1, from coordinate 22,911 downwards.
TGCATGCGCACCCGTCCTGGCACGGTTGTAGGTGTCGTCATAGGCAATGGCCGCCTGCGGGAACTGCCGTTGCCCCAGCAGAGCCTGGGCGAGCAGGTATTGCGCATCGTACGCCCGGGGCGACGTGCGGCTGCCGGTCAGCACCTCGCGCGCCGCCTGCTCGGCCGTTCGGTAATCGCGCCTTGCCAGAGCAGCATTGCCCTCCTGCATGGCGATCTCAGGGAGGCGGCGCACTGGGGCGCCTGGCGGCTGCTGCGGCGGTCCGGGCAATGGGCCACCCAGCGCGGACGGCGGCGGAGTCAGCGGTAGACTGGACGGCGGCGGCTGTGGAGGATGGGGCGTGACCCTCGGCGGCTGGCCGATATCCGGCGGATTTTGCGTCTGGAACGCCTGGTCCTCGATGCGCTTGGAGAGTTCAGCGCCCATGCGCTGCACCTGGTTCGCCGTCTCGTCGGTCCGGCCGCGAAGCTGGCGCACCTGCTCCTCGAGCGTATCGACCCGGGCCAGCAACTGCGCGACCAGATCGCTGGCGCCTCCTGACGGCGGCGGATACGCGCCTCGGCCCAGAAAAGTCGGGCTGCCTCCGCCTCCACCGCGCCCCACCTGGTCCTGCAGCGCCTGCATCTGACGCCGCAGGTCGAGGATCTGGTTCTGCAGCGCGATCCCTTCCCGGCTGTCCATCTGAGCCCAGGCCGGCTGGCGATGCGATGTCACGGCAACAGTCAGGACGAGTGCCACGATCAGGCGCATTGCCGACAGGGTGCTCATTCTGTCTCTCCTCGGGCCGCGACTGCACGGCGGGACTCCGGAACCGGTCTATGATGCCAGACCCGGGCAGTCATATGGCAGAGGCAGGGCAAGCGAAACCGGGCACAAACGAAACCGGCGGCCTCGGGCCGCCGGTCCGGTGTCACGCCGGGATGTCGGGCTCAGCGGACCGAGGTGATCGTGTTGCGGTTCTGCGCCCAGGCCTGCTCGTTGTCGCCCAGCGCGGTCGGGCGATCCTTGCCGAAGCTGATCGTGCTCATCCGCGAGCCCGCCACGCCCCGGGCGACCAGGTAGTCGCGGCTTGAATTGGCGCGGCGTTGGCCGAGCGCCAGGTTGTATTCCTCGGTGCCCCGATCGTCGCAATTCCCGGCGACCTGGACGCTGACCTGCGGATACTTGGCGAGCCAGGCGGACTGCCGGTCCAGCGTCGCCCGCGCATCCGTCGTCAGATTAGAGCGGTCGAAGTCGAAAAAGACGCGATCGCCGACATTGGCGACCAGATCCTCCTGGCTGCCCGGCACGGGACCCGAGGTTGCCGCCGCAGCGCCGGAGCCGGTCGACGCACCCGTGTCCTTGTTTGCGCACGCCGCCAACAGGGCAACGACGGCCAACGCGCCGAGAATCTTGCTGTTCATTTCAGTTCGTCCCTGATTGAGGGTGATTACAGGAGGGAGACAAGTCAATCTCGCGCAACGGTAATCCGTTCCGCCGATGAATGCGATGAGATGGTTGCATCGCATTCGGTCAAGTTCACGAGAACCGGAGGTATCGGCATGGCAACCATGCAAGCCGGGCGGGACGTCCAACCCTTCCTGCCAGCACGGCAGCCTCATGCGGCCAGCGGCGACCACGCGGGATCCGAGGCGTCGGTCGGCGTCCCCACCACGCGCTCGTTGAAGCCGGTGATGTCGATCGACACCAGCCGCGAGGAGAAACCCGAACCGCGATTGTCGCGCGCGGCGGTCTGCCGCCAGAACATCAGCACGCGGCCATTCGGAGCGAATGTCGGTCCCTCAACCGAGAATCCCTCCGACAGGATGCGCTCCCCCGAGCCGTCCGGGTGCATGACCCCGATCGAGAAGTTGCCGGCTTCGCCGCCGAAGCGGGTGAAGGCGATCAGGTCGCCGCGCGGCGACCACACCGGCGTGGCGTAGCGGCCGGAGCCGAAGCTGATGCGCCTCACCCCGCCGCCGCCGGCGCTCATCATGTACAGTTGCTGGTCGCCGCCGCGATCGGAGTTGAACACGATCTGGCTGCCGTCGGGACTGTAGCATGGGCTCACGTCGATCGCGCCGGAATCGGTCAGCCGCTGCGAGGCCCGACTGGCAAGGTCGACGGTCACGATGTCCGACCCGCCGCCGCGCGTCACCGACATGATCACGTGGCCGCCATCCGGCGAGAAGCGCGGCGCGAAGGTCATGCCCTCGAAGTCGCCGAGCACACGCTGCTGGCCTGAACCGAGGCTGAACAGATAGACCCGCGGCCGGTTGTTGGCGTAGCTCATGAAGGCGATCTCGTCGCGCGTCGGATGGAAGCGCGGCGTCAGCACCAGCCAGGAGCCGTCGGTCAGGAAGCGGTTGTTCTCGCTGTCCTGGTCCATGATGGCGAGCCGCTTGGTCTGCCGGTCGCGCGGACCGGTGGCGGCGATGTAGACGATGCGGGTGTCGAAATAGCCCTTCTCGCCGAGCAGCCGCTCATAGATCACGTCGGCGATGATGTGCGCGATGCGCCGCCAGTTGGACTGGCTGGTGGTGTAGGCGGTGCCCTGGATCTGCGTCTGCGGCAGCACGTCCCACAGCCGGAACTCGACGCGGATCTGGCCGCCGCCCTGCGCTTCGGCCCGGCCGGTCACCAGCGCCTGGGCACCGACCGTCCGCCAGTTCTGGAAATTGGGCGTGTCGCCCTGCGCTCCGCCGGCCTGGATGAACGCCGCGGGAGCGATCGGGCGGAACAGGCCCGAGCGGGCGAGGTCGTTGCTGATGACGTTCGCGATGTCCTGGCCAAGCTGGTCGCCGCCGCCGAGCGCCGGTATCGCGATCGGAATCGGATCGGCGCGCGCGCGGTTGACGTCGATCACCGCGCTCTTGCCGCTGCCCGATCCACCCGCAGCCGATGGGGGCGCCAGCGCCTGGGCGCGAACCGCCGGTGGGGCCGCGAGCAGCGCGGCGGAACCGGCGGCGCCAGCCAGCAGCGAGCGGCGGCGGAGCGGGAACGTCGGCAATCCTGTCATGTCGGAGTCTTCCCTCAAGTGAGTTCGCTCACGGGCGGAACCGGAAGGTGAACATCGCGCGTCTGGCCCAGCATCGGCTGCGGCAGCGGCAGGTTCGCGCAATTCGGATCGAGCACGGCGCGGACTGGCGCGCTCGGAGAACACCCGCAGCCGCGGATTGCCGCTCACGCGGCCGACATCCTGCCGGGCGACCATCGGCCCGGCGGACGACGCCGCCGCCGTCGGTGGTGACGGTCAGCAGCACCTCCATCTTGTCGAGGTCGAGCATGCCCGGATCGGTGCTCCAGCAACGGCGGACGAAGTCGCCGATCGCGCCGCGCTGCGCGGCCGTGAGGCCGGACGTGTCGTCGCTGTTCGGATTGCCGCCGCCGTTCGGCGCGCCGCCGGCCTGCGGGTTGGTCGCGCGCCTTCGGCGGCTGGGTCTGCTTCTGCAGGCTGCGCAGCTTCTCCAGCGTGTTCTCGAGCGCGGTGCTCTGCGGCGCCGGGTTCTTCGTCGGATTCGGCTGCGAGGTCGCGCTCTGCGGACTGGGCGGCGGCGGCACCGGCGGTGGCGGCAACGGCAGCGGCGGCGTCGGCAGCGGCGGCTGCACCTGCGGCGGGCTGGGCGGCGCGGCGGGCGGCGGCTGGGCGATTGCCGGAGCCGGCGACGGCGTGGGCGGCGGCAGCGGTGTGGGCGGCGGCGGCGTGGGCGGCGCAGTCGCCTGTGGCGGCGGTGGCGGGGGTGGAGGAGGCGGTGGCGGCGGTGGCGGCGCCTCGATCGGCTGCGGCTTTGGCGGCTGCGGCGCCGGCGGGCGTCGGCGTGACCTCGGGAGCGGTCGCCGGGCGCCGGCACGGCGGCTGGTTGCGCTGCCTTCGCGGATGTCTCGGCGGTGCCGTCGAACACCATCGCGATCGTGGTCTCCTGCGGCTCCTCCGCCGGTCTGACCGAAGGCAGGCCGACCAGCAACAGGAGCAGGACCGTCAGGTGGACCGAGCCGGAAATGATCGCGCCGCGGCGCAGGCCAGGACTCCATGCCCCGGGTTCTGCTTCCCAGATGATCGCCCCCGTGCAGGACGCGTTGCAGCACGCGTGGCCCTCAGCCGCCCTTCGCGCGGCCGGTGCCGGCAGGGGCTGGCGTCGCGGGCGGGCGGGGATGGCGCGGCGGAGTGGCAGGCTGCTCCGCCAGCAGCGCCACCTTGGTGAAGCCGCCCTGGGTGATCGTTCCCATCACCTCCATGATCCGGCCGTACGCCAGGTCCTTGTCGCCGCGCACGAAGATGCGGCGATCCTGGTTGTTCTCGGCGATCGCCTGCAGCTTCGCCACCAGCTCCGGCAGCTGCACCTCCTGGTCCTGCAGGAAGATCTTGCCGGCGGAATCGATCGAGACGGTCAGCGGCTGGCTGTCGGTGTTGAGCGGCTTGGCATCCGTCTTCGGCAGATCGACCGACACGCCGGAGGTCATCAGCGGCGCAGTGACCATGAAGATGATCAGCAGCACCAGCATCACGTCGACCAGCGGCGTGACGTTGATCTCCGACAGCGGCCGGTAACGGCCGCGCAGCCGTGGTCTGCCGTTGAGTCGGAGACAGCCATGGCTCAGGCCCGCTCCTCGCTCTGGCGCGACAGGATGGCGCTGAATTCGGCGCCGAAGCCTTCCAGGCGGGCGGCAAACCGGGCCAGGTCGTTGCTGATCTTGTTGTAGGCCAGCACAGCCGGAATTGCCGCCACCAGGCCGATCGCGGTGGCGAACAGCGCCTCGGCGATGCCGGGCGCGACCACGGCCAGGTTGGTGTTGTGCATCGCGGCGATGGCGGAGAAGCTAGTGCATGATGCCCCACACCGTGCCGAACAGGCCGATGAACGGCGCGGTGGCGCCAACCGAGGCGAGGAAGATCATCCAGCGCTCCAGCCGGTCCATCTCGCGCTGCACGGTCACGGTGATCGCCCGGTCGACGCGCTCGCGGACCGAGCTGCGGCTGATGTCGGCGCCGGCGACACGCACCGATCGGCGCCATTCGCCCATCGCGGCGCCGAATACCGCGGCCATCGGATGCGTCGGGATTGCTCGCCTGCTCGGTCGAACAGGTCATCCAGGCTGCCGCCGGACCAGAACCGGTCCTCGAACCCATCGGCCTCGCGGTTCACCTTGCGCAGGCTGGACCATTTCTCGAACACCACGGCCCAGACCCAGACGCTCGCCGCGAGCAGGCCGAGCATGACGATCTTGACGACGATGTCGGCCTCGATGAAGAGGCCCCACAGCGAAAGATCCGCCCCCGGCGTCGCGAGATTGGCTGCATCGACTGCCCGATCCACCTGCTGCTCCTTATCCTGTTCGGCGCTGTCCGGAGTGCGATCCGGGCGGCGCACCGTGTTGCGCCCTGCTGTCAGAGCCGTCCGTCGCCACGGTCAGCGAATCGTCGAGGTCGGCAGATCGGAGATAGTGCACTTCGATGCGGCGCGCCACGAACATCAAGGTGAATCGTGTCCTCGCAGCAGACGCGCACCGCATAGCGCTGCCGGCCATCCGGAGGAGTGGAGGCCGCATTGCCATTCATTCATGGTCCAGTTGCGCGGCGCCGCGCAGCAGATCGAGCTGATCCGGCGTGCGGGAAGGCGGCGGCAGGTCGAGGTGGCGCCATCCCGGCTCGCCCAGCATGCGGCCGCGGCTGGTGCGCAGCACGAGGCCTTCCTGGATCAGGAACGGCTCGATCACGTCTTCCAGCGTATCGCGCGCCTCGGCCAGCGCCGCGGCCAGCGTCTCCACGCCGACCGGCCCGCCGGCATGGTGTTCGGCGATGCGCAGAAGGTAGCGGCGGTCCATCGCGTCCAGGCCGAGCCGGTCCACCTCCAGCCGGTTCAGCGCCGCATCCGCGGCCTTGCGGTCCACTTCGGCGGTGCCCGCCACCGCGGCGAAATCGCGCACACGGCGGAGCAGACGCCCGGCGATGCGCGGGGTGCCTCGCGAACGGCGGGCGATCTCGGCAGCGCCGTCGCGGGTCAGCGGCACCCCGAGCCTCTCGGCGCCGCGGCGGACGATGAGTTCCAGTTCGGCCGGGGTGTAGAACACCAGGCGCAGCGGGATGCCGAAGCGGTCGCGCAGCGGGGTCGCCAGCAGGCCGGCCCGCGTCGTGGCGCCGACCAGCGTGAAGGCTGACAGGTCGATGCGCACCGAGCGCGCCGCCGGTCCTTCGCCGATGATCAGATCGAGCTGGAAGTCTTCCATCGCGGGGTAGAGCACCTCCTCGATCGCCGGCTGGAGGCGGTGGATTTCGTCGATGAACAGGACATCCCTGGGTTGGAGGTTTGTCAGGATTGCGGCGAGGTCCCCTGCCCGCTGGATCACCGGCCCCGACGTGGCGCGGAAGCCGACCCCGAGTTCGCGCGCCACGATCTGCGCCAGGGTGGTCTTGCCGAGGCCTGGGGGGCCATGGAGCAGCACGTGGTCGAGAGCCTCGCCGCGGGCGCGCGCGGCCTGGATGAAGACGGCGAGGTTCTCCCGGCTGGCCTGCTGGCCGACGAATTCCGCCAGAGTCTGCGGCCGCAGGCTGGCCTCTGCGGCGTCCTCTTCGCGCCGCACGGGCGAGACGGTGCGTGGCTCGTCACTCACCGCACACCTCGCCCGCCATGCGGGAGAGGTCGGCGCGCCCTAGCGCGCCGGGAGAGGGTGCTCCCCGCGCTCAACCGGGCGCCCTCTGCGCCAGCTCTTTCAGGCTGTCGCGGATCACCGCATCCAGCGGCGCAGTATCGCCGAGCCGTTCGACCGTGCGCGCCACCACCGGCTGCGCCTCCGGCCGGCGGTATCCGAGATTGACCAGCGCCGAGATCGCGTCCTCCGCCACCCCGGGCGGACCGAACCGAGGCATGGCGAAGCCGGGCGCGGATGGCATCGCGCCGGCCTTGTCGCGCAGCTCGGTCAGCAGCCGCACCGCGAGGCGTGCGCCGACCCCGGGCGCGCGCGTCAGGCTGGCACGGTCGCCGGCGGCGATGGCCGAGACCAGATCGCGCGGCGACAGCGCCGACAGCACCGAAAGCGCGACCCTGCCGCCGACGCCCTGCACCGTGGTCAGCAGTCGGAACCAGTCGCGTTCGGCGGAGTCGACGAAGCCGTAGAGCAGGATTGCGTCCTCGCGGACATGCGTCTCCACCAGCAGCCGCGCGGCGGCCGGCGGCGTGGGCAGCGCGGCCAGGGTCCTGGTGGACGCCTGCACCAGATAGCCGACGCCGTTCACATCGATGATGCAGCGGCCTTCCTCGAGTGCCTCGACGCGTCCGGTCAGCTGGGCGATCATCCTGTGCTGCCGGCGTCGCTACGATCGGGAACTGGCAGGTTGGTTGTCATTCGCATGCACGCTAGCGGCCGCGCCCGAGTCCCGCTAATGCGTCGGCCCCACCCCGATTACGGAATGTGGCGCGACAGCCGGACGGCTCCGTCGCCGATAACGATGGTGCCGATCGCCGGCAGGATCAGCCAGACCAGCACCTCGTCCCATGTCATTGCCGCAGTCTCCCGAACACGAATTGGCCGCCTTCATGTAGGACGCTTCCGAACTTGTAGGACGCTTCCGAAGCCGATCCAAGCAAGCGCTACCAGCGCACGGGCCCAGCCCTGCAGTTGGCCGCCGATCACCGGAGCGACGAAGCCAGCCACGACAACGGCCAGATCGAGGTTATTGACAGCCGTCGCGAGTAGATTGATGCGGGCGGTGTACACGGTGTGAATGATGCTACCCCTTGTTCCCGGCGCCGCTCTGGCTGCCTCGGGCAAGTGATCGAGGTCGCCTTGCCTCCGCCAACAATACGTATTATCTCACGTAACAGCACAAGAGGCTATACCCACGCGATGCCCAGCTTCTCCGGCTCGATCACCACCACTGGCAAATCCGAGGCCATCCGGCTCGACAAGGCACTGTTCAAGGCGCACCCGGAATTCCGCCAGCGCGCGAAGGTCCGCGCCCACGTGATCGGTCCGGGCCATCTGCTGGTCACCCTCGCCGACGACGCAACGCAAGCCGGACCGGGCGAGATCGAGCGCGATCCCGTCGTGTCGGCCTATCTCGCCTTTCTGGAGGGGGACATGCTGGCCCACCCGGATCACATCGCGCCTATCGGGGAGGATGAACTCGCGCGTCTCCGCCGGCTGACCGAGGGTGTTCAGACCAGCGATGAAGACATCATCCCCGACGACACTACCTTGTGAGCGGCCTACCCTTCGCTGAGCGCAATGGCTGGCGACTGTTCCGGCACGCCGAATTTCGCCGCACTTTGGACGGGCTTGCCGCGGACGTGGAGCGCCTTGCTCGGCGGCAACCGAATGATTGGCAGTCCCATCCCAAGGCTAAACTGCTCCGTCGCATCGTTGACCTGATCGAGTTCGAGATCCCGCGCGATCCGAATGCACCCGAATACGCTCAGGGCAATACGCTGGGACCTTCCCATCGCCACTGGCGGCGGGCGAAGTTTCTTGGTCGGTTCCGCCTGTTCTTCCGCTTCGACAGTGCCAGCCGGATCATCGTGTACGCCTGGGTGAATGACGAGTACACCCTCCGGAAAGCCGGCGCGCGGACCGACCCCTATGCGGTGTTCCGGCGCAGGCTGGACGAGGGGAATCCGCCGGATGACTGGACCACGCTGCTGGCCGAGGCCCGGCGGGCGGAACGTGCCGCACCAAGCCGCCGAGGCCGTTGACCCCGACCAGAGCATCACGACAACCGGGATGCCATCGCCTTGCCAGCCGCCACTGACCACACCAGCCGGCTGGCGCGATGATGCGCATGGCAGATCGCCACAGCCAGCGCATCGGCGGCGTCGGCGCGGCGGATCGCCCCTCCCGGCAACAACTGGCGAACCATCATCTGCACCTGCTCCTTCGCCGCCCCGCCGGTCCCCACCACGGCAAGCTTCACCGACTTGGCGCCGTATTCGGTGACCGGAATCCCGGCAAGCGCCGGGGCAAGCAGTGCCACGCCGCGCGCATAGCCGAGCTTCAGCGTAGCGGTGCCGTTGCGGTTCACATAAGTCTCCTCGATCGCCGCCTCGTCCGGCCGGTACTGCGCCATCAGCGCCACGAGCGCGTCATGCAGCGCCTTCAGCCGCGCCGGCACGCTGGTCGCGCTGTCGGTCGCGATGACGCCATCGGCGACATGGCGCAGGCGGTTGCCGTCGACCTCGATCACGCCCCAGCCGGTGATGCGCAGGCCCGGATCGATGCCGAGCAGTCGGGCCATCGGCGAATCGAGCCTCCGTTCTTCCACTGCGCCGGTATACGATGGACGCACGATACCGATCCATGGCTATAATGTTGGCTATATTTGTTGGGCTTCGCATGACCACTTACAGCGTCGCAGAGGCAAAGAACCGACTGCCCGCACTGATCGACAAGGCCATTGAGGGCGAGCAGGTTGTGATCACGCGCCATGGCAAGCCGGTCGCAGAGTTGCGTCCCACGCGTCAGCGGAGCGCCGGGCCGTCCAGGGCCATGCTCGAGTGGCTATGGGCAAGGACACAGGCGCGCAAAGGCGCCGGCATCACGTCGGTGGAACTGCTCGATCAGATGTACGAAGGCAACGATGAGGTATGAGCTTGTATCTCGACGCCAGCGTCCTGGTTCCGACGATCGTCGCCGAGCAGGCCAGCGCCGCTGTCGTCGGATTCCTGCTCAACCGAGCTGACCCGCTCACCGTCAGTGACTTCGCCGCGGCAGAAGTCGCTTCAGCGCTGTCACGGCTGGTACGCATGGACCGAATGGCGACCGCAGAAGCCGCAGAACGGCTGGCCGATTTCGACGCCTGGCGTGCCGGCGAGACCGACAACGCGGACTTGGGCGCACATGACTGCCGGCTGGCCAGCACCTATGTCCGCCGCTTCGATCTCAAGCTGCGTGCACCGGACGCGCTGCATGCGGCGATTTGCTGCAGGCTCGAGTTGCAGCTTGTCACGCTCGATCGTCGGCTGGCCGAGGGGGCGCGAGCACTCGGTATCAGCGTGATGGTCCCGATAGACCGACCCTGAAGCGACCGAGTGCTGACAGGCACGTCACGCCGACAGCTTCTGCATCACCGCATCCGGGATATCGAAGTTCGCATATACGTTCTGCACGTCGTCGCTGTCCTCCAGCACGTCCAGCAGCTTCAGCACCGAGGCGGCACGGGCCTCGTCCAGCGGGACGCTGGTGGTGGGCCGCCAGTCGAGCCGCGCGCTCTCCGGCGGTCCGAACCGCACCTCCAGCGCATCCCGCACGGCGAAGAAATCATCCGCCGCCGCGGTCACCTCGTGCGCCTCTGCATCGCTCGCCACGTCGTCGGCGCCTGCCTCGATCGCCGCCTCCAGCATGTCATCGGCACTCGCGGCAACGGCCGGATAGCGGATCACCCCCAGACGGTTGAACAGGAAGCTTACCGAATTGGTCTCGCCCAGCGCCCCGCCATGCTTGGCGAATGCAGACCGGATGTCGGAAGCGGTGCGGTTGCGGTTGTCGGTCAGCGCCTCGACGATGATCGCGACACCGGCCGGACCGTAGCCCTCGTAGCGCACCTCGGCGTAGTCGTCGCCCCCCGCCCCGCCGGTCGCCTTCTTGATCGCCCGATCGACCGTGTCCTTCGGCATGTTGGCCTGGCGCGCCGCCACCATCGCCGCGCGCAGGCGCGGGTTGGCGGCGGGATCGGGCAGGCCCTGGCGGGCGGCCACCGTGATCTCGCGGATCAACCGGGCGAACTGCCGGCCGCGCCGCGCATCCTGGGCACCCTTCCGGTGCATGATGTTCTTGAACTGGGAGTGTCCGGCCATCGCTCACGGCTCAGTGTTCAAAGTTCAGTCGTTCCGTGGCACAAGCTACACCGACCGCGCATGAGGAGGCGAGAGTGACCGACGCACCCGGCTGGCCAGGCATTCCGCCGCGCTGGACATCCAGCGCCAAGAGCGGCATCGGCACCGCGCTGTCGCCGGTCAGCCGCGTGTGGTTCACGCTCAGCCACGGCATCCTGGACGAGATCTACTATCCGCGCGTCGACCAGGCGTGCACGCGCGACTTCGGCTTCATCGTCACAGACGGGGCCGGCTTCTTCGCCGAGGAGAAACGTGACTGCAGCTTCGAGCTGACAAGGCTGGAGGACGGCGTACCCGCCTTCCAACTCACCAACACCCACCTTGGTGGCCGTTTCCGCATCACCAAGAATGTCCTTGCCGATCCGCGCGCCGATGTCGTCCTTCAGCGCGTCCGGCTGGAAGTGCTCACCGGGCCGCCGCTTCGTCTGTTCGCTCTGCTCGCGCCGCATCTGGTCAATGGCGGTGCGCACAACATCGCCTGGACAGGCGATTACAAGGGCCATCGCCTGCTGTTTGCCGAAGGCGACGGCACCTGCCTCGCACTCGCCTGCTCGCTGCCATTCCTCGCCACCTCGGTCGGCTTCGTCGGCGCCAGCGACGGTTGGCAGATGCTGCACGCCGATGGAAGTCTGACCCAGGAGTACGACCGCGCGGCCGATGGCAACGTCGCGCTGACCGCCGAAATCGCGACGCCGGAGACCGAGTTCCGGCTCGCCCTTGGCTTCGGCCGCAGCGCCCCGGAGGCGGCATTCCGGGCGCGCGCAAACTTGCAGACGCCGTTCGAAACTCAGCTCGAGGAATATGCCGCCGGCTGGCGTGGCTGGCAGGCGCGGCTGCGATCGCTCGACCGCAGGGTGGACGAACACAATGTCTATCGTGTCAGCACGGCTGTGCTGCGTTGCCACGAGAGCCCCACCTTTCCCGGTGGCCTGATCGCAAGCCTGTCCATCCCTTGGGGAAGCAGCAAGGGCGACGACGACATCGGCGGCTACCATCTCGTCTGGCCACGCGACCTTGCTCAGACGGCGGGTGCATTTCTGGCCTGCGGTGCAAACGAAGAAGTGCTGCGCGTGGTGCGGTACCTGCGTGCCATCCAGGAAGACGATGGAAGCTGGCCACAGAATTGCTGGCTGGACGGCACACCGTATTGGAGCGGCATTCAGCTCGACGAGTGCGCGTTCCCCATGCTTTTGCTGAACACGGCGCTGCGCGAGGGAGCAGTTCCTCCACCAGCGCTCGAAGCGTATTGGCCGATGGTGGCCCGCGCCGCGGGCTTCGTCGTTTGCCACGGTCCGAGGACCAGCCAGGATCGCTGGGAAGAGAATGCCGGCTACACGCCGTTCACCCTGGCGGTGCAGGTCGCCGCCCTGCTCGCTGCCGCTGAAATCGCCCGGATCTGCGAGATCGACGGCGTCGCCGAATTCCTGCGCGACACTGCCGATGCCTGGAACGAGCAGATCGAGGACTGGATCTACGTCACCGATACGCGGCTTGCCCGCGAGGTCGGCGTCTCCGGTTATTATGTACGCATCGCACCCGAGGTGCCTGGCGAGGGGCGCGCAGAACTCCGCGGAACCGTCGAGGTGCGCAACCGGTTTGGCGAGGCGTCCCATGTCGCGGCGGACGAACTGATCAGCACCGACGCGTTGGCCCTGGTACGCTTCGGGCTGCGGGCGGCCGATGATCCGCGCATCACCGACACGGTGAAGGTGATCGACCATGTGCTACGGGTGGATCTGCCTTACGGGCCCGGCTGGCGGCGCTACAACGGCGACGGCTACGGCGAGCATGATGACGGCAGCCCGTATGACGGCACCGGCATCGGCCGCGTCTGGCCGCTGCTCGCCGGCGAACGGGCGCACTACGAGCTGGCGGCTGGCCGCCGCGCCGAGGCGGAGCGCCTGCTCAGGGCGATGGAGGCGGGTGCGAGTCCGGGCAAGCTGCTCCCGGAACAGGTCTGGGATGGGCCGCCGGTTCCCGAGCTAGAGCTGTTTCCCGGCAAACCCAGCGGCTCGGCGATGCCGCTGGTGTGGGCGCATGCCGAGCACATCAAGCTGCTGCGGTCGCTGGCGGACAATGCGGTGTTCGACCGGCCGCCGCAGACGGCCCGCCGCTACCTGCGAGAGAAGCACGTGGCGCGGTGCCACCCGTGGCGCCCGGACTGGCGTCCGCCTTCGATCCCGGTGGGCCGGGTGCTACGGCTCGACCTTCCCGAGCCGGCGCTGGTGCATTGGAGCGCGGATGGCTGGCAGACTAGGACAGACGCGGGGACGCGCGACACGGGACTGGGCATCCACACGGCGGACATTCCGACGGATGGCTTCGTGCCAGGGCGGGAAATCGTGTTCACCTGGATGAGCCTGGCCACCGGCACATGGATCGGCAGCGACCACACCGTAAGGATCGGCGTGGCCTGACCTTAGGCGCGGCTTGTCCCAATGGGCATCAGAATAGGAAGGAGCAGGCCGGCATTCTCCCCCTCCCGCAAGGGGAGGGGGAGGATTTCTCGCCGGTGTCAACGCCCCGTCGATCAGGCGACGATGTTGGCTCCGCCATCGACATACACCGTACCGCCCGTCAGGCGTCGGGCAAGCGATGTGGCGAGATAGGCGCACGCGAACCCAACATCCATGATGTCCACCAGTTCGCCCAGTGGCGCCTTTTGTGCCGCCTCATTCAGCAAAAGTTCGAAGTCCTTCAGGCCCGATGCAGCCCGCGTCTTCAGCGGCCCCGGCGAGATCGCGTGCACACGGATTCCCTGCGGCCCGAGCTCGTACGCCAGATACCGGCATGCCGCCTCCAACGCCGCCTTCACCGGGCCCATCACATTGTAATTCGGTACGACGCGATTGGCGCCGTAGTAGCTCATCGCGAACATGGTGCCGCCGTCGGCCATTAGCGGCGCGGCAAGCTTCGCCATCCGTATGAACGAATGGCAGGAGATATCCATCGCCTTGCCAAATCCCTCCGCCGAGCAGTTCAGCAGCCCGCCTTGCAGATCGTCCATCGGTGCGAAGGCGATCGAGTGCACGAGGATGTCCAGCCTGCCCCATTGCGTACGGATGCGGTCGAACACAGCCTCCAACTGGCCGGGCACCGAGACATCCAATGCACCAGTGATCGGCGCCTCCAGCTCCTGCGCAAGCGGCTCGACGAAACGCCGCGCCCGCTCGTTGAGCCAGGTTATCGCGACGTCCGCCCCCACCGTGCGGAATGCCTTCGCGCAGCCATAGGCGATGGACTGGTCGTTCGCAACTCCGACGACCAGCGCCTTCCGTCCGGCGAGAACCGGTCTGATGTTTGCATCGCTCATTAGGGCGTCTTTCAGCGAATGGCCGCGGCCGCGGACTTGCGCCTGGCGGCAGCGACCAGCACCGCGACGGCACATGACGCGAGCCGCGTCAGCAAGGAGTTAGCACGGCTGGTCAGGATGATTGGGACGCGCGCCCCAAGGCACAATCCCCGCGGCATCGGCATTTGCCAGGAACGACAGGCTCTTGGCGAGCATGTTCCCCGCCTCCAGGTCGGGAACCACAAGCACGTTCGCCCGTCCCGCCACTGGCGATACGATGTGCTTAATCGCCGCAGCCTGCGGGCTTATCGCGTTGTCCAGCGCAAGCGGTCCGTCCAGAATCGCCCCGGTGATCTGGCCACGTTCGGCCATCTTGCACAGCGCGGCAGCCTCGATCGTGGATGGCACCTTCGCCGTGACCGTCTCCATCGCGCTGAGGATGGCGACCCTCACCTCGTGAGCGCCCAGGGCGTGCGCCAGGTCGATCGCGTTCTGAACGATGTCCACCTTGTCATCGAGCGTCGGCGCTATGTTCACTGCCGCGTCGGTGATGATCAGCGCTTCCGGATGGTTCGGCACGTCCATGATGAAGCAGTGGCTGATCCGGCGCGCCGTCCGAATGCCGCCCTCACGCGACACCACGGCCGCCATCAATTCGTCGGTGTGAAGGCTGCCCTTCATTAGAGCCTCGACCCGGCCGGCAGTCACGAGGTCCACCGCCTTCGCGGCAGAGTCGTGGCTGTGCTCCGCATTCACCATTTCCATTGCACTGATGTCGATCTGTGCATGCTCCGCCACGCGCCGAATTCGCTCGACCGGACCGACAAGAATTGGCTCGATCAGGCGCAGGCGCGCAGCCTCGGCCGCACTCTGCAACGAGACATCGTCGCACGGATGAGCAATGGCTGCCTTGATGGTGGGATGGCTCTGCGCCAGCTTGATCAGACGTTCATACTTCTCATGGGCGATCGTCGCCGGCCGTTCCGCTGTATCAGGCATGGGCAATCTCCGTCGTAAGCGTTTTCGCCGGCTTGGCGCCGAACAGTGCCTCGATCCGCGCCAGGCGTCGCTTGCCCTCATCCGACAGTGCTCCGCGCGCTGCAAGTACCCGATGCAGGACATCGAGTGCTGCCTTGCGGTCCGCAGCATCGGCCTCCAACAGCCGAGGCAGGACGTTGATGGCGCGCTCCTCGTCGAGGCAGACGAGAAGGAACTGCTCCTTCATCATTTCCTTGAAACGCGCCAGGCCGATCCGTTTGCTGGCCGGCCGCGACTCACGAATAAGCTTGAGCACGGCAAATCCGCGCTCATCGATACTGCCTTCCGGCAGCCGGATGTAGACGAGCGCCCGCAGCACGGCCTCTTCCACGTGGCCGACGTCGAACTTGTGCTCCAGTTCCGCCGCTAGCCGTGCGTGGGCTGCCTCCCTGGCAAGGTCCCGCTCAATATGGCGTTGCGGCGCGGATTGCTGCGCACCCAGACCAACGAGCGACTGGAGCAGCGGCGAGCCGTAGGTGTTCAGGAATACCATCTCGGTCATGCCGTCGCGGAACTCGCCATAGGACTGCATGCAGGTCGTTATCCAGGAAGATGTGGCCCGCTCCATCTCCAGCAGCGGATTGTCCGCGTCGACCGGCTGGCGCGCCGCACGGACCGACTCGGCCAACGCCTTCACCGGTTGCATCCACGGATTCCGATCCGAGAACATCGCGAAGCGCAGCCGGTTCGGATGCATTTCGCGCAACGCCTCGGCTGCCGGCTCGGGCACCGACCAGCGAACCGCGGGTTCGACAAGGGTGCGATACAGGCCCTGATTGATCTCCGACACGCGCGCGGCCGTGGCGAAGCGCTGGTCGTCCACGGACGTCGTTGGTTCCCAGCGAGCGGATGTCATTCAGCGTGCGGGCCTCGAGGCGGAACAGGTAACGGCCCTGTACCAGGTCGGGGTTCAGCGTGTTCGCATCGACGTCGGCGATGACGGCCTCGTACAGGCCGGGCGGCAGCACATCGATCATTTCCATGCACGATACGAATTCGCCGTGCTCCTTGGTGGCGACCTTGCCGGATACGAATATGCCCAGATGTCCGATGCTCTGATGCATCGTGTAAACAATGGTCTGGCCGTTCGCGACGATCTCGCGCTCGTGTCGTACAGATCGAGGATCCAGTCCAATGCCTGCTGCGGCGGCGTGATGTTGTCACCCCACGAGCAGAACACGATGATCGGCGCCCTGATGTTGCGGAGATCGACACGAACGCCATCGGACGTGTGCAACTGTCCGGTCGAGAGACGGTTGCCAACGAACAGATTGTCGGCGATCCACTGCATCTCTTCGGCATTCAACATGACCGGGCTGCCCCACCAGGTCTCGAAGTCGAGAAAGCGCTCCCTCTCGCTGTCCACCTTCGAATAGACGTTGTAGGCCTTGGTCCAGTAGGTGTTGGCGGGATTGAGCGATTCGAAGTTGGCAACCAGGTTCGCGCCGTCGAAGATGCCGTTTCCCATGTCGCCGGAAAGCGCCGTCAGCCAGGTGCCGCCGAGCAGGCCGCCGAGATAGCGCAGCGGATTCTTGCCGCGCACGCCGGCCCAGTACGACAGCGGCGAGCCGGCCAGCATGATCGGGCCGGTCAGCTCCGGCCTGATGGCCGCCATCATCATGATCTGCCAGCCGGCCTGACAATTCGCGATGACCACTGGCTTGCCTTCCGCGTCCGGGTGCCGTGCCGCCACGTCCTCGACGAAGATTGCCTCGCGCGACAGACGTCCTCGATCGTCTGCCCCGGCATTGGCTTCGGCAGGAAGCCGATGAAGTAGCAGGCATGTCCGGCCGCGAGCGCCACGCCGATCTGGCTGTCCTGCTTCATTCCGCCGATCCCAGGGCCGTGGCCGGCGCGCGGATCGACGACGATGATCGGTGCCTTCGCAGGATCGAGCTTCGTGCCGGCAGGCGGAACGATACGGACCAGCGCGTAGTTCACCGGCCGCTCGAGCGTACGGCCGTCCCGCACCAGCTCGGCCTGGAAGTTGAGCACGTGGGGAACTTCCTTGGCACTGTGCTCCAGATAGATGTTGCCACGCTCTCGCAGGACATCGAGGAACAGAATGGAACGCTGCCAGGCGTCCAGCCAATAGTTCTGAACAGCAAAGAAGTCCGGCCAGCCTTGCATCGTTCAATCTCCTTCGATTTCAGAGCCGCGGGTCTGCCGACGCGATGCCCCCGGTGCCGGCCGCCGGCCTTACGCGGATCCGAAGGCCGATCCGGAGGGTCGCGAGCGTGCGCGCACATAACGCATAGGCGATACGACTGGCAACGGCAGTCTGCGGCGTCATGGCAAATTCACCGATCGGCGACCGGCAAAAGTCGCTGCGAGCGCCTGCGTCATGATATGACCGAGCCAACCGCCCAGGCGAGGTAACTCCTCCAGTGCGCTGCTTTGCATTGATGCATGTCAAGGAATCACAGCACCAAGCGATCGTGATCGCTTCACACCTGCACCGGCTCGCCGCGCCGGCTTCGCGGGACGTCGGCCGCCGATCACGCGCACCTTGGTCAGGAATGGGCTGTGCCGCATTGACCTGGATCAATTCAGCCATCGAAGCCCCGGGTTCGGTGGATAGGTAGCGGAGGGCCAGCATTGCCGGCTTTGCGTCCCCGGTCATGCGTGCCTGCTACGGCGATGTAATCAGTGACATGATCCGACCAGACCGGGCGATTGCCTCGCCCAGTTCGGCAAATGATGCGGGATCATTTGGAGGTGCAACCAGGCCCGTTGCCCCACGCCCATGTCCGGCAGGCGTCCAAACTTCGTGACTCTGCAGCACGTAGACGCCATAAACCGTGCGCAGGTCATGCGGAGCAGTGCCGTCCAGTTCCTGTTGCACCGTAAAGGCTGCAAGCGCTGCGTTTGTGACGACGGATGCCTCGATCAGCGCCTCGCGGTAGTGCGGGTTCCGCGTCACTTCTCCGCCGAACACACTCGTCAGTTTCCTTGCTGTCGCCTGAACCACGATGAGCTGCCGGTCGAGAATGCCGCGAAGCGCATGGTCGGTTGCCAGCGGCAGATACCCGGCCGGCTCAAGGAATGAATCGACCGCAGCCGACATCGCGCCGCAGCCGCTGTGCCCCAGGACGACAACAAGCCGCAGGCTGCTCCGCAAATGATCGACTGCGTATCGCAGGCTGCCGAGCACGTCATTGCCGAGGCCGTTGCCGGCAACCCGGACGACGAACAGGTCGTTCGGCCCTTCGTTGAAGATCAGTTCGATCGGCACGCGGGCGTCGGAACAGCCGAGCA
Organism: uncultured Alphaproteobacteria bacterium; assembly: GCA_963794185.1. GTDB lineage: Bacteria > Pseudomonadota > Alphaproteobacteria > Acetobacterales > Acetobacteraceae > JAMXLO01. The sequence goes on along the minus strand of CAWCDM010000116.1, from coordinate 4,521 downwards.
CCGCCGCGAACGGACGCTGTTCGGGAGCGCCTTGCTCACCCGCCAGCAGACCGAGGTCGCAGGGGTCGACATCGATGATTCGTTGGGTCGTGCCGCTGTCAGCAGCCAGGCCGTCCAACAACCGGGCGAATTCGCGATTGCCTTCATTGAGGCGACGCTGCGCTGCGTCGGCATCCGGTGGACGAGCCCGGGCCAAGGCGTTTGCATCGCCGTAGCGATACGTAATCTCTACAGTCGTCATGATTCGGTCGGCACCTGCCGGAGCGTCTGCGCACCAGCCGGCGCAGGCTTCGGTTCCCGCCGCTTGCGCGAGAGGCCAAGTCCCTGTCGATCCTCCAACAGCGCCGCCGCCTGGTCCTGATCGTCGAAGGTGGAACGGTCGACGCCCCGGTTCAGATGCTCCAGGTACCGCAAGACGGCGTCACGCCGATCCGCCACCGCGATCGTTTCGCCCAATCCGACCAGGGCAGATCGAAGACGTCGTACAACCTGCACCGATGTTGCGCCGTACTGTCGTATTTCGTCGAGCGACAGCGCCAGATAGTCCTCCCATGTCGGCATCGGGAAGACCACGCGGAGCGCGCCGTTCACATCGAACGCGCGGCCGGCATCGAGTTCTCTCCGGCCGAGGCGCCGCAGGAGATCCTCGATCTGATCCAGCGCCTGCACCGCCGTCGTGGGGTCGTTGATCGCCGGCGACAACGCCTTGATGGCGATATCGACAAGCAGGCGAATGGCGTATTTCGGGTCCTGCTCGAAGGTGCGGGAGGTCGCGAGATGGACCGTGCGCATCAGCGCCCGTTCCGGCAGCGGTTGTGTGGTGCCGTGCACATGTATCAGCGTGGTGTCGTCAACGAGCGTATCGCCGACACCACACTCAAGCACCATCACTGCGTTCGCGGACTGCGCCAGGCGAACCATCGCGCCAACATCCAACCTGGCGATCACGCGTGGCTCGCCGGAGTACGTAAGGGTCTGGGTGACCGGGCCGAGGACCGATGCTGTGTCGACGGCCGCACGCCGCTCACCATTCGCGGCGTTCGCGATCGGGACGAACATGGTGCGGATCACCGCGCGACCGCGTGCGCCGGTGTATTGCAGCACGTTGTGGATCTGCAGATTGCTGAGGTTTTGAATGAGCTTGGCAAAAGCCATCATGCTGACGATCAGCAGGGTCGTCACGAGTGTGGTGGAAAATTGTGGCACTGTGCCCGAGCCGCCTCGGTCGGTCCACATCAGCACGACGAGCGAGTAGGTGAACGTTGCGAAGAAGATACCGAGCGTGTGGAACAGCGTAGGGTCGTTGGCAAACATGACGACCAGCCGCGGCGAGTAGGCCAGGGCACTGAACTGCACGACCACGAAGGCGATGGCGAATACGATCCCGGTCAGCGCCATCATGCCGGAACTGACCGATGAGAAGAACGCGATGGCAGACCCGACCGACATCTCATGCACGTGTCCGGCGAAATAGGCGTGCTCGATCCTTGGCAGCACCAGCCCGGCGACCACGCTGGCCGCGGTATAGACCATCGGGATCAGCCACATTGGCATGCGGCTGCCCGTTCGACTGCGCACCACCGATATCATCGATGGCCGCAGCAAGGTATTATGCGCCCCGGATGGATACGCGTGATCTTCGAGCCTTCCAGTCCGAGCCCTGCCATCAGGCCCTTCTGCCCGAACGGGATGGCATAGACATCTTCGGTCAGCGTCGTGCTGGTCATGCTGGCGGCTGCACCCTTGTCCAAGGCCACGACGCTGGGGCCCGAGCCGATCGACCAGCCATCGCTCTTCTGCAGGTATTGCAGGGCGGTGTCGTTCATGAAGAACAGCGCGTAGCTGAACCGCTGGCCGCCGGCCTGCAGGCCGAACGAGGCGGCCGAGATGTTGTAGAAGCCGTCGGTCTTGCCGCCGACCCGGAGCACGCCGTCGCCGCTCTGGCCGCCGATGATCAGGCCGGCCTTGATGATCTTGGGAAATATCAGGATCGCCTTGGCGCGCTCGCCGAGTTCGCGCGCCTTGGGCTGTGCCGCATAGAGCGCGTGCAACGCGCTGTCGGCATCGCGATTGATCTGCGCCGCGGATGCGGCGAATGCAGTCGATTGCAGGGCGGTCGCGCCGAGCAGCCCCGCGGGCACGGCGAGCAGCCAACGTCTTGTTCTGTCCATCTGTATCCCCCACCATTGAAAGCGCCAATCGCCTTCACGCATTCATTCGGACGGCCATGTCAGTTCCGGCACGAATTTGTATGGGTAGTCCGGCTCCTTGTAGCCATGCGCCTTCTGGCGATCCGGCAGCTTCACCTTCTCGCGCTTCATTTCCTCGTACGGGATGTGCCTGAGCAGGTGGCTGATGATGTTCAGCCGCGCCCGCTTCTTGTCGTCCGAGCGGACGACGTACCACGGCGCCCATGAGGTATCGGTCGCCATGAACATCTCGTCGCGCGCCCGCGAATAGTCGTACCAGCGGCTGTACGACTTCAGGTCCATCGGCGACAGCTTCCAGATCTTCCGGCCATCGTCGATGCGCGCCGCGAGCCGACGCGTCTGTTCCTCCTCGCTGACCTCGAGCCAGTATTTCAGCAGAATGATCCCGGAATCGACGATCGCCTTCTCGACCCCCGGCAGCATCTGCAGGAAGCGCTTCACCTGCTCGTCGGAGCAGAAGCCCATCACCCGCTCGACGCCGGCACGATTGTACCAGCTGCGGTCGAAGATCACGATCTCGCCGGCGGCAGGCAGATGCGGCATGTAGCGCTGAATGTACATCTGCGACTTTTCGCGCTCGGTCGGCGCCGGCAACGCGACGACGCGAAAGACGCGCGGGCTGACACGTTCGGTGATGGCCTTGATCGTGCCGCCCTTGCCGGCGCCGTCGCGCCCCTCGAACACGATGCAGACCTTCAGGCCCTTGTGCACCACCCATTGCTGAACCTTGACCAGCTCGACATGCAGCCTGGCCAGCTCCCGTTCGTAGTCTCCTGGCCTTCAGCTTGCCGTCTGTCGACCCGGCATCTTCGACAATCTCAGGTTTTCTTGGCCCTTTTCGCCGCACTCATTGCAACCCCCGATGCCCTATCGTCACCCTTTTGCCAAGCGGATCGATCAAATCTACGCATCCATAGCGCTTTTCGGCCAGGTGAAGAACAGTCCGACGTCGCCTGGCTTCCCGCCGGGATAGTTGATGATGCGCGCCGAAAAGCCGAAGCCGCCGGGCTTCAGGTTGGCCTTCCAGTAGTCGTAGACCTGACGAACCCCTGCCGGCAGCGTTGCCAGCCATTCGGGCTCGTCGGACCGCGCAGCCAGCTCTTCCTTGCTCGGCTTGTTGATAGGCGGCGCGCCGGCGTTGATGATCGCGCGGCCGCCGTCGGTGCAGAAGCTGCTCGGGAAGGCCGAGATCATCAGTTCGGTTTCGCCCCGCTCGAAGGCACGCTTGATCCTGTCCAGGCCGGATTGAGCGATCGCGTCGGTCAGCTGAAAGTTGTCGAGACGCATCCGGAACTCGGCCAGCTCCTCCTCCTTGCGTCGCTGCAGTTGCTCCCCGCCTCCTGATCACGGCGGCGGCGTGCATCACGCTCGGCGAAGAGCGTGGTCACGGAAAGCATAGGACCTGATGTTCCTGGCATGTCACCTTCTCCCTATTCAGCCGCGTGGCAGTGACAATGGAGTTCCAGGAGCCACTAGCGCAAATAGCAACCGATTGCGTTGATCTAGATCAAGTTGAAATTCGCCATAGCGGGTCATCCCCTCCGCTTGCTTTGAAATTGATCGACCAGAGGAAGGACGCCATGGTGCTTTTGGTGTCCTCACTATCATTCGGGTCTGTTGTCAAGGGGGACGGATACAAAATGGCGTTCGAGTATCCGACGGAGGCCGGCTTGCTTCGCCTGCTCAAAGTCGGCCTGCGCTGGACGATCGAGTTCAACGGCAGTCTGTGCGGCCCATGGCCCTCGCCGGATGACGCGGTGGCTGCGGCGGTTCGCCATCGGACTGGACTGCTTGGCTGGGATCGGACGCAGATCGCCGTGTCCGATTATCTGCTGCGTTGGAGGCCGGTCGGCGATTTTTAGATTGGGAATAGATTACGGCGATGTCCCCGCCTGCCCCTGCCTTGGCCCGCGCACCGGCGTCGGTCGAATGAAAGGCTAGCCGTGGCAGCGGTAACCGCGTGCTCGAGTATCCCTTGGGTTGGCTGCGGTTCGATCTCGTCGCCGGTGTCACGTTAGCGGCCTACGCCGTTCCAGTTTCGCTTGCCTACGCGACGTTGCCGGCCTGCCGCCGCAGGTTGGTGTCGATGGCTACCTGCTCGGTGGCCTAGGTTACGCGCTGGCAGGCTCATCCCGATACCTTGCGTTCGGCCCGACGTCGGCGATTTCCCTCATGATCGCGGGCACGGTGGGCGACATGGCCGGGGACGACCCGGCGCGATATACACAGATCGCCTCCGCCGCGGCCTTCGGCGTCGGCGTGGTCTGTCTGATCGCCTGGCTGACCCGGCTCAGCGTTCTGGTCAAACCGG
>CAWCDM010000115.1:0-85246 GCA_963794185.1 uncultured Alphaproteobacteria bacterium | reverse complement strand
CTGCGCGCGGCGCCTTGCTGACGTCAGGCCGGGACGGAGAAACGGCTCCTGTCAGCCGAACTGCAGAAATGTTACCAAGTAGGAAGTGTAAGATAGACAAGCAAGGGCAGGACGTTTCTACCCACCCCGGACAGCGAGGAAGCTATATAAGCGATATCCATCGCCCAGACCGGTTGACACGCTCGATCGCCATCCCGCGCAGCAGGTAGGGAAACACCTTGTGCCCGTCTGCCGGTTTGGACGTGTGCGGCCGGCGATACACCGCCTCGATCGCCATCCGCCGCATCATCGTCGTGACCTGGTCCCGTCCGATCGCAATGCCCTCGCCGCGCAGCAGGTCACGCAGCATCCGGCTGCCCGCGAACGGATAGTCGAGGTGCAGTTCGTCGATCCGCCGCATGATCGCCAGTTCGGCGGCAGGCAGCGGACAGGCACTATAAATAAAGACTGCCCCGGCTGATCCCCAGCACAGCCGCCTGGCGGCTCAACGGCAGTTCGTGGCCGCGGTCGATCATCGCTTTGCGCTCGGATGCCCGGCCTTGCCGAGCGCAGCCGATAAGAAATCGTTCTCCAGGGTCAGTTCACCGATCTTCGCGTGCAGCGTCTTCAGGTCCACCCCCGGCTCGGAGGATTTGCCGGACGAACCCGCCGCAAACAGGCCGGCTGCCCCCTCGACCAGTTGCGCCTTCCACGCTGTGATCTGCGTCGAATGCACATCATGAAGCTGCACCAGCTCGGCCAGCGTCTTCTCCCCCTTGATCGCCGCTAAAGCCACCTTCGCCTTGAACGTCGGGATGTGGTTGCGCCGTGTACGTCTCGACATGCTCCCCTCCTGTTGCGCGGCATCCTCGCCGCAGTCAGGCAGGGAATCCACTTATCGGCCTGTTCAGTTTTAACCGGCCACCTCTCACATCAGACACAACGCGTCGCCAATGATGCTTTTCGCTTCTCTGGTTGCCGAACAACTTGCACCAGTCCAGCACGGCAACATCAAGAAAGTTATTGATCGTCCGCCACAAGAATGCCGCCTCGGGATGATGGTCGGAGAGTATCGATGAAGTCGGGTCTGCCACTGCTGCACGATAGAACGTCACGTTCTGAGCAATGCTACAGCAAAGCAGCACGACACGCCGCGCCCGGAAGGCTTATCCCGTTGACTCAGGCTGGCACTACATATAGCGTGTGAGTTATTCGGTTTGGCCATGTGTGGAGAATCGGGGACGAACAATCGATGGCGAGGGCGCGCTCGCTTTCGGAGTTTCAAACGGCGTTCTACGACGAGGCGTGTTGCGCGGCGTTTCTGTTCAAGTGCCGCTGGCCAGGCGGTTTCGCCTGCCCCGCCTGCGGCGCGCCTCGCGGTGTCGCGCTGAATAGCCGCCCACGCCTGTTCGAATGCCTCGACTGTGGCCTCCGGGTCGCTCACGTTCCCAAGCTGCCGCTGACCGTGACGGCGCGCATGATGGCGACCCATTCCAACGGCTGTCGCGCGACAGTTGGCGGACCAGCTTGGCGTCACCGACAAGACGGCTTGGCTGTTGACGCAAAAGCTCCGGCGCTCAAGACGCGATACGTTCCTTGAGCCTGGCAACGCCGGCAAAATCCTCATCGCCGGTGCCATTGAGGTGATTGACCGGGATTCCAACACGAGCAAGCCGAGACGGAAGGGGGCAAAGTACCTCGGCACGCGTTCCGGGCGTCTCCGCCTCGCCATGATCGCCGACAACACGGCCACCTCGATCGAGGCCTTCGTAAGGGCCAATGTGAAGCCGGGAGCCACGCTGATCAGCGATGGCCACACGTCGTATCCCGGATTGTCCGGCGATTACCGGCACGATCCGCGCATCGTCGGCAGAATGGCGGCGCACATCGTATTGCCGTGGAGCCATCGCGCCTTCGCGCTGCTGCAGCGATGGGCGCTGGGTACGTATCACGGCCTACGCCGCAAGCACGTCGATACCTATCTCGATGAGTTCGTCTTTCGCTACAACCGCCGATTTACCGGCATGTTTCGTTCGAGACCATGCTGGGCCTCGCCGCGCGCCACGAACCGGAGAGCTATTGGGACATCATCAAGCGGGACAACCCTCGCAAGGGTCGCCAAATAGTCGAACCCACTCCCGCTGCAGGCCCGAATACTACATATAGATAGACCTGAGTGAACGGGATAAGCCTTCTCGGAACGTGTCAACGACTTTGATACAGCCGGGTTCGGTATTTAGGCTTGTTCACGGCACGTTTGAGTTTGGCAAGATGATCGGCACGGAGGGTTGACTCTGGCTGATTGAAGTCTGGACCATCGGCGGGCGTGGGCTCGTATAGCGTTACGTAACGGAATGCAGTGGAGCCGGTCCATAGACATAGAGCAAGGGCCGGCGGAGACTGTCGTTCACGATCACGATGCCAGGACGAGGAAAGGCACGGGACGGTTCAAGGATCTCAATTTGACCAGGGTCGCAGTCAGACGCTTTTCGGCGGTGGCGGGTTGATCCATGTGGCGGTTGGTTTGTCGGGTGGTGATGGCGCTTTGTTGACGAAGCGCTCTGGGTTTTCGCGGAACGCATGATCGAGGGTGAGCTGACGCGCGGCATGAACGGCGTCGATCTGACCGTAATGCACCTGGTCCGGGGTCATCAGACCGATCCCGGCATGGTGATGGTCCTGGTTGTACCAGTCGAAGAACTGCCGGCAGAAGCTTCTGGCGTCCTCGATACAGCCGAAGCGTTGGGGGAAGCGCGGCTGATACTTCAGGGTCTTGAAGTGGCTTTCGGAGAACGGGTTGTCGTTGGACGTGTGCGGGCGGTTGTGTGAGCGGGTCACTCCGAGATCGGCCAGCAGCAACGCCGTCGCCTTTGCCTTCATCGGACCGCCGCGATCGGCGTGCAGCGTGAGCTGACCAGCCGGCACGTTATGTTTCGCGATCGCATCGTCGAACAGCGGCCGGAACAACGTGGCACTTTCGGCATCCGCCACGCACCATCCCACCACCCGGCGGCTGAAGATGTCGAGGATCACGTAGAGATAGAAGTAGCTCCACTTCGCTGGCCCCATCAGTTTGGTGATGTCCCAGGACCAGACCTCATTGGGACTTTCCGCCAGAAGTTCCGGCTTTTGATAAACCGGATGACGGAACTGCCGGCGGCGTTCGCGGATTTCTCCGTTCTGATCGAGGAGCCGATACATCGTGCGGATCGAGCAGTGATACACGCCCTCATCAAGCAGGCTGGCGTAGATTTCCGCCGGAGCCTGGTCGGCGAAACGTGGCGCGTGCAGCAGATCCAACACCACCTGCTGTTGCGGAACGCTCAGCGACCGGGCTGGCCGCGGCCGCAGGCGAGCGACCGCCGGCGGCGCGGTCAGACGGGCGCGCTTTCGTTGCACGCTGGCACGAGAAACCCCGAGCGCGGCGCAAACCGCGGCCGTCATACCGGCGGCCGGTGCGAGCGCGACGACGGCATCGGTCAAGGCTCGCCGTCCGTGGGCGCCAGCGGGATGCCCAGCAACGCCGCAAGCTTTTTTTGGATGTCGATGATGGCCTCGGCGCGCACCAGGCGTTGCGTGAGCCTGGCATTGTCCCTTTGCAACTGGGCCATTTCGCTGGTGAGCGGGTTGGGTTCGGCGGCTTTCGGGCCACGCCTGGCGGGAACCAGGGCGTTGAAACCGCCAGCGTCCCGCTGGCGGCGCCAGTCACACAAGGTCGAGGAGTACAGGCCCTCGCGGCGCAGGATCGGCGCCGATACCGCCGGTCCCGGCGGCACGATCGACATCGGCGAGAATGCGCAGCTTGTCCTGCGCGGTGAACGTCCGCCGGCGCGGGCGGGTCGATAATTCCGGGTGACACCGAAGCTGGTGCCGCCACTACCGTCGGCCTACGGCCTCCGTTCGTGGCGGCACCAGCTTCGGCATCGATCGGTGTCTGGAGCATGGGCATGAGCGAGACGGTCCTTCCGCGCCTTCAGGTCTAAACTCCCGGGGGGTAGATGTCTCATCTTCATTGGCACGGAGGGCGACGCCACCGTCGTTGCAGCATTCGAGCGGCTCGTCGCACTGAAGCCGTGACAGCGATACGCAGGACAGAACCAGCCAACAACGACTTCCTCGGCATCAGTCTCGGCGCGTCATCACGGTCCCACTGATGCCGCCACCTAAGGCAACGGGAGCGGCTTGAGCGGTGAAGTCGCCACGATGGGCATTTCGAGTCGATCCTAAATTACAAGGCGGCGCATAAGGATGATTTTGCTGAACTACAGAGAGAGTCAGAATTTGCTGCCTTATTTTCGAGCCTTGATAGCTTGTCGCTGTACGTGGGTGAGAGCAAAATCAGCTTCGGAGGGCTTCTGCTATCCGGCAGAAAGGCCACTACAAGGACCCGAATTTCATGCAGAGGCTGCGGAGCCGGCATAAGGAGTTCGGCCTTAACATTGTTCTTGATTTAAGTGGCAAGATTGTACCCTCGCCTGAAACCTGCAAGGACATCTTCCAGGCCCTTCTTGATCATCGATTGGGATCGGCATTCTCGACGAATATCTACGATGTTCAGGATGCCGCTAAAGTCTCGATCTAGTCCGGCCAAGGCCTGGTGAACGGACAGGTAAGAGGCAAGCGTAGGGCCACCCGCCAACCGGATTTTCGTCGATCCGTTGATGGACGACAGAGGTGGCCGGTCATGCTGACGGCAAAGACGAAGGAACTTGGAACGAGCGCTGCGGCGTCGGCGCGTCCTTGTCGATCAGCAGCACATCGCGCGGCCGCCGACACCACCCGACCGCCCCCCTACGGAAACAGCCGCTCCCCCGTCTCCGCATCCTCCACGAAGATCGCGCTGACCGGGCAGTTCTCCGCCGCCTCCAGGATCGCCGCCTCGCCATCCCCCACGGGCTCGATCGCCTCCGACTGACGGTTCTCGTTCAGCCGGAAACTCTTCGTGCGCAATCGTCTCGCACATCGCATTCCCGACGCAGGCCGTGTGGTCCACCCAGACGCGCAGCTTCCGCGGCATCGCGCCCTCCTAGTGCCAGGTGACCGGCAGCGACTTCAGCGAGCGGAACGTGATGCTCGGCTGATAGTCCAGCGTCCTCCGTCGCCACGCGCAGCTTCGGGAAACGCTCGGCCAGCGCCTTGAACACCTCCTGGCCCTCCACGCGCGCCAGCGTGGCCCCCAGGCAGTGATGCGTGCCCGAGCCGAACGCGACGTGCTGGTTCGGATGGCGGGAAATATCGAACGTCTCGGCATCGGGAAACGCGTCGGGATCGCGGTTGGCCGACGAGATGAACCAGCGCACGCGGTCGTCCTTGCGCAGCACCTTGCCGCGCATCTCGACATCCTCGGACGCGATCCGCTGGATCGACTTCACCGGCGAATCGTAGCGCAGGCACTCCTCGGTCGCGGCCTTCATGCGCCCGGCCGGATCCTGCTTCAGCAGGTCCCACTGGTCGGGATGGCGCAGCAGCGCCAGCGTGCCGTTGCACAGCAGGTTGATCGTCGTCTCGTGCCCGGCCAGCAGCAGCAGCGACGTATTGACCAGGACCTGCTCGCGGGTGAACACGCCCTGCTTCTCGCCGCGCGCCAGCACAGAAATGAAATCGTCGCCCGGATCGACGATGCGCCGTTCCACCAGCGGCGAGACATACTCGATCATCCCCCGCATGCCCTCGGTGAGCGGCTTCATCCGGTCGCGTTCGCCGCGGCCGATATACAGCAGCTTCTCGGCAAGCCGCCTGACATGGCCGCGCTCTTCCGGCGGCACGCCCATCATCTGCGCGATCACCAGCACAGGCAGCGGCGTCGCGACGTCGCGCATGACGTCCATCTCGCCCTTCGCCTCTGCGGCATCGAGCAGTTCCTTCACCGCGCTCACCACGAACGGACGCCAGGCCTCCATCGACTTGGGCGTGAAGTAGCTGTGCATCACCCGCCGCATCTCGAGATGCGCCGGACGATCGTGCTGGATGAACTGCTCGCCCTGGTAGTTCTTGACGTATTCGTACAGCCCGAGGTCGAACTCATCGATGTCGGGATAGGCCGGCCGCGGATCGTTCTTGAACACGGCGGACGAGAACAGCTCGTGATGCCGGGTCAGCCACACCAGATCATCGTGCCGTGTGACGACCCACAGCGCATAGGCCTCGTTCCAGTGGATCGGATCCTCGTCGCGCAACCGGCCGTAGTAGGCATATGGGTCGGCGATGACATCCGGGGTGAACATGTCATCCTGAATCTGGGTCACGCTCTTCCTCCATTGTCACGATGTTGTCTGTGCGAATGCCGCCTGCGGTGCGCGCCGATGATCGGCGTTGGCGCTCGGCCAATTCGGGCCGGCGCGATGCGGTCGTACCAAGGGCCGCAGCCATTCGAGACTGCGGCCGTTGCACCCGATCCCATTGCAAGCCCGGTTCATGACCGGCTCCTTCCCAATGGACGCAGAACACCAACCCAGACGACGCAGGCGTATGGTGAGTGGACGGTGCGCGTTGCGGTCGCAGGTTGTCAATTCGCCGCGCCCAGCCACATCGCAGCGGCCGGCCAACCAGACACGATTGGCCCACGCGGCCTTGCGCGTTCACATCGGCTTTTGGAACTTCAGCACGAATTCGTCCACCGGGGTCGGATTGCGGAAGACAATGTTGGTGCGCGTGTCCTCGGGATGGCGCAGGAACGCCGCGTCGGCGACGAACTTGAATCCCGCCGCCTCGACCTCCGCACGCAACGTCTGCTCGGCGATCCGGTGATAGGTCTTGCCGACAGTCGCGCCGTCCTCCTGCCGAGCCGAATGGTCGGCGATGACAAGGAACCCGCCGGGCTTCAACGCGGCAAACAGCGCCTTGTCCATCTTTGCGCGATCGACCTCCATATAGGTCGTGTCGTGATAGGCGAAGTAGAAGGTGATGAGATCGAGGTCGTGCACATCGGCAGGGACCGGATCGTCGTACGGGCGCACCAGTGCCACGACATTGTGCATGGCCGGCGTCGTCATCCTGGCCTGCAGCTTCCCGGACTCCTTGTCGTTCTGTCCGTAGACCTTGCCGGTCGGGCCGACGGAGCGGGCCATGAGCTCGGTGCTGTAGCCGGCGCCCGCACCCATATCGAGCACCGTCCATCCCGCCTTCGCTCCCGTGAAGGCAAGCAGGTTCACCGGATCCCGCCTTTTGTCCGTCTGGCGATCGGCGTCGGTGCGGTCGGGCTGCGCGACGATTGCCGCGTAGTCCTGGGCGCGAACCGCGTCGCGGTGATTGCAACAAGCATCGCAAGGACCATCGCAATGGCGGCACCGGCGCGAAGTGTGTCCTGGCGGGCGGCGGCGAGTGTCATGATGCGTCCTCCCATTTCGGCTGGTTCGTCAGCGGCCCGATAATGTGTCCGCAGTCAATACGCCAGACTTACGGACCGATGCCACTTGCGCCCGGACGGCGCGCCTACGGCCCGACCTCTGCGTCGGCGGCGCCAGTCTACTGGAAAGTGCCATAACCGGCGTATGCTGCCAAACCGGATGACGACGCTGATCCGTTCCGCAATGACCCTGCTGTCAGGGCCCCAGCAGCAGACGGCGCTGCCTGAACGGCCGCGGCGGCTGGCCATATCGCGCAGGCCCTCGTCGCTCGCGCTGCTGATCGGGTGCGCGATGACCGCGAACTCATAGCCCGGAAAGCCGAGCACGCGCGCCATCAGCTCGGCCGCACTGACGAAGCGCGTGGTCATCACGGCCATCGCGGGAACGCCAAGACGTTCGGCAGTTATGGAGTCATGCAGACTGCACGACGAGCAACTGCCTCAGTCGCCGATGCCGGTGACGACGGCGTGCCAGCGTTTGATCTCGTCCACGATGTCCGGATCGGCCGGCGCGCTGTAGTTGGACTTGACGCGCCTGATCACATCGGCCGCGCCGAATTCCTCGCGCAGCATGCGGTCGAGGTGCGCGAAGAAGCCTTGCGTGCCTTCCTTGCCGTTGGAAATGCAGCCGACGACCTTGCCCGCGAGCGTGGTCAGTCGTGGTGCCCGCTGGCCAAGCGGCGGCGCCGTTTCGTTGGTGGGATCGAGGACCTGGAGAGCCATGGCGTGCCTCTGCTGACGTCGGTCGGGAACAGACTCACCGCCCGGGTGGTTCGCAGTCAATACAGGCGCCGATGGGCAGTGTAACGGCGCGGCTCTTGTGCCCCAGCCACGGCGGGATCACCGCGCCGAACCCGCCGGCGGGACCGCCGGCCGCGACAACCAGAAGCTGATCGGGCGACTCCAGCGCCGCGTATTCGCTGTCGGCCTGGTCACGGACCACCGCGCCCTTGCCGACCTCGGCCCATTCGCCGCGATGCACCCGCGCCCGCTCGTCGATGAATGCCGCGATGTCGGTCTTGCTCCAGCCGGCGGCTTGCAGATGGTCGCGCAATTGCTTCGGAATGATCAGCGCGTAGTTGCCGCCCCATATCGAATAATGCCGCATGTTGGCGCGCATTTCCGCGGCGAACGTTTCCAGGATCTCCTCCGGCTGCGTCGTCCATTCGTTCATGATCTGGCGCGGCGCGCCGGCCGCCATGACCGTGACGGCGGATACCTCGCGGGGCAGTCCGCGCTGCGCCGCGAGCGGCATCCAGTCGCTGTCCTCCTCGTCCTCGGCGATGCAGTAGCTGAATTTGCCAGGGTGGCCGATTGTGGTGCGGTCGATGCCGCCCGGCCGCACCTCCAGTATGTTGATCAGGGCCAACCGTAGCGCCCGGCCGATGACCGCCGTGGCGCGATCGCTGTTGCCGAGCGCATTGAACGTGCCGCTGGCGCCGAGCTCGCGGCGGATCGGGCCGTTCAGCACCACGAACACGGCGCAGCCGCCGGTGGAGGAGGTCGCGCCGTGCAGCAGGAATTCCGGCTGCAGCATCGCGGCGAAGGCGGTGAGGACGACCGGGAAGTGCATGGGCAGGCAGCCCGCCATGACGGCGTTGATGGCGAGCTTTTCCGCCGTGATCGGCACGCCGCGCACCGGTTCGATGCCGAGCAAGTGCTCGGGCGGCGTCATCGCCCATTCGAGGCAGGCCTGAACGGCGTCAGACGTGGGCGGCAGTATCGGCAGGCCGTCGGTCCAGCCATTGCTGTGGTAGAACTCCTGCATGGCCCAGATGTCGTCCATATCGTAGGTCTTGGAGCCAAGCTGCATGGGGATTGTCCAGTTGGGTATTGCTTGACGTTACCATGAACAGAATTGTCCGCAGCGTGCATCCTGGTTGCGTTGAATGGTAGCGGCGGTCGTCGGCGCCGGCCGCCTGGCCGCAGACGTCCTCCAGCTCCGCAGCACAATTCGCATCGGCATCACAGGTCTGGCGCGCGCGGGCAAGACTGCGTTGCTCACCTCGCTCGCCGCCAACCTGCTGGCCTTGTCTGCCGGGCGGTCAGCCCTTCCGGCAGTATCCGATCGGCTTCGCGGCCGGCGGCTGCAGGTATCCATTGCGCCCGCGGCGGCGTCCGGCATCCCCAGATTCGAGGTCGCCTCCCACATCGCAGCACTTGCCGCAGACCCGCCACAGTGGCCTGCCCGAACAACGGCGGTATCGCTGCTTGCCCTCGACGTCGATGTGCCAAGGGAAGGACTGCTGGCGCCGCTCGGTCCGCAGCGCCGGCGCGTCGAGTTCCTGGACTATCCGGGCGAATGGCTGCTCGATCTGCCGCTGCTCGGGCTGGATTTCGCAGACTGGTCCGAGGCGACGCTGCGCCGGCTGGAGGCACTGAAGAACGCTGAAATGGCAAGCGCATTTCTGGGCTTCGTGCGCGGCCTGCCGGTCGGCGCGGCGGCGGACGAGGCACTCACCTTGACTGGGCACCGGCTCTACACCGATGTCTTGCGCCACATGCGTGACGAGGCCGGATTGGCCTTCCTGCAGCCCGGGCGCTTTTTGATGCCGCCGCCTGGCGCGCCGCCGCCCTGGACGCAGTTCTTTCCGCTGCCGGGGCGCAGCCGGCTCGCGAGCCTGATGCAGGCGCGCTTCGACGCCTACAAGGACGCGGTTCGCGGTGACCTGATGTCGCCGATGTTCGGCGATCTCGACGGGCTCGTCGTGCTGGCCGATCTGCTGTCGGCCCTGCATCGCGGACAGACCGCGTTCGAAGATGCACGGTCGGCGCTTGCCGCGGCGGCCGATGCATTGCGCTGGGATCGCTCCTGGATCGACTGGCTGGCGGCATTTGCACGATTGAAGCTGCCGCCCCGGGCAATCGGACGCGTGGCCTTCGCCGCGACCAAGGCCGACCACATCGCGTCGCGCCAGCGAGGCAACCTCGCCGCACTGATGCGGCGCATCACCCGTGTGCCGGACGGTGGCGCAACGGCCGCCGTCTTCGCAATTGCCGCGGTGCGCTGTACCGAGGACGTGGTGGAGACGCTGGCCGGGCGTCCGGTCTCGGCGGTGCGCGGCCGCATCATCGGCGAGCCTCGGCCTGCGCGCTTCTATCCCGGCGAGGTTCCAGACGGGTTGCCCGACGATGCGTTCTGGCAGCACCGTTTCCTCGCCTTGCCCGACTTCGAGCCGATGCGTCTGCCCGAGGCGGGCCGAGGCGGGATACCCCAACTGGGGCTGGACGCGCTGATGGCATTTCTGTTGACGGACATTCTGTGATGGACACCGCTCCCGAGCCGTTCCTGTTGCTTGAGCCCGAGGTGGCACCGCGGCTGGAGGCGGTGCCGGCAATACTTCCGACAGCGGAGCCGGTTCTCTGGCGGCGGTCGCCGGCGTTTGTCGGAGCGGCGATTCTCGGGTTTGGCCTGCCGGGTACTCTGGGCTGCCTGGCTGGCAGGTGCGCTGTTCGACCGCTGGGGCGCTCTGGGCTGGGCAGGCCTTGTCGTCCTGCTGGCCGGGCTCGGGCTGATCGCCGTGGGCATGGGGCGGGAACTGTACGGTCTGGCAGCGCTGCGTCGGGTCGATCGGCTGCGCGCTGAATTCGCCAGCGGCGAGGCGGAACGTGTGGCAAGGGCGGCACGGCGTTGGCTGGCAGCGTTGCCGCAGGAAGCCGCGATCCTGCCGGCTCTGGCTGCCGCCGACACCCCTGAATCGGTGCTTGCGCTGTTGCGTTCCGGACCGGCGCAGGCGCTGCGCGATGCGACGGATGTTCTCGGTCGGGCGGCCGCTCTCCAGAGCGTCGCGATCGTTGCGGCAACGCCCACGCCGGCGCTGGACGTACTGACCATCGGCTGGTGCGGCGTGCGGCTGATACGGCAGGTGGCGGCACTGTATGGGATGCGGCCGGGGATCCTGGGAACGCTCGCCTTGCTGCAGAAAACGGCATTGGCCGCAGCGACGGTCGCCGCCACGGAAGTCGCCGTGAATGCCGCGACGCACGCGATGATTTCACATCCGCTGCTGCGGCACCTGGCGGGCGACGTCGCCGGCGCCGGTGTGGCGGCCCGCCGCATGATCGTGCTGGCGCGCGCCGCCGCGGCGGCCTGTTCGCCGCTGTCGCGCGGGTAGCGCCACGGCGCGTTCGCTGTCCTACGCGACGCGGTGGTGGTGGTAGGCTCTCGGCATAGGACGGTGGCAGGGAGGAAATCATAGCTGATAGGAATGGCGATTGGCTTGGGCTCGAAGGCCGCGTGTGTGTGGTGACCGGGGCCGGTGGCGGCATCGGTCGCGCCGTTGCGCTTGGCATGGCGGACGCCGGCGCGTCGGTCGTACTGCTCGACCGGGACGAGGAAAGTTGCCAGGCGACGGCTGATGCGCTGCGTCCGACAGGAGCGAAGACGCTTGCCCTCACCTGCGATATTGCCGACCCGAAGAGCGTCGCCGCCGCTGAGCTCGCGTCCCAAGCCATCGGCCCGTGTGACATCCTGGTCAACAACGCCGGCATGCTGCTCCCGGGATCGCTCGCGACCGTGCCGCTCGACGAGTGGAACCGGCTGCTGTCGGTCAACCTGACAGGCTACCTGCTCTGCGCACAGGCCTTCGGCAAGGCGATGATCGAGCGTGGGCGTGGCGCCATCGTGCACACGGCGTCGATCGCCGGCAGCAACGCGCAGGCGTTCTCCGGCGCCTACAGTGTGAGCAAGGCCGGCGTGCTGATGCTCTCGCGCCAGCTTGCCGTGGAATGGGGGCCGCATGGCGTGCGCAGCAACGTGCTGAGCCCTGGCCTCGTGCGGACGCCGATGAGCGAAATCTTCTATCAGGCTCCCGGCGGGGCAGAGCGGCGGGCCGCGGCCATTCCGGTCGGGCGCATCGGCACGCCGGAGGACATGGCGCAGGTGGTGCTGTTCCTTGCGAGCGACCGTGCCGGGTTCGTCAACGGCCAGGAGATCATCGTCGACGGCGGTTTCGTGCACATGCTGATGAGCCTCGTGCCGCGCCCGGGCTTCGAACGCGGGAACTGAGCCTGCGGGGGCGATCAGCGTTTGCCCCAACGCTGCTTTTCGACCGTTTCCTCCTCGATGACATAGAACTGCTCGAGCCCCACAAGGTCCTCGATCTGCTGGCGGGCGTCGATACATTCCTGGGCGCTGAGGCCGGTGAACGTGCCGGTCTCGCTGATCTCGGTGAAGGCGCGCTTCACCGCGGTGAATGCGACGACGAGGCTGGTCACCGCGTCGATGCAGGCCTTGTAGCCCATCGCCTCGAGTTCCGCGATCGTCGGCAACGGACGCTGGTCGCGGTTGCCCCGGCTCATCACGTAAACCAGCGGTACCTTCGCAATCCTGGGCGCCTGGCGCAGCTCCGCATCGTCGCGGGGAAAGACGAGCCCCATGTCGGCGCCGACATCGGCGGCCAGGTTGATCCGGTCGATCGCCTCCTGCAGTCCTTCGAAGCGTGCCGCGTCCGAACGCGCGATGATGACGAAGTCGGGATCGGATTCGGCGCGCTGGCGGCAGGCATAGTCGATCTTGGCGACGAACTCGTCACGCGGCGTCACGTGCGCCACGTATTTGTGGTAGTGCGCGCGCTTGGGATAGAGCTGGTCCTCGATGTGGATTCCGGCGACGCCCGCGCGAATGAACTCGCGCACCGAGCGCATGGTGTGCAGCGGTTCGCCGAAGCCCGCGCCGCCATCGGCAACCAAAGGCACCGTCACCGCGGATGCCACATCGCCGGCGACACGGACCTGCTCATCCATGGTCAGTAGCGGTTCCGAGGTGCACCGGGAGCCGCCGGTCACGAAGCCACCGGTATAGACTGCCGGAAACCCCAGGCTCGCGAACAAGCGGCCGCCGATCGCGTCGTAGGCCGACGGCATGTTGATGAAGCCGCTGTTCGACAACAGACCGCGCAGTGCGGTGGTCGTGCGTTGCATGGCCGATTCTCCCCTATGTCGAAATGTCGCCCACCTTTACGACGAGTTTGCCGGTGTTCTCGCCGCGGAACAGCATGCCGAGCGCGCCGGGCGCGTGGTGCAGCCCATCCAGGATATGCAGACGCTGGCGCAGCTTGCCCTCGCGGTGGCGCGCGGCGAGCCAGGCGCGCGCTTCCTCGTAGCGATCATGATAGCGGAACACCTGGAAGCCCTGCATCCGTCCGCGCCGCGCCGAAAGCTGGCCGAGATTGCGAATGCCGTACGGCGGATCCGCAGCGACCTGCGAGATCCGGCCGCACAGCACGACGCGCGCTCCCTCGCGCAGATGCAGCAGCGCCGCGTCCAGCGTGGGTCCGCCGACATTGTCGAAATAGAGGTCGATGCCGTCGGGGCAGGCGCGGCCGATGGCAGCGGCAAGATCGGATTCCGCCTTGTAGTCGATGACCCCGTCCAGGCGCAGCTCGTCGGAAAGGTAGGCGCATTTCTCCGTCCCGCCGGCAATGCCGACCACTGGACAGGCCTCGATGCGCGCGATCTGTGCGGCGATCTGCCCGACGCCGCCGGCTGCGGCGGACACCAGCACGCGCTCGCCCGGCTTCACGGCACCGATGTCGCGCATTCCGAAATAGGCCGTCACAGCGCTGAGGCCCAAAGGTCCGATCCAGGCCAACGCATCGCCACGCGCAAGATCGACCTTCTGCAGGTATTTCGCCGGCAATGTCGGATGCGTCTGCCAGCCGAGTCGCGCCTGCACCAACTCGCCAGGCCGGAAGGCGTCGGATCGGCTTTCCAGCACGCGCGCGATGCCGCCGCCGCGCATGACCTCGCCCAGCGCCACCGCCCCGCTCATCCAGGATCGCATCGCCGGATCGATGGACAAGAGAAGCGTTTCCAGCAGCACCTCGCCCGCTGCGGGCGCGCGCACCGGCACGCTGTCCGCGCTGAAGTTGTCCGACGCCGGGATTCCCGTGGGCCTCGCGCGCAACAGGATGCGATGGTTGATCACGGTCATCGCAGGCCCACCATTTCGGCGATGCGTTCGGCGATCATGATGGTGGGGATGTTGGTGTTGGTGCGTGAAACCTCCGGCATCACCGACGCATCGGCGATGAACAGGTTTTCCGTCCCCACCACCTTGCCGCCGGGATCCACCACGGTGCGCGCGTCTGCCGGATCGCCCATGCGGCATGTGCATGAGGCATGCCAGGCAGATTGCACGTTGTCGCGCACATGGCGCTCCAGCGCGGCGGGATCGGCGAGCAGTTCCGGCAGCGGGCGGGAATCGCTGATCACCTTGTCGAACAGGAAACTCCGCAGGCCGGTCGACGAGTCCATCATCAGTGCCGCCACGTTCGTCAGCAACATGTTCTGGAAATTCTTCTGGCTGATGCTGCGCACGCGCTGGGAAAACTTGGAAGCGAACAGGTTGGACATGTACCGCGGCACCGGATCGCGGGTCAGGATGCTCGCCATGCGACGGAACGCATCGACCATCCGGTCGAGATCGCGTCGGTCGCTCAGCCAGTTGAAGTCAACGTACGGTTCATCGTCTGGATCGGGTGAGGCCAACCGCACCTCGCCTGTCGAGTACGAGCGGCCGATATAGGACGACAGCGTGCCGATGCGCACGCCGATCGCATGCCAGGCGGAACGGCAGACCGCCATCATCACCATATCCGCCGCCGGCACGCCCGCCAGTCCCGACGACCAGCGCAGATAGGTGTAGTTCCGCCGCAGCACCATCTTGTGCCGCGCCACCGGCTGCAGATAGCCGGAGATGTGGATCGCCGGATGATCCATCAGGTTGCCGCCCACGCCGGGTCGGTCCAACTGCACCGCGATGCCATGCTGGCGCAGATGCTCGCCCGGACCGATACCCGACAGCATCAGCAGCCACGGCGTGTGCAGCGCGCCGGCGGAGACGACCACATTATCGGCGGTGATCGTCTCGACGACGCCATTGCGGCGCACCTCCGCCCCGCCGACATGGCCGTTGGCAAACAGGATCCGCCGCACCTGCGTCTCGCCGAGGATTTGAAGATTGGAACGGCGCCGTGTCGATGCGTCCAGATAGCCCACTGCCGATGACCGTCGCGCGGTTCCGTCGTTGGACAGCGGCAGCGGCGAATAGCCCTCGCCGAATTCTCCGTTCATGTCCGGGCGCAGGGGATAGCCGAGGTCGTTCCACACCTTGGTGACCGACAGCGTGAAGTCGTCCCACTGCTCCATCGGCATGCGGCGAACGGTGATGGGACCCTCCGCGCCATGCAACTGGTCGGTGTAATCGAGATCGGTCTCGAGACGCCGGAAATAGGGGAGGACGGAATCCCAGTCCCAGCCCTTCGCACCGATCGCGTTCCAATGGTCGTAATCCTCCGGCGCACCGCGCAGCGCCACCTGCCCGTTGACGGACGACCCGCCGCCGAGCACGCGGCCCTGCTCGTAATAGACCGGTGCGGCATCCGCACTGCGGCGAACCTTCAGGTTCTTCCAGAAATAGGTCGGGTTCATCAGCGCGCTGCCCGAGTAGGTGTCGCGGATATCCTCGGGCGTCTGGTCCGGCGCATAGTCGCGGCCGGCTTCCACCAGCACCACCTTGTTCCCCGGCGCCTCCGACAGGCGCGCTGCCATCACGCAGCCGGCCGAACCGCCGCCGATCACCAGGTGCGTGGCGTGCATCGTCTTGCTTCCCCCCTCGTTCATTGTCAGGCTGCGCTCAGGTCTGAAACCGCAGAATACGTCCCAGTCGGAATACGTCACGGAGCACCAACCTTCAATGCCGCACATTTGGGACGTCGAAGCCGATGTCGTTGTCGTCGGTTTCGGGGCCGCGGGCATGGCCGCTTCCGTCACCGCCCACGATCTGGGCGCCAAGGTCGTCATCCTGGAAAAGGCGCCCGAGGGTCAGGAAGGCGGCAACACGCGCGTTGCCGGCCAAGGATATCTGAATACTTCGTCGGTCGACAAAGCCATCGCGTATCTCGCCGCACTGTGCGGACCCTACACCGTCCCGGAGCCCATGATGCGCGTGTGGGCCGATGAGATGTGCCAGAACAATGCATGGCTCCAAGCCCTCGGCGGCGATCCACAGGAGCATCAGCATCCGCCGGTCGGGATCGAATTCCCGGATCTGCCCGGCTCGGACTGCGTGCACAAATTCCACGATGGACCTACCTATGGCTATTCCTACACCTGGAAACTGTTCGAGCGCCTCGTCAAGCAACGCCCGATCTCCATTCTGTATGAAACGCCAGGACGAGAACTGATCCAGCACGCCATCACCAAGGAAATTCTCGGTGTGCGCGCCGAGAGGGGGAATCGATCGATCGCCGTCAAAGCGGGAAAGGCGGTGGTGCTGACCTGCGGCGGTTTCGAAAACAACCAACGGATGATCCGCGATTACCTTCCCGGCGTCCCGTATTGCTACACCTCCGGCACGCCGTACAACGAGGGCGACGGCATCACGATGGCGATGTCGGTCGGCGCCGATCTCTGGCACATGAACAACTATGCCGGCCCCTCCATGGCTCTGAAGGTCCCGGAGATCCGGACGACGTTCTCGATGCAGGCGTTGCACTACAGCAAGGAGATGCCAGGCGGCATGATCGTGGTGGGCCCCGACGCCAGGCGCTTCACGGACGAAAAGTTCAAGACCCGCCACGGGAAAGTCCCGGTGAACGGCCGATGGCTGCCGCTGTCCACCCCATGCCCGATGTTTCTGATCTTCGATCACACGCTGTTCGCCGCCGGCCCACTCTACGACAAGCACCCGAGCCACGGCTGGACTCAGATCATCGAGCGCTACGACTGGAGCGAGGACAACAGTGCCGAACTGGCGAAGGGATGGATCAAGTCCGCCGACAGCCTCGTCGGATCTTGCTTCGGTGGTGGGGCTCGATCCCGCCGCGCTGGTGCAAACCGTCAACCGGTGGAACCGCGCCTGCGATGCGCAACACGATCCGGATTTCGGCCGAAGCCTGATGATGGCGCCCATCGTCGCCAGGCCGTTTTATGCGGTCGAGCTTTCGCCCTCCATGCTCAACACCCAGGGCGGCCCGCGCCGCAACGAGAAGGGCCAGATCGTGCGGCCTGATGGCACGCCCATCGCAAGGCTGTACAGCGCAGGAGAACTGGGCTCGATCTATGGCTATCTGTATCAGGGCACCGGCAACATCGGGGAATGCCTGGCATTCGGCCGCGTTTCAGGGCGGAATGCAGCAGCGGAAACGCCCTGGAGGTAGGCAGGCGAATGACGATCGGGGAAACGGCAAAGGGAGAGTGACGATGACCTCACGTGTGCCAATGGTATCGCTGGAGCGCGCCCGCGAACTCGGCGATGCGATGGGGATGCCCGCGCGGCGCACCCAGAGCGAGGCGTTTCGCGTGGTGGCCAACAATCCCGGTGTGGCCAGGGTGGCGTTCGGCCAATTGATGCAGCTCCTGGAGAACAACAAGTTCGACACGCGGCTGCGCGAGCTGATGATCATGCGGATCGGCTGGGTCACCGGCTCGGCTTACGAGTGGACGCAGCACTGGCGCGTGGCGACCACGGCCGGGATTCCGCCCGAGGATATTCTGGCAGTGCGCGACTGGCGGAATTCCGGGCGCCTGACGCCGGCGGACAAGGCGATCCTGGCCGCCACGGACGAGTGCCTCGGGGGAAAATCCATTTCGGATGCCGCCTGGGCTGAGGTGGCGAGGTATGTCACCGACCCGGGACAGCAGGTGGAATTCATCATCGCCATGGGCAACTGGATGTCGTTTTCCATGTTGTTTCGCAATCTGCGCATTCCGCTGGCGGAGGGCCTCATGGTCTGGCCGCCCGATGGACTGGCGTCGCCGGCGGCGGAAGGATAGCAATCCATTGTCGCGATCAGGCACGAAGGAAACATCGATGTCCGAGGAAGCAAGCATTCCGCTGTTGGATCATGAACTGGCGGAGGACGAGCTGGCGTGGATGAAAGGCGTCTACCAGGACTTCGGCAAAATCCGCGCGTCGTTCTCCGGACGCGAAAGCGAATTCAATCCGAAGGACGCACTTCGAGAAGTCCTCGGCCGGGACGAGTACAGGCTCACGACCCAGTTGGACCTGTCGGGACCGGGACCCTGGCGCCTGGGCCAGAACCGCCATGGGCGCGGAGTTCGCCGCTGTCTTCCTGCCGAGAGTGGAGCTGCATCAGCACGCGAGAAGCAGAACCGACCAGTTTCCCATGTATGTGGTTGGCGAAGCGGATGCGTTTTCCATCGACGAGGCCGCGCGGCCCATGCTGACCCCGGTGACCGGCGGTGACCATTTCCACAATTCGCCCGGTGCGCCGCATGCGTTCCTGCCGAAAGTGGGAAAGCCGATCCCCGACAACTGGGAGATCGCATTCATCGCGATCACGCCTCGCAACCTGAGGGAGGATACGCAGAGCGTCTCCGACGAAGTCAGGACAGCCTACAAGAGCGTCGTTGGGATGGACGCACCACTGGGCGTGTAGGGAACGGCGGCAGGAGGAACCAATGGACGCGATGACCGAAGAGACGCGCTTACCGGAAGATATCGATGCGCAGCCCGTGGTGCAGGCCGCGGCCGCTATGCAGCCGGTGCTCCGCGACTATCATGAGGAGATCGAGCGCGAGCAGCGTCTGCCGAAGGCCTTGGTCGAGCAGTTGCGTGCCGCCGGGTTCTACCGAATGGTGATCCCGCGTGCGCTGGGCGGCCTGCAGGTCGACCCGCTGACCTACCTGCGCGTCGTGGAGCTTCTGGCCGAGGGCGCCGGCTCGGTCGGCTGGAACCTTGCCAACAACAGCATCGGTCAACTCGTCACGCTGGGGTTGCCGGACGAGGGCGTCCACGAGATCTACCCGCCCGGGCACGATACCATCATCGCCGGCACTGCGGTGCAGGGCGGCGGGCAAGCCGTGCCGGTCGCGGGTGGCTACCGCGTCAATGGGCGGTGGACGTTCGGCAGTGGCTGCCAGGAAAGCACCTGGATGCTGGGCAGCTTCCAGATTCTCGACGGGGGAGAACCGCGCCGCCGCCCGGATGGCGGCTCGCTGTACTGGCGGGGGGTCTTTCCGCGCGCGGAAGCGACGATCGTGCCGGGGAGCTGGGACGTGGCGGGGCTGCGCGGGACCGGCAGCTTCGACTGGACGGTGAAGGACGTGTTCCTGCCGGAACGACGCACATGCCCTCACGTCGGCGTCCCATTGGACAATCAGTGGGATCGCTGGCCCGGCCTGACCTACGCTTTGCCAAGTGTGGCATGGGTCGGGCCGCACCACAGCTCGGTGATCACCGGCATTGCGCGCGCCGGCATCGACGCGCTGATCGCGCTGGCCGTCGAGAAGACGCCGCGTGGCAGGACCTTCAGGCTTTGCGACAACCCGCAGGTACAGGATGCCGTCGGGCGGGCCGATGCGATCCTGAATGCCGGGCGCGTCTACCGCAGCGCGATGATCACCGAGCTGTGGAACACGATCGCTGCGGGCAGGGAGACCACCCTCGCGCAACGGGCCCGCTGCCGGTTGGCCTCGACCCACGCTGCCGACAGCGCGCGCGAGGCGATGGATCTGGTGTACCGGCACGGTGGCAGCACGTCGTTCAAGCGCGCGAGCCGTCTGGCCGAGTGCTGGCGCGACCTGCATGTCGTCGGCCAGACCGTCACGGTCGCACCGGAGTGGTATCCCATCGGCGGCCGGGCGCTGTTGGGAATGGATACGGGACCGCGGCTGCGGTAGCGCAAATTCCGACCAACGGTGCGCATAGAATGATGGGAGAGTCTGCGATGCAGATAATCGATGCCCAAATCCACCTCTGGGGAACCGGCCTCCCAAGCAACCTCTCGCATCGACAGGTGACGCACTTTACCCCTGAGGAGGCCATCGTCCTGATGGACGAAGGCGGTGTCGATGCCGCCGTCATTCATCCGCCCGGCTGGGACCCAGGTTCGACCGACATGGCCTTGGCGGCGGTGCGGAACTACCCCGGGCGGTTTGCGATCATGGGTGCGGTGCCGCTCGATCGACCGGAGTCGCGCGCACGCATCGCAGGTTGGCGAGAACAACCGGGAATGCTCGGTCTGCGGTACGGGTTCCTGAGCGATCCCGCGCGGCGGTGGCTGGCGGATGGCACGATCGACTGGCTGTGGACTGCCGCCGAGGCTGCCGGTGTTCCCATCGCCGCGCTGGCGACGGATTCGCTGACGGACCTTGGCCGGATCGCCGAACGCCACCCCGGACTTCGCTTGACGATCGATCACCTGGGCGGCCGAGGCGGCCTGACCACGCTGAAGGATGCCGCGGCGATGACCCACATGCCGGACCTTCTGGCATTGGCGAAATTCTCCAATGTGGCAGTCAAGGCGACCGGCGCACCGGGCTACTCCAGCGAGACCTATCCGTTTCCGGCGATGCACACCTGGCTGCGACAGATTTACGATGCGTTTGGACCGCGGCGAATGTTCTGGGGCACCGACATCACGAAGATGCCCTGCTCCTGGGGCCAATGCGTGACGATGTTCACCGAGGAGTTGCCGTGGCTCAGCGAACAGGACAAGCGACTGATCATGGGTGAGGCGCTCTGCGTCTGGTGGGGCTGGGACCGGGCAGCCTGACATGCGTCGCAGCGCAAACAAGGAAGGGAACGTTTTCGAATGAGCGAACATCGCGAAACCAACACGCAAGGGAAACAGGTTGCCGTGGTGGTCGGAGCCACCTCCAAGTGGCAGTCGGACGGCCGCAACACCTTGCTGGCGCATGGCAGACCAGTGGACGACAGCAACCTGCCGGTCGGCGTGCGCTGGGGCGTCGGGGGCGCCATTGCGCAGAAGTTCGCGCAGGAGGGTTTCTTCGTCGTGCTGACGACCCGCAAGGAGGCGAATGCTTCAGCGCTGGCGAAGGCCATCCGGGAGCAGGGCGGAGACTGCATGATCGTCGAGCTGGATCTGGCCTCGCAGGACTCGATCGCGGCGGCGTTCGCCACGATCCGTCGCGACGCAGGCGATCCGGACGTTCTGGTTTACAACGCGGGGTACCTGGAAGGCCGCGATCTTCCGCCTGAGAAAGAGCTGCTGGAACACATCCCGGTGGAGATGTTCGACACCGCGCAGCATATCGCCAGCCGCGGGCCATTTCTTGTTGCCAAGGAAGTGTTGCCGGCCATGCGGAAGAAAGGCGAAGGGTCGTTCTTCTTTTCCAACAACTCCAGCTCGCTGCGCGGGCGCAAGCGTATGACCGGGCAGTCGCTTTACTACCCAAGGGTGATGATGCGCACGCTGGCACAGGTGCTTACCGAGGAGTACTCCGAGCACGGCGTGCACGTGGCGAACGTGGTGATCGACGGTACCATAGACTCGCCCGGGACCCGCGCGATGCCGAGGGTGCAGAATTGGCCCGATCTGGTGATCAACCCGGTGAAGATCGCCGAGGCGTTCTACTACCTGCACACCCAGGACCGGTCGTGCTGGACGCACGAGCTTCAGCTCACGCCATTTCCGACAAAGCCGAGCTACTGATGGCGCTTTGGGTGAAGCGGGTAGGACGCACGAAGGGACTTAACACGGAGGAAGGGCGGAGGGCCACAGAGGGCCACGGAGAAGGCAGACCAGCGCTGCGCGCGAAGCACTTTCTTGCTTCCTTTGTGGCCGTCTGTGGCACTCCGCCCTTCCTCCGTGTTGAAATTCTTCTGCCTCCATTGGCACCGGCCGTTCACCCGATTGCCCTGCAATCGCCCGAGCACCAATGGTAAACCGGCCCATTAAGCTGCAATACTGCTTGCGCCGCCAGTGCAGCAACGCTGCGCGTCGCGCAAGCAGGCGAAGACAACCGGGAGAGTGACAATGCCCCTTAAGATCGAACGGTTTCAGCCGGAGGGAATGAATGTAAGGATGTCCGGCGGGCAGCCTTCCTATTCGCACGTCGTGACGGTGAGCGGCACCGGCAAGATCGTCTACACGGCCGGCCAATTGGCCCGCGATATCGACGGCAATTGCGTCGGCAAGGGCGATATGCGCGCCCAGATGGAACAGACATTCCAGAATCTCGATCGCTGCCTGAAGGCTGCCGGTGCGACATGGGCTGATGTCGTCAAGACCAACACGTTCGTCACCGACTTCGACGAATTCCAGAAGTGCGGTGATGTGCGCATGCGTTATCTCGGCGTGGCGACGCCCACCAGCACGACCGTCGGCGTCACCCGGCTGGCCCACCCTGATTTCATGGTGGAGATCGAGCTTGTTGCTGTCGTCAATTCTTGAAACGGGGGCCGGCACCGATGGCCATCCTTCTGCAATCATGACTTGCGGACCCTTGCATGCCTGACAGACCATCTGGCGGGGTAGTCCACCCGCGCCAAGGAAAAGCATGGAGCGTCGAGGAAGATCGACGACTTTACGATAGTTTTGTGGAAGGCCAGTCGGTCGATAATCTTGCGTCAGTGCATGAGAGAAGCGCAGGAGGTATACGAGCTCGACTTGGCCGCCTTGGGCTGATCGACACAAATGGTGAAGTGGTGGACCCGGCGCCGCCCTTTACCCCGGCAGAACGGCGCCGGCCCACAACCCTGGGAGTACACCCTTCAGCCGCGGAAGAGGATGCAGTTCGTGCCGTTTTCGCCATTGGGACACCCGATGGGTGGATTGTTGAAATTAAATCGAACCGCCCATTAAGCAGGCCGTTGGTCGACCGGCTGACTTCGATGCTTCACCGTATCCTCTCGGAAGACCATGAGTAGAGCAACCTTCATTTTCCCATGTCGTGACGGTAAGCGGTGCGGATTGCCCTATTCGCACAATAGCGCTACATCTTGGAGCCACGTCGAGGGCTGTCCCAGGTGACGACGACTACCATCCTCATTGACGACGACCTGAAGGCGCAGGTTGCCGCCGCGGCGGAACGTGCAGGGAAGACTGCTCACGCATTCATCCTGGACGCCATCGCCCAGACGGTGGAGCAGGTTGAACTGGACAAAGCGTTGCATCGCGTCGCCGACGAGCGCTGGGCGAAAGTGCTGGCACCGGAAAGACCGTAATGTGGAACGATGCGAAAGTCTGGCTCGAGGCTCGATCGCGTGGGGAGGGCCCGCATAAGCCGGTGGCTCGCAAGCTGCGGCGCTGACCGGCCGCGTCGCCCGCGTCGAACTCGCGCTGGAAGTCCTTGACGATTTCGATCGGTTTCTCGACCACGTGGCCCGATTTGATGTAGAGGACGCGCCCGCGCCGCCTTGAAGTGGACGCTGAAGTTCTACCCACCTACCGACATGGATGGGCGCCCAGGCTCTAGCTGGGCCTTCGAAATGGTGGCTTATGGGTGTACACAACTTATGGTGGCCGGGATCTCGAGAATCCGGAGTGAAGCGTCGCATACAAAGAGTTAGGGATTGTGGCTCTGGTAGACAACAGGGGGTTAGCTCGCTTCCCCCTGCTAATTCATGGATTCCGGGTTATGCTAGCAGTGAGATCGGTTCGGCAGTCGTGCTGACACAAATAATACGGAGCCGTCATGGCGCAAATTGAACTAAGTTCGACAACCTTGTCGATCCAAACGCTGTACCGCATGTTTCGCGACGGAAGCTTTTACGTCGATCGTCGCTACCAGCGAAAACTGGTCTGGACTCTGGAAGAAGAAGCAAAAGCTGGTTGACAGCGTTCTCAGAGAGTTCCCCATCCCCCTCGTCTTGCTGGCCAAGCGCCAAGAGGCCACATTTGATATAATAGATGGGCTTCAACGACTGCATACCCTTTTTTCGGTTCCGCGCTATTTGGGATGGGTAGAAACATCGTCACGCCGGCAGTCGAAGGTCGAGCTTCCCGGCCAGCAGATAGATTATGGCCTTGAGGTTACGGGTTGAACGGTAGCCTCGAGCCTTGGCTTTGGCGGCCTGCACCAGGCTGTTGATGCCCTCGATCAGACCGTTGGCGATCTTGCTGTCGAACCATCGCAGTATACCGTCCCAGTGGCGCTTGACGGTGCGCGCGGCATCGATGACTGGGCCGATCCGGCTGTGGGTGGCCCAAAAATACCATTTCTTCAAATAGCTCGCCCCTGCCTGCACGGATGGTTGGTCGTAGAGGTCCTGAAAGGCGAGGCGGATCTGGTAGGCACGCGCAGTCTTGAGGTGGCGTGTGGGCAGACCACCGAGCGTCGCGCGCTGGCGATCCGACAGCGTCTGTGGGTTGCGCAGCCAGATATAGCGGGTGCCGCGCAGCTGGCTTTGCGTTTTCTGTTCGCCACGACGCACCTGGTCGACCGCGTCGTTGATGATCTTGACGGCATGGAACTTGTCGAAGGTGATGGATGCATTCGGCAGGTTCTCAGCGATTCCCTTGATGAAGGCTGGGCTCATGTCGATGCAGACCTCACTGATCGCCTCGGGGTCGCCGTTATGCGCGGCGAGATCATCGGCGAAGGCGGCTATGGTGTCGGCGTCCTTGCCCTCGGTGGCGAACACGACACGGGCACGGTCGATGTCGACAAACAAAGTGATGTAGTTCTGGCCGCGCCGGGCTGCGGTCTCATCGATGGCGAGCCGGGCCACGCCGGAAGCGTCGCTCCGTGCCCGCGCCTGATCCACATAGTGGTGAACCACACGCCACAGCCTTGTGTCGTGCTCGTCCACAATCCGGGCCACAGCCTTCACAGGCATGGCGGAGACCATGGTCATGACCAGCGCCTCGAACAGCAGGGTGAAGCCGCTGTCCGGCCGCGCCCACGGTGACGTTGGCTGTCTTGACGCCGCACTTGTCGCAACGGACGCGCGGCACGCGGGCATTCAAATAGGCCTGGTGCTGGAAGAAGTTGAGGTGACGCCAGCTCATCCGCTCGGTGTCGTAGGCCGGGCAGTCCGCCCCGCCGCAGCTCGGACAGGTGAAGCGGCTGCCCGGAGCAAAGTCGATCTCGATGTCGAGCCGGTGAGCCTCGGGGTCAAAGTCGCTGCGGCTCACGGTCCTAGTGCTCAGCGTCCTTGATTCCGAAGGGGTTCTGTGACTCTCTGGCAACGGTATTCAACGTTACCGGGAATCGGAACATGTCGGAAGTCGCGGTCAAGAAATACATCGTCCGGTTGAGCATGGAGGAGCGAGAGACGCTTGAAGCGCTGATCAGCAAGGGCAAGCATCCCGCCGCTCAGGTGCTGAAGGCTCGGATCCTGCTGAAGGCCGACGTTTCCGAGGCAGGTGAGGGCTGGAGTGACAGCCGCATCGTGAAAGCCCTGGATACCAGCGAGGCAACCGTGTTCCGCACGCGCCAGCGGCTGGTCGAGGAGGGCTTCGAGGGGGTGCTGGCCCGCAAACATTCCCCGAACTCGGCTCGGCGGCAAATCTTCGATGGCACGGCCGAGGCAAAACTGATCGCTTTGATGTGCTCGCCGCCGCCGAAAGGGCGGGCGAAGTGGTCCTTGCGGCTGCTGGAAGACAAAGTGGTGGAACTGAACATCGTTGAGCGCGCCAGCGACAACACGATCGGGCGCACGCTAAAAAAAACGATCTGAAACCACATCTGAAAAAGCAGTATGTCATTCCGCCGGAGTCAAGCGCTGCCTTCGTCGCTAATATGGAAGATGTGCTGGACGTGTACCACCGGCCACGCGACCCCGAATGCCCTGTCGTTTGCCTGGACGAGACCTCGAAGCAGCTGGTCGCCGAAACACGTGTGCCGATGCCGGCGAAGCCGGGTCGTCCGGTACGGCATGATTACGAATATGAGCGCAACGGCACGGCCAATCTGTTCATGCTGTTTGCGCCTCTGGAGGGTTGGCGGCACGTCGAGGTGACCGATCGCCATACAGCCGTGGATTACGCGCACCTGCTCAAGGCAGTTTCCGACACGTGGTTTCCGAACGCGCCGAGGATCGCCCTGGTCCAGGATAATCTCAACACCCACAAACCCGCGTCACTTTATGAGGCCTTTCCCGCCGAGGAGGCGCGTCGCCTGGTCGAGCGGTTCGAATGGCATTACACACCCAAACACGGAAGCTGGCTCAACATGGCGGAGATCGAACTGAGCGTGCTGTCAACGCAGTGCCTCGACCGGCGCATTCCCGACAAGGCGATGCTCACCGAAGAAGTTGCCGCCTGGGAGGCTCAGCGGAACAACAAGCACGCCAAAGCCGACTGGCAATTCACCACGGCCGATGCGCGCGTGAAACTAAAGAGGCTGTATCCGTCAATATGAGCAACTCGGAGCAGTAGGGTCAGACCCAAAGCCAGTTGCAGCAAAGCTGTCTCACGCATATCGATCCTCCGGACCTCGCCCATCCTGGTCGAGCCTGGCGCCGCTGGGGTCTTCAGGCCGGGACGGAGAAACGGCACCTGTCAGCCGAACCAAGAAACGTCACGAGGTGGGCAGCCCCCGCTGGCCCCGCAAGAGGAATGTTTCTACCCACCCCAAACAGCGAGGAGGCCTTTTTTCTTTCATTGAAAATGCATTCCGTACTTCGGATAGTCGCTTATTTGATATGCGCCAACTGCCAAGGGCCGCACAGTCGGCCAAAGACGACGGTCGAGAGATTGTCGTTAACGACGAGCAGTTGCTTACTCCATCTGAATGCGCGGTAATCTCCGAATATGTCCTGCCAGTAACCACCGTCGAACGTGCCGACGGCAAATCCATCATCCAGATATTCGAACGGATCAACTCGTATGGACGGCGGCTCAGCGAGCAAGAACAAAGGCAAGCCGGGCTCACCTCGAAGTTCTCACAGCTGGTTAGTCCCTTACCGCCGAACTCTTCTCGCCTCATGCGTTGAATCGTGCCGTCTGCCAAATCCCATCAAATCATAGCCGGAACGATGACGGCCTCGGTGAGGCGTCCCGCCGCGGCAGCCGCGGCACGCCCGGCTTTGGTGAGGTAGTAGCGATAGGTTCCGGTGATGCGCTTGATCACGCCGATGTCCAGCAGCCGGCGCAACTGTCTCGATAGCCGGGTTGGCGAGAACATCCCGAGGTCGGGCAAAAGGTCGCCCCGGCGGATGCCGGCGATATTGACCCGAGGATTTTGCAGGGCATGCAGCAGTGCGCTGTCTCCTGGTTCGAAGAAGTTGATCCCCTTGACGGTCCGGCCATCCACCTCGCGTGGTTTGGTCACACGCTCGAGCGCCCGAACCCCGGCGGAGAAGTCGTCGAGCGCAGACAGATGGGCGATATAGCGCCGGTTGCAGCCGAGCAAAATCGCCCGCAGGTCGATCAGGCTGTCGATCGTCTTCTTGACCGGTGCGAGTTCCCGGGTCGATGGCCCCTGCCGATGTTCCACCTTGCGGTGGTGCTTGAAGAACGACACATCGTTGGTGGTCGTCTCGATACGCAGCACGATGCCGTGCTTGTCGTACATCTTGATCGAGCACTTGCCGAAGCGGTGCTTGATGCAGGTGCCCTCGATCCGGGTGGAGAACTGCGAGCCGACCTCTTGGGCCAGCAATGGCGTGATCTGCCGGCCGAGGAACGTGGCGACCTGCTCGGCCTTTACGCTCAGCACCGACTGGCGGACCAGTTGCTCATAGAGCGGGCCGAGCGCTGTGGTGGAGCGGAACGCCAGGTCGGTGGCGTATTCCACCTGCATCAGGCTCCAGTGATAGGACTGCCCGAATACCTCCGACACCGGGCAGCACAGCGCAGCGTAACCGTCCAGGGTGCGGTGCAACTGATCGGGCGAGAGGGCGTCGGCCAGTTGCTGCGCGCGACCCCAGTCGTCGATGCGCACGAAGGCGTTGTCGGCCATGGTGTAGCCAATACCCTGCGCCGTCAGCTTGCGGGCCAGCCAGCTATGGCCATTGCAGTAGAATTGCAGGCGGAACGGCGACCATGTGGGGACCCGCAGATAAACCAGCCCGAACTTCGCATCCTGGAAGTAGAAATAGTAGTGCAGGCACTTGCCGCTGTCTGGCCGGATGAAAGTCTTGTGTGTCTGCTTGTCGTGCCAGGGTTTGTAGGCATCGCAGGCCTCCATGGCGGAGATGATGTGCACCAATACCCGGAATTTGCCAAGACGCTGCGCGATCGCGTGCGCGAGCGAGCGGCATCACTGGCCGCCGAGGCGGGAGTGACCATAGAACATGTCGGCAAGGCGCATATTCGCAAGGAGGATGTTGTCGCACGCGTGCTCGCGAAACGTGGCGATCATCCGGGCCTAAACAGGGCATTCTGCATTTTAGTAGCCTTCGAGACAGCCTCGATGAGCAGACGATTGCTGACGTCACTCGCTTGCATCCTAAATAGGGAGCCAATCCCTCACTCATCCCCTCATTTCTGTAGGGCACAAAAAATCGGGCGGCCGTAGACGCGATTCCGAAAAAATCCTGCGACCGCCACCGATGACACATTCTTGCGAAATCGCCGAGGCAATTCCCCGCTCGACCCCAACCGGCGAGTCTGCCCGCGGCAATGTCAAGTCGGGGGTTACGATGGTCATCCGGGAGCAGCGGTTCTCCTTCAATCATGTTCGGCAGGTCCTGGGCGGCGTGCTCGACCACGACCTTCACGCCAAGCGCGTCAACTCGCTCTGCGATGCCACCCTCGGCGTGCTGCGCAGCGCTTCTCTCGCGGTCTGCACGATCGGCCAGGGGCTCGCCGCCGCACGTGGCCTGAACCCCAAGCATGCCACGAAACAGGTGGATCGCCTGCTCTCCAACCCGATGATCAACGTCGACGATATCCTCGTTCGCTGGGTGCCCTACGTCGTCGGCGCACGCAACGCCATCGTGGTGGCATTGGACTGGACCGACTTTGACGCCGACAAGCAAGCCACCATCATGTTGTCCGTGATCACCGATCATGGTCGTGCCACACCCCTGGTATGGCTGACGGTCGACAAGTGCACGCTCAAGAACAACCGCAGCCTCTACGAGCATCGCGTGTTGGTGCGGCTGGCCGAACTGCTGCCGCCGGACGTCAAGGTATGCGTTGTCGCCGACCGCGGCTTCGGCGACCAAAACCTCTACAAGGTGCTGACTGAGGAGCTGTACTTCGACTACGTCATCCGCTTCCGCGGCAACATCGCCGTCACCGCCACGACCGGCGAAACCCGCACCGCTGCCGCCTGGGTGCGGCCCGGCGGACGTGCACGCGTGCTGCGCGGCGCCGCGGTAACCGCCGATCGCTATGCGGTGGGAACCGTGGTCTGCGTTCAGGACCCGGACATGAAGCAGGCCTGGTGTCTGGCCGCCAGCAGCACCGATGCCACCGCCAGGCAGTTGATCGGATACTATGGCCGTCGCTGGGGCATTGAGTGCGCGCTGCGCGATACCAAGGATCTGCGCTTCGGCATGGGAATGGCTACGGTGCATGTGAATTCCCCCGAGCGGCGCGACCGGCTATGGCTGATCAACGCGTTTGCGGTGGTTCTGCTGACATTGCTCGGTGCCGCCGGCGAAGCGCTGGGCTATGATCGCATGCTCAAGACCAACACGGCCAAGCGCCGCGTCCACTCGTTGTTCCGCCAGGGCTGCATGCTCTACGATCTAATCCCCATGATGCCGGAAGGCAGGCTGCGTCCGCTGATGCAGCGCTTCTCCCGCATGCTGCAAGACCAGCCACTCTTCGCAGACGTTTTCGGGCCGGTCTGATAAATGAGGGGAGTCATGAGAGCCAATCCAGCGATCTCGGCTTGCGCTAGACCGCATTTACATGCCTGGGACCAGAAATTTTATCAAATTCGAGCCTCTGCTCTCTAGCTACGGGGAGGACGATCTACGGAGAGATTTTCTGACCGTTTTTGATAGAATTCAACTCGTTTGCGATCATAACAACAATGGTAGCCTGCAATCGTTGATATCGAAAGGAGAGCATCATAATGAAGTATCCACAATATTTGCGGCGCTCTTCCTTGCATTCTATGAGCTCATCATCTCCCGGGGAAGGCTTATCCCGTTCACTCAGGTCTATCTATATGTAGTATTCGGGCCTGCAGCGGGAGTGGGTTCGACTATTTGGCGACCCTTGCGAGGGTTGTCCCGCTTGATGATGTCCCAATAGCTCTGCGGTTCGTGGCGCGCGGCGAGGCCCAGCATGGTCTCGAACGAAACATGCCGGTAAATCGGCGGTTGTAGCGAAAGACGAACTCATCGAGATAGGTATCGACGTGCTTGCGGCGTAGGCCGTGATACGGACCCAGCGCCCATCGCTTCAGCAGCGCGAAGGCGCGATGGCTCCACGGCAATACGATGTGCGCCGCCATTCTGCCGACGATGCGCGGATCGTGCCGGTAATCGCCGGACAATCCGGGATACGACGTGTGGCCATCGCTGATCAGCGTGGCTCCCGGCTTCACATTGGCCCTTACGAAGGCCTCGATCGAGGTGGCCGTGTTGTCGGCGATCATGGCGAGGCGGAGACGCCCGGAACGCGTGCCGAGGTACTTTGCCCCCTTCCGTCTCGGCTTGCTCGTGTTGGAATCCCGGTCAATCACCTCAATGGCACCGGCGATGAGGATTTTGCCGGCGTTGCCAGGCTCAAGGAACGTATCGCCGACCCGGAATGGGATCTCCGCTTGATCGACTTCAACGACTCCTTCGAGCGGATCGCGGTTCGGATTGGTCATTGAGCGCCGGAGCTTTTGCGTCAACAGCCAAGCCGTCTTGTCGGTGACGCCAAGCTGGTCCGCCAACTGTCGCGCCGACAGGCCGTTGGAATGGGTCGCCATCAAATGCGCCGCCCAGAACCACACGGTCAGCGGCAGCTTGGAACGGTGCATCGCTGTGCCAGCCGTAATCGAGGTTTGCCGGCCACAGTCGAGGCATTCGAACAGGCGTGGGCGGCTATTCAGCGCGACACCGCGAGGCGCGCCGCAGGCGGGGCAGGCGAAACCGCCTGGCCAGCGGCACTTGAACAGAAACGCCGCGCAACACGCCTCGTCGGAGAACGCCGTTTGAAACTCCGAAAGCGAGCGCGCCCTCGCCATCGATTGTTCGTCCCCCAATTCTCCACACATGGCCCAACCGAATAACTCATACCAACCCGCCTTGATGCTGACACTCGAACGCCGCTCTCATCGTCATGCCGACGGAGGTCGGCATCCACGTCTTTCCTCGCTGGGATCAGCAAAGACGTGGATGGCGGGCCTTCGCCCGCCATGACGGGGTGCACCAGCCGGAGAAGTCAAGCTTATCGTCACCTGGTATCACACGCTATACCTCATTACGAGTTCAAGCAAGGCTTACTTTCCTTGGACTCGGGCAGAACTTTCAGCGAGAATATCTTGGACGACATTGTTCATACCATCTGTGGAATGGCCAATATTGATCCGGGACGGGATTCGTACATCTATGTCGGCGTGACCGACAAGGACGCCGATGCGAGACGTGTCAAGCAATTGGACGGGATTGATCCTGTCGATTTCGAAGGTCGGAAAATAGTCGGGATCGGGCGTGAAGTGAAAATTGCCGGCCTGGGTCTAGATGGGCACGTCATGAAAATTAAAGGATAAAATCGCAACATCTGGTTTGTCCGATCATCTCTGACACGACACGCTGTCTAAGTTAGACTATTTTGTGTACCACAACCTCGACGTGCTGCGCATCGCAGTCCCAGGCCAAACCGTCATCTCATTCCTTGGCGATCAGTGCTACGATAGGCCGCGCGTATCTGCTCATCCCCGGTTCGCCGGAGCATTTGGGGGCGGTTTGGCGCTGAGCTGACCATCCACAAAGAAATGATTGACGCGGTCACGGGCGACTCGATTCAAGCTTCGGGTGCCCCAGCTTCCCGACTTCAGCCAACTGAGCCACGCCGAGAAGGACGCGTTGATCCAAACGCTGTGGCAGCGGCTTGAGGCGGCCGAACAGCACATCGCGGAACTCAAAGCCAAGCTCGGCCACCCGCCGAAGACACCCGGCAATTCCAGCCTGCCACCATCGAAGGGACAGAAGCCCAATCAAGCGGAGAAGACCAAGCGCAACGGGCCGCGCCAGGGCAGTCTGGGTCGTAAGGGTGGCGGCCGGCCACTGTCCATCGATCCCGATGAGACAGTGATTGCCAAGGCGGCGGCCTGTGTGCATTGCCACGCGGCGTTGGGTGAAGCGGACCAGGTGCTGCACGGTCGCTACGATAAGATAGAGCTTCCAGTGGTTCGCCCCGTGGTGACCCGCGTGGAACGGTATGCCGGGCACTGCCCGCGCTGTCGCGGCGTCACGCTGGCGCCGGTGCCCGAGGGCATGGAAGAAGGTTCGCCGTTCAGTGTGAACATCCTGGCGTTGGCGATCTACCTGCGCTTCAGCCACGCGATCAGCTATCGTCGTCTGACACAGCTGTTCCTCCAACTGTTTGCCTTGCAGATCAGCGAGGGAGCGCTGGATGCGATGTTCCGCCGCGCCGCGCCATGCTTCGACAATGAGGTGACGGCTATCCTCGCTCGGCTGCGCCGTTCTCGGATCATCTGCTCCGACGAGACCACCGTACGGATCGACGGACGCACCCACTGGAACTGGGTATTCCAGAACGATCAGGTGGTGATCCACGTGATCCGCAATAGCCGTGCGGCCAGTGTTGTCGCCGATGTATTGGCCGGCCATCGACCCAGCATCTGGGTGTCCGACCTCTACAGCGCCCAGCAGGGGCATGCCGATCTTTGGCAAGTCTGCCTGGCGCATCAATTGCGTGATTGCCAGTATGCGATCGAGGCGGGAGACGCGATCTTCGCGCCGCGCATGAAGATGCTGTTGCTGCGTGCCGTGGTGCTGGCGCGGCGGCGCAAGCAACTGGCCGAGAGCACACGACGAACCTATCAGTGCAGGTTGGATCGCGACCTGAACGCGATCATGGTGTTGGCACCCACCAACCGCCACGGCAAGCGACTACGCAAACGTTACGGCAAGGTGCGCAGCCACTTATTCACCTTCCTCGAACATCCTGACGTCCCGCCCGACAACAACGGTAGCGAGCGAGAATTGCGGCCCACCGCCACCTACCGCAAGGTCACCGGCGGCTTCCGTTCGAGCTGGGGTGCCGACCTGTTCGCCACCATCAGATCCGTCGTCGGCACTGCGGCGCGACGCGGCATCAATGCACACCAAGCCATTCTCGCCATTCTGCGCGGCGGATCAGTGCTCCAGGCGGGTTGAGCAGATACGCACGCGTCGTCTACGGTCAGTGTGCCAGTTCAGGCAATTCCACACGTTGCCCGCCGCTTTCAGTAGCCTGCATTTGCGTCAGCCACAGCAGGCAATCGGTTTCCTGCGCTATGCGGCCGACTTCTGGACAGACGGATATGCCCGCTTTGGTTCGCATTTTGTGGCAGTCAGATCACAGTTTGACCGTGAGCCAGAATACAGTATTGCCTGTATTACTGCCGGAGGGAGCGAAAAAATGGAACACCAGACTTACGACTACATCGTGGTGGGCGCCGGTTCGGCCGGTTCCGTCCTCGCCAACCGCCTCAGCACCGACCCCAAGCACCGCGTCCTGGTCCTGGAGGCGGGCCGCGAAAGGCATCCCTGGTCGCGCATCCCGGTCGGCTTCGCCAAGCTGATCGAAAACCCCGCCGCCAACTGGCTCTATTCGTCGGAGCCGGACGAGGGCACCGGCCAGCGCCGCATTCCCATCCCGCGCGGCAAGCTGCTGGGCGGCTCGTCGTCGATCAACGGCATGGTGTTCGTGCGCGGCCAGTCGCAGGACTACGACACCTGGGCACAGCTCGGCAATCGCGGCTGGAGCTACCGCGAGGTGCTGCCGATCTTCCGCGACATGGAAAGCTACCAGGGCGACGCCGACGACGAATACCGCGGCCGCAACGGCCCGTTGAAGGTCACCGAAAGCTTCGAGACCGGACCGATCTACGACGCGCTGATCAAGGCGGCCGGCCAGATCGGCATCAAATACACCAAGGATTATAACGGCGCGCAGCAGGACGGCATCGGCATGACCCAGGCGACGATCCGCAAAGGCCGCCGGATGAGCACCGCATTCTGCTATATCGACCCCGCGCGCAGCCGGCCCAACCTGACGATCCAGGCCAATGCGCTCACTGAATGCCTGCTGCTGGAAGGCAAACGCTGCGTCGGCGTGCGATACACCGCCAACGGCCAGCAACACGAAGCCCGCGCGGGCAGAGAAGTCGTCGTCAGCGCCGGTTCGATCAATTCGCCGCAGCTTCTGGAGTTGTCCGGCATCGGCCAACCGGACCTGCTGCAAGGCCTCGGCATCGAGGTGCGCCACGCGCTCAAGGGCGTCGGCGAGAACCTGCG
The DNA here is from genome assembly GCA_963794185.1 of uncultured Alphaproteobacteria bacterium. Classification (GTDB taxonomy): domain Bacteria; phylum Pseudomonadota; class Alphaproteobacteria; order Acetobacterales; family Acetobacteraceae; genus JAMXLO01. The sequence goes on along the minus strand of CAWCDM010000115.1, from coordinate 50,846 downwards.
CGACCATTACTCGCCGCGCATGAAATGGACGGTGCCGGCCTCGCTCGGCATGACCTACAACGACAAGGGGCGCGGCCTCGGGCTTGTCTGGCAGGCGCTGAAATACGCGTTCACCCACAGGGGGCTGCTCGGCCTGCCGGCCGCGCCCATACGTGCGTATATTCGCACCCGCGCCGGGCTCGATGCGCCGGACGCCGCGATCTCCTGGGTTCCCTTCCTGGCCGACACGAATTTCAAGCTCGCGAAGAATTCCGGCGTCACGGCGATCACGAACATCCTGCGCTCGGAAAGCACCGGCAGCATTCACGTGTCCTCGAAGGCGCCGAACAAGCCGCCGGAGATCCGCTTCAACTTCCTGACCGCCCAGCTCGACCGCGCGGTAACGCTGGAAGCGATGCGCATCACCAGGCGCATCATGACCGCACCCGCCATGAAGGAAATCGCCACCGACGAAATCGCACCCGGCGTGAACATCCGGTCTGACGACGAACTGCTCGACTGGGTCAGGAAGAACGCCGAAACCACCTACCATCCGGTCGGCACCTGCAAGATGGGCTCGGACCCGATGGCGGTGGTCGACGACCAGCTTCGCGTGCATGGCATGGAGGCACTGCGTGTCGCCGATGCCTCGATCATGCCGACGCTCACCTCGGGCAACACCAATGCACCATCGATCATGATCGGCGAGAAGGCATCCCGGATGATGCTCGCCGCTGCGGCAGCGTAATGGACAGCACACACGGAATGCGGCTTCGCGCAGCGACCGACCTCGCCCGCTCCGGTATCCCCGTGAAGGTCGGCATGGCGCTCACCGCGCATAAGACCGTCACGACGCGAAGGTCACAGTTTACGTTTGCGATCCCCCACCGATAGGCCGGTTCGCGGACCGCTACACGGCCAGCATGCGGCCAGGGTTGCGTTCCGCCAGCAGCGGTCGCACCCAGCGCGCGAAGCGCGTCGCTTCCTCATCGTGCAGGTAACCGGACAGACAGAAGGACGTGCAACCCAGATCGATGTACTGCTGCAGAGTGGCAGCGCATTGCGGCGGGTTGCTGACCACGACGATCCCGGCGCCCGGGCGCACGCGCGTCACCCCGGTCCAAAGATGCGGACCGATCAGGTCGCCATGCTCCCGCGCCAGCTGTTGCACGCGCTGGTTGGCGACCGAGCTGGCGTAATGGGTGCGGATGAAGCGAGTTTGAGCGTCGGTCACGTCGCGCACCAGTTCATTCGCCGCATCCCAGGCCTCAGCCTCGGTCTCGCGGCAGAGGATTTGCAACCGCATGCCGAAGCCGATCTGCTCCGTCCTGCCGTGTCGCGCCGCCATGCCGCGGATGGTGGCCATGTTCTCGGCGATGCGCTCGGGCGTGTCGCCCCAGAACAGATGGATGTCGGAATGCTTCGCCGAGACCTCCCAGGCTTCGGCGGAGCCGCCGCCCCGGTAGAAGCGCGGATGTGGCTGTTGCAATGGTTGGGGCGAGATGCGGGCGCCCTTCAAGCTGTGAAAGCGGCCGTCGAAATCTACCGGACCGCGGGCGGCCCACAGCGCCTTCACATGATGGCGACGTCCTCATCCATCAGGGCGTAGCGGTCTTCCTTGGCCAGCCTGATGCCCTCAGCCTGTGCCTCGGCATCGCTCTGCCCGGCGATCAGGTTCACAGCCAGGCGGCCGCCTGAAAGCTGGTCGAACGTAGCGCCCATTTTGGCCAACTGGACCGGGCTGATTATAGCCAAGCCGCGCGGCAACCAGCGCCTTGATGCGCCTGGTCTTGGCCACCGCCATGGCGCTGCTGATCCAGGCTTCCCAGCATGTGGGAGCAACCGGCACGAGGAAATACTCGAAGCCGGCGGCCTCGGCGGCAAGTATCACGCGGTCAAACAGGTCGGCCGACGGCTGGATGAACTTGTCGCGGTCGCCATAGCAGGTCGTGTCGCCACTGGTCGGCAGGTACCATCCCAATTCCAGCTGTGCTTGCATGCCGACGTTTCCGCTGTTGCAGAGCAATGCTAGCGTCGCCAGGTTCGTGTGTCAGTCTGCCCATTGACAACGCAAGAGCGCCTGGGCGGTCGACAATACCATCAGCGCCGGGCCAAGACGGGTTGATCGGAGTATGACAATGCATCTGAATGCGGATTTCAGCCGCCGTGCGAGTGTCCACGCAGCGAGGCTCGATTGGATGGCCTCCCCTATGCCCGGCGTTCATCGGCGCATGCTGGACCGTGTGGGTGACGAGATCGCGCGTGCCACGTCGATTGTCCGCTACGCACCTACCAGCCGCTTCTCGCCGCATGTGCATGGCGGTGGCGAGGAGTTCCTGGTGCTGGATGGGGTGTTTCAGGACGAACATGACGACTATCCCGCCGGTAGCTATGTCCGTAATCCCCCGACATCCCGGCATACTCCTGCTTCAGCAGACGGCTGCACTATTTTCGTCAAGCTTTGGCAGTTCGACCCTGCGGATCGAACCGAAGTGCGGATTGCAACGGCCGGGCGACCCTTCGATCCGGCAGCGGGTCGGCCCTCCGTGTCGGTCCTGCAGTTGTTCGAGGACGCGGCCGAGCAGGTCCGCCTGGAACAGTGGGCACCGGGAGCGCATGTCATGATCGCGGCACCAAGAGGGTTGGAACTGCTGGTGTTGTCGGGGTCGTTCGAGGAACAGGCCGAACGCTTCGTGGAACAATCCTGGCTGCGCCTACCGTCCGGTGCGACGTTCACCGGCGTGGCAGGACCGGCCGGCTGCCGCGTATGGGCGAAGTCGGGGCATCTGGGGACAATTCGATCAGCCCCATGAAGTGGCCCTGCGACGTCGCGACCAGCCCTGATTGTCGTGGCGTTTGCCTGTCAGATTTCGGACCTCAACTATGACCCCTGCCATGCAGTCCGCAAGGGATTGCCGCGACCGCAACGGCGAGCAGCGCTTCCGGGGGGCCGCGGGGGGCCGGCGGACTGCCATGACGGAAAGGGCGGCATCGTCGCGCACCCCGGCGCCGCTGGACGTACTGGCACGCCATCATCGTCGCCCACGCGTCATGAGACGGATTCCGTCAACGGACGGTGGCGACAGCCCAATCGCGCACGGCCCGTTTGCAAACCGGCAGCCCCGGCGCCACATGCGCGGCATGCATCGCCGTGACCTGATCCGCCTCTCCATCGCCGCGCCGCTGTTCGCCGTGACGACCGCCCGCGCGCAGCCTCGCTTTCAGCCGACGCCGCAGGACAGCGCGGACCTGGCGCGAGTTGAGACCTATCTGGACAGCCTCCGGACGCTGAAGGCGCACTTCCTCCAGGCCGCGCCGAACGGGGCGATCAGCCAGGGGACCGCCTGGCTGGACCGGCCCGGGCGGATGCGCTTCCAGTACGACGCGCCCAGCCCGCTGCTGCTGGTCGCCGGCCACGGGCTGGTGGTGTTCCACGACAAGTCGTTGAATCAGACCAGCAATATCCCGTTGTCGCGCACGCCGCTGGGGATCCTGCTGGCTGACAACGTCCATCTTTCGGGCGACGTGACGGTCACCGCCATGCAGCGGCTTCCCGGGCAGATCCAGGTGAGCCTGGTGCGCACCGCCTCGCCGGGTGACGGCACCCTGACCCTGATATTCGCCGACAACCCGCTCGCGCTGCGGCAGTGGACGGTGCTGGACGCCCAGCGCCAGGAGACTCGGGTGACGCTCTACAACGTCGAGACCGGTGGCAAATTCGACGCAAAGCTGTTCGAATTCATCGATCCGCGGTTTTTTCAGCCAAATCCAGGCTGAGTAGCGCCATTTTCGGCCCGTGGGCTGTGGGCGGAGGCCATCTTTGCGGGCCGAACATGCCGGCCATCGCACAATGAGTCTTCATTTTGCCGCAGAAAGCGAACATTATCCTCCAACATGAGGTCTATGCGGGTCGTCAAGCCGCTCGTCGGCATAAGCTGCTGCACCAAGCAGTTCGGAATTTTCGGCATGCCGAACCATGCCGCCTCCAATACCTATGTCGATGCCACCGACCTGATCGTGGGCGCCGTGCCCGTGCTGATCCCGGCCAACGGCCCGACCGCCGACATCGAGACCCTGCTCGAGCGGCTGGACGGCATCATTCTCACCGGCAGCCGGTCCAACGTGCACCCCAGCTACTATGACGGGCCGCCGCACGCCGAGGGCACCTGGGAGGACCCGGCGCGGGACGGCACCACGCTGCCGCTGATCCGTGCCGCCGTGGCGCGCGGCGTGCCGGTCCTGGCGATCTGCCGCGGCTTTCAGGAGCTGAACGTGGCGCTCGGCGGCTCGCTGCACCAGCGATTGCAGGACCTGCCCGACCGGATGGATCACTCCTCCCCGATGGTCGCCTCGCGCGAGATCAGGGTCGGCAAGGCGCACAGCATCCGCATTACTCCGGGCGGCTGGCTCCATCGGCTGGCCGGCACCACTGAGATCGCGGTGAACTCGCTGCACAACCAGGGTGTCAACGAGCTTGCGCCGGGCGTCGTCGTGGAGGGCACCGCCCCGGACGGCACGATCGAGGCGGTGCATGTCATCGCCACGCCAGCGGGTCCCGTCCCCGGCTTTGCCGTGGGCGTTCAGTGGCACCCGGAGAACGACTGGCGGACCGACATCGTCTCGCGCCGGATCTTCGAGCAGTTCGCCGAGGCTGTGCACGCCTACGCCGCGGGTGGCGGCATGGCCGGCATCTCGGCCGCCGCCGCGGACTGACGGCTGGCCGGCCGCGACAAGCCCTTGTCATTTCGGCCGATCCCGCCGATGTAACTCTCATCGACCGGACCGTTGCGGTCAGGTTTTCCGTCCACAACCATGGCAGGCAATTTCATGTTCATCGAGACCGAAGACACGCCGAATCCCGCCACCCTGAAGTTCCTGCCCGGCCGCTACGTGATGGATACCTCGACTGCGGACTTCGCCTCGCCCGCCTCCGCCGCGCGCAGCCCGCTGGCCAGCGCACTGTTCGATCTGCCGGGCGTGGCGCGCGTGTTCCTGGGCGGTGATTTCATCACCGTCACGAAGGCCGGCGATGTCGCCTGGCAGGCGCTGAAGCCGCAGGTGCTGGCCGTGATCATGGAGCACTTCGTTGCCGGGCGTCCGGTGATCGAGGGTGCCGCCGAAGCGGACGCGGACGAGGACGTGGCCCCGGAGGACGAGGAGATCGTGGCACAGATCAAGGAGCTGCTGGATACGCGCGTGCGCCCGGCGGTGGCCGGCGACGGTGGCGACATCGTGTTCCGCGGCTATCGCGAGGGCATCGTGAAGCTGCACATGCAGGGCTCCTGCTCGGGCTGTCCATCGTCGCGCGCGACCCTGAAGCACGGCATCGAGAACATGCTGCGCCACTACGTGCCGGAGGTCATCGGCGTGGAACAGGTCGACCTCTGACGTCCTGCGGGGGACTCTGTCATGACGCTGGACGCGGCCGGGCTCGATCTGCTGTTCCGCGAGGCGCGAACCCACAACAAGTTCACGGACCAGCCGGTCACCGACGATGAGCTGCGGGCGCTCTACGACGTCCTGAAGATGGGTCCGACCTCCGCCAACTGTTCGCCGGCGCGCTTCCTGTTCCTGCGCACGACGGAGGCGAAGCAGAAGCTGGCGCCGGCGCTGTCGGGCGGCAACCTGGAGAAGACGATGGCCGCGCCGGTGACGGCGATCGTCGCCTATGATCCGAAATTCTATGAGAAGCTGCCGACGCTGTTCCCGCACAACCAGGAAGCCCGGTCCTGGTTCACCAGCAACGAATCGCTGGCGGCGACCACCGCATTCCGCAACGGCACGCTGCAGGGCGCCTACTTGATCCTGGCGGCGCGTGCCGTCGGGCTCGACACCGGGGCGATGTCGGGCTTCGACAATGCGATGGTGGATGAGCTGTTCCTGGCCGACCGCGGCTGGCGATCGAATTTCCTGTGCAATCTTGGCCACGGCGATCCCGACGGGCTGTTTCCACGCTCGCCGCGGCTCGAATTCTACGAGGCGTGTGCATTCCTGTAGGAAAGAAGCAGATTCACCGCAGAGACGCAGAGACACAGAGCAGAACAGTAATGCGCTACGCGCGCAGCGCGTTTTCTATTCTCTGCGTCTCTGCGTCTCTGCGGTGAATCTACTTTCTTTCTACCCCAATGCGGATACTGGCGCTGGACGCCGCCCTGGCACGCTGCACGGCCGCCGTTGTTGTGGATCAGCAGACGCTTGCCTTGCGGCAGGAAGACACTGCCCGCGGCCAAGCCGCGCTGTTGCCGATGATGGTGAGCGCGGTACTGAAGGAGGCGAAGCTGCGCGCCACAGAACTCGATCTGGTGGCGGTGACTGTGGGGCCGGGGAGCTTTACCGGCATCCGGGCCGCGCTGGCTCTGGCGCACGGCATCGCGCTTGCAGCCGGCATACCGGTGGTCGGGGTCACGGTCGGCGAGGCTCTCGCCGATTCATTGCCGCACCTCGGGGAACGCCGCTTTTGGTCGGCGATCGACAGCAGGCGGGGGCGGGTATTCCTGGAGCGGGACGGAGCGATCGCCTCTTTTGCCCTGGATTTGCTACCGTTGCCGGCGGGCAAGGTCGCGGTCGCGGGTGACGCCGCGATCGCGGTGGCCTCGCGGATCGCGGCGCGGGACGCCGATGTCATGCTGACCGACGCCCGGCTGCCGCAGGCGCGGCACGTCGCTGTGGTCGGCGAGCGTCGGCTTGGGGGTATTATCCCACCCTTGCCGGCGCAGCCGCTCTATGTCGATCCGCCGGAAGCGAAGCTGCCTGCCGGCGGATTGCGGCCGCCCCCCACAGCATGAGAGAAACGGTCCAGCGCGCCACATCGACACATACGGCCATATTCGCGGCGATTCACGCGGCGGCGTTTCCGCCGGCGGAAGCGTGGGGCGAGGACGCGATCGCGCTGCAGCTTGCGTTGCCGGGTGCGTTCGGCCTCTTGGACGGTCGCGGCGGAATGCTGCTCGCGCGTGTCGCAGCAGAGGATGCGGAAGTTCTCACTCTGGCGGTTGAGCCCGGGGCGCGGAGGCAGGGCATCGCGAGGACGCTGCTGCAGGCCGCGATCGCCGAGGCGCGTTCGCGCGGCGCCACGGCGCTTTTTCTGGAGGTAGCGACTGCCAATGCCGCGGCGCGGGCGCTCTACCGGCAGGCGGGCCTCGGCAAGGTGGGGCGGCGGCGGCGCTACTACGCCGACGGCAGCGATGCGATCGTATTGCGCATGAAGCTTCTGTGACCAATCGCTCAGCCGCCGCGCCGCAGCAGCAGCCGGCTGATGCCGTCGGCATCGGTCGCCAATGAAAGCACTTCATGGCCCTGTTCGCGGGCGGTGCGGGGCACGTTGCGCAGCGGTTCCTCACCGCGCAGCCGGACCAGCAGCGTCTGGCCCGGCGTCATGCGATCGAGCGCAAGTCTCGTGCGCACGAAGGTCATCGGGCAGACCTCGGCGGTGATGTCAAGTTCATGATCGGCAGCTTGCTTGTCTGTCATGTTATTGACCGGTTTCTTGCAGTTCCAAATATCCATTGCGAAACGGCCTTCGCGCTCCTAATATGGCGAAAGTCTTCCGCCTTGAAAGGAACTGCGATGGCCGAGCAACCAGCGACCGCCAACGTCCTGGGACTGACGGCGCAAATCGTCGCGGCGCATGTATCGAACAATTCCGTATCGCCGGATGCGCTGCCGTCCCTGATCCAGGAGGTCTACAAGACGCTGGCCGGTGTCGGCAAGGAACCGATCCAGCTTGAACGGCCACAGCCGGCGGTGCCGGTGAAGAAATCGGTCTTCGCCGACCATATCGTCTGTCTGGAGGACGGCAAGAAGCTCAAGATGCTGAAACGGCATCTGAAAACAGCCTATAATATGACGCCGGAGCAATATCGGGAACGTTGGGGACTGACGCCCGACTATCCGATGGTGTCGCCCAACTATGCCAAGCATCGCTCCGCACTGGCCAAGAAGAGTGGCCTCGGCACCAAGCCCCGCGCCGAGACACTCCGGCAGCCTGCCGCCGGACGGGTCGCCGCCTGAGCGAGGCATTGGACAGGTCCGACCCGGATCGGCTACGCCGTCGCATGCCTGCGGACCGCTGTCCCGACCCGGACGGCTCCGGTGGGCCACTGACCCCCCTGTTGCGAATTTCGGGGGGCGGGCCTGGGTGACCAGGCGGCTGGGTTGATCGCAAGGGATCCGATGGAATCGCGCATCGAGCGCCTGTGCGTCGAACGGGGCCTCAAGATGACCGGGCAGCGTCGGGTCATCGCCCGCGTGCTGTCCGAGGCCTCCGATCATCCCGACGTGGAGGAACTCTATCGCCGCGCCGCGGCGCTGGATGCCCGCATCTCCATCGCCACCGTCTACCGGACCGTGCGGCTCCTGGAGGAGAAGGGGATCCTGGAACGGCGCGACTTCGGCGGCGGCCGGGCGCGCTATGAACCGACCGAGCACGGCCACCATTACCACCTGATCGACATCGATACCGGCAAGGTCATCGAGTTTCAGGACCCAGAATACCAGCGGCTGATGCAGCAGATCGCCGAACGGCTCGGCTTCGACCTCGTCTCGCTGCGCCTGGAGCTGTTCGGCCGCCGGCGCGACCCGGCGGTGGCGGGACGCGACAGGGCAGGGCGGCAGCATGCGCCGCGAACCGCCGGGTCCGGCGAGCAGTCAGGTTCGTCCACGGTCATGGCCGGTCACGGCGGGTCCGAGGCGGCGCCCGGCGCCAAACCGGATATGGTGCAGGGAAGGGCGGAGCGATGACGGTGGAGCAGAAACTCCGAACCGCTCGGGCCGAAACCCTGCCGTTTCCCGAACTCCGTGCCGGCGCCCTGGGTGTGCGGATCGCCGCCACGCAGGCGGAGATCGACGCCGTGCAGGCGCTTCGCTACCGGGTATTCTATCACGAAATGGGAGCGACAGCCGATGCCGCGACCGCTGCCAGCCGGCGCGACCGCGATGCGTTCGACCAGATCGCTGATCACCTGCTGGTGGTCGACCACGAAATCGGTGCCGGCGCCGAAGGGGTGGTCGGTACCTATCGGCTGATCCAGCGGGAAGCGGCGGCGAAGCTCGGCCGTTTCTATTCGGCGGACGAATACGACATCGCGCCGATCATGAATTTTCCGGGTCGCATCCTCGAACTCGGCCGCTCCTGCGTGGATGCCGCCTATCGTGGCCGCGTGGCCATGCAGCTGCTGTGGCGAGGCATCGCCGCCTACGTGTTCCACTATCAGATCGACCTGATGTTCGGCTGCGCCAGCCTGCACGGCATCGACCCGGATGCGCTGGCGCAGGACCTCACCTACCTCTACTACAACCACCTGGCGCCACCCGCGGTCCGCCCTCGTGCCTTGCCGCACCGCTATGTGGACATGCGGCGCATGCCGCCGAGCCTGCTCGATCCGAAACGCGGGCTGACGCAGTTGCCGCCGCTGATCAAAGGCTACCTGCGGCTGGGCGGCTTCATCGGCGACGGCGCGGTGATCGATCGGCAGTTCAATACCACCGATGTTGCGGTGGTGGTGAAGACCGACCTGGTAACCGACAAATACTACCGTCATTACGAGCGCCAGTTGCGCGACGCACTGGACTGACGGGGGTTTCGGCTCGACCGGTCGTTGCGACTCCGTCAGCCAGAATTGATCACGAAAGCAAGTGACGCGGTTTGTTCGTGGCCAGCCCTTACGGTAGTGACACGGTTTCCTGGTAGCCGGCCAGAATGTCGCGCAGCCAACCGGCCGGCATGCCGGCAAGAAAGCGGGATTGGAGCTCGGCCAGACGGGCCGGCGTCAGTCCTGCCAGATCCGCGGTGAAGAACAGCGGATCGCGGGTGAACATCAGATAAGCCTGCATCTCATTGAACATCAGTTCCTCGTTGCCGGTGTCGTACTCGTCCTTGGCCAGGAAGCCGCGAAACGCGGCGCGCTCGGCGCCAGTCAGCGCCGTCAGCCAGAAATCGTGCACGTACTCCGCATAGACCGGATTGCTGAAGAACTCGCCATGCGACAATTCGTGCCGCAGGATCGCAGCCCGCGCGGCGTGCGTGACTTTTGGATCGGCGCCGGCGGCGGGCAGCGAAATCAATGCGGCGCTCACGCCAGGCGCGAACCAACCCTCCTGATGCAGCAACGCTCGAAGCTCCTCCTCCTCCGGATACAGCTCGATCTGATCACGATCGGCCAATGCGAAGAAGCGGACCAACGAATCGGCGTCATAGTCGTGACCATAGTAGAAGGTCTCGATCGTATCGCCCTGCGAGCGGATCGCCGCGTCGAGCTGGCTGTCAGTCAGCACGCGATCGCGCGGCAGGCCGACTTTCTCCACCAATGCGGCCACTCGGTTCAGCATCCGCCCCTGGTCGTGCAGCGATGCAAAATCGAGCACCAGAATCCTTGGGTTGTCGCCAAAGCGGAAGACGGTGAGGGCAGTCGGCGCGTGATCGCGTATCTGCTGCTCCGTGGCGATCTCGATCGGGAAGGCCTGCCTGCCTGCTGTGGCCGGCTTCTCCGAAGCAACAGGCACGGATGCGGTCGGCGCGCTGACATTGGGGGGTGCAGAGGGAACCGGCCAAAGCAGCCAACCGCCAATCGCCACGGCAAGCAATGCGGCAATGGCACCGCCAGCCGCCAATCCGCCGAGCCTGCGACGCGGCGCCGGCGAGACACGCACGGTGTCGTCGGAGTCCGGCTGGGCCGGTGTCATGGCGCGGCGGCGATGCAGCGCGCCTCAGGCGTCCAGGTTGATCACCTGCACCCGGCGATTGCGCGGCTCCGGCGTCTGGGATGGCGTCTGCACCAGCAGACCATCCTCACCCAATCCGACCGCCTGCAGCCTTGCAGGATCGACCCCGTACTTGCGAGCGACATAGTCGACCACTGCGGCGGCCCGGCGTTCGGACAGCGCCTGGTTGTACTCGCGCGAGCCGACCGTATCGGTGTGGCCCTCAATGCGGAATCGATACGACAAAAGATCTTTGCTGGCCAGTGCACGCCCCAGTTCACCGAGCGTGTGGACCGCATCGGCCGTCAAGTCGGCCGAACCGGTCGCGAAGATCACTGTCAGGCTCACCGAAGGGTCGGCCGCCTGGGCCGCCGAGGGCGCGCCGGACCGGTTGGCTGCGACGCGTGGCTGTTGCCGCCCGGTGCGCGTTGTTGCCGCTGGCGCGGTCGCATCGGTGGATGGAGCCGCGAGGCGAATGCCACGCGTGCCGCCTTGCATCAGATTGCCGCTCGGCTTCAGTGATTTGATGATCTCATCGGCCGATGGATTGCTCTGGGCAAAGGCCGGCAAGGTTCCAAAGATCAGCGGGACGACGGCGATCGGTGCTATCAGCGAGCGCACGGAACAGATCCTCCCAGGTTCCTGCTGCCTTATAACACGACAGGACCGCCAAGCGAGGATTTGTGAGGCGCGGCAGGCCATTCATCCAACGTAGTGCTGGCTGCGAATCAACTGCGTTAGTTGCGACCAGCCTGCCGTTCCTCTCGTCATCCCCGCGCAAGCGGGGACCCAGGCTGCAACTGCTTCCCCGTTTTCGCGGGAATGACGACAGGAGGCGCTGCCCTTGCGCTGCATCGTATCGCGTTTCAGCTTGGCCAGGGTGTTGCGGTATGTGGGACACGCAACACAAGGGGGGAGCATGCGAGGCGTCCCGTATCTGCAGAGAGCGTGGCCGGCCGGGGTGCGTTCTGTCCGTCTGGCATGCGGGCTGGTGCTGTTCACCTATGTCGGAACGCATCTGCTGAACCATTCGCTCGGCAACATATCGCTCGCGTGGCTCGAACGAGACCTTCTGGTGCAGAAGTTCATTTGGCAGGGATGGCTTGGAACGGCCGCGCTCTACGGCGCCTTGGTGACGCATTTCTCCCTGGGTCTGTGGGCGCTGTACGAGCGGCGTTCAGTGCATTGGACTGTGAGTGAATTGACGCAGGTTATTCTCGGCCTGTGCATACCTCCGTTGCTTGCGAACCACCTCGCCGGTACGCGCATCGGCCTTGCCGCGTTTGACCTGAACAAGGGCTATGCGCAGGTGCTGTACTCCCTTTGGATCGTTTCACCGTTCTTCGGCAGCGTGCAGCTGGCGCTTTTGGTGGTCGCCTGGCTGCACGGGTGCTTCGGCGTCTACTTCTGGCTGCGTCTGCGACGATGGTTCGATGCCTGGCGCAGCGTGCTGCTTAGCATCGCCGTGCTGCTGCCGGTGCTTGCGTTGCTCGGATACCTGCAGGGCGGCCGCGAAGTCATGGCGCTGGCGCAGGATCCCGCCTGGCGCGCGACCGCCACCGCGTCAACGGCCATCGGGACCGACGTGCAAAGACTCTGGCTTGCGGATCTGCGAGACGATTTCCTGTTGTTCGATGGCGGCGCCCTGTTGGTGGTGCTGCTGGCCCGGCTGGCACGCACGGTCTGGGAGCGCTGGTCCGGGCGCATCCGCGTGCTGTATCCGGACGGCCGAAGCGTCTACGCGCCACTCGGGTTTTCGGTGCTCGAGGCAAGCCGGATGGCCGGCATCCCCCATGCCAGTACGTGCGGTGGCCGGGCCCGCTGCACGTTATGTCGGGTGCGTGTACTCAGCGATACGCCGTTGCATGCACCGGCCGAGGTGGAACGGCGCGTCCTGGAACGCATGGGCGTCGATTGGCAATCCGTGCGACTGGCCTGCCAGTTGCGTCCGAGCCACAATGTCTCCGTGTGGCCGCTGGTGCCGCCGGCGGCATCGAAAGCCTTCCTGCAACGGCGTCAGTTGCAGGCTGCCGTGGAAGAGCGCTTCGCCGCGTTCATGTTCGTCGATATGCGGGATTCCACTCAGCTGGCGGCAGCTAGACTGCCCTTCGACAGCATTTTCATCGTCGGCCACTTCCTGAGTGCAATCTCCGCCGCGGTGGTGGAGGCCGGCGGCCAGCCCAACCAGTTCCTCGGCGATGCGGTGCTCGCGATCTTCGGCTTGGATTCCGATCCAGCCACCGCCTGCCGCCAGGCGCTCGCGGCGCTGCCACTGGTCGCGGCGAATATCGGCCGGCTGAACACCGCAATAGAACAGCAGGTGACCAAGCCGATCCGGTTCGGCATCGGACTGCATTGCGGCCGGTCGGTGATGGGAGAGATCGGCTTTCGCGATCATGTGACGTTCACGGCGCTTGGCGATCCGCTGAACGTGGCCTCGAGGCTTCAGCAAATGACCAAGGAGATCGGTTGCGAGGCGATCGTCTCGGAGGATGTGTTTTCCCGCGCCGGGGTTTCGCCAGCCGGCCTGCCGCAGATTGCAGCGCAACTGCGCGGCCGGGACGAGCCTGTACCAGTGCGTGTGCTCATGGAATGCGGTGCGGATGCATCTGGCCTGACTTGGCAGGAACCATCGCTGTGACGAGAACCGTGGTGCAGGATGCAAACGACAAACTAGGACTTGTCCAAAACCAATCGAATCACGTGTCACGGGATGACGACAAGTGCAGAAGGCCGTTCGCAACTGACCCAGTTCATTCGCGGCAATACCGACCCGCCTTGACGCTGACACTCCGACGCCGCTCCCATCGTCATGCCGACGAAGAGCCTGCCCCGAGCGAAGGCCGGGGTCGGCATCCACGTCTTTCCGCTGCTGCGATCAGCAAAGACGTGGATGGCGGGCCTTCGCCCGCCACGACGGGAAGCACAAGCCGGAGAGTCAATCTTATCGCCACTTGGTAAGAGTCCTCAGAACACGCCGGCCGCGCGCAGAATGGGCAATCGTACACGCAGGCACCGGTCCAGCACCTCGCGCAGCTTCCCCTGCCCCTCGTCGTCGAGATTGGCGCCAAGATGTCTGACCCAGTCTTCCGTCCGCTCCTCGCCCTCGCCCTGCAGTGCGCGATCGAGCACGTAGAGATCGAACAACGTGCACGGCGCGCCTGTGCCAAGTGCGTTGCTCGCCGCTGCAATCGGGCGACCCGGATTATCGGTGCGCCCCAGGCTGGCCGCGGCAGTCCGATTGAAGCGAAGCGCCTGTGCCGTCGGCGCAGCGCCGGGACGCAACGCCGGCTCGGCCAGATCGAGGCCGACCAGGATACCGATCAGCTCCGCCGGGTTGTCGCGCTTGCCATCGAGTTCAGGCAGATCGAGCAGATCGCCGACTCGGCATGGTCCTGTTGCCAGTGTCTTGGTGATCGGCCCATAGAAGCCACGGTTCAGCGTGGCACGGCCGGCCGGCATGTCGGCTTCGAACGGCATGTCCTCGGGACTTATGTTCAGCGCGAGCGACAGCTCCCTCAGCGCCGCATCGCGCATCTGCAAACTCAGTCGCCTTGCGCCGCGGACGAACACATCATGACGCAGCGAGCGATCGAGACACGTGTCCTTCACCAGTTCGCGCAGCAGCGGATCGTCGAACCTCTGCGTCACCGTCCGCTGTTCATCGGTAAGCGTGAGATCGGGGAAATTCTCGACCAGGTTGACCGATCCCACCCACTCGAGCTTCGCGTCGGCGAATGCGGCGGCAACGTCGGCGTGAAAGCACGGGGCCCAGGAGTCGTTCATGTACTCGTGCGCCAGATACTGCGCCGGCAGCGTGCCCATCCGTTCGATCAGCGCGCTCACCCAGGGCGATCGAATGAGCTGCAGCGCGCCCGCCGCATGCAGTTCCTTCACAAGTTTTAGCCCTTCCTCCGCCTGCCGGTCGCTGCGCGAGCCGAGCCGCAGGCCGTACTCGCGCAACACGCGCTGCATGCCGAGCGCGGCGCCCCACGCCGGCAGCGCGTTGTAGCTGACATGCACCGCACCGCCCGGTTTCACCTTGGCCCGCAACAGCCGGACGATGCCGGCCTGGACGCTGGCGGGAACCCAGCTCCACACGCCGTGCAGGCTGACGAAATCCGCCTGCGGCACTTCCGCTGAAAGCGGGTCTTCGGCGAGGGTCGCAAAATCCGCTTCGATGAACCGGATATTGTCGAGCGCCGCCTCTGCGGCCCATGCGCGCGCCGCCGCGATATGCGCCGGATTGAAGTCGATCGCGGTCACGCGCCAGTGCGGGTTGCTCGCCGCCAGCACCATCGCGCCGAAACCCTGGCCGCAGCCAAGCTCGAGATAGCTCAACGGATCGTCCGGCCCCGGCATCGGCGACGCGACGCCACCCAGCAGACAGCCCAGCGCGATCATCGCCGGCGACTGCTGGCGGTAGTAGCCGGTCATGTAGGTGATGTCGGTCACATAGCCGCTGCCCCAACCGATCATGCCGCGCGTCCCATCGTCTGTCCCGTCGCGTGTCCGTGGGCCTGCTGCGCCTCGATCACCTCGGCCTCGAACAGCGCATCCGCCGCGTCCTTCCGGGTGATCACGCCCGGTCCTGCGCCGGGGATCCAGGTGTTCCAGCCGAGACGCGGCGGCGGGTCTGCGGTCGCGGTCAACAGCAGCGACGGCACGTCGCGCGCCGCCAGCACCGGATTGATCGCAAATCCCAGTTCGAAACCCAGATAGGCCCGCACCAGCGACACCAGCCGATGCAGCACGATGCGATCCGGCAACAGCCGCTGAAAGCCCGGCAGATCGAGCGGGCCGATGCGCAGAATGATGCGCGCCTGAGGGTCCCAGGCCCGCACGCCGGCCACGGCGTCGACTCCCAGGCGGCACCACGCGCCGTTCATCGACAGTCGCGTCCGCTGGTCCGGCGGCAGTGACAGCCACGCGCCGGCGAATTCCTCCACCTCGACCTGCATGCCGAGCCAGTCGGAGATCAGCGCTGCGAGCCGGTCGGCCGAACGTGGATGTGAGGCGAACAGCCCGGCATAGTCCAGTAGCGGCTCGGTCCCCGCCGCCAAACGCGGCGCAAGGTGCGGCGTCCCATAGCCGGTGAGCGCAAGCAGGACCTGCGTCACCGAATCCGCCGTGCCGGTGGTGCGCAGCGACGCTGCCTCCGCTGCACGCGCAGGGCGATACTTCATGCCGGCGCGGGCGAAGAATGCCACAAAGCGATGCGCCAGCATGTCCAGAAAGTCGCGCAGCGCCGTCGACCGCTCACGCAGCGTCTGGGTGACGACCTCGGAATAGTAGCGCGGCAATACGCCGGAGGGACCGGTCAATCCCATCAGGCCGACGGTCACCTCGGGCAGGCCACCATCGTGTGGGCGCACGTCGAGCACATCGGCGGGGGGGTACACCAGGCCGGCCGGCGACCGGAATCGCAGGATCTCGGTCGGATCCTCCGCTCGCCGCGCCCAGGCCAGCACCCGCACCGCTGCATCGAAGCGAAACCGTCTGGGCATTGCGCGTAGCTGGGCCAGCGCGGATCGCGCTTTCATGCTCTTGGCCCCAGGTTTGTGCCGAGCGGCTGCAAAGAAGCTTCCACACTGAGTTCACCGAGGACGGTTAATCGAGTGCCACGGAGAATGCGTGATGCACGATGGGCGCTGCGCGTTTCCGTTTCACTCCGTGGCGCTCGACGAAACTCGGTGAACTCCGTGTGGAACCTTCTCGTCAGACGCCAGCCATTGGCCACGGTCATGCCAGCACGCGGGTCCCGCTGCGCGCAGGCCACGCGGCGGCGCTGCCGGAGCGGCCGCGGAGAATGGCGCGGGTGCGGGTGAAGCTGTTGACCGTGCCGTGCAGCGCGAGGAAGCGTTCGAGCACCGACGCCAGCAGGTAGAGTCCGCCGGTCTGCCAGGAGCGTGGATCGAATTCCAGCGTGACATCGAGGCCGCGGCAGAACGCGCCGGCGCGACCTGGTGCGCGCGCCGTGCCGGGAGCGGCGCTGATTCCGGTCAGCGCATCGATGGCGTTGCGGGTTTCCGCGGTGTCGCGCAGGTCGTAGAGGCGCAGCACCTCTTTCAGCGCAGCCGCGCCCTGCGGGCCGCCGGTGACCGACAGGTGGCCGAGCGACAGGTGCGAGACGAGGCGCCAGAAGCCGGATTCGCGCAAGGGCGGGCGCAGGGTCGATGTGGCTGGGGTGATGCAGTTCAGCGCGGCGACCGCGGCCGCGCCTTCCACCGGCCGCAACCGCGGCTGGCCGTTGCCGAACGGCAGGTCGGTCGGCAGGTCGCGATTGACGCAGAGCGCGTCGATGGAGAGCACCACGTCGGCTGGGCTGTCGGGATCGAAGGCTGGATCATGTGGGGCGAGGAACACCTCGGTCCCCGGCACACCCGGCGCCGCCGGACGCCGCGCCACGTGGTAGAAGCCGCCAGGCGCATCGGGATTTAAGTCATTCTCGGTCAAACGGTGAAACGGACGCCAGGCTCGGGACGACCCGTCGGGCCTGGTCTCGCGCACGCGCTCGACGCTCCAGATCTCGGCCGCGCGGGGGCGTCGTGCATCGGGCACGATCCGGTATTCGGTGTCCATGTGACTGAGCGTGACCGGCTCGCAGCGTTGCGGGAACAGGTTGACCAGCGGCGTGCAGCCAAGCGCCAGCGACTGCTGGCCGATCGTGCGCTCCAGTTCCGGCAGCGAGCGGTCCAGATAGACGAAGATCTCGAGCCGGTTGCCCGCCGAAACCAGGGTCTTGGCATCCATCCGGGCGAAGTCGAAGAACAGGAATTTCTCCGGGAAGGCGAAGTATTCGGTGAGCAGCCGGAAGCCGGAGAAGCCACGGGCGGACCATGGCAGCAATGCCTCGTCTGGTCCGAAGCCGGCGGGTTCGACTGCGGCGGCGGGCACGATGACCGGCGCAGGGTCGACGACGCTGTCGGCATAGGCGATCGAGATCGTGTGGGCACCGAGCAGTTCGTAAAGTGCGAGCGTCTGGTTCACCGGTCCGCGCAGGAACAAGCGCAACTTGTCGACGCCGAGCTGGGTGAAGGTGGTTTCCGGCGAGGCGCATTTCAGGCTGATCCGCAGCACCCCGGCGGCGCCGGCGGCGGCAGGATTGGCGGGCGCAACGATCGGCATGCCGGAGAGACGGACGTTTTCCACCTGGATCGGCCACAGCGTCACCGCCGAGGTGGTGCGGTAGTGCAGGGCTTCACCATGGACTGGCTCGGTGTCGATCGCCATTCTCGCGGGCAGGCGCGCCGGCGCCATCAGGTCCGGCTGGCAGTCGAACTGGGCCACCATGCAGGACGGCATCGGGGCGAGGTAGTGCGGATAGAGCAGCCCCAGCAGGGCGTCGGTGAGTTCCGGGAACTCGTCGTCCAGCCGGTGATGCACGCGGGCGGCGAGGAATGCCACGCCTTCGAGCAGGCGGGAGACGTGTGGATCGTCCGCACCGTCGGCGGACAGGCGCAGCCGGCCGGCCATCTTCGGGTGGGCGTCGGCGAACTCGGCGGCGAGCCGTTTGATTGCCGCCAGTTCGCGCTCGTAGTAGGGCAGCAGGGCGTCAGACATCGCAGCAACTGCGGCACGAGTACACCTCTCCCGCGACGCGGGAGAGGTCGGCGCGCAGCGCCGGGAGAGGGTGCGCCAGCCGCCGAGTTCTGTGGGCGGCACCCTCTCCCGCGCCGCTCCCGCGGCGCGACCTCTCCCGCACGCGGGCGAGGTGTACGTGTTGCACGGCCAATCCGGCCTTCAGCCGACGCTGCCCGGTCGCACCACGACAGCATCCGTGGTCGGATCGACCAGCGTGTCGAATGCCACCGCCTCGGGCGCCGGCTCGGCGTACAGCAGCGCCTCGATGCGCAGCCGGAGAGTCGTGTCCAGGCGGTCCCTGGTGTCGATCAGCTGCACGCGCACCGATAGGAAGCGCGTCTCGAAGCGGCGGATCGTCTCTTCGATCTCCAGGCGCAATTCCTCGCGCCGTCCGGCATCGTTGAACGCACCGGCTGCGAAGTCGGGAATGCCGTAGCCGATCGGCGATGTGGCGAGCTCTGTGAGGTGCGGCTGGCCATGAGCGCCAGCGTCGCCTGGCGTTGAGCAGCGCCTCGAGGTCGCTGTCGCACCGAGTTGCGCAGCGCGATCATGGAGTCGGCAGCCGACATCGGCGGATCGCGCCGCTCACCCGGAGCATCGGTCGATCAGCCGGTCCAGCAACGGCGCCTGCACGCGCGCCGGAGCGCCGCGGACGCCTGGGCCCGCGCGCCCACTCATGTGCCAAACCGGATGCTGCCGACGTCCATCATTGCGACCGCGTCCTCGCCCATCACGAACAGGCGCTGGCCGACGCCGCGTACCGGTCCTCCTTCCGCCTGCCGCCAGTCGGTCTCGCGGCCGAGGCGCAACGCGTCGGTCATCGCTTCATCGGCGACGTAGACCGCGGGGATATAGACCTCGCCGTCCGGTCCGTTGGCGACCGACATCGAGGCGCGCCGCCACAGCAGGTCGCGTGGCCGTTTGGGCGCATGGAATTCGAGCGTCTGCACGCGCTCGATCGGAATCCAGAAGTACTTGCCCGTCGTCGTCAGCACCTCGAAGCTGCCGGCGAGCAGGTCGTCCGCATCGCGAATGTCGTCGAACGCGGCTTCGCCATGATGCCCCGGCACGCGGGGCCGCACCGCCTCGGCTGCCTCCGCCTGGCGCGCTGGCCTCGGCGAGATCGCCGGCGCGCAACGCGACCAGCGCCGCAAGCTGCAGTCGCTGCGTCTTCGGTCGGATCCGCGAGGAATTCCGGCACCCTGCCGTCGCGGAACAACTGCCGCCGCGCAATGTCGGCACGGATAAGCTGGCGGAACTCGGCGACGACGACCGCGGTGGTGGGATCGATCGCCGACGCGGCGTCGAGCACCACGTCGGCGCGTTCGAGGTTTCCGGTGAAGGCGAGCAGCTCGCCGAGCAGAACGCGGGCATTGAGGTCGGTCGGCGCCTTGCGCAACGCGGCCTGTCGCCGCCGCCACCGCTTCGTCGAGCTTGCCGGCGCGCAGCAAGTGCCGCCGCGGTCTGATCGGTTCCGCTCATGGGTCCCTCATGCGTGGCGGCTTCGGGTTCATCGTCCGCCCAGATCGGTGACGAGCTGGAACGCGGCGGAGATGTCGTCGAGCTGATAGTGCGGCTGCAGATGCACGACGCAGCCGAAGCTGCCGGGCCGGCCCGGCAACTCGTTCACGCTGACCTTGCCGGCGACCAGCGGAAAGCGCGCACGGCTGTCGCCGCTGGAGGCGAGATTGCCGTTGACATACTGCGTCAGCCAGTCCTGCAGGAAATGCTCGATCTCGCTGGCGGTCTTGAACGAGCCGACCATGTGCCTGCCCATGATCTTCAGATGATGGGCGAAGCGTGAGGCGCAGAGGATCGAGTTGATCTGCGTGGAAAGCCGCGCATTGGCGTCCGCGGCATTCGCCGTCGGGCCCTGATGGCGCTGCGGGGCCAGCAGACTGCGCACCGCGCCGAACACCAGATCGTTGCTGTACGGCACGGCAGAGAGCGGCATCAGGCCGGCATCGAGCAGCGAGCGCTCCTGCCGGTCGGTCAGCACGATCTCCAACGGACAGCGCACCCAGACGCTGTCGGGGTCGGTGCGGAACGGCTCCAGCGGCAGATCGGTCACCAGACCGCCGCCGATGCGATCGGTCTCCACGCCGCGCACATCGGCCGGCCAGCCGAAATGCGCGAAGGCGCGGGCCACCACTGAGGCGAACGCGTACCCCGCGTTCATCCATACGCGCTCCTCGCTCGTGGGAGCGTATTCGGCGTAGCGAAAACCGTCGGTGCGCGTGCCGTCGTCTTGCCACGGCGGCCGTGCAAGCAGATGCGGCAGCGCAATCCCGACGAAACGCATGTCGGTGAGCGAGGACAGTCTGCGCCAGCGCGCGTGGTCGTCGTTGCGCAGCGGGGCCGCCAGATCGGTCGAGGTCGCGAGATCGGCGAAGCTGTCGACCTCGAGCAATGCGGGCGAGGCGCCGATCACCACCGGCGAGAAAGCCGCCGCCGCGACTGCGGCAAGCGAGCCCAGCGCGCTCACGTCATCGGTGCGTGAACCAGGACCGGGCCGGTGACGCACCTCGTGGTCGACCACCAGGAGGCCGTACGGCTCGCCGCCCGACATCCCGAATTCTTCTTCGTAGATCTTGCGGAACAGCAGGCTCTGGTCGAATTCGATGGCGCGCTCCAGGTCGCGGCAGATTTCCGGCCAGCCGACGTTCAGGATCCTGATCTTCAGGCGGTTGGATGGATCGGCGCCATCGACCAGCCAGGCCAGGCCACGCCATGTTCCCTCAAGCCTGCGCAGGCGCACATGATGCAAGATGGCATCGACCTGTTCGGAGAGCATCGCATCGATCGTGGCAACATCCCGATCGATCGCATTGCGCAACGCCTGCTCGTCGATCCGCAGTCGCACGCCGCGTTCGACGCCGAACCAGAGATCGATCGCGTCGCCCGCGTCGGCGTTGAGAAATCCGCTGACCGCTTCGGCAAGCGCTGTATCGCGGCTGCCGATGAAACGCCCGGACAGCATCGCATCGCGAACGCCCGGCGCAACGGCAACCTGATCCGACCGCCACGTCCGCTGGCAGGTCCACGACGAGGTCGAGCTTGTTCACCGGGGCGGCCGCCGGAAGCGGACGGCGGCGGTCAGCTCGCGGCGGCCGGGATGCGGGCCACCATGCGCAGGCTGGTGGTCAGCTCTTCCATCTGTAGCCACGGCCGCAGATACGCCACCGCGTTGTAGGAGCCCGGCTTGCCCGGTATCTCGCGCACCTCGATGCGTGCCTCGCGCAACGGGAATCGGGCCTTCATCTCCTGCCCGGCATTCTCGTTGCCGTTGACATAGTTGTTGATCCACCGGTTCAGCCAGCGCTCGCAATCGCCCGCTTCCATGAAGCTGCCGATCTTGTCGCGCGCCATCACCTTCAGGTAGTGCGCGAAGCGACTGGTCGCCATGATGTAGGGCAGCCGCGCCGAGATCGCCGCGTTCGCCGTTGCCTCCGGGCGGTCGTACTTCTTCGGTTTCTGCACCGATTGCGCGCCGAAGAATACCGAATAGTCGGTGTTCTTGTAATGGCACAGCGGCAGGAAGCCGAGATTGGAAAGCTCGAACTCGCGCCGGTCGGTGATGGCGATCTCGGTCGGACACTTCGCGTCGAGGTCGCCATCGTCCGACGTGAACACATGGTACGGCAGGTTCTCCACCTTGCCGCCGCCCTCGGCGCCGCGGATCGCAGTGCAGAATCCGTACTTGGCAAAGGCGTCCGTGAGCTTCGTACCAAGCGTATACGCAGCGTTCATCCAGCAGTACTCGTTGTGCTGCATGGGCTTGGCCGCGCCCGCCTCATCGTATGGCGCTTCTTCGAAGTTGAATTCGTCGATCGCCTTGGTGGCCGCGCCATAGGGCAGGCGGGCGAGCGTACGCGGCAGCACCAGATTGACGAAGCGCGCGTCCTCGCTGTCGCGGAAGCTGCGCCACTTCGTGTAGTCCTGCGTCTCGAAGATCTTGGCCAGATCACGCGGCTTGGCGAGCTCGGGCCAACGGTCGAAGCCGAACATGCCGGCGCCCGCCGCCGAAATGAACGGTGCGAATGCCGCGGCGGCAACATTGGACACAAGCCGTAGCGTCTCGATGTCGTCCGGATGCTGCGTCCATTCGTAGTCGCCGATCAGCGCGCCATAGGGCTCGCCGCCCGGCGTGCCGAATTCGTTCTCATAGATCTTCTTGAACAACTGGCTCTGGTCGAATTCGACCGCGCGCTGCAGATCGCGCGACAGCTCGCGCTTGGGCAGGTTCAGCACCTGCAGCTTCAGGGCGGTGCCGGTCTCGCTGTTCATCACCAGGTAGTGCAGCCCGCGCCAGGTTCCTTCGAGTGCCGAGAACTTCGGATGATGCATGATGGCGTTGAGCTGGTCCGACAGCTTGCGGTCGATCGCCGCAACGGCACTGTCGATGGTGCGCGTCAGGTTCTTGTCGAACGTGACGGTGCCGGACAGCGCCTGCTCGACCAGCGTCTTGACGAGGTCCTGCGCCTGGTCCGGAGTTGTCTGCCTGGTCGCCGCGACGACCTGATCGAGGAAGGACGGGCCTTCGGTCGTCTCGGTCGCGGCGGCCGGTGCTGCGGTCTGGGCGCCTGACATCGATCAGCCCTCCTGCTTGCCCAGCCCGAGTTGGCTGGACAGCGATTTCAGTTCGTCGTCATTCTTCAGCACCTGTTCGAGCAGCCCCTCCAGTTCCGCGGAGCGGTCCACCTTGCTCATCAGATCGCGCAGCTTCGCACGCGTCTCGAGCAGTGCGCGCAGCGCCGGCACCTGCTGCGCGACGCGTGCGGGCTCGAAATCCTCGATCGAGTTGAACGTCAGATCGACGGCCACCTCGCCGCCCGCCTCCGACAGCTTGTTGTCGACCCGGAGCTTCAGACCGGGAGTCATGCCCGCCAAGACATCGTTGAAATTGTCACGGTCGATCTGGATGAACTTGCGATCGGCGAGCGACTTGAGCTCCTGCGTCGGATCGCCGGAGAAATCGCCCATGATGCCGACAATGAACGGCAATTCGCGCAGAACCTCGGCACCTTCCGTTTCGACTTCGTAGGTGATGTGCACCCGCGGCTTGCGGACGCGCTTGAGCTTGTCGTGGATGCTGGCACTCATGGTCTGGTTTCCCCATCCTGTTGATCGGCCCCGGGAACGGCTTATCTCTACCCCGACTGACCCAATCCTGACTGATCCAACATTGGCGCGTCCGCGCATGTCGGGCTGCTGCGCAAAGATTAGCCAGTCGAGATGAGTATGGTCAATAATTCCTTGAGTCTGTGAACCTTTTCACACTGCCCCATCACCCAGCCGTGTCATTCCTGGGTCTCAGGCGGCGGCGGGCGGATCCCGAGCGTGGTCAGGATGCTGTTGCGTGCATCCATGTCAGCGACGACCTCCGCCAGCAACTCGGGCCAGGTCATGCGCCCGCGGCGCACCGCTTCGTCGAGCGTGTAGGAGAGTGGTGAGTGCGGTTCAGTGCGGCGAAAGAAGTTGGCAATCTCACTCAGCGCCCGCAGCGCATCCTCGCGCGAGGCAGCCTGCCCCGGCAGCGCCGTGAAGCCGGTGAGGCCCACGCCTCCTGTCGCGCCGGCACGGGCCGCCGGTTCTTCGAAGGCCGCTGCGCCTGGCACCGTCGCATCGTCGCCATCGACGGCATCGGGCGGCGCGTAGCAGTTTGGCAACGTCGATGATGCCCAACAGCAGATCGCGGACCGCGGTGGTGGATGGACCATCGGCGCCGGCTTTCTCGTCGATCACTGCGGCCATCGCCTGCCAGGCGTCATGCGCGGCCCGCGCGTCGGCAAGCAGTGCCGCAAACTGGCGACCGCCGGCCGTGCGGGCCTCACGATCCAGGTCATCCGGCGGCACCGATCCCTGCTGCCGCCGTTCGCCGCCCAGCGCGCCGAACTGGTAAAGGGCGACCGGTGTGCCATCGGCCTTTGTGAACGCCACCAGCTTGTAAAGCGGCTGGATCAGCGATCCGTTGCCGTCGCGGCCGTTCAGCCCGGTCACCGGCGTGACGCGGGTCTCCATGCCGTACTCGTCCGGCAACGGAAACAAGACGTCCCAGTACTGTTCGGCGAGCCCCGCCATGAGCCGCGCACCTGCGGCGAGGCCGGCGAGCCCGTGGCTGCGCACCAGCGCTTCGGTCAGCCAGGCGGCAACCTCCAGGTCCTTGGTTGTTTCCGCCAACGTCTTCAGTGCGAGTTCCCGAATACTGCGCCAAAGTGGTGTCGGATCACGTGTGCCTTCACCTCCGGCGTCCTGCCCGCGCTCGGCACCGCGCGCCTCGGAGCGAGCATCGCGCAGCCGGTTGTACGGCGCGGCAGCGGAAAAGTCCTCACGGATGTTGACGCCTTGCGGCGCGTCACCCGGTATCGGTGCCAGCAGAGCCTCGAGGTCGAAGCCATCCGGCAGATCCGTCATCCAAACGCCTCTCAATAACTGGACAATGGTTCCGCGTAACACATAGTCTTCGGCCGCGAAATGGGGGATCGCACCCTCGGGGGAGACCGGATGGCAACCATCGATCTGAAGCAGCTTGTGGGCCGGCTGAACGAGCCGTGCCGGCGCGCGCTCGAGGCTGCCGCCGGGCTCACTCTGTCGCGCACGCATTACAATGTCGAGATCGAACACTGGCTGGTGACGCTGGCCGATCGTGCCGACAGCGACATCGCCGCCATCCTGCGGCATTACGAGATCGACCAGGGTCGCTTGGCCATCGATCTCAATCGTGCGCTGGAACGCATGAAGACCGGCAACGGGCGTGCGCCATCGCTGGCGCCGGACATCGTGGAACTGGCAAAGCAGGCCTGGCTGATGGCTTCGCTCGAGCAGGGCGCGACGCGTATCCGGTCGGGTCATCTGCTGTGGGCGCTGCTGGCGGACGAGAGCCTGGCGCGGCGCGCGCGCGAGGCATCCGGCCAATTGCTGAAGATCAATGCCGATGCACTGAAGCGCGATTTCGCCGCGATTACCGCCAACAGCGCCGAGGCGGCGGACGTTCAGGCGGCAGCCTCATCAGGTGACCAGACAGCCTCCGGCGATGGCGCAACGATGGCGCCGCGCGGAACGGGTGCGCTCGATCAGTACACCACCGACCTCACGGCCCAGGCCAGAGCGGGAAAGATCGATCCGATCCTCGGCCGCGATACCGAGATCCGGCAGATCATCGACATCCTGACGCGGCGTCGGCAGAACAATCCCATCCTCACCGGTGAGGCCGGTGTCGGCAAGACGGCGGTGGTGGAAGGTTTCGCGGTACGTCTGGCGTCCGGCGATGTGCCGCCGGGATTGCAGGGCGTATCGCTGAAGACGCTCGATCTCGGGCTGCTGCAGGCGGGCGCGGGCGTGAAGGGCGAATTCGAGAACCGGCTGCGCGGCGTGATCGACGAAGTGAAGGCCTCGCCGAAGCCGATCATCCTGTTCATCGACGAGGCGCACCAGCTGATTGGCGCCGGCGGGGCGACGGGACAAAGCGACGCGGCCAATCTTTTGAAGCCCGCGCTTGCCCGCGGCGAGCTGCGCACCATTGCGGCGACCACCTGGGCGGAGTACAAGAAATACGTCGAGAAGGATGCTGCGCTGACCCGGCGCTTCCAAGTGGTGAAGGTCGAGGAACCTGCGGAGCCGATGGCGATCGCCATGATCCGCGGCCTGGTCGATACGCTGGAAAAGCATCATAACGTCCGCATCCTGGACGAGGCGGTGAGCGAGGCGGTGCGGCTGTCGGCCCGCTACATCCCGTCGCGCCAGTTGCCGGACAAGGCAGTGAGCCTGATCGACACCGCCTGTGCGCGCGTGTCGATGAGCCAGGCGGCGGTGCCGCCGTCGGTCGAGGACCGGCAGCGGCGCATTTCGCTGATCGACACCGAGGTGGCGATCCTGGATCGCGAGATTGCCGGCGGCGAACCGCACGAAGCACGCCGTGAGGAGCTGCTCGCGGAGCGCGGTCGCGTCGCCGAGGAGCTTGCGGCTCTGGAGGCGCGCTGGGAGCAGGAGAAGGCGCTGGCGGCGCAGCTTGGCGAGACGCGGGCGCAGATCGAGGACCCGTCGAACACCGACGACAAGGATGCGCTGCGCGGCAGGCTTGCGGCGATCTCCGGCAGGCTGCGCACTCTGCAGGGCGAGACGCCGCTGATCCATCCGGTGGTGGACCGCCAGGCGGTGGCCGAGGTGGTGGAGGGCTGGACCGGCATTCCGGCCGGCCGCATGCAATCGAACGAAATCCGCAACGTGCTGAACCTGAAGCAGGCGATGGAGCAACGCATAGTCGGCCAGTCGCATGCATTGGAGGCGGTGGCGCAGGCAATCCGCACATCGCGCGCCGGCCTTACCGATCCGCGCAAGCCGATCGGTGTGTTCCTGATGGTCGGCACATCGGGCACCGGCAAGACCGAGACGGCGCTGACGCTCGCCGACCTGCTGTATGGCGGCGAGCAGAACGTGACCGTCATCAACATGTCCGAGTTCAAGGAGGAGCATAAGGTCAGCCTGCTGATGGGCAGCCCGCCCGGCTATGTCGGCTATGGCGAGGGCGGCGTGCTGACCGAGGCGGTGCGCCGGCGGCCTTACTCGGTGATCCTGCTGGATGAGATGGAAAAGGCGCATCCCGGCGTGCAGGACATCTTCTTCCAGGTGTTCGACAAAGGGAACATGAAGGACGGCGAAGGCCGCGACATCGACTTCAAGAACACCGTCATCATCATGACGTCGAACGCCGGCACCGACCTGATCACGCGGCTGTTCGCCGATCCGGAAACCGCGCCTGATTCGATTGCGCTGGCCGACGCGCTGATGCCGGAGCTGACGAAGCACTTCAAACCGGCCTTCCTCGGCAGGGTGAATTTGGTCCCCTATTTTCCGCTGGCGCCGGAGGTCATTCGCCAGATCGTCGAACTCCAGCTCAACCGGATTCGGCGAAGAGTTCCAGGAATCCTATGGCACTAGGTTCTCCTGGGACCAGGATCTGGTCGATACGATTGCGTCGCGTTGCACCGAAACTTCGTCCGGGGCGCGCAACGTTGAGAAAATCCTCTCGCGGACGTTACTCCCGGAATTGTCCGCGGAGGTGTTATCTCGTCTGGCCGAGGGCGCAACGATCAATGGGGTCACCGTGGGCGTGGACACGGCTGGGTCGTTTCAATACCACATCGGCTAAACCCTCAAACCGCCTCGCCGGAAACCAAAGGAGCGCATCATGGCAATCTACATGAAATGGGATGGAATCGACGGAGCCGTGACGACAAAGGGCTTCGAGAAATGGATCGAGCTGACCTCGTTCCAATGGGGCGTCGGTCGCGCCATCGGAACGGCGGCGCGCGGCGCGGCGACGCGTGAGGCGTCCGAGCCCAACATCAGCGAGATCGTAATCACCAAGCGGCTGGACAAATCGTCCACCAAGCTGATGATGGACGCCGTCGCTGGCGACCTGAGCGCTACGGTGAAATTCAAATTCACCACCACCACCAAGGACAAGGTCGATACGTTCCTGGCCTACGAGCTCACCAACTGCGGGCTGAGCGGCTACAGCAAGTCGAGCGGTGGCGACGCCCCGACGGAGAGCATGACGTTGAATTTCACCAAGATCATGTGCACATACACCGAACGCGATGAGAAGATCGGCGGCTCGCCCGATACAGTGGGCTACGACCTGTTGACGATGGGGAAGGTCTAACGTCAGGCGCGCTTGATGACGACCAGGCGCCACTATCATCGTCATGCCGACGAAGGTCGGCATCCACGACTTTCCCTGCAGCGATCAGCAAAGACGTGGATGGCGGGCTTTCGCCCGCCATGACGGGATAGCGCGGGACCAGCCGTTCACCCGGTGAATTCGACCGCGACGGCCGTCACGTTGTCGCTGGCATTCAGCGCGAGCGCCGCATCGATCAGCGCCTGCGGCGGCACACCGTCAACCGAGCCGAGGAGGTTGGCCATCTCGCCATTCGACACCGTCTTGCACAGGCCATCGCTGCACAGCAGAAATCGATCGCCCGCCACCAGCCGATCGCTCACCTTGTCGAGGCCAAATTCGTCAAGTTCCGCTCCGACCGCGCGGGTGATCACGTTCGACCGCGGATGGTTCTCCACTTCGTCCGGCCCGATCGCGCCGGCGTCCAACAGATCCTGCACCAGACTGTGGTCGCGGGTGAGCTGGCGCAGCGTACCGCCACGCAGCAGGTAGGCGCGGGAGTTGCCGGCCCAGAGGCAGGCGAAGTGCTGCCGGCGCGCCAGCAAGACCACGACGGTCGATGCGATCATCACGTCCGGGCCGCGCCGCTCGGCCTCCTCGCGCAGAGCCGCATGTGTCCGCTCGATCGCCAGGCGCACCTCCGCCAACAACTCCGCGGCCCGCAGTCCGGCCGGAACAGCCTTCAGCGCATCGGCAATCATGCCCGATGCAACCTCACCAGCCGCGTGACCGCCGGCGCCATCGGCGACGGCCCAAAGACCAATGTCAGGTCGATCGACATAGGCATCCTCGTTGTGCGTCCGCTTGGCGCCAGGATGCGTTACGGCCCAGGACCGGAAGCGCGGCGTGGTCACGACGTCGGCTCGCCTGCGCCCAGCATGGCTGCATAAATCGCCGCGTCGGGCATGGTTGAGAGAGTCATACGGGCGGCCTTCACGCGCGGAGAGCCTTCACTCCACCAAACGGCATCGGCATTCCGTTCGGTGCAGTTCGGCAACTCAGGCATGCCCACCATGTCAGAAATCTCCTGCGGCGGCGTATCCTGCTCCAGCGCGCCGCGTCCAACCGCCTCGCACCTGTCGAGCCAGGCGTTTCCCTCCGCCGTTTCCGCCGCCGCGTCGTGCAATGCAGCAAAAGTCAGGGGAAAGTAGCGTCCCGCCCTGTCGACGCTCGGCAGCATCAGTCCAAGCACCGGCCGTTCACCGCACATCCCGGCGGGCAAGGCGAAACGCCACACCGGCGCCTCCAGGAAAGCTGCCAGCCAGGCGTCGCCCATCAATGCGCGGCTGCCTGCCAGCACGGATTGCATCCAATCGTCCCAGCGCTCGACAAAATCGCGCGGCAGGCCGGCACGGACAAAATCACCGCGCGCCGGAAGCTTGCCATAGAAGCCGACAGCGACGCCCCCGGGCGTGGACCCGGGGGTCACAGGGCCGGACACTGGAAGTCTCGCAGGACGCCCGGCGCGAACGGGTTCAGCACCGAACCGGCGCGGATCTCGAAGGAGGCGTGACGGTCGCCGAGCTGGAAGTCGAGCGTGTAACGATCCGCCGCACCACTTTGCTGCAGCGTGCCGCGGCCGAACAGCCGGAACAGCGACCAGGGTCCGGTCGCCTTGAAGACCGCTTCGCCGCTGGACGGCGGAGGATCGAACACCAGCCGGACGCTGTTCATCCGGTTCTGCCCCGGCCACGTCACCGAAACCGGCCGCTGCGGTCCATGCGCATAGACGATCGCCTGTCCGTCCAGATCCAGCGTCACCTGCTTCGCGTCCGTGTCGAGTGGCGTGATGTCGAACCGCACTGTCGGCTGATTGCCGCCGGCGGCGAAGAACAGGTCGCGGATCTGCGAGGCGCGCTGGAACTGGACGAGATCGCCCGGCGACACCGGAGCGGCGACGCCGGCCACCGGCTGGGCCTTCCAGGTGACGCCGGAGGTATCGACGAAGGTCTGCAGGTTCTCGTTGAAGAACTTGTCGATCAGCCCATTCGGCGCGAACAGACGAGCGAAGTCGTCCAGCGGAATATCGTTGCTGGAGCCGGCAACGAACGGGTAGCGGCCGGCGACCGCCTTGGTGCACAGCGACGCGGGACCGCCCGGCGCACCGAACGCCTTCTTGACCTGCTCGAGCGTCCCGCCGCCACGCAACTGGTTGCCGCTGATCGCCATCGCCTGCAGCCAGCGCGCCACCGGTTGCGGATCGCGGCTCGCCTCTGCCTGCAGCGATTGCGCGGGGTCGTCGCCGCCGCCGAGCGCGGCAGCCGGTCCGCCGGCCGGCGCCGAAGCCAGTCTGGCGAGCTGCGCCTGCAGGTCGTTCAGCAGCTTCAGCACGTTGTCGATCGGTGCGCCGGGCCCTTTGCCGACGAAGGCGATCAGCGCGGCATAGCGGTCCTCGATCGCCTTGCCCGGCGGTGGAGGCGGCGTCCCGCCGGCCGGACCCAGCACGCCTTCCAGCCGGGTCGCCGCGCTGCTGGCTGCCTGCGATGCCGCCTGCGCCGCACCGGCGAGGCCAGGCGGTGGTGGCGGCGGCTGGGTCAGGGTGAGCTGGCGCGTGATGCCGGCCAGCAGATCGCGCATCGGCGACTGCGGCGACGCGAGGATGTACAGCTCCTGCACCGCCTGCGGCAGGTTGCGCATCGGCTCGATGTCGAGATCGGCGAGCAGCGCGTCCCAGTGCCTGGCATAGTCCGTCGTATAGAGTGCGGTGACGTCGCGCTGCAGGGTCAGCACCTTTGGACTGGCGGGATTCACCTGCGCATCCGTGCCCAGCACCCAGCTTTCGCTAGCCACCTGCGTCGTCGCCGCGGGCAGATTGGGCTGCAGCACCTTGTAGAAGCCGTCGATGGTGTAAAAGCCGGGCACGCCCTCGGTGAGCGGCGCGCCCGAGCGGCGGATGAACACGCGCACGCCGGACGCGCCCGCGGCATCGGCCGGCCGCCATGGCGGCAACGCCCGCGCGTGCTGTGAGCCGCGGATCGTGCCGTAGACGCGCTCCGCCAGCGACACGCGGCTGAACGTGCGCTGCGCATCCTCGATCAGCGCACCGTCCAGCGGCACCTTTGCGAGCGGCTCATCCAGCAGCGCGGCGAGGTGGCGTTCCAGGCTGTCGCGCAACGGCTTGAACGCCGGGCCGGGCCATGCGCCCTGCCAGTCGAGGCTCATCCACTCCTTGACCAGATCGCGGTCCAGCGGTCCGGACGAACCAAGCATCAGGTAAACCCGCGTCGCCTCGTACAGATAGGCCGGCTGGTCGAAATGCGACCGCATCTGGCCTTCCAGCCGGACAATCAGCCGTGGCAGCAACACGTGCTGCAGCGCGTTGCGATACACCTCGCGCGCGCCGGCCCCGAGCTTGCCGGTCTGCGACATGCCAGGGAACCATTGCATCGGCGGCGATCCCGCATCCACGCCGAACGGCAATGCGCGCGCCTGGTCCAGCAGCGGCACGAAGCGCGGCAACTGGACATTGGTCACCGGATCGAGCCCGAGCGACTGGGCCAGCTTGTCGTAGGCGGCCAGGGCGGCGTCGGACTGTGCCACCGCGGACTGGTTCGCGTGCCGCGTCTGCACCAGTGCGGCAGCCCCGCCGATCGCCACGATCAGCGCAAGCGCGGCAGCGCCGGTGCGGATCAGCACATTGCGCCGGACGGTGGCGGGGTCGCGCGCGACCAGCGTCGCCTCGCCGAAGATCACGTCCTTCAGCAGGCGCGTGAGGAAATAGCTGCGTCCCTGCTCCGGGCGCAGCGATGTCGCGCGCTGCGCATCGATGCCGAAGCTGCGCGCCATCACACCGGTGAGACGGTCGATCGGCGTGCCTTCCTGCGTGCCCGACGTGAGATAGACGCCGCGCAGGGACGGCGCGGGATCGAGCCGGGAACCGCCGAACGCCTCGGTGAGGAATTCCGCAAGCGGTGCGGCGAGGCTGGCGACCTGTGCCGGAAAGCCGGCGATCAGGGTGCGCCGGTCCGGGCTTCGCTCCGCCTGCAGCCGGTCGAGCAGGCGCTGGTTCAGCCGTTCCACCAGCAGCCGGAAATCTGCGCCGAACAACCCGGCGGTGCCGGCGTCCGTCTTGTTCAGCGGGAATGTCATGCCCCAGACCTGGCCGCGCCGTTCGCGGTCCAGGTCGTCGAAGAACTCGGTGAAGCCCGCGATCAGGTCTGCCTTGGTGAACAGTGCATAGACCGGCAGGCGCACGCCAAGCTGATCGTAGAGCTCCCTCACCCGGCGCCGGATCGCCCTTGCATGCGCGAGCCGTTCCGCGGGCGACGCCGTTGCGATGTCGGACACCGCGATTGTCACCAGCACGCCGTTCAGTGGCTGGCGAGCGCGCGTGCGCCGGAGCAGGTCGAGAAACGCCTGCCAGCCGGCCTTGTCCACCACCGCATCGGAGTCCTGCGTGGTGTAGCGGCCGGCGGTATCGATCAGCACGGCGCTTTCGGTGAACCACCAGTCGCACATGCGCGTCCCACCGACACCGGCGACCGCGCTCTGTCCCATCTCAGCCGCGAGCGGGAAGGAGAGCCCGGCATTCAGCAGCGCCGTGGTCTTGCCCGCCCCTGGCGGCCCGATGATCACGTACCAGGGCTGCTCGTACAGATAGCCACGCGCGCCCGACGCCTTCTTCAGCAGTGCGAGCGCGGTGGTGAGCCGCTCCCGCATCGCCGCGGCTTCCTCGGCGGACGCGGCGACGGCGGGATCGACCGGGGCCGCGGTGAGGCCCCGAACCAGCGCCTTCTCTCGCTTCCTGCGACGCCAGCCAAGCCAGAAATTCACCACGCCCCAGATCACCACCATCGCGGCAATCAGCTCGGCGCGGGCGATCCAGCTCTCCAGGTAGGACCAGAACGGACCGAAGTACCAGACCAGCCCGGCAAGCAGCGCTAAACCGATGAAGGTGAGGAACCAGCGGGAGCCGAGGAAGCGCAGGACGGCACGCATGGTTCAGCCCTGCCTCCGCAGCACGACCTCGATCCGTCGGTTCTGGTCGCGACCATCGGGCGAGGCGTTGGATGCCACCGGATTGGCTTCGGCGCGACCCTGAGCCGCCACGCGCCCCGGATCCCCGAGCGCGCCCACGATGATCGCACTGGCCGCCTCGGCGCGCATGGCGGACAGTTGGAAGTTCGACGGAAACTGCACAGTGTGGATGGGTTGATTGTCGGTGTAGCCGTTGACCGTCACGGGGCCTTTCTCGGCCTTCAATGCATCGCCGATCCGCTCCAGCAGGTGGACATAGTTCGGCGACACGGTAGCGCTGCCGGAAGGGAACATGCCGCGGTTGCGGATCCGCACGATCGGCGTTGCTCGGTCGCCGAGTACGGTGACCAGTCCCTGGTCGATCTCCGGCTTGAGGAACACGGCGAGCGGATCCGGTGCGAGCGCTGCCGGCGGCGGTGTTCGCACCGAGGCGGCGCGTGGGATCTGCGGCATGTGTGCAAGCGGCGCGGCGAGCAGTTGCGCAAACACATCGTCGGAGGCGGCGTTCAGGCCGGTGGAGAACCAGACGAACAGCCCGCCGATCACGGCGAGGGCGCCGGCTCCCAGCACCCAGGTCGGCACGACGGCACGCGCCGGCCGGTATGGCGCCTGCACCCCTTGCCAATGCGGCGCCAGTGCCGGGTCGGCAGGCTGCCCCTGCCGCACGATGATGGCGTAGAGGTCCTCGCGCAGGCGATCGAGTTCGCCCGGGCCGCGCGGCGAAAGCCGATAGCGTCCCTGGAAGCCGAGGCTGAGGCAGAGGTACATCAGTTCCAGGACCGGCAGGAATGTGCCCGGGTTTTGCCGGAGCTGACCCAACAGGTCGAAGAACCGCTCGCCGCCGCGGACCTCCTGGTGGAAGGTTGCCACAAGGGATCGCTCCGCCCAGTCGCCGGCACCGCCCCATGGCGTGTTCAGCACCACGTCGTCCAGGCTGGCGCAGAGCGCGTAGTGCGCGGGACGCAGCTGATCCATCGGCACGCCGCCGTCGCGGGCCTCCTGCTCGAAGGCGCGGATCTGTTGCATTGCACGTTCGCGCAGCTCGCCGGGGTTTGGCGGGCTGTAGGTGTTGCGCAGACGACCGAGCAGCTGCAGCAGCGGCGCCGCCGCCTCGACCAGCGGGTTGAGGCCGAAGCTGATCTTTTCACCGCTGTCGGCGGCGACGGGCGTCGGCGGCGCGTCGCGGAATGCCGGCTGAGGCGAGGGCGCAGCGCGCCGGCCGCCCGGCGCAGGACGGATCACGGTGCGGTCCGTGTCGTCCGGTTCGGAGAACGGATTGTCGCTCACCGCCACCCCCTCCCCGACCCTCCCCCGCTGCGCGGGAGAGGGGGTGCTGCTCTCCCTCTCCCGTAAGGCGGGGGAGGGTAGGGGAGGGGGCGTCTCATCC
Organism: uncultured Alphaproteobacteria bacterium; assembly: GCA_963794185.1. Lineage (GTDB taxonomy): Bacteria > Pseudomonadota > Alphaproteobacteria > Acetobacterales > Acetobacteraceae > JAMXLO01. Next base: position 16,539 of record CAWCDM010000115.1, on the reverse strand, counting down.
GCGTATCGCCCAAAGTTCCAGACGCAGGTTGGGGAAATCCCCCGCGACGTGGATCGCGAAGCCGCCCGAGTTCTGCATCTGCTGCCAGTGCGGGCTGGCGCGATCCAGCTCGAAGTAGGTGGCGCCGGCGTAGAACGGCAGTTGCCGCGGCGCCACCGGCAGCGGCCGCACGGCAATTCCCGGCAGGGCCACGTTCACCAGCTCGCGGATATGCTCCACCGCGCCGATCTTCACCTGCGAGGGGAACAGCCGCCGCAACTGCTCGGCCTGCACGTCCGCCTGCACCGTGAGCACGAAATTCGATGCCCGCAGGATCGTGCGGTCGGTGATCGGACCGACCCGCACGCCATGGCGCGCCTCGCGCAGCGGGATCGCCAGGGCAGTTGCTTCCAGCACCGCCGAAAGCGCCCGCCGCAGATCGGCGACCACCGGTGCGAAGCTGCGCTGCAGATCGTCGTGGCGATACGCCTGATAGGCAGTCGGCCGCCGTGTATCGAGGAACGTCGCGAATTCGCCCGCCATCTGCACCAGCGTCGCGTACAGCGACTCCGGATGCACATTCGCCGCATCCGCCCAATGCGCCAGCACGTTCTGCCAGCCGTTGATCGATTGCAGCAGCAGGAAGTCGGCAACCTGCGCCACGCCCGCCTGGCCAGGCGCGTTCATGCGTGCCGCCAGCGCTTCGCCGCGCTGGTTCAGCATGCCCGACAGCTCGGCGATCAGCCCCGACAGCGGCGCCGCGGCGGAACAGACAAGCGACCGGGGGAATCCAGCGTTCATCCAGAACGATGCGCCGATCGGCGGTGACCTCGGTCACGCGCGCCAGGCCGATGCACAGATATCCGGTGAGTTCGTCGGTCTCCAGCAGGTAGCGCATGCGCAGCCGCCCGACCTGCAGCTCCGCCGGCTGGGGTGAGGCGGAATGCGTGTCGTAGGCTTCGAACGGACGCGCGGCGTAGCGGCCCTCGGTCGCGCTGTCGGCGACTTCCACCGCGCCGGCCTGGCGGATCGGCAGGGCGAGATACACCAGTACGTTGCGCGCATTCTCGGGCAGTTCCAGCGGCGGCGGATGGTCGGTCTCGCCCGGCAACGAAAACGGTGTGCCGTCCTCGAACACGCCGGCGGCGGATGCGAGCGCGAAACGGCCAGTGCCGAGCAGGTCCCTGTCGAGCGCGTATTCGATCATCCCCCATGGATGCGGGCGCAGCGCCTGCACGCGCCCGCGCACGAGCTGTTCCGTCCAGCGATCCTGCTGCTGAAAATGCTGCGTGCGCAGGAACATGCCTTCCTGCCAGACCACGCGGTTCGTCCAGCTCATCGATCGGCTTCCCCCCAATCGGCAACATCGCGACGCAGGCGCGCCGCCAACCCAGGCTCAGGTTGCGGGCTTCAACGTGATAGCAAGTTTGCCGACCCCAAGTGCGAGTTTTGTCGGCCCGCTGGTCGCGACGGGCGCCATCGCGCGCCATTGTGCGGCATCGATGTCACGATACAGCACCACGATGCCGACGTTCTGCACGTCCGGTTTGAGCTCGAACGTCTTCGTCTGGGTCTCGCCGGGCGAGAGTACAAATTCCTGTGAGCCCGCGTCGTCCTGTCCCAGCGTCTGCTGCTCATGTTCGGTCAACGCGAACACGTCGCCGCGTTCGAACTTCGGCGTCGCGGTGAGCTGATAGATGCGCACCGCGACCGGCGAGGGCTTGCCGGAAATGTCCGGGTTCTGCTCGGCGCTGCCTGTCATCACCAGCGTTAGCACGGGCGGCGGCTTCGGCTTCGGAGCGCAGCGAATCAGTGCGAGCGATGCAACCATCACAGGCAGGCATTGCAGCACGGATCGGCGGCGGATCATCTTCGTTCTCTTGAGGAAACGTCGTTCAGCGAACGCTCGTAGGCGCGGGCGAATGCCTTGCCGAAGGCGCTGTCGAAATCATCGGACAATGCCTGCACGGTGCGCGCATATAGCGCCTCGTAGGCCTCCCAGGCGCGTGCCTTCTTCTGCGCCGGCAATAATGTCATGCCGCCGCCCTGTTCGGCGCCGGCGCGCAGCCTGGCGGGATCGAGCCCGTCGAGCAAGGAGCGCACCGCCGCCTGCATCGCGGCCATCGAGGCCAATTCGTGCAGACGGATGTCGCGCAGCGCGTCCGCCACCGCCTCGTGCGGCGCCATGTCGGTCCGCCGTCCGGCACCGAGCAGCGCAGCAAGCGCGTCTTCGTCGCCCGCCGAGAACTTGAGTGGATTGTTGCCGCGCGCGCGGATCATGGTCTGCTCGATGCGGAACTCGCTCTTGATGGCGGCACGGGCCATCAGCACCGCGCGCAGCCCGGCGACCAGCGCGCGGAACGCCTTGCCCAGCTCGAGCATGGCCGCGACCGGATCGGCCGGTTGCAGGTCAGGCTGGCCGGCGCCCTCGAAGAAGGCGGCGAGTAGCGCTGCGTGGTCCGTGGCAGGCTGCCGCGGTGGTGCCGGCGCCAAGACAGGCGGAGCCGCGGGTTCCGGCGGCTTCCGTGACGCGGGCTTCGTCGCAGTCTGCGGCACCGGCTGCGTGGCGGGCGGCGAGATGCCGCCCTGCAGGTCGTTGTCCCAATCGTCCGGCAGCAGATCCTCGCCCGGAATCACGCCGCCGGAATGCATTGGCGTCCGGCCGCCCGGCTGCGGCGGACGAAATGCATCCTGCATGACCGGCGAATGATCCGCCTGGGTCGGACCACGGAACGGGACATCGACCGGATCGGGTGCCAGCGGATCGTAGTCGAGCGGCAACTGTGCCGTCGTCGGTGCGATGCGCGGTCCGAGATGGTCCGGCTCGTCGAACGGATTGCGCACCGGGCGCTGCGGCCCGAACGGATCCATGGCGAACGGATCTTCGAACCGTCCGCCGCCCGAAGCGGGGCCGGAACGCGCCACGGCGTCCGCGGCCAGCCGCACCTCGATCTCATAGGCGCCGAGCCGGACGCGATCGCCATCGCCAGTTTGCGGACGGCGTTGATGCCGACCGGAGCGGTTTCGCGGTTCAGAAACGTACCATTGGTCGATGTGTCGGCCAGCTGCCAGACACCGCTGCGGTACGCCAGGGCGAAGTGGCGCTTGGAGAGCAACCGCTCCGGATCGGGCAGCACCCAGTCGACGCCGGGCCCGCGGCCGACGGAGAGTTCTCCGCCGGCCACGCTGCGGGTCTCGGGTGCCACCGCGTCCGGGCAGCGCAGGACAGGTCATCGTCAGTTGCATGATCTCAGCCGATTGTGGTCAGGGTGGCTGCCCGGTCGGGGCAGTCAGCCGGAATATACCCTGACTCTGCGGGAACCCGAAGGAATCGCTTGCCAAACGGGCCGATCCCGATTCTACCGTCTGCATGATACGGCCCGGCTTCCTGGACACCGAATCGCGGCAAGACCTGATCGAGCTGGCTCGGGACGGGTCGGCCGCGCATCGCCTGGCCCGGCGGGCCAATGCGCTGGTGCTGCTGGACGATGGGATGAGCTGCGCGGCGGTCGCCAAGGTCCTGCTGCTGGACGACGACACCGATCCGCACCTGGCACCGGCTGTATGCGGAAGAGGGGATCGAGGGGCTGGCGAGCTTCGGCTACGAGGGCAGCGCGTGCCGCTTGAGCGAGGCGCAGCAGGACCGGCTGAAAGCCTGGATCACCGAAACGCTGCCGCGGACGACACGCGAGGTTGGCGCCTGGATCGAGACGGAATGCGGCATCGCGTACCAGAGCCGGTCTGGCCTGATCGCGCTTGCTGCACCGGCTCGGCATGGAGCATCGCAAGCCGAAAGCGGTCTCCCGCAAGCTTGACCCTGACAAGCAGGCCGCCTTCATCGCGGCGTACGAGGATCTGCTGAACCACCTGGCGGATGACGAAGCGGTGCTGTTTGGCGATGCGGTGCATCCGACGCATGCGGTGCGGCCGGTGGGATGCTGGGCGCCGAAAGACCTCCCGATCGCCGTGGCGCAGACCAGTGGGCGGCAACGCCTGAACATCCATGGCGCGATTGATCTTGAGACCGGCAAGACCCGCATGATGGAGGTGGCGACGGTGAACGCCGCCAGCACGATCATGCTGCTGATGGCGATCGAGGCGATGTATCCGGGCAAGCGGATGATCCATCTGTTCCTGGACAACGCCCGGTATCATCACGCCAAGCTGGTGCAAGCCTGGCTGGTGCGGCCGGGGTGCCGGATCAAGCTCCACTTCATCCCAACCTACTGCCCGCATCTGGATCCGATCGAGCGGCTCTGGGGGTTGATGCACAAGCACATCACCCACAACCGATGTCACAAGACCTTCGCTGATTTCAGACGTGCCTTCCTGACGTTCCTGCGCGAGGAGGTGCCGAGGAACTGGCACGCCTATTGCGATGCCGTGTCAGACAACTTCCGTGTCATCTCGCCCAAGGATTTTCGGATTCTGGCGTGAGCGGAGTATAATACCAACCCGCCTTGATGCTGACACTCGAACGCCGCTCTCATCGTCATGCCGACGGAGGTCGGCATCCACGTCTTTCCTCGCTGGGATCAGCAAAGACGTGGATGGCAGGCCTTCGCCCGCCATGACGGGGTGCACCAGCCGGAAAGTCAACCTTATCGTCACCTGGTATAATACCGCGACTTTCCGGGAAGCGGCGGAATCTCGCTTCCTCGCGCGTAACGTCTGCGCGAACGGCCGCTGGCGCGACCACGACGACGACCCGTAGCGGAAGTTGAGGTAGATTGGCGGAAACGGTACACCTCGCCCGCTTGCGGGAGAGGTCGGAGCGCGCAGCGCGACGCGAGAGGGTGCCGCGGCATTCAAGTACCACCGGGACGCACCCTTGTATCTCCGATTTGTGCCAAGAATGGCGTGGGCCGGCGAGGTAGCAGCCACGCCGGCCCTGGAGGGGAGAGCCCGCAGCACCCCTGGTGCAAGTCCGTGGGAGAGCAAGCTGCCTCCTCGCCATCTTCGCAAGCCCGAACAGTTGCATGGTCATCGAGACCGGATATGCAAGGAAGGGATCGGAAGATGGCACAGAAGGTAGTCAATGCCGGGATCGATGTCGCATGTCACGCGCGACGATGCCGGCCTGGCCACGCTGGCCGCCTGGTTGTCTGAGCACCAGGTCTGCCGCATCGGCCTGGAAGCCTCCGGTGGTTATGAGCGCATGGTGATCGACGCGTTGGAGGCGGCGGGCTTCGAGCTCGCTCTGCTCAATCCGCTGCGGGTGCGGCGATTTGCCCAGGCCAAGGGGCGACTGGCGAAGAATGATCGCGTGGATGCGCGAACCGTGGCGCATTTCACCGCGGTGCTGCTCGAAGCACCGCAGCCGGCGCGCCGGCGCGCGCTCGATCCGTTGGTCGAGCATCTGACGTTCCGTCACCGGTTGCGCGAATGGATCGTCGACTGCGACAACCAGCTGGAACACCTGCAGGACAAGGCCCTGCGGCGGAAGACCGAACTGCGGCGGCGCGGCTTTGAGGCCGAGCTGGCGGCGATCGAGCGGAAGCTGGCCAAGCTCGTTGGCGCACACGACGACTGGCGTGGCTTGGAGGTGCGGCTGCGCAGCGTGCCCGGTGTCGGCCCGGTGCTGGCTCAGACCCTGATCGCGCTGTTGCCCGAACTCGGCCAGTTGTCGCGTCACGCCATCGCCTGCCTGGTCGGCGTGGCGCCGTTCGATGACAGCAGTGGCAGGCATGCCGGCGAGCGCCACATCAAAGGCGGCCGCAAGGCGGTGCGCGAGATCCTCGACATGGCCACGCTCAGCGCCAAACGCTGCAACCCGGTGATCGCCGCCTTCGCCAAACGCCTGGCCGGCAAAAAGCCCAAGGTCATCATTGTCGCCTGCATGCGCAAGCTGCTGGTCATGCGCAATGCCATGGTCCGCGATGCCACGACTGGCGGGCCAGCGCCGCGTGAGCCAAACGTGGATTCCTTGGTTCGACTGGACAACGGCCATTCCTTCGTCCCGACCTGGCATCCTCCAGGCCGTCGCGCGCAGGGGCGGTCAATGATGGCCGCAGGCCACCGCCGCAGGTGGCGCGCAGCGTCATTGACGGCCCCGAGCACGGCGAGCACGGCGGCATGCTCGGTCAGGTCCGGGAGTGCCGATGGCGAAACAAACAACACAGTTGCTCTCCCGCCGCGCTACGCGCTCCGACCTCTCCCGCGAAGCGGGAGAGGTGTACGTGTGCACGTGCTCGCCTTAACCCGCACCAACGACGCCTCGCAGCTCCAGTTCTCGAGCCCTGATGCACCGCACCCAGTGCCCCGGCGACACCTCCTCCAGCGGCGGCGTCTCCTGTCGGCACTGCGCCGTTGCGTAGCGGCAGCGCGGATGGAAGGCGCAGCCGGGCGGCGGGTCGGAAGGATCCGCCACATCCCCCTCCAGCACGATCCGGTTCGCCCGCAACCGCGGGTCCGGCACCGGCACCGCCGACAGCAATGCCTCGGTGTAGGGATGCCGCGGCGCGGCGAACAATGCCGTGGTGGGGGCGATCTCGACGATCTTGCCGACATACATTACCGCCACGCGATGGCTGACATGCTTCACCACCGACAGGTCGTGGGCGACAAACAGATAGGCGATCCCCAGCCGGTCCTGCAGCTCCAGCATCAGGTTGACGATCTGTGCCTGCACCGAAACATCCAGCGCCGACACGGGCTCGTCCGCCACGATCAGCGACGGCGACAGCGCAAGCGCGCGGGCGATGCCAATGCGCTGGCGCTGCCCGCCGGAAAACGCGTGCGGAAACCGGTTCAGGTAGGCGCTCGGCAGGTGCACCAGTTCCAGCAATTCCGCGACGCGCGCATTTCGGGTCCCCGCGTCGCCGACGCCGTTCACCAGCAGCGGCTCGCCGATGATCTCGGCGATCGTCATGCGCGGATTGAGCGATGAGAACGGGTCCTGGAAGATCATCTGCATCTGCCGCCGCAGCGGTCGCAGCTCCTTCCGACCGAGCCGCGCCACGTCGATCTCGGCGCCCGTGCCGGTGCGGAAGCGGATTTCCCCCGCGGTCGGTGCGATCGCGCGCAGGATGCAGCGCGAGGTGGTGGTCTTGCCGCAACCGCTTTCGCCGACCAGCGACAGCGTCTCGCCGCGTTCGATGGTGAAGCTAACGCCATCCACCGCCCGCACCTGGCCGACCAGCCGGCCGAGCACGCCGCGATGGATCGGGTAGAGTTTCTGAAGTTCGCGCACGTCGAGGACGAGGGTCATGCGGTTTCAGTCGCTATTCTCCCCCCTCCCCTTGCGGGAGGGGGTTGGGGGGAGGGGAGGGGCGCATGGGCACGGCGTTTGCGTTGTCCCCTCCCCCCGGCCTCCTCCCGCAAGGGGAGGGGGAGGCGCTTTTCTGTCGTCATGCCGGCACTCGAGCGCCGACGGTGGTGTACAGGTGGCACGCGACGTCGTGGCGTTCGCCGATCGCCACTTCTGCCGGAAACGACCTTTCACACACGCCGACGATATGGTCCGGACAGCGCGGATGGAACGGGCAGCCGGACGGCCGCGCATAGGGATGCGGAATCGAGCCCGCGATCGTGGCAAGTCGTGACAGCGGCTCGGCCAGCACGCTGGGGATCGAGCGCAGCAACGCGCGTGTATACGGATGCCGGGGCGCGTGGAAGATCGCGTCGACCGGACCCTTCTCGACCTCGTGGCCGAGATACATCACCACCACATCGTCGGTCATCTCGGCGATCACGCCCATGTCGTGGGTGATCAGGATCACCGCCAGCCCGCGCTCCTGCTGCAGCCGGCGGACCAGCTCCAGGATCTGTGCCTGCGTCGTGACATCCAGCGCCGTCGTCGGTTCATCGGCGATCAGGATGTGCGGTTCGGCGGCCAGCGCGAGTGCGATCATCACCCTCTGGCGCAGCCCGCCGGACAGTTCGAACGAGTAGGCATCGACGCGCTGCGCCGGACGCGGGATGCCGACCAGGGCGAGCAACTCGATCGCGCGCGCCCGCGCCCCACGCCTGGACAGATCGGAATGCAGCCTGATCGCCTCGATCAACTGGTTGCCGACGGTGTGGAATGCCGACAGCGAACTCATCGGCTCCTGGAACACGAGGCCGATTTCTCCCCCGCGGATCGCGCGCATCTCCGCCCCGTCCGAGGCCAGCTTCACGAGATCGACCGTGCGGCCGTCGGCGCGGCGCAATATGATCTCGCCGCTGACGATGCGGCCGGGGCGTTCGACTATGCGCAGGATGGAACGGGCGGTGACGCTCTTGCCGCAGCCCGATTCGCCTACGATGCCGAGCGTGCGGCCGGGAAACAGGTCGAACGAGGTGCCGTCCACCGCGCGGACCACGCCCTCGTTCGGGAAGAAATGCGTGTGCAGATCGCGCACCGAAAGGATCGGTTCAGCCATACGGGTCCGCCGCGTCGCGCAATCCATCGCCCAGGAAGTTGAATGCCAGGATCACCACGATGACCGGCACCGCGGCGAACAGCAGCCACGGCGCAAGGCCCAGAGTCTGCAGGTTCTGCGCGTCCTGCAGCATCACCCCCCAGGAGATCGCCGGCGGCCGGAGACCAAGGCCGAGAAAGGACAGCGTGGTCTCGCTGATGATCATGGCCGGCAGTGCCAGGCTGATCGCGGCGATAATGTGCGACAGGAACGACGGCACCATGTGGCGGAAGATGATGCGCATGCGCGATGCGCCGGCGAGCTCGGCGGCGGTGATGAAATCCTCCTCGCGCAGTGCGAGGAACCGGCCACGCACCACGCGCGCGAGTTCGGTCCAGCCGATCAGCGAGATGATGATGGTGATGGCGAAGTAGACGCGCTGCGGCGACCAGCTTGTCGGCACGGCCGCGGCGAGGCCCATCCACAGCGGGATGGTCGGCACCGAACGCAGGATCTCGATCACGCGCTGAATGACGGTGTCCACCCAGCCGCCCTGCAGTCCGGACATGCCGCCGAGCAGCACGCCGAGCACGAGGCTCAGCGACACACCCACCAGGCCGATGGTGAGCGAGGTGCGGGTGGCGAGCACGAGCCGGGAGAACACGTCGCGTCCCAACTGATCGGTGCCGAGCAGGAAGAGCGCGTTCTCCGCGCGGCCGTCGGCGACGCCGAACAGGTGGATGTCGGTGGCGATCAGGCCGAGGAACGAGTACGGATAGCCGTGCGCGAAAAATACCAGATCGCGCGGTTCGCTCGGATCCGGCGCGTAGGTCAGCTTGAAGGTGCGCAGGTCGCGCTTGCCCTTCAGCGCATAGACGTGCGGATGAAAACTGCCGTTCGCATCGAACCAGTGGATCGGCTGCGGCGGGATGTAGCTGCGCGCGGCCTCGGTGTCGAACGGGGGTGAGTAGGCGATCACGTCGGCGAACAACGCGACCAGGTAGAACAGGCCGACGACCACCGCGCTGACCAGCGCCAGCTTGTGCTTGCGGAAGCGCCACCAGATGAGCTGGCGCTGGGTTGCGACGGCAACGCGGGTTTCCGCCTCGGTGACGAGCGGTTCGGTGATGACGGCTTCGCTCATCGGATCTGGCCGAGCCGGATGCGCGGATCGATCCACATCAGCAGCAGATCTGAGAGCAGCGTGCCGACCACCGTCAGCACACCGAGCAGCAGGATGATGCTCGATGCAAGCAGCATGTCCTGCGACAGCAGTGATCGCAGCAGCAGCGGCCCGACCGTCGGCAGGCTGAGCACGACCGAGATGATCACCGAGCCGGAGAACATGAACGGCAGCAGATAGCCGATCGTGCTGGCGAAGGGATTGAGCGCGGCACGCACCGGGTATTTCATGATCACGCGCCGTTCCGACAGGCCGCGGGCGCGTGCCGTGACTACGTAGGGCCGGCGCAGCTCATCCAGCAGGTTGGCGCGCATGATCCGCACGAGCTGCGCGGTTCCGGCCAGCGAGAGGATCAGGACCGGCACCGGCAGATGCTGCAGCAGGTCGACGACCTTCGCCCAGCTCCAGGGCGCAAGCTGCTGTTCGGCGGAGAACAGGCCGCCGACATTCATCCCGAACAGGCGCAGACCGAAATACATCACGATCAGCGCCAGCAGGAAGTTGGGGATGGCCAGTCCGACAAAGCCCAGGAAGGTGAAAATGTAGTCGCCGATCGAGTATTGCCGCACCGCGGAGTAGATGCCGATCGGCAAGGCGAGGCCCCAGGTGACGACGATTGCGCCCAGCGACAGCAGGACCGTGAGCCACAGCCGGTCGCCGATCACTTCGGTCACCGGCCGCCCGTATTCAAACGAGCGGCCGAAATCGCCGGTCGCGATCATCGCAAGCCACTTCCAGTATTGCACCCACAGCGGCTGGTTCAGGCCGTAGGCCAGGCGCATGGCATCCGCCTCGGCGGCCGAGATCGCCGTGCCCGAGGCGGCCGCCTGCGCGGCGTAGGCGGTGACGAAATCCACCGGCGGCAGGTGAAGGATCGCAAATGTCACCAGCGTGATCGCGAAGATGGTGATCGACGCCAGCAGCAGGCGGCGGACGAGGTAGGTCAGCATGTGAACAAGGAACTCCCCCTCCCCTTGCGGGAGGGGGTGGGGGGGAGGGGACGCCGCGGAATTGGGGGGAGGGGACGCGGCGGAACTCGCAACGCCCCCTCCCCCCAACCCCCTCCCGCAAGGGGAGGGGGAGTAGTTACATTGCCCCACACGGCGATCATGCCTTGAAGTACCAAGTCTCGGGATGGGAATTTCCCGGCGTGCGGCAGTGCTGCGCGTTGCACACCCGCGCGGCGATGTTGCCCAGCCGGTTCGACACCAGGCGCACGCCGAGCCCGGCCGGGGACTGGCCGACCGTGCCGATGCCGTATTGCTGATCGACCAGGATCTTCCAGATCTCCTGGGCATTTTGGCTGCGGCCGTCGGCCTTCAGGCCGGCGGCCTCGGTATAGAGATCGAATATCTTCAGGATGTTCGGATCGTCCGGCTTGGTGCCCTGCTGGCCGCCGGACGCGTACCAGGCGGCATAGGTGGGCGCAAACGCGGCGTTGGGAACGACCGGCACTGCCCACGTGGGAAACAGGTACAGCAGCTCGGTCCCGCCATTGTTCCAGACGAACATTTGATGTTCGTTATTGGACTCCTTGGCGAAGCCGAGCCCGCGCTCCATCTCTCGCACATCGGCCTGGATGCCGATCTTGCTCCACTGGTCGGCGACCATTTCGGCCAGCCTGGGATACGGCAGGAAGGCTCGATCGCGATGACCTGGATGCGCAGTCTCTCGCCGTTGTCGGTGCGGACCCGGTAGCCGTCCGCGTCCTTCTTGGCCAGGCCGATGCCGTCCAGCATCTTGTTGGCGAGCACCGGATCATGGGTGGACCACTTCTTGCGCCAGTCCGGCCCGGGACTTTGCGGCATGCTCTCGCCGGGCGCGGGCGAACCGGGCGTGCCGACACCGAGCCAGAACGTCTCGTTCAACTGGTCGCGGTCGATGCCAAGCGACAGCGCGCGGCGGAAATCGGCGTTGGTGAGCCATTTGCAGATTTCGGGATCGGCCGTGAAACTCTGGTTGACGTGGAACATGAAGTCGGAGCCGGCAAATCCGAGATCCAGATGGACCTTGTAGTTGCCCTTGTCCTGGTTATCGAGCAGCACCGGCAGCTTGCCCAGGTCGATGTGGCGCTCCTGCTCGTCGTATTCGCCGGCCATCGCTCGCAGGTTGATGACTTCGAGATTATCGGCAAGCGTGAACTGCACCTTGTCGAAGTAGGGCAACTGGTTGCCGGCCGCATCGACCGCGTAGTAGTACGGATTCCGCTCCAGCAGCCAGATCGGGTTGTTGATCGGCCGCACGCTGCGCCACGGCCCGAGAACCGGCAGGTCGGGGTTGAGTTCCCAGTCCTTCTTGAAGTGCAGCATCTGCACCCAGTTCTCGAAGCCCTCCTGCTTCGCGCGCGCGTTCGCCGCCTCGACGGACGAATATTTCGGCAGGAACTGCTTGAGGTAATGGCCGGGCGCATAGGCGCCGAAGCTGACCTTGGCGGCCTGGCGCACGGCCTGTCCGCCCCCCATCGCGGTATCGCCGGCCATGATTTCCTCGAACAGGTAATACGGCACGTCGAATTCCCAGCGCACCGTGGTTTCATCCACCTTGACCATGCGGCCGGGTTTGTTCCGCGGGCGCATTTCCGGCGTCGGCGTCGGGACGATCTCCGGGTTGTTGTAGATGTCCTCGAACCAGAACATGAAATCGTCGGCGGTGAAGGGCGCACCGTCGGACCATTTCATGCCCTTGCGCAGGAACAGCGTGTAGGCCTTGCCGTCGTCGCTGAGTTCGTAGCCCTTGGCGACGCAGGGCACGATCTTGCTGCCGTCCGCGCTCCAGTGCAGCGGCTTGTCAGACGACTGGATGCGGTTGCCGTTCTCGCCATCCGCTGGTCCGGTGAACGCGCGCCGCCAGGTGCCGCCGTATTTGCCGATCTCGTTCAGCGGCTGCCACACCAGCGGTTCGGCCGGAACCCGCTGATCGACCGGCGGCAGTTTTCCAGTCATCACCAGTTCCGCGAGCATCGGCGCCTCGGCGAACTTCTTCGGCCACTTCGCCGGATCGGTGATCATGGTCGGGCCCTGGATTTCACCCACCAAACCGGACTGCGACAGGCTGGTCTGGGCTTCCGCGATGGCGCTGCGCAGGAATTCCATGGCGGTCGGACTGGCGGCAAGGCCGGACAGCACGGCGCGACGCGACAGTTTGGCCTTGGGCATGAACGCTTTCCTCGCAACGAACTATTGCGGGCAATCTACCGGCAGGCTTTGCGACTTGCCAGTGGCGGCCCCGTGCCAGTCCTACGGCTTGGCCATCGTCGCCTCGACATCGGCAGCGGCGTGGTAGTTGTTGCGCAGGAACCAGAGCCGATACTGCTCGTAGGTCACCTCCGGATAGCGCGGCGGATTGTCCGCGCCGCAGCAGGTGGGCAGGCACCGGATCGGAAAGTCGGTGTTGGGCGCAAAGAAGAACGGCACGGCGTAGCGGTCGCGATCCGGTGCGGGATTGATCGCGAGGTGCTCGGTGGAGAGGAACCGGTCGTTGCTCCAGCGCCGGCACATGTCGCCCGAGTTGATGATGAACGAGCCCGGTATCTTCGGCGCCTTCATCCAGCCGCGCCCGGCCGGACGGATGTACAACCCCTCCAGGTTGGACTGCGGGAGGATGGTCAGGAACGAGCTGTCGGAATGCGGCGAAATGCCGAACTGGTTGTCCTGATATTCCGTCGGGGGATAGTGCGACAGGCGTAGCGTGCACTGTGCGTCGGTAAACGGCGCATCGAACCAGTCGGGCGGCAGGTCGAGCGCGATGGCGAACACCGGCAGCAGGCTCTTGGCAAATTCCTCGAGCCGCGTGTAGTACGCCATCGCAGTCTCGCGGAAACCGGGCAGATCGGCCGGCCATTTGTTGATCTCACGGAACGGCTTGCCGGCGCGCACCTCAGGATCGTTCGGCGAGCGTTCGCGGTCGATGAAGAACGCCTCGTTGAGGTCGGGTTTCTTGTTGCTGTTGATGTCGGAGGTCTTGATGGCGAAGCGTGCTGCCGGCAGGTAGCCGACTGAACCGGTCCCCATCGCCAGCGCCATCCTACGTTCCAATGACATCGCGTGCAGCCGCGCCGCTTCGGCGAAGATACCGTCGATCATCCGGACCGGCACGCCGTGGTTCACCATCACCAGGAAACCGACATTCTCCAGCGCATAGGCAAGATCGTGCGCCAGACGTTGCCGTGCGGCAGGCACGCCACGGAAGAAATCGGCAAGATCCAATACCGGGAAGTCATCGGCCTCGGCATCCTGCAGCATCATGGTCATTCCCGGCCCTCCTTCAGGCGGTCGTGCGGAGTCGGAAATCATCGATCGCGTCGCTCATGCGATACGCCTGCACCAGCCCACGGATCAATGCCGGCGCGATCCGATGCCAAGCGAGCGGACGCAGCGGGGTCAGTGGAAACACGGTCGCGTTGTCTCGTGCGCCACGCGCCAGGGTTGCCAGATCGCGGCCCATAATGGTGGCCGCGGCGATGCCGCGTCCGTTGTAGCCGAGACCGGCAAACAATCCAGGCGCCAGTTCATGCAGACGCGGCAAATGGTCGGTCGTCATCGCGACCCAGCCGCTCCAGCCTTGTTGCCACCGTGACTGCGCCGAGCTGCGGGTACAGACGCCGGATCCGCGCATCGACACGACGCCAGTCCGGCTTTGGTTCGGCGCCGAAGCTCGGGCCATGTGCGCTCGCGTGCAGCCGTCCGTCAGGCAGCATGCGTACGCCGGAATAAAGCTGCCGCGTATCGGTCAGCGACTGCCGCTCCGGCAGGATCGTGTGGCGGACATTGTCCGACAGCGGTTCGCTGACGAAACCGTGGCCGCGCATCGGGATGGTGCTCTCGCGCAATCCAGACCACAGATCGCCAGTATACGCGTTGGTGGCGATGACAACGTTGTCCGCAGTCATGCCGGCATCACCGACATCGATCGCCCACCGCCCGTCGCGCCGCGCAAGGCCTCGCACGCGAGCATCCGTGTAGATTGCCGCGCCGGCCGCGACCGCGGCGCGCGCCAGCCCGCGCGCATAGGCGAACGGATTGATGTTGCCGCCGCGCCGGTCCAGCGATGCCGCCGCATACAGACGCGAACCGATCGCCTCGACGCAGCGCGCACCTTCCAGCATTTCCACCGGAGCGCCGCGTTGCTGCCAATACTGCGTGCGCCGCTCCAGATCATGCCGGCCGCTCGGCGAATGGGCGGCGAATATCAGGCCCGAGCGCATCGGCCAGCACTCGATCCCGTGCCGGCCGATCAGCTCGAACACCAGATCCGGTCCGGCAGCGACCGCATTCGACAATACGCGGGCCGCGCTCCGGCCCGTAGTGGCGCAGAATCGCCTCGTGCCCTGGCTTCAGATATGGCACCACCTGGCCGAAGGCGCGTCCCGATGCGCCCCAGCCGATATCCTTCGCCTCCAGCACGGCAACGTCGATAGCCGGCTTCCGCCAAATGCAGCGCGGTGGAAAGCCCGGTGAAGCCGGCGCCGATGACAGCGACCGCGACATGCCTCTGGCCTTCGAGCCTTTGCGTGGGAGGCGGGGGCGGCGCGCCGCGGACATAGACATCGGGAGGGCCGGCCGTATCGGACAATGGCTCGATACATGCATGCAACGATGCGGCCGGTTGCCGCGATGCGCAACTGGCGGCTAGGGTCACGGCCAGTCCAAGAGAGAGGCTCGTGCCATGGCTCCCAACGCAAAGCGCGTGTTTTATGTGAAGTATCTGTCGGGACCGGTGTTCGGCGAAATCCTGGCGCGCCGCCCCGATATCCAGCTCGACAAGCTGGAGAACGAGACGCCGGATGCGGAAGCCGAACCGATCCTGTCGCAGGCGCACGCCTACCAGATCGGCGCGTCGCGCCAGGTGATCGGCAAGCATCTGCAGGTGACCGATGCGCTGCTGGCACGCACGCCGAATTTGGTGGCGGTGTCGTCGAACGGCGCCGGCTACGACACGATCGATGTCGATGCCTGCACGCGACAGGGGATCATCGTGGTGAACCAGTCGGGCGGCAACAAGGAGGCGGTGGCGGAGCACGCGCTGGCGATGCTGCTGACGCTGTCGAAGCGGATCATCGAGGTCGATCGGCGCATGCGCCGTGCGCCCGATATTCCACGCAACGCGTTCATCGGCACGGAGGTGCTGGACAAGACGATCGGCATCATTGGCATCGGCAATGTCGGCGGGCGGTTGGCGGAGCTGTGCAAGGGCCTGTTCCGCATGCGCGTGCTGGCCTACGACCCGTATCTGAGCGCCGCGCAGATCGCCGCGAAGGGGGCGGAGAAGGTGGAGGTGCTGGACGAGTTGCTGCGGCAGGCCGATTATGTCTCGGTCAACAGCCCATACACGAAGGAGACGCGCAACCTGATGGGCGCGCGTGAATTCGGTCTGATGCAGCCGCACGCCTATTTCGTCACGACGGCGCGCGGCGGCATCCATGACGAGGACGCGCTGGCCGAGGCGTTGGAGGCGAAGAAGATCGCGGGTGCGGGGCTGGATGTGTGGGAGGACGAACCGCCGCCGCACGACCACAGGCTGATGGCGTTCGACAACGTGCTGGTCAGTCCGCACACCGCGGGCGCGACGCACGAATCACGCGACAACATGGCGCGGTTTGCGGCGGAGCAGCTGATTGACATCCTGGACGGCAAGCGGCCGCCGCGGTTGATCAACGCGGAGGTCTGGCCTGCGTATTGCGATCGGTTTGAACGGATCATGGGGGTCAGGCCGCAGGGATAGCGGGCGGCAAGACCCTCTCCCGGCGCGCACGCGCGCCGACCTCTCCCGCGATGCGGGCGAGGTGTACGAGACGCGATGGCGCGCAACAACCACAGCACGCGTATCAGCCACAGCAACGGTACACCTCTCCCGCGCTGCGGGAGAGGTCGTCACGCTTCAGCGTGGCGGGAGAGGGTGCCTCCTCGGGCGACCGGTCACCCCTTCCCGTAGCGCCCCGCGGTCGCGCCGGCGATGCGGCCGAACACCGACCCCGACATCAGACCGGCGCCGCCCAGATAGTTCTGATAAAACACGCCGCCCACCAGCTCGCCA
>CAWCDM010000114.1:0-12878 GCA_963794185.1 uncultured Alphaproteobacteria bacterium | reverse complement strand
TATTTCCTCTTCGTTTCTTCGTGTCTTTGTGGTGAACCTTTACTTTGCCGCCCCAAGCAC
Source organism: uncultured Alphaproteobacteria bacterium (assembly GCA_963794185.1). Taxonomy (GTDB): domain Bacteria; phylum Pseudomonadota; class Alphaproteobacteria; order Acetobacterales; family Acetobacteraceae; genus JAMXLO01. The sequence goes on along the minus strand of CAWCDM010000114.1, from coordinate 12,818 downwards.
GGTCCCGGCCAGCCGTTCGCACAGCTTCGCCATCTCGGTATGATCGGCATCGGAGCCGAACATTGCCTGCGCCGAAACGACCATCTCCTTGCACCAGCGCAGACAAGCGGCGCGGGCGTGTCGGTCTCCCGTCCGACCTGCAGCGCGATCGACAGGTCCTTCGCCAGCAGCCCCATGGTGAAGCCGGCGTCGAACTTCCGCGACAGCACGAACTGCTTGAACTTCTTCTGCGTCGAGTTGTTCATTCCGGTCGCCGCGTTCAGCACGTCCGTCATCACGGCCGGATCGAGGCCGAAGCGCTGGCCGATCAGCAGCGCCTCGATGCCGATCAGGAAGCCGCCGGCGGAGACCAGGTTGTTCAGCGCCTTCATCGCCTGACCCGATCCGACCGCGCCGGTGCGCAGCACCGATGTGCCCATCGCCGACAGCACCGGCATCGCCTGCTCGATGATGGCCGCATCGCCGCCGACCATGATGGCCAGCTCGCCGGTCTTCGCCCGCGGCACGCCGCCCGATACCGGCGCATCGATCATGTGGCCGCCCAGCTCCGTGACCCGCTCGGCCAGCACCTGCGTCACCGACGGCACGCCGGAGCTCATTTCGATCACCACGGTGCCCGGCTTCATTCCGGCCAACACGTTGTCGTCGCCGCTTGCCAGCACATGCTCGACGATCGCGCTGGTCGGCAGCATGGTGACCACCACATCCGACGCGGCGGCCAGTTGGCGCAGCGTGTCGGGCGCGTCGCCGCCGACCTGCTGGACGAAATTGTTCGCGACCTCGCGGCGTGAATCGTTCACGTGCACGGTGAAGCCGGCGCGTCACCAGGCAGGCCGCCATCGGCCAGCCCATGTTGCCGACGCCGACGAAGCCGACGTTTGGTCGCTCGGCCATCAGTCGCTACCCTTTCGCGCCGTCGACTTCCTTGAACACTTCGGTGGCGATGCTTGAACGCCTCCAGGCAGGCGGGAATGCCGCAATAGGCGCCGATCTGCAGCAGGATCTCCTTGATCTCGTCGCGCGTCACGCCGTTGGTCAGCGCGGCGCGCAGGTGCAGGCGGAACTCCGCGCCGCGGTTGAGTGCCGACAGCATCGTCAGGTTGATCATGCTGCGCGTCTTGCGCGGCAGGCCGGGACGCGTCCAGCATCATGCCCCAAGCGACCTCGGTGGTCATCTGCTGGAACGCCGCATTGAAATCGTCCGCGCGCGCCAGCGATGCATCGACATAGTCGCCGCCAAGCACGTCGCGGCGGACCTCCAGACCCTGCTTGAACAGCTCGCTTTGGTATTCCGGACGATCTGGGATGTTTGCCATCGTGCATCTCCTCCTATGGCGCCTGAGGACGGTAGAGATTGCCGGTCACCCGGGCAACCTGTTGACGTGCGTGCTGAAGGTTTCACACGGAGAATAATGAGGAGGACGGAGGGCCACTGAGCAGGGTAGTCGATGCGCTTCGCGCGAAGCGCCGTATGTCTGCTCGGTGGCCCTCCGGCTTCCTCCGTTTTCTCCGTGAGAAACCTTGCGAACAGCGGCAAATCATGGCCCCGAAGAGGTCCTCGGAAAGGTCCTTGCCATCCGCTTGACCACCTCCAGGAACCGGCGGACCACGGCTCCGGCATCTCCGCGCCGCGTCGCAAGCAGCAGCGGCGCGCGCGGTAGGTGGCGGCCCGCGAGGGGTCGATAGACCACCCCGTCCATCTGCATCCGTTCCAGCGAAGCCGGCACGACCGCTATGCCGAGACCCGCTGCGACAAGATTGAGGGTCGAGACGATACGTGGGGCTTCCTGGCCGACGAGCGGACTGAAGCCGGCGGCGTGGCAGGCCGCGAAGATCGCATCGTACAGACCCGGCCCGCTGCGGCGCCGGTAGACGATGAAGGTCTCCGCGGCGAGAGCACTCAGCGGCAAAACCTGCCCACGCGCGGACCTTCCCTGTGCAAGGTTGTGAGTGCTGGGCAACGCCACCAGCATCGCCTCCTCCAGCAGTGGATTCACCATCAGGCCCATCGGATCGGCAACCGGGGTGCGGATGAACGCTGCATCGACGCGTTCGTTCCGCAAATCCTCGATCAGCTCGGTGGTTCCGCTTTCGTCCAGTGTCAGGGAGATCTGCGGCAAAGCCTCCCGGAACGCGCGGATGACCCGCGGCACGAAGGGATGAAACGGTGCAGAGCTGGTGAACCCGACGGCGATGCGGCCCAGTTCGCCCCGCGCGGTGCGACGCGTGGTGGCGAAGGCATGGTCTATGCGGGCGAGGATGGCGCGGGCATCTTCCAGCAGCGCCAGGCCGGAAGCCGTAAGTTCGACGCCGCGCGGCTTGCGGCGCAGCAGTTGCACGTCGAGCTCTCGCTCCAGCGCACGGATCTGCTGGCTCAGCGGCGGCTGCTGCATCCCGAGACGCTCGGCGGCGCGCGTGATGTGGCCTTCCTCGGCGACGGCGATGAAGTACCGGAGGTGGCGAAGTTCCATCTGCCATATCCATTCGATATGGATATTGCGTCTCGCATATTATCGATCATCTGTCAGCCCGGCCTTAATCTGCTCGTGTATCTGGCTGCAAAGGATCGTGGGCGATGACCGGAATCCAGCCGACGCCGGAGATGGCTGCCGCACTCTATGCGCGGATGGAACGGAACCTGGCGATCGTGCGGCGCTGCTTGGGCAGGCCGCTCACGCTCGCCGACAAAATCCTGCTGGGTCATCTCGATGATCCGGACACAGGCGATCTGGAGCCGGGGCGCAGCTTCCTTCGGCTCCGGCCGGACCGTGTCGTATTTCAGGACGTGCTTGGGCAGAGCGGACTGCTGCAGTTCATGCAGACGCAGCGCGATCGCGTCGCGGTGCCCACGACGATCCATTGCGATCATCTCATCCAGGCGCGGACCGGCGCCGCCAGCGATCTGCGGGCTTCGCTGGACGAAAGCGACGAGGTCTACGATTTCCTGCGCACCGCCGCGGCGAAATATGGCTGTGGCTTCTGGGAGCCCGGCGCCGGCATCATCCATCAGGTGGTCCTGGAGAATTACGCGTTTCCCGGTGCGTTGATCATCGGCACCGACTCCCACACGCCGAATGCCGGCGGCCTGGGCGCCTGCGCGGTCGGTGTGGGCGGCGCGGACGCCGTTGAGGTGATTTCCGGCCTGCCATGGGAGCTGCTGTACCCAAGACACATCGCGGTGTATTTGACGGGCGCGTTGGGAGGCTGGACCGCGCCGAAGGACGTTATCCTGTACGTCGCCGGCCAGTTGACCGTCGCCGGCGGCACCAACGCAATTGTCGAGTATATCGGTCCCGGTGCACGCACCATCAGTGCCACGGGTAAGGCGACAATCACCAACATGGGCGCCGAGCTCGGGGCGACGACCTCGATGTTCCCGGCTGACGCACGGATGGCGCGGTATCTCAGCACGACGAACCGTGCGGATCTGGTGCCGTTGGTCGAACGGTACCAGGCGCTGTTGGCCCCGGATGCAGAGGTGGAGGAACATCCCGGGCGCTATTACGATCGTGTCATCGAGCTCGATCTGTCGCGACTGGAACCGCATGTTGTCGGGCCACACACCCCGGATCGGGCGCGGCCGGTTTCGCGGCTGGCGGCTGAGGTGGCTGATCCGACCAACGGTTTCGTGGACACGATCGCCAACACGCTGATCGGCAGTTGCACCAATTCGTCCTATGAGGACATGAGCCGCGCCGCGGATATTGCCGCGCAGATCAAGCGGCGCGGCCTTGCGTCAGCGGTGCCGCTGCTTGTCACACCGGGGTCGGAGCAGATCCGCGCGACCGTCGAACGTGATGGGCAGATGCAGGCCCTGCAGGATATCGGCGCGACTGTGCTGGCGAATGCCTGTGGTCCGTGCATCGGCCAATGGCGCCGGACGGACGAGGCGGCAAATGCGCCAAACACCATCGTCACGTCGTATAATCGGAACTTCCCGCGGCGCAATGACGGTCGGCCTACGACGATGAATTTCATCGCCAGCCCGGAACTGGTAACGGCGTTCGCGGCGGCTGGTCGCCTGTCGTTCAATCCACTGACCGATTCACTGATCGGCGCCGACGGGACATCGTTCAAATTGGCGCCGCCGCAGCCAGCTCCGGACGTGCCTGCTGATCGCTTCGCGCGCGGACGCGTCGCCTATGTCGCGCCACCGGAAGATGGCCGCGGCATTGCGCTGACGATCGATCCGAACAGCGAACGCCTCCAGCGCCTGGAGCCGTGGCCTGCCTGGGACGGTCAGGATTTTCTCGACATGCCCGTTTTGCTGAAAGCCAAGGGCAAGACGACGACCGACCATATCTCGCCGGCTGGTCCCTGGCTGCGCTACAGGGGCCACCTTGATCGGTTCAGCGACAATATGTTCATGGGCGCATTGAACGTGCCGATGGAAGCGCCCAACGACAGAGGCTCCCGAGATGACGGCACGTTTGAGATCGGCAGCGTTGCGATCCGTAGAGGCATTGCAGGCCGAGATGCATTGCTTCGCGCGGAGATGCCGCGCTGAGAGCGCGCTGGCGGACTTGGAGCGCCGCTCGCGCTGACAGCAGCAACAGTGGCAGCCACCGTCCAGCGACGCGCTGAGGCCGCCGCGCGTCAGCAGTCTGCGAACTGTCAGGCGAGACCGGCGGTCAGCAGGCCATCCGGCACGACGCTTCGCCGCGCTGTCCTGTTGCCACCGTCGACCTTTCCGGCGTGCACGGCGTGCGGTGGCGCTTCCGCAGCCTGGCGACAGGCCATGTCGCCCGCTGTTTCGTCTCCCCGGCGACGCCTCTCTCGTCACCGGCACCGCGCACATGACTGCCGCTGCATCATCTGCGCACCCAGACGCGGCGGCATTCCCCGACGGCTCACTGCTCCGCTACGGCAAGCGGATCGGTGCGTTCGTGCTGTATCTGCTGCACTGTCAGTTGCTGCCGGGAGCGTCTCTCCGCACTGTGGCTGACCTGTTCGGCGTCAGGCTGGTCACCGCCACCATCGCCCGGATCAGCCAGGATTGCGCACACCGCTTCATGGATTTTGCCGTGCCGTGCGCGACCACGTGCAGCCGCACCGGTCTAGCATATGTGACCGGCTTTCGCATTGGCGGCTAGACGCAGTGGCTGCATATCGCCTCGACTGTCTGGCTCACTTTCTATCGCGTCTCGGCGCAGCGCGTCAGCCTGTTGCCAAAGGTCACCGGTATTGTCGTGCATGATCACTGGAGCCGGACCACACGATGACCGGCGTGCTGCACGCGCTGTGCAATGCGCACCATCTGCGGGAACTGTAGGCGCTGGTCGAGATCGAGAAGGAAGAGTGGGCACGCAGGATGCAGCTCCTCCGACGAATGCATTCTCCGATGCAGCAGACAAAGGGACGAACCTGCTGAGCGGCGAGCGTAACCAGCCCATCGCCAGGATCGCACGGGCCTACAAGGCAGGCGGCGTCAAATGGGTGGTTGTCGGCGATGCCAACTACGGGGAAGGCAGCAGCCGCGAGCATGCGGCACTATCGCCGCGACTGCTCGGAGGCGTCGCCGTCATTGCCCGCAGCTTCGCACGGCATCCATGAGTTAAATCTGAAGAAACAGGGGCTGCTGGCTTTGACCTTTCAGAGCCCCGCCGACTACGAGCGCATCCACGAGAATGACCGCATCAGCCTGGTTGGCCTCGCTGACCTGGCTCCTGGTCGCCCGGTGGAATGCCGCATCAAACACGTGGGTGGGCCGGTGCAAACACTTTCGCTGTCCCATTCCTTCAGCGCAACTCAACTGGAATGGTTTCGAGCCGGCGGAGCCCTGAACCTCGCCGCCTCGGGGCGCGAACACCGGTGATGTCGCGCGCAGCGGCAGGCGGGTGAGCCCGCCGAGGGAGGCGAACGGTGCCTGTCCAGCCCGAGGCCCGCGGCACTTCCAGTCCGCCACCCTGTGGTGTAGACGCCGCGGAGCATGACCGCCTCCTATCCCGCGACCGCCCTCGAACCGGAAATCACCTCACCCCTGATTCTGGCGTTGCCCAAGGGACGCATCCTCGCCGAGTGCGGCGCTCTCCTCGCCCGCGCGGGGGTCGTTGCGGCTCCCGACTACGCCGACGGGGAAAGCCGCCGGCTACGCTTCCCGACCGACGATCCGGCGCTCGACGTGGTGCGCGTGCGGCCCTTCGACGTCGCCACCTTCGTGGCGTTCGGCGCAGCCCAGCTCGGTATCTGCGGCGCCGACGTGCTGCTGGAGTTCGACTACCCGGAAATCTACGCCCCGCTCGACCTCGGCATCGGGGTCTGCCGCGTCTCGGTCGCCGAACCGGCCGAGACCGCGGGAACCGACGATCCCTCCCGCTGGTCGCGCATCCGCGTGGCAACGAAGTATCCCAATATTGCCCGGCGCCACTTTGCCTCGCGGGGCGTGCATGCCGACGTGGTGCATTTGAACGGCGCCATGGAACTAGCCCCCGGCCTCGGGCTGTGCCGGCTCATCGTCGATCTGGTGCAGACCGGCTCCACGCTGCGCGCCAACGGCCTGGTCGAGACCGAGGTCATCGCTCCGATCACCTCCCGGCTCATCGTCAACCGCACCGCGCTGAAAACCTCAGCCCGAGGCGATCGGCGCCTGGATCGACCGCTTCCGCGCCGCGCTCGACCACGGCATGAGGCGGCTCAGCACCGCCGATCCGGGCTTCGAGGCCGATTTCACCGCCCTGCTCGGCGAGGCGCGCGAAACCACCGCCCGCGTCGATCAGGCGGTGTCCGGCATCATCGCCGATGTGCGCGCCCGCGGCGATGCGGCGCTGCTCGACTACACCGCACGCTTCGACCGGCTGACGCTGACGCAGGATCGGCTCCGCATCACGAAGGCAGAGATCGACGCGGCCGTGGCTGGAATTGCGCCCGATCCTGATGGCCGCCCTCGACATCGCCGCAACTCGCATAGAATCGTTCCATCGCAAGCAATTGCCCGATGACCTTCGCATGGTCGATGAAGCTGGGGCTGACGCTTGGCATGCGCTGGAGCCCGCTGGACGCCGTAGGTCTCTACGTGCCGGGCGGCACGGCGGCCTATCCGTCCTCGGTGTTGATGAACGCCATGCCTGCCCGGGTTGCCGGCGTTCCGCGCGTGGCCATGTGCGTTCCGAGCCCCGATGGCACACTCAACCCGCTGGTTCTGGCCGCGGCGCGGCGTGCCGGCGTGTCCGAGATCTATCGCGTCGGCGGCGCCCAGGCGATCGCCGCGCTGGCCTATGGCACCGCAACCATCGCGCCGGTGGACCGCATCGTCGGGCCGGGCAACGCCTATGTCGCCGAGGCGAAGCGTCAGGTGTTCGGGCGAGTCGGGATCGACGCCATCGCCGGCCCTTCCGAAGTCGTCATCCTTGCGGACGCCGCCAACGACCCGCGCCGCGTCGCGCTGGACCTGCTGGCACAGGCCGAGCATGACGAGGCGGCGCAGGCCATCCTGATCGCCGACGACCCTGCTTTCGCCGATGCGGTCGCCGAGGCGGTGGCAGCCGAGCTGCCCACGTTGCCGCGCGCCGCGATCGCAGGGGCGAGCTGGCAGGCGCATGGCGCCATCATCCTGGTCCACGACTGGGACGAGGCCACCACGCTGGTGAACCGGCTCGCCCCCGAGCACCTGCAGCTCATGCTGCCCGACCCGGAAGTCGATGTTCGGCCGCATCCGCCATGCCGGCGCGGTCTTCCTCGGCGCTTACTGCCCCGAAGCGGTGGGCGACTACATCGCCGGTCCGAACCACGTGCTGCCCACCGGGCGAACCGCCCGATTTGCATCGGGCCTTTCCGTCCATGACTTCCTCAAGCGAACCACATGGGTCGCCGTCGACGCCGCCGGACTGGCGAACGTGGGACCCGCCGCGATTGTCCTTGCCGAGGCGGAAGGGCTCCAGGCGCACGCCCGCAGTATCGCATTGCGCCTGCGGCAGTAGGCGCGGACGGAGGCTGGCCGGCTTGACCTTCGGCGGACCCGCGCTCATGTTCCGCCGCAATATCAAACGGCTTGAAAATCAAACCCTTGAACGAGGCCTGATGCCGAAAGAAGACATGATCGAATTCAGCGGCACGGTGATGGAGCTGCTGCCCAACGCCATGTTCCGCGTCAAGCTCGACAACGAGCACAGCATCCTCGCGCACACCTCCGGCAAGATGCGCAAGAACCGCATCCGCGTGCTCGCCGGCGATCGGGTGAACGTTGAGATGACACCCTACGATTTGAGCAAGGGCCGGATCACCTTCCGCTTCAAGTGACCGCGCCCACGCTGGTCCTGGCCTCGGCCAGCCCGCGACGTCTGGCGCTTCTGGCGCAGATCGGCATTGTGCCGGACCGTGTCATTGGCTCGGACATCGATGAGACGCCGCTTCGCGACGAATCGCCCCGTTCCCACGCCCAGCGTTTGGCGCGTGCAAAGGCGGAGGCCGTGGCTGAGCCGACGAGCTATGTCCTGGCCGCCGACACCGTGGTTGCCGCCGGGCGGCGGATCCTGCCGAAGGCCGAGACCGAGGAACAGGCGCGGCGCTGCCTGGTGCTGCTGTCCGGCCGGCGCCACCGTGTGATGACCGCCGTCGTCCTGCTGGCCCCCGATGGGCGGCGCGGCGAGCGCCTCGTGCAGAGCGTCGTGGGCTTCGCCCGCCTGACCGAGCGGCAGATCGCGGCCTATCTGGCGAACGGCGAGTGGCGGGGAAAGGCCGGCGGCTATGCCGTGCAGGGCCGTGCCGCCGCTTTCATTCGCTTCCTGTCGGGCAGCTATTCCAGCGTGGTCGGGCTGCCGTTGTTCGAGACGGCACAGTTACTGCGCGGCCTCGGCTGGCCGATGCCGTGACGACGCTGATCCTCGCCTCCGCCAGCCCCGGCGAAGTGCGCATTGCCGTCGTCCGAGGCCGCGCATCTGCTCGACTACGCGATCTGGCGGCCCGGGGCTCCGGACGGCATTGGCGATGTGTATCGCGGCAGGGTGACGGCCCGGGTACAGTCCATGGCCGGCGCGTTCGTGGCGCTCGACGGGCCGGAGGGCTTCCTGCCGGACAGCGAGGGTGCGGCAGGGCGCAACGAAGGCGATATGCTGGTGGTCCGGGTGACCCGTTCCGCACAGGGTGGCAAGGGCCCGCGACTGACCGCACGGCTGACGCCGGGGGAGGGATCTGCGGCGAGCAGCGGGTCGGTCGGGCTACTGGCGCGCGGCGATGGTCCATTGCTCGAGTTCGCGGAGCGCCATCCGGACGCGACGGTCCTGATGGACGACGCCGCGTTGCTGGCCCGGTGCCGGTCTCGGTTGGCGGGGCGTTCATCGTTATGCAGCAAGACTGTGGATGATGCCGTTGCGGATCAGATTGATGCTTTGGCGCGTCCAGCAGTCGATCTGCCGGGAGGGTCGAGCGTGCACATTCACCCGACCCCGGCGCTGGTGGCGATCGATGTGGATGGCGGGGGAGCGATAGCCGCGGGCCGTGCCAGGACAGCCGCACATCTGGCGGTCAACCGGTCGGCGATTTCGGCGCTGGCGCAGCAGATCAGGCTGCGCAACCTGTCGGGTGCGATCCTGGTCGACTTTGCCGGCCTTCCTGCCCGCCGCCGTGTCGCGCTTGGGCCGGCATTGGCGGCCGCGCTGGCCGACGACCCACTGCGCCCGCGGCTGCTCGGCTTCACCGCGCTTGGGCTGGCCGAGATCGTCAGGCCACGCGTTCACCCACCGCTGCACGAACTGCTGGCGGGTCCGCACGCGGCCGGGCTGACCGCGCTCCGCGCTGATCGCGGCCGAACATGCCGCCGCACCGCATCGGCTGCCGCCATTGCGTGCCTCCCCTGCGGTCGTTGCTGCGCTGCAGACGGATGCCGAGGCATTACCGGACCTTGCGCGGCGGGCAGGGCGTCCCCTGATCCTGCGTGCGGATCCCACACTGAGTGCGGCACAATGGGTCATCGAGGACGGACATGAGTGAGGCGAGGCGCTCCTTGACCTGTCCGGTCTGCGGCAAACCCGCGGCGGAGGCCACACGGCCATTCTGCTGCAAGCGCTGCGCCGACGTCGATCTCGGTCGTTGGCTCACCGGCCAGTATCGCATCCCCGGCCCGACCGCCGACCCGGACGAAGACCCGCCACCTGCATCGCCACCGGACGCCGCTTGATCGGTCCGATGGCATATTGTATGGGCTGCGACATTCTTCCGCCGATCCGGAGGCAGGCTGCCGAGCCCGGATGCCCAGGTAGCTCAGTTGGTAGAGCATGCGACTGAAAATCGCAGTGTCGGTGGTTCAATTCCGCCCCTGGGCACCATTCTAAGTCCCTGATACATCAACATATTCTAGGTTTTGAATTTCGTCGTCGTTTGAGCCGCACCGGCCTCTGTGTAATTCCTGTGTAAGCAGGTCATCAGGAAGTGCCTCCTGACCCCTTTTTTGGTCGATACCGGTCATCGAGCTTATCCATCGCTTCCGCGATATGGGAACCAGATTGATGGGCGTACCGCTCGACCATCGCCATGGTCTTATGGCCGCTGATGCGCTTGACGGTTGGAAGATCCACCCCCGCCTGCACCAGATGCGTGATAGCGGTGTGACGGAGCGTGTGGCGGACGACCTGTGTGGGTCGAGGCCCGCGGCGGTCACCGCGCGCACAAACGCCTTGCGGACATCCACCGTGTGCCCCTGCAACGCGCCGACAGACGGAAACAGCCAGGGTGTGCCCTTCGGCAAAGTGTCAATGTAGTCAAACAGGAACGAAGCCAGGTCAGCCGAGATCGGCTGCGTACGCGCTCCCGCTTTCGCTGCGGGGATATAAATTGACCTCGCATCAAGGTCGACGTGTTCGCGACGAATGGCTCAGGATTTCTGACTTGCGCATCCCTGTCCGCAGCCCAATCAGTATGAAAGGGTAAATCTGACGATTTTGGTCGGACTTGGCAGCTTCCAACAGAGCCGCTGCTTGGGTGGGGGACAGGTAGACGATGCGACCGTTGTCTTCCTTCAGTTTGCGTATCTTCGCCGGCTGCCGCTCAATCCAGCCCCATTCGACCGCCTTGTTGAGCAGGTGTGAAAGCGTCGCCAACTCGCGGTTGACGGTAGCCGGTTTATTCAGTGGCATTGTTTGCCCCAACACCACCTTCTTGCGGGTCTGAACGTGCTGGCTGAGGCGATGCTTCTTGTAACGTTCGATATCGAAGCTGGTAATCTTGTCGATCCCGAGTTCTCCCAGGAATGGAAGGAGGCACTGCTGAAGACGCTGCCGCTTACGGTCAATTTCCTTTCCCCCTTCCTCGCGCAGGCGGTCGAGGTAAAGCGGCGCCGCCCCAGCAAGCGTTAACGGCACCTTCCGGCGCTTCGGCAAGTGCAATCGACCTTCCCGCGCGTCGTGTCGGACTTTGGAAATGAATTCTTCCGCCGTGGTTCTGGTGACGCCGTCTGATTCGCGGCCGAGATTTCGATGGATACGCTTTCCGTCCACCATGACGTTGACCGAGAACAGGCCGTCACCATTGCCCAATCGTTCGAATGTAATTCCCTGTTCAGTCAGGCGTTCACCGGGCGGAAGGGTGCGTATCCGAGTACGAGTGATTTTGCCGAAGGTTCGGGTCATTTACCCCTCGAAGGGTCAGAACGGAATTTCATCGTCGAGATCGGGGGGAGGCTACCCCAGCCTCCGTCTTCGCCGGAGCCCGAGCGATCCTTTGCCACCTAGGGAGGGCCGTCGTGGATTGGCTTCCGTTGGCGACGGCCCTGAAAACCGGCCAATGTTCGCGAAGCCGGTCCCAAATCATGGACCCTTCCTTTATTTCCCAGGTCCATTCCGCCGGTACACCGGAAAAGCGCCCCTTCCATACGACGCCATTTTCGCGCACCAACTTCCACACCAATTGCTCTTCGTGGGTCAGCAGATCAGGGTAGCTTAACGCTAGCCGGACCACCCGATCAGGTTCATCCAGATCCCAAAGGTGTTGCGTCCGCTCTGCATCCGCCACGGATGTGCCCTCACCGTTAAAGGGCTCGTCGAGCCAAACCCGAGACAGGCTCTGTTCGACCGCCCATTCGATGTAGCTGCTCAGCGGGCGGCGGTGCTTCCGCGCCGCAAGCTCAGCCAGATACTTCAGTTTCGGATCGAGACGGACGGTGACTACCTCCGACTTCTTCCCAGCCCCTTCAGCGCGACCGCGCCTCATCTGCGAAATCCCCGTGTCAGAAGTTCCAGGAACTACGCAGCACCATATGGCATACGTGTAGGCGATTGCAATACGCGAAGGTCTATATACTACTGTTTCCGTCCTGTTCTTTCTGGAGCCACGTGATGCAGATCGAGATGGAGAGGGTGAAGGTAGTGATTTACCCGGACGGTCGGCTGGACACCGAGAATGCGGCACGTTTCCTCGGGCTAAGCCCAAAGACCCTGGCCATCATGCGTTCCCTCGGAAATGGCCCACGGTTCGTGAAACGCGGGCGGGTGTTCTATTTCCTGGACGACCTCCAGGCCTGGATTGCCGAAAGGCCGAGAGTCCGTAGCGCGGCACAAGCGCAATTCGTGGCCTGAGGGCGTAGGGCCATGGGCGCCCGCGAGACCGCCGCTGACCGAAGTCGGGGACGAGCCACGTTTTGGCCGAACGCGTGTGCGTGCCGCATGTCGTCATCCTACTGCGTCAACTCCGCACTGGAAGCGTGCTGCGCGGCGAAGGTGGCGGCGTGAGGTGCGTGCACCCCGAGCTGGTTCAACTCCTGGTGCTGCTCGTGCTCGCCGCCTGGCTCCAGTTGGCAGGTGGCCTTGGCTGAGCGGTGGCCCGCCAGAATGGCACGCTCGAATGTCGGCCAGCAGTGTCAGGTGGAGGACGGTGACGTGGCGTTTCAGCCA
>CAWCDM010000113.1:0-131314 GCA_963794185.1 uncultured Alphaproteobacteria bacterium | reverse complement strand
CCGCTGGTGGAACTGGAGACCTCAAGGTCACGGTGGAGGTCACCGCCCCGGCCGCAGGTGTGCTGAGTTCGATCGTCGCGGCCGAGGGCAGTGAGGCGCCGTTGGCGCGCTGCTGGCCACGCTGGAGGCCGGCGCATCGGCCCCTGCCAAGGCGGCACAGCCACTGCAGTCGCGCGCCGCCGCCAACCCGCCGGCCGGCGTGCATCCGCCGCCTCGACCGCTGGGCCCCGTCACGCGTCCCGCCAGCCCGCCGGTGCAGCCGCAGGCCCCGATGCAGACCCAAGTGCAGGTGATGCCGGCCGCGGCCAAGCTGATCGAGGAGCGGCAACTCGTCGCCCGTGCAGATCGGGTCGGGAAGCGGCAAGGACGGCCGCATCACCAAGGGCGACGTGCTGGCGTTCCTCGATCGCCCTGCCCCGGCCGCGCCGGTCCCTGCTGCGAGGCCGCCGCGCGTGGAGGAGCCGCGCGAGGAACGGGTGCGCATGACGCGGCTGCGGCGCACGATCGCGGCGCGGCTGAAAGAGGCACAGAACACCGCGGCGATGCTGACCACCTTCAACGAGGTGGACATGTCGGCGGTGATGGCGCTGCGCCGCGAATACCGCGAGGCGTTCGAGAAGAAGCACGACGGCGCGCGGCTCGGCTTCATGTCGTTCTTCGTCAAGGCGTGCGTTGCCGCGCTGAAGGAATTCCCCGCGGTGAACGGCGAGATCGACGGCGACGACATCGTCTACAAGAATTTTGTCCATATGGGCATTGCGGTGGGCGGATCGGCCGGGCTGGTGGTGCCGGTGATCCGCGACGCCGATGCCATGAGCTTCGCCGACATCGAGCGCACCATCGCCGATCTCGGCCGCCGCGCGCGCGACGGCGCACTGAAGCTGGACGAGCTGACCGGCGGCACGTTCAGCATCACCAATGGCGGCGTCTACGGCTCGCTGATGTCGACGCCGATCCTCAACCCGCCGCAGTCGGGGATTCTGGGAATGCACAAGATCCAGGACAGGCCGATGGCGATCGGCGGCAAGGTTGAGATCAGACCGATGATGTATCTCGCGCTGAGCTACGATCACCGCATCGTCGATGGCAGCGAGGCGGTGTCGTTCCTGGTGCGCGTGAAGGAAGGCGTGGAGGATCCGCGCCGGCTGCTGCTGGAAGTATGATCGGCATAAGGAGCGACACGATGATACCAGGAGAGGCAGAATGGCCACTGTCGACGGAGCCAGACTTGCTGCGACATGGGGCATCCTTGTTGAGGCGGCCACGTCCCGACGCAAACTGACCTATGGGGAGATTGCGCGAAGAGTGGGTGGCATAGCCCGAGGTGTCGGCTACATGCTGCACCCAATGCAACGCTATTGCGCACAGAATGGTTTACCGCCCTTGACGTCTCTCGTCGTGCGCAAGTCAGATGGTCGTCCAAGCACGGGCTTCGACAGGGGGGGCGATCCTGCGGTTCATCAGCGATCCGTATGGGAGTTCGACTGGACCAAGGTCACAAACCCATATGCATAACCGCGACGATGGAAGCCCCGATCATGTCTGACTCCTTCGATGTCATCATCATCGGCTCCGGTCCCGGCGGATACGTCTGCGCCATTCGTGCCGCGCAGCTCGGCATGAAGGTCGCCTGCGTGGAGAAGCGCGCGACGCTGGGCGGAACCTGCCTGAACATCGGCTGCATCCCCTCCAAGGCCCTGCTGCAGTCATCCGAGGAGTTCCATCACACCGCACATGCGTTGAAGGATCACGGCGTGCTGATCGACGGCGTAAAGCTCGATCTCGCACGCATGCAGGCACGCAAAGGCGAGGTCGTCTCCGCCAACGTGAAGGGCGTCGAGTTCCTGTTCCGCAAGAACAAGGTGACCTGGCTCAAGGGCACCGGCCGCATCGCCGGCCCCGGCAAGGTCGATGTCGACCGCACCACCTACGACACGAAGCACATCGTCATCGCCACCGGCAGCGAAAGCGTTCCGCTGGCCGGCGTGGACGTGGACGAGAAGCAGATCGTCACCTCCACCGGCGGGCTCGAACTCGACAAGGTGCCAGGCCATCTGGTGGTGATCGGCGGCGGCTATATCGGCCTGGAGCTCGGCAGCGTTTGGCGCCGTCTCGGCGCGCAGGTGACGGTGGTCGAATTCCTCAATCGCATCGTCCCAACAATGGACGGCGAGATCGCCAAGGCGTTCGAGCGCATCTTGACCCGCCAGGGCATCAAATTCCGGCTCGGCATGAAGGTGACCGGCGCGCGCAAGGGCAATGACGGCGTCACGTTGACCATCGAGCCGGCGAAGGGCGGCGACGCGGAGGAACTGAAGGCCGACGTCGTGCTGCTGTCGATCGGACGTCGGCCTTATACGGACGGCGTCGGGCTGGCCGATGCGGGTGTGGAACGCGACGAGCGGGGCCGGGTGAAGACCGACGAACACTATGCGACCAACGTCCCCGGCATCTACGCGATCGGCGATGCCATCGCCGGTCCGATGCTGGCGCACAAGGCGGAGGAGGAAGGTGTCGCGCTCGCCGAACGTCTGGCCGGCCAGGCGGGGCACGTGAACTACGGCGCAATCCCGGGCGTGGTCTACACTTGGCCGGAGGTCGCCGCGGTCGGCCAGACCGAGGAGGAACTGAAGGCTGCCGGTGTGGCCTACAATGGCGGCAAGTTTCCGTTCACCGCCAATGCCCGCGCCCGCGCCATGGGCGATACGGATGGATTTGTGAAGATCCTCGCCGACAAGACGACGGATCGCATACTCGGCGCGCACATCATCGGGCCGGATGCGGGCACTTTGATTGCCGAACTCACCACCGCGATGGAGTTCGGCGCTTCGGCCGAGGACGTGGCGCGGACCTGTCACGCGCATCCGAGTTTGAACGAGGCAGTGAAGGAGGCGGCGCTGGCGGTTGCGGGCCGCGCGTTGCATATCTAGCGGCATGTGCCGTTGCACCCCCCTCCCCGCCCTCCCCCGCTTCGCGGGGGAGGGGGAAAAGTCTCCCTCTCCCGCGAAGCGGGGGAGGGCGGGGAGGGGGTGCATGAGACCGCTCGCCCTGACCATGGGCGATCCTGCCGGCATCGGCGGCGAACTCACGCTGCGTGCCTGGCTGGCACTGCATCGCAGCGGCCCATGCTTCGTCACACTCGACGATCCGGAACGGCTCGCCGCGCTGGCACGCACATTGTCGCTCGACGTGCCGATCGCGACCGTTGCGTTGCCGGACGAGGCGAGCGCGGTCTTCGCAACTGCTCTCCCCGTGCTGCCGGTCAGGCTGGCGAACGCGCCGCGGCCCGGCCATCCCGACACAGCCAACGCCAAAGCGGTGATCGCTTCGATTGAGCGTGCAGCTTCACTCGCGTTGCGCGGCGCCGCGGGCGGCATGGTGACCAACCCGATCAACAAGGCCGCATTGTACGACGCCGGTTTCGCCTATCCCGGGCATACCGAATTCCTCGCCGAGCTGACCGGCGCGCACGGCAGGCAGATCATGATGCTGGCAAGCCCCGCGCTGCGCGTCGTTCCGGTCACGGTGCATGCCTCGCTGCGCAATTCGATCGCCATGCTGAGCACCGATGCCATCGTCGCTGCCGCACGCACGACCGCCGCCGCACTGCAACGCGACTTTGGCATCGAGCAGCCGCGTCTCGCCGTCGCGGGACTGAACCCGCATGCGGGCGAACAGGGCGCACTCGGCGACGAAGAGACCACGATCATCGCCCCCGCCATGGCGACATTGCGTGCGGCCGGCATCGACGTCTCCGGTCCATGGCCGCCCGACACGATGTTCACCGCGAATGCGCGCGCGCGCTACGATGTGGCGATCTGCATGTACCATGACCAGGCGCTGATCCCGCTGAAGACGCTCGACATGGACCATGGGGTGAACGTCACGCTTGGCCTGCCGATCGTGCGCACCTCGCCCGACCACGGCACTGCGTACGATATCGCCGGCAAGGGCGTTGCCGATCCGTCCAGCCTGATCGCCGCCATCGAACTCGCTGCGACGCTCGCGCAACGCCGCGCGACCGCCCAAAGGAACACGGCATGACACCGCTTCGTCTCGGCGTGAACGTCGACCATGTTGCCACCGTGCGGAATGCTCGCGGCGGCGTGCATCCGGATCCGCTGGATGCCGCGTTGGCCGCGATTGCCGCCGGCGCCGATGGCATCACCATCCATCTGCGCGAGGACCGTCGGCACATCCGCGACGACGACGTGCGTCGGATCCGCGCCGCGATCGGCAAGCCGCTGAACCTGGAGATGGCGGCAACCGCGGAGATGACGGCGATCGCCTGTCAGGTGCGTCCGCACGCAAGCTGCCTGGTGCCGGAAAAGCGCGAGGAGGTCACCACCGAAGGCGGTCTGGATGTCGCCAGCAATATCGACGCGCTGCGTCCTGTCGTCGCGATGCTGACCGCCGCGGGCATCAGGGTTTCGCTGTTCATCGATCCGGTCCCTGTGCAACTGCATGCTGCCGCCGAGATCGGCGCCGCGGTGGTGGAGTTGCACACCGGCAGCTACGCCGAGGGCAGGCCGGGCGAACTCGATCGTCTGCGCGAAGCCGCCGCGCTGACGTCGTCGCTTGGCCTGGAATGTCACGCCGGTCACGGCCTGACATTTGACAACGTCGGTCCCGTCGCCGCGCTGCCCGAGGTGGTGGAGCTCAACATCGGCCACTTCCTTGTCGGCCAGGCGATCATCGACGGGTTGCCCGCCGTGGTCTCGCGTATGAAGCGGCTGATGCTGCAGGCGCGCGCCGCACGGACGGCGCCATGACGACGCTGATCGAGGACAAGGACGCGATCCGCGAAGTGCTGCACCGCTATTGCTTCTGCATGGACGAGGGGCGCTTCGCCGAATTGGCGGCGCTGTTCGCCGAGGACGGCGAATGGATCGCGCCATATCGCACCGCGAAAGGTCCGGCGGACATCGCAGCGTGGCTCCAGCAGTCGGTACCGTCGCAACCGCGTCGCGTGCACTACGTTATGAACAGCATCATCGACTGCGACGGCGCGCACGCCACGGCCCGCTCGAACTACCTGGTGATGGTCGAAGGCGCGAACGGCCCCTTCCCTTCAGTCTGCGGCACGTACGACGACGTGCTGGTCAAGCAGCCGGGCGGCTGGCGCTTTCAGCGGCGGCGGCTGATCCACGCCTTCAAGGGCGAAATGGCGCTGCGTCTGCCGTGAGAAGCAGTGTCAGGCGGAAGCGTCCTCGCGGATCATCGCCGCACCCTTCTCGGCGATCATGATCGTCGGGGCATTTGTGTTGCCGGTCGTCAGGGTCGGCATCACGGATGCATCGATTATGCGCAGGCCGTCCATCCCATGCACACGCAGACGCGGATCGACGACCGCGCCGGGACCTTCGCCCATGCGGCAGGTGCCGACCGGATGGAAGATCGTGGTGCCGTAACGGCGCGCGTAATCCGCAAAATCGTCATCGGAGACGACAGCCGCACCGGGCAGGGTTTCCTCGACGCTGTGCTGGGCGATTGCCGGCGCGGCAAAGATCTGGCGCGTGAACCGCAGGCCCGCGTTCAGTACGCGCTGGTCGTTTGGATCCGACAGATAGTTCGGCGTGATGACCGGTGCGGCAAACGGATCAGCCGAACGTGCCATGATCGTGCCGCGGCTGTCCGGCCGCACGGGACACACCGCGACGGTCATCCCCGGCTTAAGTTCCAATTGGCCAAACCGGGCGGCATCGTAGCTGGCGGGCGTGAACAGAAGCTGCAGGTCAGGGCTCGCCAACCCTTCGCGGGAGCGGCAGAACACCTGGGCGCTGGTCACCCCGAACGTCAGCGCACCGCGGCCAGTCGCCACGAAACGAAACGCCTCGGCTGCCAGGCGGATGCCGTGGGCGAGCTGATTGATCGACACGGCATTCTTCGCCCGATGCGAAACGCGCGCGACGTAGTGGTCCTGCAGATTGGCGCCGACACCCGACAGGTCGTGCGCCACCTGCACACCGATTGACTGAAGATGCCCGGCCGGCCCGATGCCGGAAATCTGCAGCAGATGCGGGGAGTTCACCGCCCCGCCGCACAGGATCACCTCGCGCGCCGCAAAGACCTCCACAGCCTGCCCGCGCTTGCGAAAGGCGACGCCGACGCAGCGTTTCCCTTCCAGCAGCAGGCGCGTTGCCATTGCGTCGGTCTCGATCCGCAGATTGTGACGCCGCTTTGCCTGTGCCAGAAACGTCTGCGCCGTCGAGCCGCGGAAGCGGCCGTTGCGCGTCATCTGCGAGTAGCCGACGCCCTCCTGCGTCCTGCCGTTCAAATCGGGACTGAACGCGAAACCCGCCTGCTGCGCGGCTTCGACGAAGCGATGCGTGAGCGGCAGGATAGTGCGGTAGTCCTCGACGCGGAGCGGGCCGCCCTTGCCGCGAAATTCTGCATCGCCGGGCGAATAGTCCTCGGACTTGCGGAAATGCGGCAACACATCGTCGAAGGACCAGCCGCGACAACCCATCTGCGCCCAACCATCGAAGTCGGCAGGATTGCCGCGGACATACAGCATGCCGTTGATCGAACTCGATCCGCCGAGAACCTTGCCACGCGGCCAATGGATGGCGCGGCCCGCGGTGCCGGGTCCGGGATCCGCACTGTAGTTCCAGTTGACCACCGGATGATGCAGGAGCTTCAGCACGCCGGCCGGGATGTGGATCATCGGATGCCAGTCGCGCGGACCCGCTTCAAGCAGCGTTACGCGCGCGCCGGTTTCGCTCAGGCGGCTGGCAATGACGCAGCCGGCCGAGCCGGCTCCGATCACCACGTAGTCCGCGTTCATCGCGTGGGCCAGTGTTTCCTCCATTGTTTGCGCCTGGGTCCCCGCTTTCGCGGGGATGACAAAGTGGCGTGGCTGACAAAGTGGCGGGGATGACAAAGTGGCGTGGTTGCCCTCTTTTTTAGTCACCCCCGTGAAAGCGGGGGCCCAGGCGGTTGGCAGTTCATGACGCCGTTGCGATGCCGAGCCAGCGCGCGAATTGCGCCAGCTTCGTCTTGATGACCTGCCACAGCACGCGATGCGCCGACAGTTGCGCCGCTGCATGCTGGGGCGCCGGCGTGTCGCTGGAGAATTCCTCCGCCGCGCGGCGGGCGAAGTCCTGCATGATGACGTTCGCCACGGCGATCCCGCCGGTGCGGGCAAAGTCCGCCAGTACGCCCCCCAGTTCCGCGTCCGACGTGATCGCAACGATGGTCGTCGGCGTCGCCGCTGCCGGATCGTCGCGCAATGCGAAGGCGACCTTAACGCCGATCCGTGCCGCCCGCATGTCTGCCGTGCCGCGGCCTTGAAGCGTGCCGGTCCTGGCTGCGAAATCGAACTCGCAGGTCACCCGGCCCTTGAAGTTGATTTGCTTGGGACCAAATGCGACCACCATTGCGCCCGGCCATGAGCCATCTTCCGACTGGGCTTCCAGCATCGCGCCGGGCATGCAGCGCGCCATGCGTGGCACGTCGGCGAAGCGATGGATCACATCCTCCGCCCTGCCGGGGACGCGGAACTCGCCCTCGAAGTGCATCCGCTACGCCACGGGGCGCAGCAGCGGGGCGTGGCTCTCGATGCCGAAATGCACCTTCGCGTACGGATCGGTCGGCGTGGTCGGCGAGACGCGCGCATCGATTAAATAGAGGCCGCCCTTCCGCAGCCCGGCGGCGATCGCGCCACCAAGTTCAGAAGCGTCCTTCAGCAACACGCCGTCGCCTCCAAATGCCTTGGCCAAAGCCACGAAATCCGGCGACTCCCACTGCGCCAGCTTTTCATCGAAGCCTTTCGCCACAAGCTTGTGCACCTCTGCGCCGTAACCGGCATCGTTCCACACCACCAGCACCATTTGCATCTTGTGGCGGACGATCGTTTCCAGCTCCTGGAGGTTGAACATCAGGCTGCCATCGCCCTCGACTGCGATGTGCTGGCGGCCAGGATTGCCGGCGCCAGTGCCGATCGCCACGCCGATCCCCTGGCCCACCGCGCCGAAGCCGTACCAGTACCTGGATTTCCACGCCTTCCGGCAGCGGCGAATACATCGCGACCCAGGAGAAGAAATGACCGGCGCCGCAGGTCAGCAGCGCCCCTTTCGGCAGCGCGGCTCCCAGGTTCCAGGCGAGGGTGCGAGGATCGAGGCCATCCTTCGGCGTATCGAACCGGTGCGGCGGCGCGTCGAGCACCTCCATGGTCGCCGCGGTTCGGAAACCTTCCTTGCGAACCTGACGCGCTTCCAGTGCCTCATTGATCGCGGCCACCGCCTTGCGTCCATCACCCTGTACATACAGGCCCGGGATGACGCCGATCTCCTCGGGCATCGGCTTGATGTCTATGCGTGCAACCTCGGCCGAGGGAAACAGCAGTCCGCCTTCGGTGGTGTAATAGCCGAGCTCCGCGCCAACACCCAGCACGAAGTCCGCGTCGGCCAGCAATTGCTCCGACGGAGCCGATGCGAACGCGCCGGCGATGCCGACGTCCCACTTATGACCCGCAAAATACCCTTTGCCCTGCAGCGAGGTTGCAAGCAGCGCGCCGACGCGGTTGGCCAGTTTGACGATCTCGTCCTTCGCGTTGGCCGCACGCGCGCCACGGCCGGCGATGATGACCGGGCGTTCCGCGGCGATCAGCTTCTCGATGACTGGCGCCAGCAGGTCGGGACTTGGCGTTTCCACGCGAGGCGGCAGGAATTGGGTCGATGGGCGATATTCGTAGTCCCAGTCGAAGGTTTCTTCCTGCAGGCCCATCGGCAGGTTCAGCACGACAGGTCCGCGACCCGTGCGCGCGGCGTAGAACGCCTCGGCAATTTCCTCGGCCATGTTGTCGAGGGTGGTGAGCGTGAAAAAGCGCGCGCTGCTCGCTTCGGTGAAGCGCCGTTGGTCCATCGTCTGGGTGCTGTTCTTGGCTCCGGCCTCGATTTCGCCGGCGATCAGCACGAGTGGCGTCTTGCCGCGATAGGCCGCGATGAGCGAGGTGCCGCATTGTGTCAGGCCAGGCCCGCAGGTGACCATCGCGACGCCGATCTTGCCGGTGGCGCGGGTGTATCCGTCGGCCATCGACACGGCCATCGACTCGTGACGCGCATTGTAAGGTTTCACCGAGGGATTGCGGCACAGCGCCCCCCACAGCCACATGTTGCCGTCGCCCATCAGGCCGAAGAAGTCCGTCACGCCCTCGGCAATCAGGGACTGCGCAATCGCTTCGTAGGCTTTCATCGTGTCGTTTTCCCCTCGATCAGTCGGCCGCACCGGCAAGCACGGCGGCCTCGGATTTGTGGCCCTTCTGGTGGAAGTAGTTCGCCCGATAGAACGCCAGCACCAGGTCGCGATAGAGTGCCGGCGGGTAGCGCGGCGGATTGTCGGCGGACACGCAGCTTAGGAGGCATTCGATCACCGAGGCCGGGTTCGGGCTATGGAAATACGCGATCGAATAGCGGTCGGTGCCGGATTTGTTGATTACGCCATGCGGCGTCGACAGGAACCGGTCGTTCGACCAGCGCCGCATGATGTTGCCCAGGTTGATCAGGAACGTGCCGGGAATCACCGGCGGCGGGAACCATTCCCCGGTCGGCAGACGGATCGCCAGTCCCGGCACGTCGGTGCGCGCGAGCGCGGTCATGAAGCTGTTGTCGGTGTGCGGCGCGGTGCCGAAGGTGTTCTCGCTCATGTCCTGCTGCGGCGGGTAGTGCAGGAAGCGCAGGTTGGCGTGGCACTCGTTTGCGAAATATGGCGCGAAGCAACCCGCGGGCATGCCGAGTGCCACCGCGAACGGCGGCAACATGCGGTCGCACATCGCACCGAGTGCGCGGAAATATTCCATCATGTCCGCGTGCAGATCCGGCAAGCTTTCCGGCCACTGGTTGCGCCCCCGCAGGGGTAGCCCCGCCACAACGTCGGGGTGTTCCGGCCCGCGATCGTGGCTGATGAAGAAGCTCTCGTTCTGGTTGGGCTTGGTCGCCTTATGCACCTGCGACGCACCCTGCACCGAGGCGTTCATCGGCATGTAGCCGATATTGTTTTCGTTCAGCCGCAGCTTCAGTTTCTCCTCCAGCGGCAGCGCATGGAACCGCCGCGACGCGGCGAAACCGCGGTCGATGACCTCTTGCGGCACGCCATGGTTCAGAGCGTAGAAGAACCCGATGTTCTCGCAGGCATACCGCACATCGTCCGTCAGGCGTTCCAGCGCGCCCGGCTCGCCGGCGAAATACGGACCATAGTCGATCACCGGGATCGCCGCCGTGGCTTCCGCAATGTCCGTGACCGCATGCTGCTTGAAGAGATGCACGATCTGCTCCCGATGCCGACTTCCCGGCAGTATAGGACCGGGCGTGCGACGCTGCCAATTTGACCGTGTTTGGCCCCGTCACTACCGTGTTCGCGGCAGGAGGAAGTATCGATGCTGCAAATTCGTCGCATGGGACCGCAGATCGGCGTCGAGGTGACCGGCGTCGACGTGAAGGCGCTGGACGATGCGGGCTTCGCGCCGATCTATCAGGCGTGGCTCGACCACAACGTCATGGTGGTCCGCGACCAGGAACTGACGCTCGATCAGTTTCTTCACTACAGCCGCCGTTTCGGGCTGGTGGTGCCGCACCCGTCCAAGAGCACGCGGCATCCCGAGGTTCCCGAGATCACGCTGCTCGGCATCAACAAGTTCGACGCCGACGGCAAGCTCAATCAGGCGATCTACCGGCGCGGCGCCGAGGGCTGGCATACCGATGGGGCGTATGATGCCGAGCCGTTCAAGGCGACGCAGCTCTACGCGCTGGCGATCCCCGGCACCGGCGGCGACACGCTGTTCGCCAATGGCTACGCGGCGTATGCGGCGTTGCCGGAACGTTTGAAGCAGCGCCTCGACGGGCGGATGGGCGCTTTCACCTATGGCGGACGCAGGAAGAAGCAGGAATTGCTGAACGAGGAGGATCGCGACTGGAAGCCGGTGTTCCATCCGATCATTCGCACGCATCCGGAAACCGGGCGCAGGTCGCTTTACTTCGATCCCGGCAAGATCCTTCGCATCGAGGGCCTCGACGTGCAGGAGAGCAACGCTGTCATCGACGAACTGACCGGCGCCATGATCCAGCCGGACGGCGAGTACCGCCACAAATGGCGTGTCGGCGACATCGTGATCTGGGACAACCGCTGCTCATATCACCGAGCGGCCGGTGACTATCCGCCGCACGAGGAGCGCATTCACTGGCGCGTGTCCATCAAGGAGCGCGCGGCGGAAGGACGAATGGCAGCAGAGTAGCACGCGGACCCCCTCCCCTACCCTCCCCCGCTTCGCGGGAGAGGGGCAAGATATTCGCTCCCCCCGCTTCGCGGGGGAGGGTTGCAATACCCCCTCCCCCGCAAAGCGGGGGAGGGTCGGGGAGAGGGTGTCGCGTCTACTGCGCCGGGGTCTCGTGCGCCGCGAAGTTGCACTCCACCGCGATGCCATCCGGATCATAATAGAACAGCTGCGTCATGTTCAGCCGTGGCAACACGCGTTCGTCGAACCTGATGCCGTGGCCTTCAAGATTCGCCTTCATATCCTGCAGCCCCTCGCAGGCGAACGCGATGTGGTCCAGCCGGCCGGTCTTCGCCGCATCGCCCGGCGCATCGGCAATCACCGGGTCCTCGGCACGGCGGCCGATCAGGTGCACCGTCGGCACACCGCCGCAATACAGCCAGTAGCCGGGGAACGCGAGCGGCGGACGGTCACCGACCGACAGGCCGACGACATCGGTGTAGAAGTCCTTCGTCGCCTCCAGATCGCGCGCCAGGATCGTGTAGTGATTAAGCGACATCGCGGGCATGTTGTTCCTCCATCAGAAATAATTTTCCGGCTCCATACCGAACAGGATCTGGCCGACCGACTCGTAGTGAAGCTGCCGCCCCTGCGATTGCTGCGCAACCGTGTGGATATCGCGCAGACGCTGCTCGAACGGCTGGTCCTCGAACACCGCCATCGATCCGGCGGCATGATACAGCGTGTTGACGATCTCGCGCGACTGCTGGATCGCCCAGGTCGATGCCAGTCGGATCATCGGCCGGTCGTCGCCGGTCTGCGCGCCGGTGGCCTCGACGTGGCTCCACGCCTGCTCCCAGGTGGTGTGCAGGAAGGCGCGCGCCGAGCGCCAGCGTGCCTCGCATTGCGCAAGCTGGGACTGCACCACGTTGTTCTCGCGCATCGGCCGCGACGCGCCGCGCGACACCTTGTTCGCCGGCAGATTGAGGAAATCGTCGATCGTGCCGCGCGCAATCCCAAGGCCCACGCCGGCGAAGCCGCAGGAATACAACTGGTTGCTGGTGAAACGATACAGCAGCCCCTGCTCGCGCCGCTCGGCCGGCGTGTCGCGCGCCATCGTGTAGCGCTGCGGCACGAACAGGTCCTTCACCACGTATTCGTTGCTGGCGGTGCCGCGCAGTCCGATCGTGTGCCAGATGTCGTTCATCTGCACGCTGGATTTCGGGAACAGCATTGTTCGGACTTTGCCGCTGCCGGCAATCGGCATGTGCGCGCCGAGCCATCGCGCATGGTGGCATCCGCTGGCGAAGCGCCACCGGCCGCTGATGCGATAGCCGCCTTCGACGGGCTGCGCCTCGAACGGCGCGCCCGGTGGTCCCCAGGCCAGAATGCCCGTCGGCGGGCCGAAGATCTCGCGCGCGACCTCGGGTTCCAGATAGGCAGCCGACATCGAGCAGCCGTTGTTCTGACCGACGCACCAGGCGACGGACGCGTTGGTGCGGGCCAGCGCCTCGGTCACCTGCGTGAAGATCACGGGCCGCAGTTCGGCGCCACCGAGGAAGCGCGGCTGCAGCATGCGGAAGAATTTTCCTTCGATCAGCGCGGCGACGATCCGCTCGGGCAGTTCGCGGCGCTGTTCGATCTCGTCGCCGGCCTCTTCCAGCAGCGGTGCCAGGTCGCGGGCGCGCTGGATCATGTCGGCGTCGTTCATGCGCTTGCCTCCACGGCGAGGGCACGGTCGGGCGATGGGGCGGCTGCCGGTTCGAGCGACTCCAGCATCGCCGCTATGCGCGCGCCTTCGGCCGCATCCGCCGTGCGCAGCGGCGGGCGGACAGTGCGCCAGATCGCCTCGCCGGTGATCGCCGCCAGCACCGCCTTGATCATCGGAATGCTGTCGACAGGAGCACAGGCCTTTTCAATCGCCGCCTGCACATCGGCACCGTCGAGCAGCCGGCGGATCAGCGCAGGCACCAGATTTGCCATGCCGCAGATCGTCCCCTGCCCGCCGGCCGCCATAGCGCGTGCGATCAGCACCTCGGCGCCGACGAGTGCGGAAACGTCCGGGGCCGCGGCGCGGAACGCCAGGAACGCCGCGAAGTCGCCGCTGCTGTCCTTCACGCCGGACACCGTCGCGCCGTAGCGCGCGCGCAACCGGCCCAGCACCTGTGCGGGCACCGGAACGCCGCAGACCTGTGGGATGTGGTAAAGGCAGGCGCTCAGCCGTGCATCGGCCACGCCATCGAGCACGGCGGCGAAGGCATCCTCGATGCCCTCGGGCGACACGCCGGCGAAATAATAGGGCGGCAGCAGGAGCGTCCGCGTGATGCCGAGGCCGAGCATTGCCTTGGTCAATGTCACCGTGTCCGTGATGGCCGGACAACCTGTGCCGAGCGCCAGCCGCGCCGGCGCAACCCCTGCGCGCAGCACAGCCTCGGCGGCGGCGAGACGTTCGGCGCCGGAGAATGACGGGCCTTCGCCACAACTGCCGAACAGTACCAGGCCATCGCAGCCCCAGCGCAGCAGTCGCTGTGCGTGGCGGGCCAATGCAGCGTGGTCGATCGCGCCCGCGGAGCCGACCGGTGTGGTCGCGGCAGCCCACAAACCGGTGATCGGGTCGGGCATCATTGTCTCCTGCAAATCATGGTCCCGGTCAGCCTGCCATCGAAACGCGATTGCGGCCATCCCCGCGCGCCGTTCCGTCCGTCGCATTGATCCGTCCCGGCGCGAAAGTGTACGCGTTGTGATGTGTTTATATCCGCAATGAAACCGGCTCTAGGGGATTCGCCGCAATAACGTTATGGTGCCTCCGGGTTGAAGGGGCATAAAATGAGCGAATCGACTGACCAGGTCCTTGGACTGACCGCACAGATCGTGTCTGCACATGTCCGGCACAATACCGTCGCGCCGGATGCGCTGCCGAGCCTGATACAGGAAGTGTACAAGGCTCTCACGAATGTTGGAAAGCAGCCAATCGAGACCGAAAAGCCGACCCCTGCAGTGCCGGTGAAGCAGTCGATCAGGCAAGACCGCATCTTCTGTCTGGAAGACGGCAAGAGCTTCTCGATGCTGAAGCGGCATCTGATGACCGACCACAAGTTGACGCCGCAACAGTATCGCGACCGGTGGGGACTGCCGCGCGACTATCCGATGGTGGCGCCGAGTTATGCCAAGACGCGCTCCGCGCTGGCGAAGAAGATCGGGCTCGGGCGGAAGTCCGCCAAGCCGGTCAAGCGCGCGGCAGGCCGCAGGAAGGCCGGCGCGGGCTGATTTGGCCGCGTGGCGATGGCGGTGGAATGATCCGGATCACGCCGACCATAGCGATCGACGAGCACGCGATCTCGGAAAGCTTTGTGCGCTCGTCGGGACCCGGTGGACAGAACGTCAACAAGGTTTCGACGGCTGTGCAATTGCGGTTCGATCCAGCCGGCTCCGGCCTGCCGAATGACGTGCAGGCGCGGTTGCGCCGGCTGGCGGGCAGGCGGTCCACGCAGGAAGGTACCTTGCTTATCACCGCGCAACGCCACCGCACGCAGGACCGCAATCGACAGGCCGCGCTCGAAACTCTGATAGCGTTGATCGAGCGCGCCGCGGAGCCACCGGTGCCACGGATCGCCACCAGGCCGACCGCGTCTTCGAAGCGCCGCCGGCTGCAGATGAAGACACATCGTGCGCGCATCAAGCAGACCAGAACCGCGCCGCAGACTGACGAGTGACCTCAGGACGCCCCCGTCCAAAAGCCGCCAAGACCGCGGGCGATCAACAGTAGCGCCAGGACTGACAGCAGCACCATCGCGGTGAGCCTGTGGTGATGCGGACGCGAACGGCGGAAGCCCCAGTTTCCCAGATAGGTTCCCGTCATCAGCAGAGGTACCGAAGCAACCGACCATAACAGGATCTCGCGGTCAATCAGTCCGTGCAACGACATCATCAACAGCGACATCATCGCCGCGAGCATGAAATACACGATGGAGGATGCGCGCACGACCGCGGCCTCGTGCGACAGCGCCAGCAGATAGACCACGATCGGTGGCCCGCCCATCGATGCGAGACCGCTCATCACACCGGCGGCAAGACCCACCGCGAACGTAAGCACGCGCGACGGGGCGGGCGGCAGACGAAGGCCACGCCAAAGCAGCAGCACGGATCCAAGAATCGCACAGCCGATGGCCAGACGGACCGGATCGGCTCGGAATGCGGTCAGCACCGCCAGGCCGATCGGGATGCCCAGCACGAGGCCCGGGCTCAGGCGGCCAACCGCCCGCCAATCGCAGAGCGGCCAGGCCTGCCGCAACCCACCCACGCCGACGATAACCTGCAGCACGACGACGAAGGGCACGACCTTGGCCGGCGGCAGCGCCAGGCTAAGCAGTGGCACGGCGGCGATGCCGAAGCCGAAGCCGGTGAAGCCGCGCAGCAGCGAGGCGGCAAACACGCCGAACACGGCAGTGAGGAGGGTTTCGGCCATCGCCGGCGCAGGCTCATACGCGGCCGGCGTGCGTGTCCAGAAGGGCACAGTCGATCCGATAGGGGTTGCCAAGCCGGTCCTCGATCAGCATCATGCTGGCATGGACCGGGAAAACAAAGCCAGCGGCCAGAAGAAATGCCGCAATTTCACCAATTTGGTGAATGTCCATCGGAGCAGGCCGATCGTTTCGACGGCACTGTCCGAGCATTATTGCGTGCCTGGTCGAAGTCCGTCCAAAAAACCCGGCATGACTGGTGATGCCGCCGGTCTACTCCGGCTGCGCATCATGCAATATTGGGCGGAGGACGCGTGGAGGCGGCTGGGACAACGCGGCCAGTTGGGTCTGATCGCTGCCGCCATGTTCGCCCTGCTGCATACCGGTGCCCATGCGCAGCGGGCCGAGGTGACGACCCCCGACGGCTGGGTCAGCGAAACGGGAACGGCGTCCTATTACGGGCGTGCCCACCAGGGCAGGCGCACGGCGGCCGGCACTCGCTTCGATCCGAATGAACTGACGGCGGCGCACCCCTGGCTGCCATTTGGCACCAAGGTCTACGTCACGCTGCAGGACACCGGCCGGTCGGTCGTCGTCACCATCACCGACCGGCTGTATTCGGCACGCCGGGTGATCGATCTGTCCATGGCGGCGGCGCGGCTTCTCGGCATGGTGCACCGGGGCGTCGGGACGGTGTCGCTCTCGCCCGCCTGACCCGCCTCGCCCCGGATATTGTGGCATGCTGTCGGAGTAATCGCGCGGGTGCCGTGCAGGCGTTCGACCGCGCGAAACAATTGCGACCGCCCTTCCGCTTTTTTGCCGCCATCCGCGCGAAGCCGGGACAAGCTTAGCGGGGATGGCGACAAGGTTTACCGTCCCTGCGACGACGAGAGGGGGGATCAACCAATGGCCGAACTCACGGGCGCGCACCTGATCGGCAGCGTGCCGCTCCCCGACGCGGAGACCGTGTTCCGTACCGTGGCTGGAGCGCTTGGGCCATATCTCGCCCGCATCCCGGACGGCGAGACCGGCAACCGGCATCGCTGGATCTGGTGGCAGCGGGAAATGCTGCTGAATCATCCAGCGATGGAGCTCGACCCTGATACGCCACCGTTCGAGTTGCGCCAGTGGGACGGCGCCCTGATCCGCACGACGGATTGGCTTCGGTTCAAGTCGGCGATCGATCCTGCCACGGTCACATTCGAAACCGGCTACGCCGCGGCCGCGCGCGACTCCTACGCGGTCTTTTATCGGCTTCGCGATGCAGGCCAAATACCTCGCGGCGTGCGTTTCCAGGTCTGCCTGCCGACGCCGATGGCCTCGGGATACATGTATGTCAGCCCGCATTCGCTCGCAGCGTATCTGCCGGTTTATGAACGTGCCTTGCTCGCGGCGCTGCGCGAAATCGCCGACGCGATTCCGCATCGGGACCTGTCGATCCAATGGGATGTCTGCCAGGAGGTGCTGGTGTTCGAGCACTATTTCCCGCACAGCCCACCGAGCTACAAGGACGACATTGTCGCCGAACTCGCGCGGCTGGGCGACGCGGTGCCGCACGATGTCGAGTGCGGCTATCATCTGTGTTACGGTTCGCCGCGCGACGAACATGTGGTGATGCCGAAAGATACCGCGATCCTGGTCGAGATCACGTGTGGGCTTCTCGCACGCCTGCAGCGACGGCTGGACTTCCTGCATCTGCCGGTGCCGAAGGACCGCACCGACGATAGCTACTTCGCGCCGCTCGCCGGTCTGTCGCTGCCTGCGGAAACCGCACTGTATCTCGGTCTGATCCACCACGCCGATCCTGGCGGCGACCGCGCGCGCATTGATGCCGCGGGCACGGTGACGCCGCGTTTCGGCGTTGCGACCGAATGCGGCTGGGGCCGCACCGATCCCGCACGCGTGCCTGCGCTGCTCGCCGCGCATCGCCTCGTGATGGAGGGCGTCACACGCTGATGAGTGGCGCATGCCGCCGCGCCATGCGATCTGCGGGCATGACAACGCGTTTCCTGCCATTCCTGCTGCCGCTGCTGCTGCTCACCTCGGCCGCGCTTGCCGATGCACCGCTCACGGGCGCCGCCGCGTATGGCGACTGGCATTCCGATGCGCCCGGCGTGGTGCGCCGTATCACCGCCGATGCCATGCCGCCGCCCAACGCCACACTTTCCGCACACCGTGCCCCATCGCTGGTGACGCGGCCGGCCGGCGCGATGCTGCGCGTGCCGCCGGGCTTCGAGGTCGAACCGTTCGCCGCCGGACTTGAACGGCCGCGCCTGCTGCGTGTCGCGCCGGACGGCGATGTGTTCGTCACCGAGAGCGATGCCGGACGCGTGCGCATCCTGCGTGCGCAGCCCGGCACGACCAAACCGCAGCCCTATGTGTTTGCCGAGGGCCTGTCCTATCCGTTCGGCATCGCGTTCTGGCCGCCGGGGCCGGATCCGCGATTCGTCTATGTCGCGGCGACGGATCAGGTCGTGCGGTTCCCCTATCGGGCCGGCGATCTGCGCGCACGCGGCAAGCCGCAGGTCGTAGTGCCGCATCTCCCGGTCGGCGGCCATGCGACGCGCGATGTGGTGTTCTCGGCGGATGGGCGCACGATGTTCGTCTCGGTCGGTTCCGAGACCAATATCGCGACCGATCTGCCGGCGCACGACGCCGCTGCCGCACACGCCTGGGACGCGACGCACGGCCTCGGAGCAGCCTGGGGCAGCGAGCAGGAGCGCGCCGACGTGCTGGCGTTCGATCCCGATGGCGGCAACCGGCACGTCTTTGCCGCCGGCCTGCGCAATTGCACCGCAGAGGCGATCGCACCCGGGGCCGACGCGGCGGGTGCGCTATG
Source organism: uncultured Alphaproteobacteria bacterium (assembly GCA_963794185.1). Classification (GTDB taxonomy): domain Bacteria; phylum Pseudomonadota; class Alphaproteobacteria; order Acetobacterales; family Acetobacteraceae; genus JAMXLO01. Next base: position 112,806 of record CAWCDM010000113.1, on the reverse strand, counting down.
GTGCGTCGTGAACGAGCGCGACGGGCTGGGTGACGATCTGCCGCCGGACTACGCCACGTCGGTGCGCCAGGGCGCATTCTATGGCTGGCCCTGGTACTATATTGGCGACCACGAGGACCCCCGGCTCAAGGGGCTGCGGCGCGACCTCGCGGGGCATGTCACCGTGCCCGACGTGCTGATCCAGCCGCATTCGGCGCCGCTCGGGATCGCGTTCTATGCGGCCGACCAGTTCCCGAAGGACTATCGCGGCGACGCATTCGTGACGCTGCGAGGGTCGTGGAACCGCGCACGCCGCACCGGCTACAAGGTGGTCCGGCTGCGCTTCGCGAACGGCAGGCCCACCGGTGAATACGAGGATTTCCTCACCGGCTTCGTTGCATCCGATCAGGCGGTGTGGGCGCGGCCCGTCGGCATTGCGGTGGCGCGCGACGGGTCGCTGCTGGTGGGCGAGGACGGCAACAGTACAATCTGGCGCATCTCCTATCGGGGGGAACACCGATGAGCAACGCGCGACCGCCGAACCGGAAGGCACCGAGCCGGACCTGCGAATGCCACTTCCATATCTTTGGTCCGTATGACCGGTTTCCACCGGATGCGGGACGGACCTACACGCCGCCGCCTGCCTCGGTGGAATAGTGTCTCTGGCGATGGCGGAGGCGGTCGGCATCGGCCGAATGGTGGTCGTTCAGGCCAGTGTCTACGGCACGCAGAACGAGGTCACGCTGGACGCGGTGCGGCAGTTCGGCCTGCATCGGGCACGCGCGGTCGCAGTCATCGACGACAGCTTCGACGATGCGGCGCTGCGGCGGCTGCATGCACGCGGGGTGCGCGGCGTGCGCTTCAACATGGTGTCCGGCAACGGCACGCCGGAAGCGCTGCTCGACGCATTGGCGCGCCGGCTGGCGCCGCTCGGCTGGCACATCCAGATTTATGCGGAGGGCGACAAGCTGACGGAGATCGCACCGCGTCTCGCCGCACTCCCGACCGAGGTGGTGATCGACCATTCGAGCGGTGTGAAGGCAGCGCTCGGCACCGCGCATCCGCAGTTCCAGGCGCTGCTGCACCTGCTGGACGGCGGGCGCGCCTGGATCAAGCTGTGCAGCTATCGCGCATCGTCCGCCGGGACGCCCTGCAGCGACGTGGCGCCCAACGTGAAGGCGATGGTCGCCGCTGCGCCGGACCGCTGCGTGTGGGGGACCGATTGGCCGCAGCCCGGCGTGGATCCGGCGCCGGAGGTGGGCCTGTTGTTCGATCAGTTTGTCGAATGGGTACCGGACGCAATGACGCGCCGCAGCATCCTGGTGGACAACCCGGCAAAGCTGTACGGCTTCTGACGGGTCCGAGCGTCAGCTTATGGCGGGAGCAGCGCGGCCGCCGAGCGACCGGCGTTCGGCCAGCCGGCCGTCAAGACCCCATACGTGGCCAGCGTTCGCCGCCACCAGCCAGATCGTCAGCGTGGCGTAAACGATATGGTAATCGATGATCAGGTTCACGCGGCTTTCGATGTAGGGGAAGTCCATGTGCGCGGTCCAATAGGTAAGTAGCAGCGCGACGCCGAATACGCCGCTGACGCGCACCAGCAGGCCCGAAACCAGCGACAGTCCGATCAGCAGGTGACCCCACTTGACGAAAAACGTCAGCACCGGGGCGATCGTCGGCGAGGTCAGTGGTGCATAGAGATCGTGGAAGGTCTTGGTGTGTGCCAGGAAGTCCGCCGCGGAGAAGGTGGGTGAAAGCACCTGCCAAGCTCCGGCATACAGGAAGGTCCAACCCATCAGCAGCCTGAACGCCAGCAGGAATTTCCGATCCATGGATACGCTGTTCATATTGTTGCTCCTGTCCGTAAGCGGCTGCGCGCGGCGACAGGCCAACTTCGGTCCCAACCCGCGCACGGCAAGTTTTAGCCGCAGGTGGGCTGTTCGCATTGATACAGATCAAACCACCATGTAAATCAGCGCGTATCGCCGTCGTTGGTGCAGTTCGCCGCCGCGCTTATGAAATCGTATGTGGAACAAACTACCCAAAGGTGCCAGTATAGGCGCCCCAAGAGGAAGGAGCGTTCGATGCTGATCTGCCAACTCACCGACCTGCACGTCCGGCCGGTGGGTGAAGCCGCGAACCGGTTGGTCGAAACCAATCTGTTCACCGAGCGAGCCTTTCGGGCAGCGTCGCGGCTCAGTCCGCGACCGGACGTTGTGGTCATCACCGGCGACCTGACCGAATGCGGTCTGGACGTCGAATATGCCAACGTGGCGCGGCTGCTGCGCAAGTGGCTGCCAATGCCGGTATTCGTCATCCCTGGCAATCACGACCAGCGCGCGCCGTTCCGCGAGTGCCTTCGGCATCTGCCGGGCGTGACCAACGATCCGCACTACGTCCAGTATGCCGTGGAGGACCACCCGGTCCGAATGGTCATGCTGGATACTCTGGTTCCGGGCTCCGCGCACGGGGAGCTTCGCGCCGAGCAACTGGCGTTCCTCGACCGCACGCTGGCGGCCGCGCCGGACAAGCCGACCATCGTCGCAATGCACCATCCGCCATTTGTCTGTGGCATTGCTCATATGGACCGCATCAATCTCCGCACGACGCCCGAGTTCACCGCCGTCATCGCCAGGCATAGGCAGGTGGAACGGATCATCTGCGGCCACCACCACCGCCCGGTCGTGGCCCGCGTGGCGCATGCCATCGCGTCGATCTCGCCCTCGGTGGCACATCAGGTCGAGATGTGCCTGGATCCCCACGATCCGGGAGCCTTCATCTTCGAGCCGCCCGCGTTCCAGCTCCATCGCTGGACCCCGACCGACGGCATCGTATCGCACACGCTCTATGTCGAGGACTTCCCCGGGCCGTTTCCCTTTTACGGCGACCCCAAGCCTCCTGGAAGCGACTGACGCACGCATGCACGCTTAGGGGTTCGCCGCGGATCAACTAAGTCAGGACCGGCGATCCGCTCTCGCAAAACACCAGCCGGCGGGAATAAAGATCCTGCTGAGGCGTCTGACCTGGCGTGTCGTTGATGGGCAGCGCGCTCCGGCAGGGACGTCCGCATCCCGTTGTGGTGCCTGTTTGCATGGGCGTGGCTGCAAACAGATGCGATGCGGCCACCCGGCCCTTTGTTGCAAATTTATACTGAATTTCGCTTCTATACGGACACGGCACGGATTCCGGGAATACCGCGAGGCCTTGTATTGTCTTTGTCAGCAGAAGCTGGGAGCTGCCTATGGCAGCGCGCGCGGTGGATGAGGCGATTGCCGGGCGGAGGATGGCATGACGGCAGCGGAGCGACCAATCTCGGAACACGAGCTGCACGCTTATGTCGATGAGCGCCTGTGGCCGGAGCGCCGTCTGGAGATTGAGCACTATCTCCAAACACAGCCAGAGCTTGCGCGGCGCGTGGCAGCCTATCGCGCGCAACGGGCCAGGCTGCGCGCGGTGTTTGCCGTACAAGCCGACGAACCAGTCCCACCGGAGCTGGATCTCACACGGCTACTCGAGAACTCGGGGACGGCATCCTAACGGCTGGCGGAGGATCGCTGTGGCGATTGTCCTCTCGTTCTGTGTCGGCAGCGCAGCGGGCTGGTATATGGGCCTGCCCAGGACACTCGACCAGACACAGTTCGCGGTGTTCCAGTTGCAGCAGGAGGCAATCAACAGCCATACGGTCTATGCCGCCGACCGTCACCATTCAGTCGAGGTGACCGCGGCCGAACAGGAGCACTTGGCGCAATGGCTGTCCAACCGGCTGCGCCGTGCCGTGGCGCCGCCGGATCTCAGCCGCGCCGGGTACAAGCTGCTCGGCGGACGGCTGTTGGCCACCGAACGTGGCGCAGCCGCCGCGCTCTTCATGTACGACGACGAGCAGGGCAATCGGCTGAGTGTGCTGATGCGGCCGATGCCGCGGGAGTTGACCGCCGAGCGCTCCGACATGAACAAGGGCTCGGTCAACGGCTGTTCCTGGATCAGGAATGGGATCGGCTACGCCGTCGTGGCCGTGGCATCGGACAATGCCCTCGACCACGTGGCAGAGCAGATCAGCCAGCGGGCCGACGCACCGGGATAGGCAACCATAAACCGGCCGGGGACGGTCGAAGCATCCGGCCGGCAGGCGCTGATGCGTGCTCGCTGCACGCACCTTCAGCCTTGTGGCGCGACAGTACTCTGGCGCTATAGTTCTCCTCGTCGCGTACGGGGGGAACAATGATGACGCGAGTCGGATGGCGGACTGTCAGGAACGCGTTGCTGCTATTCTGTCTGCTGACGCTGACAGGCGCCAACGATCCGCCCGCGCAGCCCGGCAACGTACTTGATGAAGCGCGCCAGGCAGTCCGCAGCGCCGCCTCGCTGCCGGCTGCGACGGAGGATTACTTCCACGACATGGATGGCGGCATCGCGCTGGCGAAGGACAGCAACACAGGCCTCGATCCGGTGGTGGGCCGCAACATGTGGCTGGTCTGGACGGGCGGCAACGACGCGTTCTGGGACAAGATGACGCGCTACACATTTGGTGCGTTCGATCTGCTGAAAATCGTCGCCTACGACCCGAACAGGCCGATCGACCGCGCCAGGCGCTGGAACTACCTCGGTTTGATCAACGAGCCGTGCTTCGACGCGCCGTCCGCTCCGGATCCGAATCGTTTCGGCCTTCTGCTGGATGTGCGCAGTCCGAATTGTCCCGCCGAGCCGTTCGAGGACGAGGCGAAGTATCCCGGCGTCCGCATCGGCGCGCGCGGCAAGACCGTGCCGGTCGGTTCGCTGTACGGCTACGCCAGCGGCATCGTCGGGTTGCGGCTGTTCCCCAATCCCGACTTCGACGAGGCGGCAAAGGCGAAGTGGGATGCGGGTGCGTATTTCAAGGGCGATCTGAGCCTGGTCCGTCCGTACCGCATCGGCATGTCCTGTGGCTTCTGCCATGTCGGCCCGAGCCCGGTGCATCCGCCGGTCGATCCGGCCAAGCCGCAATGGGCCGATCTCAGTTCCACCGTCGGCGCGCAGTACATGTGGGTGGACCGCCTGTTCGTCTATCGCGCCAATCCCGACAACTACTTCTTCCAGCTTGTGCACACCTACCGGCCGGGCGCGATGGACACGTCCCTGGTCTCCACCGACAACATCAACAATCCACGCACGATGAACGCGGTTTACAGCCTGGGGCCGCGGCTCGATCAGGCGCTGCGCTGGGGCCGCGAGTCGCTCGCCGGGGGGCAGCTCAACAACAAGCAGTTCAACGACTATCTCGGCAGCGGCCCGCTGACGCGCTTCTTTCAGAAGCCGAACGTCTCCTGGGCGCCGCGCGTGCTGAAGGATGGCTCGGACTCGGTCGGGGCGCTGGGGGCGCTGAACCGCGTCTACCTGAACATCGGCCTGTTCAGCGAGGAATGGCTGCTGCACTTCAATCCCGTGGTCGGCGGCAAGGAGATCAGCCCGATACCCATCGCGACCGCCGAGAAGAACTCCAGCTACTGGCAGGCGACCGAGGCCGCCACGCCGCACACGGCCTGGTTCTTCCTGCAGGCCGCCAGGCCGGACCGGCTGAAGGATGCGCCGGGTGGCGCGAAGTACCTGACCGCGGATGCCGCGGCGCTGGATCGCGGCAAGACGGTGTTCGCCGAGACCTGCGCACGCTGCCATTCGAGCAAGGCGCCGAAGCCGGCGGTCGGATTGGATCCATCCGGCTGCGCGGGGCCCAACTACATGCAGTGCTGGAACAACTACTGGGCGTGGACGAAGACCGAAGCCTTCAAGCACCAGATGCGCGCGATCGTCAGTGCGCCGGATTTCCTCGACAACAACTACCTGTCGACTGAAGTGCGCGTGCCGGTGACGCTGCTGCAGACCAACGCCTGCAGCCCACTGGCCACGAACGCGCTGGCCGGCAACATCTGGGACAATTTCTCCTCGCAGTCGTACAAGAGTCTGCCGTCGGTCGGCACGATCACGGTGCACGATCCGTTCACCGGCAAGCCGTCGCAGTACAAGATGCCGGCGGGCGGACGCGGCTATACTCGGCCTCCCTCGCTGATCAGTCTGTGGTCCACCGCTCCGTTCCTGCTCAACAACACCGTGGGCGCGGATGCGTTCGAACAGGATCCGTCGGTCGATGCGCGCATGCGCGTCTTCCAGGCATCGATCGAGCAGATGCTGTGGCCGGAGAAACGCAAGCACGACACGCTGTTTGGTGACAAGACACAAGGCGATCCCGTCTATGTCATCGACCGCACCACCACGCAGAGCAACATCAGCATCCCCGCGGCCTATATCCCGGAGTCGCTGCGTCCTGCCTCGGCGCGGCTGAACCGGATCCTGCCGAAACTGTTCGACGCCGATGGCGGCATCACGATCGGTCCGTTTCCAAAAGGCCTGCCGGTGAACATTCTGTCCAACCTCCAGCCCCTGCCGGAAAGCAGCGACCCGATCGAGCACGTGCGGCACGTCGAGCGGTTGATGCAACTGCTGGTCGATCTCAAGGTCTATCTCGCCACACTGCCGCCCAACGCGACGGACGAGCAGATGGTCAGCGGAATCGGGAGCAAGATGGGTCCGGCGTTGCTGGCACTGAGCAAGTGTCCGGATTTCGAGGTCAACCGCGGCCACTATTTCGGCACCGGTCTGATCGCCGGGGAGCCGGCCCTGAGCGATGACGACAAACGGGCGCTGATCGAGTTCCTCAAGACGTTCTGACCCGGTTCCGAGGATGCAGCCTCCGGCGCGTGAGTGCGACTACATCGTTGTTGGCTCCGGCGCCGGCGGCGGCACGCTTGCGGCACGCCTGGCGGAAGCGGGCATGCGCGTCGTGGTTCTGGAGGCGGGCGGCGATCCGCGCGAGGGTCCCGAACTGCCCGAGGATTACGACGTTCCGGCGTTCCATCCGCTTGCCTCGGAGAACCCGGCCATGAGCTGGGACTTCTTCGTGCGGCATTATGCCGACGAAACCCGACAGTGCCGTGATCCCAAGCTGCAGCCCGAAGGGATCTTCTATCCGCGCGCCGGCACGCTCGGCGGCTGCACGGCGCATAACGCGATGATCCTGATGGCACCAGGCGATTCGGATTGGGATGCGATAGCGGCATTGACCGGAGATGCGTCGTGGCAGGCCAACCGGATGCGGCGCTACTTCCAGCGATTGGAGAACTGCCGCCACCGGCCCTTTTGGCGTGCCCTGTCGTGGCTTGGCCTCGATCGGACGGGACACGGATGGCGAGGCTGGCTTCCCACCGAATGCGCGATGCCGTGGCAGGTGTTCGAGGACAGGCGCCTCCTCGATACGATCAAGGATTCCGCGCGCGAAGTGCTGCTCGGCTCGTCACGGCCGCTACGGGCAATCCGGCGGTTGGTGGAAGGTCTGGCCGACCCGAACGATCAGCGTCTGCTGCGCAGGAACGCGGACGGACTTTGCTTCACGCCGCTGACGACCGAGGGTCACCGGCGCGTGGGCACGCGCGATCGGCTGCTGGACGTGGCCAAGCGCCATCCCGATCGGCTGCGGATCGAATTGCACGCATTGGCGACGCGTGTGCTGTTCGATGCGGACAACCGTGCCATCGCCGTGGAGTACCTCAAGGGCGAACGACTGTACCGTGCCCATCCGCGGCCCGCCGTCGACACGGGCGATCTGCGGACGATCCATGCGGGGCGTGAGGTCATTCTGGCAGGCGGCGCGTTCAACACGCCGCAACTGCTGATGCTGTCGGGTATCGGGCCGCCTGCTGTGTTGGAACAACACGGCATCGAGGCACGCATCGCGCTGCCTGGCATTGGCCGTAATTTACAGGACCGCTACGAAATCGGCGTCGTCAGCCGCCTGTCGCGGCCATGGCGCGTTCTGAGTGGTGCGCGTTTCACCAAGGATGACAGACTGTTCAGCGAATGGTCGCGCCACCGGACAGGCATGTACGTATCGAACGGCGCGGCGGTTGCCGCGTCATTGCGGTCGGAGCCGGGTCGGCCGCTGCCCGACCTCTTCTGCATGGCGCTGCTGGCCCGGTTCAAGGGGTATTTCCCGGGATATTCGCGCGACATTGCGACACATCATGACTATCTCACCTGGGTGGTTCTCAAGGCGCACACCAACAATCGCGCTGGTGAGGTCACGCTGCGCTCGGCCGATCCGCGCGATATGCCGCTGGTGAATTTCCGCTACTTCGAGGAAGGCAGCGACACGACAGGCGAGGACCTGCGGGCCGTCGTGGCCGGGCTGCGCTTCGTACGTACGATGACTGCCGAGCTGAAGCAGAGCGGGATGATCGCTGAGGAAGAACTGCCGGGCGAGGACGTGCAGTCGGACGAACAGCTCGCCGACTATGCCCGCGGCAACGCATGGGGCCATCACGCCTCCTGCTCCTGCGCGATCGGCCCGCGCGATTCGAACGGGGTGCTCGACAGCCGTCTGCGCGTGCATGGCACCCAGCGATTGCGCGTGGTGGATGCCTCGGTGTTCCCGCGCATTCCCGGGTTCTTCATCGCCAGCGCGGTCTACATGGTCGGCGAAAAGGCCGCGGACATGATTCTGGAGGACGTGTAGAAGTCGCCACGAATTGGCTGCGTGGCGCCGTGAGGAGAAGGCTGCCCCGGCGATGGCGGGGGTGCCGATCTGGGGCGGTCGGCCAGCGCACGGCGGCCGATGCTTCCCTCTCAAGGATGGCGGGGAGCCGGTGATCCGACTGGGAGTGATTGTCATGATCCTTGATCTGCATCGGCAAGGCGCCGGCGTTTCGGCTATCGCCCGGCGTACCGGATTGGACCGCAAGACCGTGCACAAGGTGATCGCTGGTGGTCTCGATCCGGTGGTCTATGGCTCTCGCCGGCGGCGGGTGGCGCAGCTGCAGCCGTTCGAGCAAAATCTGCGTGAGCGGCTTGCCGCGGCGCCCGAACTGACCGGGCGTCGCCTGCATCGCGAGCTCGGGGCCCTCGGCTATCGCGGCGGCTATACCGCCGTGACCGATCTGCTGTGTGAGATCCGGCCCAGCGCGCGACCACCATTCGAGGTGCCACTGCCGAGCGATCAGATCAATCTGATCGACGAGGAATGCCGAATCATGGGGGTGGCGGGCGGCCGGGGGTTCGTCGATCAACGGCATTTGTGACGAACACGGGTCAACGTTCGATTATGCTGAGTTGGCGGCTAAGGGTGCAAAGGATTGAACTGGTCGAAGGTGCTGTCCTATTTCCCAAAACGGGCGACCGACGCCAACTTTGGCGAGCCGTTGCACGGCCTGGCCTGGTCGGTGCAGCGCCATCGTCTCGCCGACCGGACAGGATTCGTCCTCACCATTGCGCAGATAACCGCTAACATGCACTATAATATGCAGGAGGGTCAGAACAGATCCTGTGTGGTCCCGCAGGAGCAACGCACTGTTGTTGTCGCCAATTCTCGGCAGCGATCGGCCGGCTACTGCCACAACGGCATCATCTACAGGTACTGCTTCACGATTTGCCCGACTTGGAAGGCACGACCCTGGGCGATATGCGCGTCGACATCGCATCACGCGCGCAATAATGGCGGCAGGCAGCAAGGTTGATGCTCAATATATCCTCATATCCTCGACCGAATTTTCGCCGCGGATTTGTGAACGCACGCGGCCCAGCCACGTTAGTGGGGTGCTGACTATCCTGGTCGGGTCACCGGGATCGCCACACAGCCATGAGACAAATAGCCAATACCAAGGTATGAGCATCAGCATTCAACATTCCGCTAGGATGAGGGTCGCACACGACACCCTCGGCACATGCGACGGGTCGCAGATACGCAGAACCGCGATGCCGATGACCCGGGGGTTGGCGTCAGTCACCACCATCGGGTCGAAGGGAACGCCCAGTTGACAGGCATACCTGCGCATGTGATCGCCGAGAAGGGTGCCGTCGCCGCCCGCGCCGGCAGCCCACTCCTCCGGCGCGTGGCCATGCGCTATCCTTACTCAGAGGCCAACGGTAGGAAACTGCCATGAAAACACGTTGCAAGCGGGTCCTGATGTTTGCTGGAGGCGGCACTACGCATGCCTCGGGCGGGGTCGGGACATTCATTCAATACCTGATACAAGAGTGGGCAACCACGCCCGGCGCGCCGCAGGTGCGCGTGATCGATACCCGTGGCCAGGGGGGAATGGCCAGCATGGGGCTGCATTTCCTCAAGGCAGTCGGTCAATTGCTTTACCTGGGCGTGCTTGGCCGCATTGATCTGATGCACATCCACATGAGCGCCTATGGCAGTGCCTTGCGCAAAGGCATTTTGACCCTGCTTGGCGCCCTGCTCGGCATTCCGGTAATCGTCCATATGCACGGTTCCAACTTTCGTGAATTCTACTTCAACCTCCCCGGGCGTTGCCAAAAGCTCCTCGGGTTCGTTCTGAACCGCGCACGGTTTGTCATTGTGCTAGGCAGTGGTTGGCGCGACCTCCTCATCTCGGACCTGCACGTCGCGCAAGAGAGAATTGCCGTCATTTTCAATGGTGTGCCCAGACCGGCCGACGTAGGCGGCACAGAATTGTCATGCGACGAGATCGCGCGAATCGTGTTCCTCGGCCAACTTGGTGAGCGGAAGGGGGTTCCGGATTTGCTCGCGGCCTTTCAATCGCCGCGGCTTTTGTCGAAGCACTGGACGGCAACCATTGCTGGCGATGGAGCGGTGGAGGAGTTTCGCGCAGCAGTTGCCGAGGCTGGGCTCGGTGATCGGGTGATGCTGCCCGGATGGGTCGATAGTCACGCCGCGAACGATCTACTCCGTCGGGCAGATATTTTTGTGCTGCCGTCGCATTTCGAGGCAATGCCCATCGCGATTCTCGAGGCGCTGGCACACGGCGTGGCGGTGGTAGCCACGCCGGTCGGTGCGATCCCGGAGTTCCTGACAGATGGCCAGAATGCGGTTTTGGTGCCACCGGGCGCACCGGATCAACTTGCCGACGCCATTGCGCGACTGATAGAGGATGCGAATGAGCGGCGGCGGCTCGGTGTAGCCGGGCGTGAGATTTTCCGCGACAGGTTCGACATCCGCGTGGCCGCCGAACGCGTTCTCGCGCTCTATGGGTCTGCCATGCAGCCCACCCGCAAATCAAACGCAGCCGACGGCACACCCACGACGCATCGCAACCGCACACGGATCTTCTTCGGCCTGCTGAGCCTCTGATGGACCTCAGCGCCCGGGCATCGCCGGTTTACCGTGCTCGTCGCAACCTGGCCGGTGATCGACTCCCGCACATCGACGGCAGACCGTTGTGATCAGCAACGACGACACGCCGTCGGCGCCACATCCTTGATTGTCGCCGGGACCCGCCGCCGTGCACGTACTGGCCTGCATGGCATTGAAGTGATTGCCTTCAATGTGGAAGAGACCCGGCAATGCGGGCGGAGATGGTGGGGACGAAGCGGTTCGATTGCCACGGAACGTCCGGTGTCCCGCGACCTCGAAGCAGCCTTTCAGATTGCGCTGGCAGTACGACAAGATAGCCTGCTGACCCATTTGTGTTTACTATAGGCTTTGCTGTCGTGATGATGATTAGGATGTTACAGAATGGGCCTCCCCGCCGAACCAGTTGACTTCCTCATCATCGGCGGCGGCTCCGCCGGCTGCATACTTGCGTCTCGACTGAGCGAAGATGCCACGACACGCGTGATGCTGATTGAGGCTGGACGCGATCTAACGCAGGATGAAGTGCCGCCTGAACTGTCGTCAGCCTATCCGGGCCGCACGCACTTTCGGCCCGAGTGGCTATGGCCGTCATTGATGGCATCGCGCAGCGACGGCGGAGGGAACCAGCCGGGCAGATCGTGGCTGTACGAGCAGGCACGCATCCTGGGTGGCGGTTCGTCGATCAATGGTATCTGCGCAAATCGCGGCTCGCCTTACGATTATGACGAATGGGCTGCGAAGGGTGCTCATGGTTGGAGTTGGTCGGAGGTGCTGCCCTACTTCACGAAGCTCGAGGCCGACGCGGACTTCGATGGCCCCCTGCATGGGAGGTCCGGGCCACTGCCCATTCGTCGTCATCGCTACGCTGATTGGTCGGGGTTCACGCGCAGCGTTGCGAAGGTCTTCGCCAGTATGGGCTATGCGATGCAGGAGGACCAGAACGGTCCCTGGAGAGACGGCGTGTTTCCGACTGCGATCAACGTTGATCAGCACGGCCGCCGCGCCAGTGCCGCGCTGGCCTACCTGTCGCCTGAGGTGCGTCGCCGGCCGAATCTGTCGATCTTCACCGAGACGCTGTTCAACGGGCTGGCTATCGCGGGTGGACGGGTCAACGGCGGTCGCCTTACCCGAGACGGTGAAAGCATCACCATCGCCGCACGGCAGGTCATTGTCTCCACCGGTGCACTCCAGAGCCCGGTCGTGCTGATGAGGAGCGGCATCGGGCCCGGCGCGCACCTTGCCGAGCATGGCATCGCAGTCGAGGCTGACCGGCCGGGTGTAGGTGAGAATCTGCAGGAACATCCCGCCGCCCGCGTCGCCGGCTATCTGGATCCTTCAGCACGGCTCCTGCAGCGCGGCGGGCATCATCTTCAGGCGCTGCTGCGGTATTCTTCCGGTATGGAAGGCACGCCGCCCGGCGATATGCATATTGAGATCCTGGCGCGTACCGGCTGGCATTCGGTGGGATGGCGGATCGGAGCACTTGGATGCTGGGTGAACAAATCCTATTCCACCGGACGCGTGCGTTTGTCGAGCGCACCGGACAGAGGTTCCGAAATTGGTTTCCGCATGCTTTCCGATCCGCGCGACATGGCGCGATTGAAAGCAGGGTTCCTCTTGATGGTGCGCGCGATAATGGCGGCCGAGCAGGCCGGTGTCATAACGGATCTATACCCGGTCGGATATTCGCCGCGCATTCGCGAACTCACGCGGCCCAGTCGTCGGAATGCCGCGCTGACCGCGCTCGGGGGGCCGCTGATGGATCGCAGCACGGCCATCAGGCGACGGATGATGAGTTTTGTCGTTGGGACAAGCAATTCCCCGGCGGATTTGGCTAGCGACGAACGCTTGCTGGAGGCGTATCTACGACAGCGTGTCAGTGGCAACTGGCATGCCTGCGGCACCTGCCGCATGGGCGACTCCGCCGATCGGACGGCGGTGACAGATGCCAATGCGCGGGTGATCGGCGTGGATGGCTTGCGCGTGTGCGACGCATCGTTGATGCCGACCGTACCATGTGCAAACATCAACATTCCCGTGATGATGATTGCCGAGAAGGTTGCTGCCACGATCCGCGCCGGCGGCTGACTGCTCTCGCTCGATGCCAAGCCACTATTCTGGGCTCAAAGCTGCCGGGAGGGAGCCACCATGGGAGCGCGTTGCAATCTGTTCACGTTGCTCACCGGAGGCGGCGTCACGAATTAGCGAACAGAAGCGAATGATGAACCTTCCCTTGATAGTTGCCATCAGGCGCATGCGTAGCACGTTGTGGAAGCGTGGAAGAAGGAGCGCGCCAAAGTTGGCAGCTTTTGCAACTGCCACATATGCGAGGCGATCATCTGCCATAGCTGCATCAGCGAGGCGATCAGTTTGCGGCCAGTGCCACGGGTCTTCAGATCGTTCCACATCAGCTCGCCGAGGTTCAGCTCGTGCGCGTACGCCGGCAGAAAGAACACGGCCAGCATCCCCCGCTGTGCGGCTACGAAGCGCGCGACCGACTTTGCCAGATGCGTCGGATGTCCGTTGAAAATGACGAAGATCGGCGCCGATGCGCTGATCAGCAGCCGCTTTAGGGCATCAATGAACACCGCGGCGGTGATCCGTCCCTTGGTCAGCACCAAGTGCAGCTGCGCCTGCGCGCTGATCGCGGTAACCAGTTTGGCCGCGAACCGCGTGCCGATGCTGGACACCACCGGCTCCCGCCCGCGTCTTCCCCAGGTCGTGCCGCTGTGGAAGTCCGAGCGAACTCCAGCCTCGTCGGCGAAGATCTGCGCCCCCTCACGCCGTGCCCGGCGCCGGATCGCCGGTCGATGCTCCTTGGCGCCTAACCGGCCGGCGGTTGCGCTTGCGGATGCCATGTATTCACGAACGGGGTCACCGGCGCGGACCGGCGGTCCGACTCAATTGGACAGTCAGGCCAAACCTTGCGAATGTCCGCGAAACGCGATAGGCGTACCATATGGCCGATTCTCCGAATCGCCTTATGAGGCGCGAGGATGTGCGGATTGCAGCCATCATCCCGCTTTACAATGGCGCGCCATACATTCGGCGGGCAATCGAGAGCGTGCTGCGCCAGAGCCTGCCACCAACGGGAATAATCGTGGTTGACGATGGCTCGACGGACAATGGCCCGCAGGTTGTCGAGAAACTTGCTCGGGGGCATCCGATCAATCTCTTGCACAAGCCAAATGGTGGCCAGGGTTCGGCCCGCAATTTCGGCATTGCCCGGTCCAGTTGCGACCTGATCGCGCTGCTGGACCAGGATGATGTTTGGTATTGCAATCATCTGGAACGGTTGGCGAGGTTCTTCCTGGAGCCTCGGGCGATCGAGCTCGGGTGGGCTTACAGCAACGTCGACGAGATCGATCGAGCAGGGGCGCTTGGTGGCGCGTTCGGTCCTGCGGCTGTTCGACAACGTCCAGCATCCGAAGCGTGACGTCCACGGTTGTCTCCGCACCGACATGTACGTCCTGCCCTCCGCGTCACTCATATCCCGACAGGCATTCGAAGCGGTCGGCGGTTTTGATGAGGGCCTCCGTGGCTATGAGGACGATGATCTGTTCCTGCGTCTGTTCCGTGCCGGGTATGACAACGTATATGTGGACGAGGCTCTGTCGCAGTGGCGGATGTTCTCCGGCAGCTCGTCGTATTCCCCGAGCATGGCGATCAGTCGAATGCTGTATCTTCGCAAATTGCTGGAGGAGTTCCCCGATGACCCGGCCCGAGGCAGGTTCTGGAGACGGGACGTTGTGCTTCCCCGCTTCCTGCCACATCTGCTGGCGGAATTCGTCGACGCCGTGCAGCGCCGCGACCGGGAACTCGTGCGCACGTCGCTCGATGATCTCAGGTTCGTCTCCTGTTACCACAATCGCAGAATCCGCGCTGTCGTGAAGCTGCTGCTGCCGCTCCTGCGGTTCCCCAGCGTGGCACGGTTTCTTCTCTTGGCACGTCCGGCGCTGCTGCCGTTATCGCGGCGCATCCTTGGCTGATCGACTGCCGGCCGAGCTGGCCTTACGCACCGCCAGGCGCCGCGCTGTTTCGCAATCCATCGTACATCGACATGGGATGCGCTTGGCGTGGCCCGGCATTTCGGTCGCGTCTGGCGCCCATACCGGCGTCTATTGCGGAGGTCGATGCAGTGCAACAGGGTGAGCAGAAGCTTGTGTTCACCTTGGCGAGCAAATAAAGTGCAATAGGGTGGGTTTGGATTTTCGCTGCCGTCCGTCGCACATGAAATCTTGTGAATTCCAGCATCATGGACCTGAAGAACAAAACCTCGGCTGATATCTACAGATTTTCCTTCGATCCGGATTCCGACCATGCGGGCGCACATATTCTGCGTCTGATTGGGGGAGGCAAGGATGTCCTGGAGATCGGCGCCGGTCCCGGCTCGATCGCCAGACCGTTGGTCGAGTTGGGTGGGTGCAGAATGACCGCACTCGAGATCGATCCGGGAAGCGTCGCGATTCTCGCAACATTCTGCGAGCATGTCGTCCAGGCCGACCTGAACCACCCGGAGTGGGTGAAAACGTTGCCGCGCACGGACTTCGACGCCGTGGTCATTGCCGACGTCCTGGAGCATCTCTACGACCCGTGGTCGACGTTGCGGCTGGCTACGGATCTGGTGAACGACAAGGGTTGCGTCGTCGTCTCTATCCCCCATGCATCACATGCCGGAATTATTGCCTGCCTGCTGACCGATGACGTCCGCTACGGGGAGTGGGGATTGCTGGACAAGACCCATATCCGATTCTTCGGCATGAGAAATATCCAGGACCTTTTTGAGGGCGCCGGCCTCACGATTGTCGATGCTCGTTTTGTCATCAGGCATCCAATGGAGACGGAGTTCGCCGACGTCTGGCAGGCATTGTCCGATGACCAGCGCGCGATGCTCGACGCTCAGCCGCATTCCAATGTTTATCAGATCGTCACGAAGGCCGTGCCGACGAGCCGTCATCCGAAATTGGGTTCACGTTCACTGTTCGAACTTGTGGTGCCGCAGCCGACTGACGTGAAGTTTGTCGCCTTCTACCTGCCGCAGTTTCATCCGGTTCCAGAAAACGACGAGTGGTGGGGCAAGGGATTCACGGAATGGACCAACGTGACGAAGGCGCGCGGCCTGTTTGAAGGACATTACCAGCCGCACCTGCCCGCGGATTTCGGCTTCTATGATCTGCGCCTCCGTGAGGTGCAGCGAGAGCAGATCGCCTGGGCAAGGAAGTTCGGCATCGACGCCTTTTGCTTCCACTACTACTGGTTCGCCGGGCGGCGCATTCTTGAGCGGCCGATCGACGACTTCCTTGCCGATGCGGACGCCGATATTCAATTCTGCCTGTGCTGGGCGAATGAGAACTGGACCAGGAAATGGGATGGAACCGACCAGGAAGTGCTGATCGCGCAGAGCTACTCGCCCAGGAACGACATAGCCTTCATCGAGGGCCTGCTGCCGTACTTTCGCGATCGCCGCTACCTTCGAATCGATGGCGCGCCGGTGCTCGTGGTCTACCGGCCGCAGCAGCTGCCCGACGCCAAGGCGACAGCAGCGCGTTGGCGCCGGGCCTGCCGTGATGCTGGCATCGGCGAGATCCATCTTGTGGCAGCGCTCACCCACGGGAACTGGGAGTACAGCCCGCTCGGCTTCGACGCCGGCGTGGAGTTCCCGCCACACAACGTGCGGGGACACAACCGCACGGACGAGCTGAAACTCCTAGAGCCGATAGAGGGATGGGTGCTGCGCTATGGCGAGATGGCGGAATGCTGCCTGGGTCACGATTACCGAGAGCGCCTCGTCTACCGTGGCGTGTTTCCGTCATGGGACAATACGGCGCGGGTATCGGGCAAGGGCCTGATCACGCTCGACAGCACACCGGAGAACTATGAACGCTGGCTGAACCGGGCGACGCACCGGACCTTGCTGGAACGCCAACCCTCGCAGCGGTTCGTTTTCATCAACGCCTGGAACGAATGGGCGGAGGGATGTCATCTCGAACCTGACCGGAAGTACGGGTCTGCCTATCTTGAGGCTACGCTGCGGGTAAAGGAACGGCGGTCGTTGCGGCACACTCCGTTTCCCGTCGAACGGGATCCTGCACCGGATGATGCCGCGTTTCCCGCTGCGAGGATTCCAGCACCGGCAATCGTGACCGTGCCCAGGCCATTGGTTCGGCCGATCGCCCGGATGCTGCAGGGGCATCCAAAGCTGTTTCATGCGGCGCAAATTGTCTGGCGCGATACCCTGGCACTGTGGGCGCGGGTGCGCCGCGCTGCCCGGCCGCGACGCGCCTGAGCGTAACGACTTGTTTCGGTATAGGACATCGATCACCGGCAGCGTCAAGCTCGGCTAGGTGGCGCTCGCCAGGGAGTGAAATTATCGTGTGCAACAATGACAAACGACAAGCCTGATCGCGAGCCGGAAGCACACCTTGTCATCGCGGGTACGGGCAGGGCCGGGACAAGCTTCCTAGTGCGCTATCTCACAGAATTGGGATTGGATACACATCTCGGGCGGCGCGGCGAAAGAGATTCCTGGGATGAGAGCGCCAATGCGGGACTGGAAACCGTACCGCTGCCCAACCAAGCCTGGGACCTGCCCTACGTGGTGAAGTACCCCTGGCTCTATCAATGCATCGATCACATCCTGGGCAGCGGTATCATGCGGCTGGATGCGGTGATCATTCCCGTGCGCGACCTTGGGGAGGCGGCCATCAGCCGAACGTTGGTTGAATTGCAATCCATGCATCGGTCGCTTCCCTGGATGGCTGAACTGGATCAGAGCTGGGAAGTGTGGGGCAGCACGCCGGGCGGGTTGACCTACTCGTTGAACCCACTCGACCAAGGGAGGCTCCTGGCGGTCGGCTTTCACCACCTGGTCGAACGGTTGATACGGGCCGACATTCCCATCGCGCTGGTGGCCTTTCCGCTACTGATCGAGGACCCGCATTACCTATTCCGCAAGCTTCGCCCGCTCCTGCCCGAGACCGTGAGCGAGGATACCGCCGTGGCGGCGCATCGGCGTGTCAGCGATCTGGCCAAAGTGCGGGTTGGACGGGAACTTGACATGGCGACGCGATCCGACTCGCCGTCGCACGGCCAGGTCACTCGCTACGTATCCCATGACAGACTCGATGCAATCGCTGTCCGACGCGAACTTGCGCGCGTGCACAATTTAGTGGCGGACTTGAAAGTCACCGCCCTACGTGCAGAGGAAGAGGCAACGAGCGCACAGATGATGGCGGAGGGCGTCAAGCGACTAGCCGCCGCCGCCGATGCCGAAGCGATCAGCGCGAGAGACGAAGCGGCCAATGCGCGAGTGGAAACCGCGCACCTGCGCGAGCAGGTCACCGCGGCGCAGGAGGAAGCCGACAGGTCGCGCGAGCAAGCCGCGCGCCTGCACGAGCAGGTGATCGCGGCGCAGGAGGAAACCGACAGGTCGCGCGAGCAAGCCGCGCGCCTGCACGAGCAGGTGATCGCGGCGCAGGAGGAAGTCGACATGTTGCGAGAGGACTCCGCGCGCCTGCATGAGCAGATTAGCGTCTCCCAGATCGACGTCGCGCGCCTTCGGCACGACCTCCAGTTGGTATATGCCAGCCGATCATGGCGACTGACCAGCGGCTATCGCATAATTGGTCGAGCGATTGCACGCATTCGCGCTGGTATACGACACTCGTAATGCCTGACGAGGAAGGGTCCGAACTTGTTCAAATTACCCTGGCTGCGCTCAATGGCGCGTCGAAGAATACCCCCCAGGGGCGCATTGCGAACGCTCCCTTTGAGGGAGATCGATGCGCCGCACCTGACTCATGCTGACTTGGTAGGTAGTGGGCGTGTTGGCCACGCGGAGGTGTATCCGCGGGTACACGTGGCTCGCAAGGGGCGCCTGCAAATCGAGGCGCCTATGGAGTGCGAGCAGCAGTTGAACGCGCTGCGGGAATGTTTCGCCAATCAAAGCTACCCCGCAACGTCCGTGACATTGACCCGGATCGAGGATGCATTCGTCAGCATGCCCGGCGGCGTCTGTGTCACGGCGGATGGCATTCTAATCGATGAGACCGGCCATGTCCCACGCCAGATCGACCCTTCCCTGTCGGACGTTCCTTTCATCTCGCTGACGGACAATGCTTTCACACCTGACAGCTACGTCGTCGTGACCGAGCCTGTCCTCCATTGTTTTCATGGAGCGAGCAGTGCCTATGGCCATTTCCTGTTTGATACGCTGCCAATGATAGCGATGTGCCGGGAGGCGATTTATGCTGGACGGCTAAAGGTCCTGATGCCATCTTTTCCTGATTGGGGATTTTCGACGCTTCGGACATTCGGCATATGTCGGAAGCATATTGTGATTGCCGCAAACGGCGCCGTACGCTGCAATAGCGTGTTAGTGTCGGATACGCTTGCTACACTCAACACCTTTCTGCCTAATCCCGCGCTATGCAAGATGCCCGCTCAGGCCTTGGGAGTTGATATCGCGACAAGATGGACGAGCCGCGATGCCGGTTCACGCATCTATCTGTCGCGCGAAAATCAGAACAACTACTTTGCGCGCAGTGTCGAGAACGAGCAAGAGTTGCGAGGCGCCCTGCGAGCGCTGGGATTTTCCATCCTGGAACCCGCCAATATGCCATTCCGTGATCAGGTGACCGCAATCAACAACGCCTCAGTGATTGTTGGCGCACACGGCTCCGGATTTGGCAACTTGATGTTCGCCCGGCCCGGCACAGCGGTAATCGACCTGATGCCACAAGATTGGATCGGTTTTTTCGGCGCGCTCGGAGGACCCGAGCGCTGGGTGTTCAATGTGACGACGGCCTTTGATCTTGATTACACAGTTATTGTGTGCCGTTCGCGTGTATTCCAGCATCTGCCAGAAATCGACACCAGCGGCTTACAGAAGCGAGGAATCGCAGCCACCGTAGATCTCGATTTACTGAGGCGCATTCTCTGAATGGATGACACAGAGGCGCCGGGTACTTTCTGCATACTTCGCAGGCGGCGATTGTTGGCGCTCAGAGGTGTAGTTATTAAGCTTCGCATAATAGTTGCCATTCAAGCATGCGCATAGCGCGTCGTGGGTGCACGGAAGAAACTGCGTACCAGCATAGGCAACTTCTGTAGCTGCCGCATATGTGAGATGATCATTTGACGCAGTTGCGTGAGTGAGTTGATCACCTTGCGCCCGGTGCACTGGGCCTTCAGATCATTCCATACATATTCGTCGGGGTTCAGCTCCGGCGAATAGGGCGGCAGGAAGAACAGCCCCAGCATGCCCGCTTGTTCTGCCACGAACCTCGCGACCGACTTGGCTCGGTGCGTCGGATGCCCGTCGACAATCACGAAGATCGGCTTCGTCGCGTTGACCAGCAATCGCCGGAGGAACTCGATGAACACCGCGGCTGTGACCCGCCCCTTGGTCAGCATGAAGCGGAGCTCGCCTTGGGCGCTGATCGCCGAGATCAGGTTGGCGCCGAACCGTGCGCCAGTGCTGGAGACCACCGGCGTCTGGCCTCGTTTCCCCCAGGTTGTGCCGCTGTGATAGTCCGAACGGACGCCGGCCTCGTCGGCGAAGAAGATCCGTGCGCCTGCGCGTCTTGCGCGACGCTGGATCGACGGATAGTCCGTCTCCAGCCAGCGCTGCACCGTCTCAGGGTTCTGCTGGTACGCCCGCCACAGCGGGCGTTGCGCGGTTAGCCCGAGCTGGTTCAGCAACCGGCACACTGAACTGTGGCTCAGATCTATGTCGAACCGCTCGGCAATCAGTGTCTGCACCATCGCCGCGGTCCATAGCGCGAACGGAAAATTCAACTGCAGAGGGTTCTTGTTGGCCACCGTGTTATAGATCCAGCGCAGGGCACGGCCATCGAGCTTCGGTGGACGTCCTCCGCGCTTGCGCGCTTCCAGCTGACCCCATCCGCCGCGCCGATACTGTGCGAGCCAGCGGAATAGGGTGCGCAGATTGACCCCGAGCGCGGCAGCAACATGGGTGGGACTTTCACCTGATTGCACCGCCGCAACGCCGCGTTTGCGCAGCTCGGTCAGCGTCGAATGGTCCAGAGCACGAGCATCGGTTTTCATAAGCACGCGGATTAGCACATGTCCCCGTCGTCATGGCAACTACTTTGCGAAGGTTAATACGGTGCACACCATGGGCAGAAACTGCCGCGCGGAGCACCATGATGCAGTGTAACCCAGCAGGATTGCACCGGTTGTTCTACTCAGAACCGGTTGCCGACGGTCGTGCGGGGTGTCAGATTTCGCAATGGCGTCGCGGTCATCGAGTTGTCAGCGCAGAATGCCGCCCGATGAGCCTTCATTGGTCCCAACAAAGCTCGCGGGCTGGTCGCCATGGAGCGGGGGAGAAGTTTTGTGGCAAATGCCGAACAGACTTCACAATCCGGTGAGCCACCGGCAATGCCGCGGTCCGTGGACTCGAATGCACCTCGTCTCGCTTTTGTCGACGCGTTGCGTGGGTTGGCGGCAGTTTACGTCGTAATCTACCACACGGTCTACATCCCCCAGCCGGCGCTGAACGTACCGCACTGGGCATTCCTTGTGGTCACCGGCGGACACTCGGCAGTCACTCTCTTCTTCATCGTCAGCGCCTTTTCGTTGTGCTATACGATGAAGTCTCGAATGAATGTACCAGGCGCCATTGTAGATTTCTATGTGCGGCGTTTCTTCCGCATTGCTCCACTTTTCTACGTGTTGATATGCTTGTATAGTGTGCTCCGCTATTGGTCATTTGGGGGTGGCTTCTACGGCCTTTGGGAAGTCGCTAAGAACGTATCGTTTGTGTTTGTTTTCTTTCCTGGCTCCGGCATCGTATGGGCTGCGTGGACCGTCGGAGTCGAGATGCCATTCTATTTGATCTTTCCTCTCCTCTTTTCTCGCCTCAAAGGCATTCCTGCAGTATTGGCGACATTTTTTGGCACACTGTTCGGGGCAGCCGCGTTCCACGAGTTGGCAATTCGATTGCCGCTTTCCGGTGAAATGTTGGAATCCTACGAGAGATTTGGGTTTTTCCGACATTTGCCGGTCCTTGTCTTCGGCATGCTGTGCTGGCTTGTATTCGACCGCTACATTGAACGCATCCCGCGTCCGCCGGCCGTTGGAGTTGCGCTGATTCTTGGCAGCCTCTGGGCCTACCATGCCTTACTACATGGAGCCATGAATTTCTTGTTCCCGGATCGCTATTACTGGGAAGCGGTTGTTTATTCCTGCCTGGTGTGGGGCCTCGGAATTCTACCGTTGAAGATTTTAGTCAATGCTGTAACGCTCTTTTGGGGGCGAATTCAGCTATTCCATTTATCTCCTTCACCCTCCGACAGTCTTCCTTCTGGTGCCCATTTATCGGCGCCTCTACGCAGGCGGACTGCCGACCAGCGTCAGCTTCCTGGGATGCGTCGCCGCCACCCTCGCGGTAGTGTTGCCTTTGGCGTGGGTCTTCTACAATTTGATCGAAGTTCCGGGCATGCGACTTGGCAAACGTATACTGGCGAGGCGCGGTCGCAGCAGGCACCTTGTTCAGATCGCTGGCTGAAAGCTCGGATCGTGATCTGCAGTCTATCATGACTTGCTATTGAACAGCAGCAGCCGAGCCATATTTGTGAGCAGACATGGCATCGGTACCCGCGCGTAGCACCGCGCGAGCCTTTAGGGACATTGCAGGTGGTCAGAATACGCCCCAAGGCCCGATATGCGTCCCTTTTTGTGCCCGGTCGTAGTCTGATTGGTGACGTCGGGCTCGCGTCGTTTCGTGCCGCTTTCGTGCGGCACGTCAATCATGCTCGCATATCGCGACCGCTTCAAAACGGTCGCTTAGGACTCCCTGTCGGGATCGATCGACTCGAATGATTCGACAATTGATGTGCTGTACCACATTCAGCTTCTCAAAATACTCCGTAAGCACCGAAGTGTCCGAATCGTTGCTGTAGGAATCAATGATGGCTTGATACCTTAATTTGAGCACCTTCGATTCTGGATCGAGATTGCGAATAATTATCAGTCCGGTCGGCGGCGCATCGAGCGCGATGATGTCGAGGTCAGGCCGATGTCGCATCAGAATGTCGGCAGTTTTCCACACATCGCCGGTCCACCATCCCGGATAACGCGCATTTGGGCGTGACGTGACTTCCTCCATGTTGCGTCGCGTCATCTCAAGGTCCAGTGGCATGCAGTCGTGCAGGATGACCATCGAGCCACTGTGGCAATGGTGCTCGGTATTCATGAAATCGCGAAGCAGGAATTCGAACAGGTGCATGCCATCCAGATAGGCAAGGTCGATCGGACCGCCAAGCACCGCCTTGGGATCGATATTCTCGAAGAATTCGTCGCTCGTGCCCTGGAACAGGAACAAGGAAGGCATAGCACCGGGTATCGGCTCGCTGATCCGAAACGCCGGATCGACTGCCACCGACCGGCACCGAGACAAGGCCAGCGTCTGTCCAAACAAGGTCCCTATTTCGAGATAGGTGTGCGGTTTGGTCTTGGCATGAATCCGGGATAGGCAGGGTATGTAGAGTTCTCCGGGCAGGTCAGTAGGAAAGATCGACCCGGAACCGGACATGCTGCTCTCCAGTCAGACCAGTACATCGGACATCGCGGTTGGTTTGCCGCTCGAGTGCAACGCCTTGTCGGCGCAAGTTGGGCCCAGCGGCAGCGCCGTACGCATCGTCGCGCCGAACCAGTTGGCATCAAATCGCAAATGGATGCCTCTTCGTTGTTTGATATGGATAGCAAGGACCTTGCCAAGCGGAAAAAACAGACCGTTCTACGCCGCAACGACACCCTGGCACCGTGCCCGTCGTGCCGTCAAGGGTGCTTCGCGCCGTACTGCGGTGACCATCTGGCCATCCTTGACTGGGACTGCACGGCGCTCCCCCGACGTGCAGGGTGAGGCGAAGCAAGTGCGTTCATCCGAACAGGGAAATCTGACTGGTTGCCTGTTACGCCAGAGAGCTTCTGTCGTGGTTGGCAGCCGAACATGTGCGGTCCTGACGACAGGCCTGCTCTCTGCCGCCCAAACCAAACACCGAGGAGGGCTGGACTGCTGCACTGCACTCACAACGAAGCAGTCCATCCCTTGCTGTATTAGCCACGAATTATCCCAGGTGCCAGCCCTCGATATCAATAGTGTCGGTGCGCCCCTGTAGCAGCCTCAAGGTTCAGGACGGTAGTGCCCTCGGGAAACCGTGGCGACCACCAGACCCAGTTCTTGCTCAGCTCGAGAAGATGTGCCCTTGCAAGCTGCGCCGCTGTTGTGTTGTCGAATGTGATTCTTGTCCCATCGGCCAGCGAGATGCTGGTGTTGCCCCCGATAATGGTGGCACTCGCCAGTGCCGCGTTGGCCGCCGAACTCAGCCCTCCGCCGGCGACCGCGTCGTAGTCGGACAGGATCATCGTATTACCCGAACTCGCCGCAAAGTCGGTGATGATGTCGGTACCGTTCACGTTGCCGAAATTGAAGAAGAACATATTGTTGCCCGCCCCACCGGTCATCGTGGTGGCGCCGCTGTCCGTGACCCCGCCGACAATAGTGTCGTCGCCAGAGCCCCCGATGACACTGTTGCTGCCGGAAAGCGCATTCAAGAAATTGTTGGTGCAGGACGTCCCGGCATTGAGCGTCTCGCCATTCGCATCACCACGCGGGCCAAGGGCGATCATCGTCACGCCGGCTGCGGGCCCTGGCAGAAGTTCATATTCGAGCCGCCATTGCCCAACACCGTGGAGTTGCCCGAGCCGCCGATGATGGTAGCCGATCCGGCGCCACCGATGAACGCGCCCGCAATTACCGGAACCGCCAAAGACGACGTTCTGCCGGCAATCGGGCCATTCCCGAACAGGCCGATCGTTGCCTGAGCCGGCATGGATGGTATCGCTGGAGCCCGCGGCGTCGATCACCATGCCGTTCGGGCCGCTGAAGATCACGCTATTGCCATTGTTGGCTGCGACGGGTCGAAACCGCCGAATACAGTCTGCCCAGCACTCGTGCCGCCAAATACCGTGTCGTTGGAGCTACCGGTGGCCACTTTTAGGATGCCAGCCCCGCTGACGATGACGTCGTTCCCGATCGTGCCGCCGAAGGAGCCGAAGATAGTGGCGGAACCCGAACCCGCGAAGATCGTGTCGTTGGACCCGCCAGTCGCCAGGGTCAACTCGCCCGAGCCACCGAACACTCATCGAACCAGGGGCTGAGCCAAAGCTGCCGAACACACTTGCCTCCTACCCCGGCGAACACAGTGCCAGAGCCGCCGATGTTGGCGAACTCCTGCACACCACCGCGACCCATGAAGTAACTACCGCCGGCATCTCCGCCAAGAATCGTTGTATTGCCCGTACCAGCGATTACACTGTCGTTGGATCCCGAGGTCATAACGCGCATTGCGCCAGACCCGCCGAAGATCTGGCCGGCACTGCCACTGGCGTTCACCGTCGCGTCGCCTGCACCAGGCATAATCGTGTCGCCCACGCCACTTACGATAAATGTGTTGCCCCCCGTGATGGTGGTGCTGAACCCCGTATCGCCAACCAGCACATCGCGGGCGCCGCTGGCGGACAACCGGTTGCTGCCGGTCCCAGCGAAGACCGTGTCGTTCTCGCCCGACATGACAGCGTATCATTGGAGTTATTGCCCGCCACGACGGCGCCTGCGACGGAGGACGAAACAGTTGCATCAGCGCCTTCAGCTACCGTGACTATGGCAGCATTGCTGATCGTGAGCTTGCCACCGCCGCCCCAGACGGTGGTCTTGTTGTTGGCTGCGCCGTGGATCGTGACCGCGGCTGTGGTGTTGAGCACGACCAGCCAGTCGGGCGCGGCCGGGTCGGTCGAGGCCGGGATGGTGAAGTCGCCCCCGACACTAATAGTAAGCTCGTTGGTGCCACCGGCGTTAGAAGGCGGGGGATTAATGGTCGCTGATGGATTTATTATGTCGGTGGCCAGCACACGGCCAAGGCCGATCTGGCGAATTGCATCGGTGATCTGCTGTGCCAACAGCGAGTTGTTGGCGTTTCCGAAGGTCGCACTGATGTCCGGAGTGGTTGTGCCCTTAGTTCCCGGGACTGTTACCGATGCCATTTTTCTTCTCCGTTGAAAGCCAGCCAGCCCTTAGTTTGTAGCGGCCACCGGACGAAACGAATTATGAACACCCGCGATTTAATTGCAAGCTTTTTCTGAAATGTGCAGGCGTTTCATGGATTTTGTCCTGTAAGCGCTGCTATAATGGCCTGTTAATGCTTTATTACGCCCAACGCATACACGGATAGGTTTGTGATATCTCCGTCATAGCGCAAAAATCAGGCCGCCTGACTTCATGTATTAAGGAAATGATAATTATCGCTCGCTTTCCTATCGCCGGCGTGCGGCGTCGTTTGCCGCCGAGACTGTGTGAGGAGACCCTCTACGGGATGGGACAAGACAAGACAGGCCATTGGACAATAATAGTCTTTCGGAATGATCACTTAATCCAACTCAAATCCTATCCGACACGGCTGATTTTGACGCGCGTAGCCCCAACCACCACGGCGGGTGAAAGCGCCCGCCGTCAGCGAAGCAAATCGCAAAGACCATGGTCAGGGGCCGGTGTCGGTCAAAATTCCACCCCCCGAAACTCAATGCGGATCACGGGCACAAAATGCCGTCGCCACGCGCTGTGCACGGCAGCCGATGAATGTGTCGTCGTCCAATCGTCATGCTCAGCCATCTCCACCCCGCCTGGAGGTGTCTCTTGTCAGCATCACCCGCCGTCACTTGATCTGGCGCCCGTCGAGCAGGTCATTGTCGTTGTCACGCTGGGCAAACCAGCTACGTCGCTCTTTCGCGCAATCTGTGTGTTATCGCATTGGCCTGGATCAAACGGCCGAATTCTCTGTTCAGGCGGATCCCGCTCGTTCCGTGCCCGCTGATGGCCGGGCTTTCGGCAACGACGGCCTTCCGCCATCCACCGTGGCAGCCCGCTCCACAGCTTCTCCGAATCCAAGCCTATAGTTGCATATAGGACACAGACGCCTGGTATCCGAGCCGTGCGCGCCCCGCGACCGTTGACGATTGCATGCTGCCGGGCCCAACGCCTACGACGAGCCAACGCGACGCGGTGCAGCCATGCGCAAGGCGGGCACACCGATCCTGCTCGCCGGACAGCGGGATGGCTGTCGCGGACCCTGGCGGCTTGGCCTATCGGCTATTCGTTCGCCCGGGCACGCTGCTGTTGGTCGCGCGCCACCCACTGGCCGGTACCGATGCGCCCGGCAAACAACAGGTGCTGCACGATACGATCAATCGGGTTGCGCCGGTGGTGACCAACCGACGGACCCGGGCCATGGAGCGCTGACCTCGGCGGTTCGCGATCCGTGTCGCCGCGCTCGACGCGTCCTAAGGGCGTTGCATGGGTCACGCGCGGCGATACCGACCGTTCGCCGAAGTCCCGATCCCTATCGCGCCTTGAAGTCCGGCAGCCGGCGCTCCGCCATGGCCTTCACGCCTTCGCGGAAATCCTCGGTCCCCCGCAGCCAGTCCTGTTCCTCGTATTCGCGCTCGGTCGCCGATGCCACCGCTTCGGCCAGTCCTCGGCGCAACGTCTCCCGCGTGGCCACGATGGCAAGCGGGGCGGACTGGGCGATCTCGGTGGCCAGTTCAGTCGCTTTCGCGCGGACCTGATCAAGCGGCACACAATAGTCCGCCAAGCCGATCGCCAGCGCCTGCTCCCCGGAGATGCGCCTGCCGGTGTACATCAGCAGCGCGGCCTGCTGCGCGCCGATCAGCCGCGGCAACGACGCGGTCAATCCGAAGCCAGGATGAAAACCCAGGCGGGTGAAATTGACCGAGAACCGCGCCTCCGGGCAGGTGACGCGGAAATCCGCCATCACCGCCAACCCCACCCCGGCGCCCACCGCCGCGCCATGCACCGCGGCGACGATCGGCTTGCCGGTGCGCCACAGCCGCTGCGCCTCTTTATATAGATGCCGCCCGCGCTTCGTCCCCCGGTTCACCCCGTCCGGTCCCCGGTTGGAAAAATCCGCTCCCGCACAGAAGTGCTTGCCTTCGGCGCACAGGACGATCCCGCGAACGTCGGACGTGCGGTCGAAGCCCTCGAGCGCGTCGGCGATCTCGCCCACCATGTCGGTATCGACGAAATTGTTCGGCCCGCGCCGCACCTCGATCGTTGCGATCATGCCGGACTGCGTGACGCCGATATGCTCGTAGCTTGCCATGTTGCGTTTCCTGCCCTGGTCTTCCGTCGCGTTGCACTGCGTGCCAGCTTACGCGGGCGAAGGGACGGAGGAAACGGTCATGGCGCGGCTCGATCGCGACGGCGTGGCGATCCATTACGAGGCGCATGGGCAGGGGCCCGCCATCATGCTCTCGCACGGCTACAGCGCCACGTGCCGCATGTGGGACGGCCAGATCGCCGCACTGAAGGACCGCTGGCAGGTGATCGTGTGGGACATGCGCGGCCACGGCCAGAGCGATTATCCCACCGATCCCGCAGCGTACTCGGAGGAAGCCACCGTCGCGGACATGGCGGCGATCCTCCACGCCTGCGACGTGGAGCGCTCGGTGATCGGCGGGCTGTCGCTCGGCGGCTACATGTCGCTCGCGTTTCACCTGGCGCATCCCGCCATGACGCGCGCGCTGATGATCTTCGACACTGGTCCCGGCTTCCGCAACGCGGATGCCCGGGAAGCCTGGAACCAGCGCGCGCGGCAGCGGGCGGACGATCTCGACTCTTCCGGATTAGCTGCGCTCGGGACCAGCGACGAGGTGCGGATGAGCCAGCACCGGAATGCGTCGGGCCTGGCGGGTGCGGCGCGTGGCATGCTGACGCAGCGGGACGACGCGGTGATGGAGTTGTTGGAGACGATCGCGGTGCCGAGCCTGGTGCTGGTCGGCAGCGAAGACAGGAGTTTTCTCGCCGCCACCGACTACATGGCGCGCAAGATCCCCGGCGCGGCGAAGGTGGTGATCGAGGGCGCCGGCCATGCCGCCAATCTGCACCGGCCGGCGGAATTCAACCGCGCGGTGGAGGCGTTTCTGGGAGGGCTGGCGGCGTGAACTTCGACTTCCCGGACGAGCTCAAGCAGCTGCGCGACGAGGCGCGGCGTTTTCTGACCGAGCGCTGTCCCACCAGCGTACCGCGTCGCATCCTGGAAGGCCCCGACCCGTACGATCGCACGCTATGGCAGTCGATGGCCGAGATGGGCTGGACCGGTGCCGCGATCCCGGAGGAGTACGGCGGCGCCGGGCTGGGCCATCTCGCGGTCTGCGTGCTCGCCGAGGAACTCGGCCACGCGGTTGCGCCTGTGCCGTTCTCGTCCTCGGTGTATCTGGCGACCGAGGCGATTCAGTTGTTCGGCAGCGACGCGCAGAAGCGAAAACACCTGCCGAGGCTGGCCGCGGGCGAGACCATCGGCACCTTCGCCATGGTCGAGCGGCCGGGGCCGGCTGATCCGTGCAAGCTCGCAGCGCATGTCGCGGACGGCAGGCTGAGTGGCACCAAGCTCGCGGTGCCGGATGGCGATGTTGCCGACGTCGTCGTGGTCGCGGTGAATGGCGGGACGGCGCCATGGCTGTATCTGGTGGATCTCGCCGGTCCAGGGATCGCGCGCGCGCCGGTGACGACGATCGATCCCACGCGCTCGCATGCGCGGATCGTGTTCGACGGCGCTGCGGCCGAATCGCTACCCGGCAGCGACGGCGCCGATTCGGTGCGTCACCTGCTCGACCGTGCTGCGGTGATGCTGGCGTTCGAGCAGGTCGGCTGTGCGCAGGCGGCGCTCGAGATGGCACGCGACTATGCGCGCGAGCGCTACGCGTTCGGTCGGCCGATCGGCTCGTTCCAGGCGATCAAGCACAAGCTGGCGGACATCTACATCTCGGTCGAACTGGCGCGCTCCAACGCCTATTACGGCGCCTGGGCGCTGCACAGCGAGGCGGCCGAACTGCCGATCGCGGCCTCGGTGGCGCGCATCTCGGCGTGCGACGCGGGCTGGCTTGCCTCGAAGGAGAACATCCAGACGCATGGCGGCATGGGGTTCACCTGGCAGATGGACTGCCAGTTCTATTACCGACGCGCCAAGCTGCACGCGCTGGCGCTCGGCGGGACGCGGGAGTGGAAGCGCCGGCTGATCGCGGAGCTGCGCACCCGCAACACGATCGCGCTGCCGACGGATTGAATTTTCCCCTGTCATCCCCGCGAAAGCCGGGATGACGACAGCGTAAGAAGGGCGGAGACATGGATTTCGAAGACACCCCGGACGAGGCGGCATTCCGCGCCGAGGCCCGCGCCTTCCTCGAGGCCAACGCCGAACGCCGCAAGCCGGGCGCGGTGGAGGGCTATCGCCGCGGCCAGGATGCGCCCGGCGCCATGGAGCGCGCCAAGTCGTTCCAGCGCCGCAAGGCCGAAGCAGGCTTTGTCGGCATCCATTGGCCGAAGGAATGGGGTGGCCGCGGCGGCACGCAGATCCAGAACGTCATCTACAATCAGGAGGAAGCGCAATTCGACGTGCTGTCGGGCATCTTCGGCATCGGCATCAACCTGGCCCTGCCGACGATCTGCGTCTGCGGCACATCGGAACAGCGCGACCGCTTCGTGCCGCCGGCGATGCGCGCGGATGAAGTGTGGTGCCAGCTATTCTCCGAACCGTCGGGCGGATCCGACCTCGCCGCGTTGCGGACGCGCGCCGAACGCGACGGCGACGGCTGGGTGATCAACGGCCAGAAGATCTGGAACTCCGGCGCGCACTACAGCGACTTCGGCATCCTGGTGGCGCGCAGCGATCCCAATGTGCCGAAGCACGCGGGGCTGACATTCTTCATTCTCGACATGAAGGCGCCGGGCGTGGAGATCCGACCGATCCGACAGCTCTCCGGGTCGGCGCATTTCAACGAGGTGTTCTTCACCAACGTGCGCATCCCGGACAACATGCGCATCGGCCCGGTGGGCGGCGGGTGGCGCGTCGCGCTGACGACGCTGATGAACGAGCGCCACGGCATGCGCGATTCGCCCGGCCCGGATTTTCAGGAACTTTTCACCCTCGCCAACGAGCTTGAGCTGGAGGACGGCCGCGCGATCGACAATGCGGGCGTGCAGGAGAAACTCGCGGAGTTCTATGTCCGAGCGCAGGGGCTGAAATACACCAAGTACCGCGGCATGACGGCGCTGTCGCGCGGCGGCACGCCGGGACCGGAATCCTCGATCATCAAGGTGGTGGCGGCGAACAAGCTGCAGGACATTCTGTCCTATGGGCTGGATCTGATCGGCATGGCGGGGCCGACGATGGGCGAGGACATGCCGGTCGCCGGCATCTTCGAGGAGGCGCTGCTGTATTCACCGGCGCTGCGGATCGCTGGCGGCACCGACGAGATCATGCGCAACATCATCGCCGAACGCGTGCTCGGCCTGCCGCAGGACGTGCGTGTGGACAAGGACGTGCCATTCCGCGAGGTGCCGACGGGAAACCGAGGATGACCGCGCTCAACCGTCATGGCCGGGCTCGTCCCGGCCATCCACGTCTTACTTTCCTATTCGCAATAAAGTCGTCGATGGCCGGCCCGGGACCGGCCATGACGATGGGGGTCAAGTGACACACGCACTTCAATCATTCTTCTGGCCAAAGTCCATCGCCGTCCTCGGCGCATCGCCGGACGTCCATCGCATTCGCGGCCGACTGCTGCATCAGCTTCGGGAGAACGGTTTTCCGGGGCGCATCCTGCCGATCAATCCGAGCTATCAGGAGATCGACGGCCTGCGCTGCTATCCCTCGATCGACGCGGTGGGCGAACCGATGGATTTGGCGCTGGTGGCGATCCCCGCTGCCGGTGTCGCGCCGGCGTTGGAGGAATGTGCCAAGGCGGGCGTAAGAAATGCGTTGATCATCAGCTCGGGATTTGCCGAGGAGGGCGGCGCGGCCGGTGACATGCAGGCCGCCCTGGTGGAGGTGACGCAGCGCACCGGCATTCGCGCCTGCGGTCCGAACTGCGAGGGCTATTTCAACGCATTGGGAAAGGTCGCCACCACCTTCAGCCCGACCGTCGAGATGCGCGAGGAGGAGGGCCGCGTCCTGGCATCGGAACGGCGCGTCGGCGTGATCGCGCAATCGGGCGGCATCGGCTTCGCGTTGTTCAATCGCGGCAAGGCGGCAGGGATCGGGTTCTCCTACGTGATCTCGACCGGCAATGAAGCCGATTTGAACATGGCCGACTTCCTTGACTACATGATCGAGGACACGAACACCCACGCCGTCATGCTGTTCTGCGAGGCGGTGCGGGATGGTCCCGGCTTCGTCGCCGCACTGGCAAAGGCGCGGCGGCTCGGCAAGCCGATTATCGCCATCAAGATCGGCCGCTCCGATGCCGGCAAACGCGCATCGGCGTCACATACGGCGTCGCTGTCGGGCTCATATACCGCCTACCGCGCCGTGTTCGAGCGCTACGGCGTCATCGAGGCGGAGGATCCGGACGAGGCGGTTGCGATTGCCGGGGTGTTGCTCACGTGCCCGCTGCCGAAGGGCCGACGCACCGGCATCATCACGCCATCGGGCGGCGGCGGTGCGTGGATGGCGGACACGTTGTCGGCGCATGGGCTGATCGTGCCCACACTGTCGGCCGGAACGCAGGCGGCACTGCGGTCGCTGATGCCGTCCTATGGAGCGTCGGGCAATCCCGTCGATGTCACCGCACAGGGGTCCAACACGGGCCCGGCGATGATGACGGTGATGGAGCAGCTGGCGGATACCAACGAGCTCGACATGCTCGTGCTGATAGCGTCGCTCACCAGCGAGACGCGCGTGTCGGCCGACGCGGCGCGCGTGCGTGCGGTGGCGGCGCGCTGCGGCAAGCCAATGACGGTGTGGACCTATACGCTGCCGAGCGCATTCGGTCGGGAAACTGCAGCCGGTTGCGGGTTGTTCGTCCACACCGACCTGCGCAATGTCGGCGTGGCGATGAGCAGGCTTGCGGACTATGCCGAGGCCATGGCCCGTCCGCTGCCTGCCTTGCCGGCGAGCGTGGACATCGCGCCGTTACCGGACGACCTGCCGCGGGTGCTGACCGAGCATCACGCGAAGGCATTGCTGGCGCCGTTCGGGCTGCCGGAGGCGCGGGAACGCCTGGCAACCACCGCCGCCGAAGCCGCCGAGGCGGCGGTCGACCTTGGCTTCCCGGTTGTGCTGAAGATCGCCTCGCCCGATCTGCCGCATAAGACCGAGGCCGGTGGCGTGATCCTGGGACTCCAGAGTCAGCAGTCCGTCACCGCCGCCTTCGACCAGATCATGCAATCGGCGAAGCGCTACAAGGCCGACGCGCGCGTCGATGGCGTGCTGGTGCAGAAGATGGCGTCGAAGGGCCATGAGCTGGTGATCGGCATGGTTAACGATCCGACCTTCGGGCCGATCATGATGGTGGGGTTTGGTGGCATCATGGTCGAGCTGATGGGCGACGTGGTGCACCGGCCGGCACCGATCGATGTTGCGGAGGCGACAGATATGCTGCGAGGCCTGAAGTCCTCGAAGTTGCTAGAAGGATTCCGCGGTATGAAGCCGATCGACACTGCGCCGGCGGCGGAGCTGATCGTCAATCTGTCGCAGGCGGCGATCGCATATCGAGAGCGGATCGCCGAGATGGAGTTTAATCCGGTGATCCTTCACGCCGATGGTTCCGGTCTGACGATCGCCGATGCCCTGATCACGCTGAAGGAATGATGCAACAATCCCCACCGTCATGGTCGGCGGGGGCCGGCCATGACGGTTTAGCGACGGAATGACCTGATGTTCGAACTCTCCGAAGAACACCGCATGCTGCAGGACCTGGTGGCGAAGTTCGTCGACCGGGAACTGATCCCGCTGGAGAAGGCGGTGCTCGCGCGCGAGATGTCGGGCCAGAAGTCCTCCCTCACCGCCGAGGAAGAGGAACCGTTGCTCGCCAAGTGCCGCGAGCTTGGCCTATGGGGTCTCGACGTGCCGGAGGAGTTCGGCGGCGCCAACCTGCCAACCGTCGCGCTGATCGGCGTCTACGAGGAACAGGGCCGCACCTGCGTGCCCTTCATCTTCCCGCCCGACAGCCCGAACCTGCACATGCTGATGGCGGTCGCCAATCCGGAACAACGCAGAAAATACCTGGAACCTTACGCGCGCGGCGAGGCGCAGTCGGCGATCGCGATCTCCGAACCCGGCGCCGGCGGCGATCCGGCCGGCATGATCACCCGCGCGGTGAAGGACGGCGGCGACTGGGTGATCAACGGACGCAAGATCTGGGTCAGCCGCGTGCCGCAGTCGGATTTCACCATCGTCATGGCGCGCACCGGCGAGGGCAAGCGCCACGAGGGCGTCACCGCGTTCATCGTCGAGCGCGGCACCAAGGGGTTCGTCATCGAGCGCGAAATCCCCATGCTCGGCGGGCAGCGCACCTACGAGCTGGTGTTCGACGATTGCCGCGTCCCGGATTCGCAGGTGCTCGGCCAGCTCGGCAAGGGCTATGCGCCGATGCAGCTTCGTCTGACCGTGCGGCGGCTGCAGATGGGCGCCTGGTGCGTCGGCATGACGCGGCGCGCGCTGGACATGATGATGGAGCATGCGCGCCAGCGGGTGACGTTCGGCCAGCGCCTGGCGGACCGGCAGGCGATCCAGTGGTGGATCGCCGAAGCCGCGATCAAGGTCCACGCCTGCCGGCTGATGGTCTACGATGCCGCGGCGAAGGCGGACGCGGGCAAGGACGTGCGCAACGAGGCCTCGATGGTGAAGCTGTACGGCACCGAGATGGCGACCGAGACCATCGACCACGCGATGCAGACCTTTGGCGCCATGGGGGTGGCGAAGGAGCTGCCGCTGCAGCTCATGGCGCAGAAGGTGCGCACCATGCGCGTCTACGAAGGACCGTCGGAGGTGCATCGCATGGCGATCGCGCGCCGGCTGCTGGACGCTCGGACATAGGGGGGGACGGAGATGGGCAAGCTGGACGGCAAGGTCGTCATCGTCACTGGCGCAAGCCGCGGTATCGGCCAGGCGATTTCCGAGCTGTTCGCTGAGGAGGGCGCGAAGGTTGTGTGTGCCGCGCGCACGTTCAACGAGGGCGACCATCGCATGCTTGAGGGCTCGCTGACGCGCACGGTCGAACTGATCCGCGCCAAGGGCGGCGAGGCGAAGGCGGTCACCGCCGATGTGTCCACGGAGGAGGACTGCATCGCCCTGGTGCAGTCGGCGCGCGACTACGGGCCGGTCGATATCCTGGTGAACAACGCCGCGCTCAGCTACTTCCAGCCGGTGACCGAGATGCAGACCAATCGCTGGATGCGCGCCTTCGCAGTCGACGTGCACGGACCGTTCATGCTGGCGAAGGAGGTGCTGAAGGACATGATCCCGCGCCGCTCGGGTGCGATCGTGAACATCAGTTCTGGCGCGGCGATCGGCCCAGGTCGCGGACCTTACGCCGACAAGACGGTGCGGGGCGGCACGATGTACGGCGCGGTGAAGGCGGCGCTTGAGCGGTTCACGCAGGGGCTCGCGCAGGAGGTGGCGCAGTTTGACGGCATCACCGTCGCGGCTTTGTCGCCGTCACGTGTGGTGCCGACACCGGGCACGGTCTACCACAAACTGGTTTCCGGCATGGACGATCCGCGCGGCGAGCCGCCGAGCATGATGGCGCGTGCGGCATTGCTGCTGGCAAGTGAGCCGGCGGCGAAGGTGAACGGCCGGGTCACCTACAGTCAGCAGATTCTCAAGGAGTTCGGCTGGATCGAAAACGCAGTCGGCCGCGGCGTGGACAGCCCTGGGTCGGGTTATTCGCAGATTTGAACCGGCGCACGTGTCAGTGCGCTGCTCGCGCGGCGATCTGGGCCACGGGGCTCGGCAATATTGCCAGCACCTCGTGCCGCAGCCGAAGCAACAGCGAACCACGATGCACGGCGTCGGCTGCTCGCAGATAGGCACGCGCGCCGGCTGACAGGCGGCGCTGCTCCACGCCGGCGGACAGGCTGACCGCGGCGCGCAGGGCATGCAGCGTTTGTCCGAGCGCTGCGTTGTGGGCTCCCTTCAGCAGGTATCCGACGATGCGCGGCGCCAGCGATGGCCAGGAATGACCCCACTTGCGTGCGATGTAGAGCCGGTTGCGCACAAAATAGAACCAGCGC
Source organism: uncultured Alphaproteobacteria bacterium (assembly GCA_963794185.1). Lineage (GTDB taxonomy): Bacteria > Pseudomonadota > Alphaproteobacteria > Acetobacterales > Acetobacteraceae > JAMXLO01. The sequence goes on along the minus strand of CAWCDM010000113.1, from coordinate 76,576 downwards.
GTACCGGACCAGGCGCATCGCTGTTCCGGACTGACATTGTGGCGGATCGCAATGTCGCCGCGATACCGGATGCGCCAGCCCAGTTCGATGGCGCGCAGGCAAAAGTCGAATTCCTCCCAGCAGAAGAACAGCGCCTCGTCGTAGCCGCCGCATGCGTCCCAGGCGGCGCGGCGTATGGCGTGCCCGGCGCCCACGAACGTGACCGCATCGAACGCTTGACCGGCCCGCTGCAGCAGGCTGAGTGGATAACCCCATGAAGAAAGATCATCCGCGCCGGTCGCATGCAGGATGATCCGACATCCGATGGCAGCAATCGTCGGATCGCAGTCCAGGGCGGCAACCGCACGCGCAAGCGTCCGCGCATCCGCGAACTCGGCGTCGTTGTCCAGCCCAACGATGATGCGGCCATGCCCGAGCGCCGCGCCGCGATTGCGACCGCCCGCCACACCGCGGTTGCGGCTGAGCGTGACCAGGGTCGCATCCTTCCGCGGCGCAACGACGCCGACAAGCCTTGCCAGATTCTCGGGTCGCGAACCTTGATCGATGACGAACACATGACGCGACACACAGATCTGTGCAAGCGCAGAACGGATCGCCGCTTCGGTCTCCTGCGGCCGGTCGAGCGACAGGATCACCACATCGGCGTCATAGCGGCCGTCCGGTGCACCGGCCGCGCCCGCAAGATGACGCATGCTCATTGGCGGGCGCCGATCGCCGGAATGGCAAGATACGCCAGCCGCTTCAGCTCCTTCCGTCCGCGAGCCACCTGCTCGAGCACGAGGCCGCAGACGAATGAAAGCGAGGCCGCCAATACCAGACCGGTTGCCAACAGGGCGGAGGGAAGCCGTGGCACCAGACCCGTGTGCAGGAAATGCAGCACCACCGGCAGACCGAGGCCGAGACCCGCCACGAGCAGAACCGCGCCCGTAGCGCCGAATGATTGCAGCGGCCGCTCCTGTTTCACCAGCACCATGATGGTGTGCAGGATGCGCAGCCCGTCGCTCACCGTGTGCAGCTTGGATCGCGACCCGGCGCGGCGGCCGCGATAGGTCGTGACGACCTCGCCGACCGGCATCTGCAGTTCCAGCGCGTGGATGGTGAACTCGGTTTCCGTCTCGAAACCGGCCGCGAGCGCCGGGAACGATTTGACGAAGCGGCGGCTGAACACGCGGTAGCCGGAAAGCAGGTCGCTCACCCGGTTGCCGAAAACCCGGCAAACCAGGAAACTGAGCACTCTGTTGCCGAAACGATGACCCCGCCGGTAGGCGTCGTCCCGCTCCGGCAGCCGCACCGCGGTGACCATGTCCAGCTGGTTTTCCACCAGCATGCGCACCATTCCCGCTGCCGCCTCGGCATCGTAGGTGTCGTCGCCGTCGACCAGCACATAGACGTCCGCCTCGACATCCGCGAACATGCGACGCACGACGTGACCCTTGCCCTGCAGCGTTTCTCCCCGCACGACCGCGCCTGCCGCCAGCGCGACAGACCGCGTGCGATCGGAGGAGTTGTTGTCGTAAACATGGACGACCGCATCGGGCAGGCTGGCGTGGAAGTCGGCGACCACTCTGGCGACCGAGAGTTCCTCGTTGTAGCAAGGTATCAGCACTGCGATGCGGAATTCCTCCGCGGCGGCAAGACTCGGTTTGTCGTGCCGGAGCGAGGCGATACCGCGGTCGGGGCGCGTCTGCAGCACGATCGGCCCCCGCTCAGTAGGCGTTGCGCATGGAGAGGATCGACACCGTCGTCCGCGCCATGATCGCGAGGTCAAGCCACAGGGACCAATTGTCGATGTATTCCAGATCGGCCTCGACGCGGCGCAGCAGCTTCACCTCGGTCTCGGTCTCGCCGCGAAAGCCGCGGACCTGCGCAAGGCCAGTCATGCCTGGCAGCACGCGATGGCGTGCAGCATAGCGCGGCGCGACCAGCTCGTAGGGCCTGTCGCCAACGCAGGTGCCAGGCGCATGCGGTCGCGGTCCGACCATCGACATCTCGCCGCGCAGCACATTGAACAGCTGCGGCAGTTCGTCCAGCGATGTATGCCGCAGGATGGCGCCTACGCGGGTAACCCTGGGATCGTGCCGGGTTGTCTGCCGGAGCCTGCCCCTGTCCGGTGCACGATGGTGCATCGTACGAAATTTCAACATATCGAAGCCGATATTGGCGAATCCGATGCGACGCTGGCGGAACAGGACGGGGCCAGGGCTTAGCAGACGGATCGCAACGACTGCGACGAGCATCGCCGGGGAAAACACGGCGAGCACCAGCAGTGCGATCGCGATATCCGTCAGCCGCTTGGCCGAGGCGCGCCAGCCGCTGATCGGCCAGCGCGAGGGTTCGCAATAGGAGATCGGCGCGATGGCCAGATCGGCCGATGCAAACAGCGCCTGATCGATGGTGGTGCCGCCCGGCTGGAACATCGCCGCCGCCCGTGCCGTCGTCGGTCAATGACTCCGCGTTGTTTTGGCGCGCTACCCGAAATTTTCCGTTGCAATAGTCGCTCAAATGGCTGAGCGGAGGGTTAATAGACGCCGCCAACAACGCATGGCTTTGCATCGCCCTTTGCAGGGCTGGGTTTGCAATCGCAACCAGTTATCCGGTCAGCGGAAGACCATCGAGCGCGAGAGGCCGAAGTTCAGGAACATGCCGGCGATCGCACCGGCGGCAACCGCCCAGACCGGCTCGGCCGCGCAGAGCGGCACGAACGTGACCAGGATGCCGTAGGCGCCGCGGTTCAGCACGAAGCCGCCAAGATTGATCAGCAGGAACCGTGCCCACTGCTGATGCGCTGGCCCGCTCCCATGGCCGCGGAAGGTCCACAGCCGGTTCAGGATCCAGGTCACGGTGGCCGCCACCCCATAGGCGGCCGCACCGGCGCCATAGAGCCCGATCGTGTAGCGCAGCGCATAGACCGTTGCGGTATCGGCGACGAAACCAACAGCGCCGACAGTGCCGAACATCAGGAACTGCGCCAACGTGACGATACGCGCGGGCGTGGCGATGTGCCGTGCAGGCCGCGGAAGCTGGGTCGCGAGGCGGAGCAGCAGGGCGTGCATGGCCTGGTCAGTGGTCAGTGGCAGGTCGTCAGTATAGAAGGTCGCGCCATCGACCAAGCCCTCCAGGGGAAGCACTCCATGCAGCGACGCGAATTCCTGGCCGGATCGGCTGCAACGCTGGCCCTTCCGGCGATTGCGCGGGCCCAGGGCAGCCGGGTGCTCAAATTCATACCGCAGGCCGATCTCACCGTGTTGGACCCGGTATGGACCACGGCCTACGTCACGCGGAACCACGCCTTCATGGTGTTCGATACGCTCTACGGCCAGGACGGCAGCTTCAAGGCGTCCCCGCAGATGGTCGCCGGGCAAGTCGTGGAGAACGACGGCCGGCTCCGGAGGCTGACGCTGCGCGACGGGCTGAAATGGCATGACGGGGAGCGCGTTCTGGCGCGCGACTGCGTGGCGTCGGTGCAGCGCTGGGGGAGGCGCGATGCGTTCGGCCAGGCTCTGCTTGCGGCCACCGACGCGTTGTCCGCTCCCGACGACAAGACAATCGAGTTCCGCCTGAAGAAGCCGTTCCCGCTGCTGCCCGATGCGCTCGGCAAGTCGCCCTCATTGATGTGCGCGATGATGCCGGAGCGGCTCGCCACGACCGACCCGTTCACCCAGGTCACTGAACTTGTCGGCAGCGGGCCATATCGGTTCGTGGCAAGCGAGCGGGTGCCCGCCGCCCGCGTCGTCTATGAGCGGTTTACCGATTACGTGCCCCGTTCCGAGGGAACGCCGGACTGGACCGCGGGGCCGAAGGTGGTGAACTTCGATCGGGTGGAATGGACCACGATCCCGGATGCCGCCACCGCAGCCAGCGCTCTGCAGAACGGCGAGCAGGACTGGTGGGACTATGCCAATGCCGACCTGCTGCCGCTGCTGCGAGGGGCAAAGAACCTGAAGGTGGCGGTGCAGGACCCGTCCGGCCAGTGCGAGATGCTGCGGTTCAGCTTCCTGCAGGCGCCGTTCGACAATCCGACGATCCGCCGCGCGCTGCTGGGGGCGGTGAACCAGGCCGATGTCATGACCGCCGTGGCGACCGAGGACAAGGCGATGTGGCACGTGGCCAGGACTGGTTCGACGCGCCCGATCTTGCCGCCCAGCAGGGCGGCGCGCGTGACATCCAGGCGGAGGCGTTCCAGTCCCTGCCCTACCTTCCGCTCGGCCAGTATCTGCAGGCGAATGCCTATTCGACGAAGCTGTCCGGCGTGCTGAACGGGTTCGCGCTGTTCTGGAACGTGAAGCGGTCAAGCGTAGAGTTCATGGTGACCGGGGACTTCGCGTGCGAACTGCACCTCGCCCGCAGCCGGGCGAGGTGGACATTTCCCTGTTGGCCTGATCTTGCACCGAACCGGGCTGCTAGCCGGCGTCGACCAGCACGACTTCGGCATCTTCGAGCCCGACGATCTCGACATTCGCGACCTCGGTGATCGCCGCGCCGTCACGCGCCTCGATCCGCACCCCGCCGACCTCGATCGTCCCGACAGCCGGCACCAGGTAGGCGTGGCGCTTGGGATCCAGCTCGAGCGTGAGCCGCTCGCCGGCCTTGACCGTTGCACCCATCACCCGTGCGTCGGCGCGGATCGGCAGTGCTTCGGCATCGTCGGAAAAACCGCTCGCCAGCGTGACGAAGCGCCCGGAACGGTCGGCCTTGGGAAACGGCTTGGCGCCCCACGACGGCTTGCCACCGCTTTCCCTCGGCTCAATCCAGATCTGAAAGATCCGCGTCAAATCGTCTTCCAGATTGTATTCGGAGTGACGGACGCCCGAACCCGCCGACATCACCTGGACGTCACCCGCCGGGGTGCGGCCGGTGTTGCCCATCGAATCCTTGTGGGTGATCGCGCCGTCGCGGACGTAGGTGATGATCTCCATGTCGGCGTGCGGATGTGGCGGGAAGCCGGACTTCGCGGCGATCTCGTCGTCGTTCCAGACGCGCAGATTGCCCCAGCTCATGCGCTTCGGATCGTAGTAGCTGGCAAACGAGAAGTGGTGCTTTGCCTTGAGCCAGCCGTGGTCGGCGCCACCCAGCTCGGCGAATCTCCTGCGTTCGATCATGACGGTTGCTCCTGTTCGGGACCGGGACCTATGCCCCGGTGTGAGGTGCAAGATGGTGCTCGACGAGGGCCCGGAAAATAGAAAGGATGGAAAGTCATGGTTTCCGTTTAGGGGGTGTTGTCGTGAGCCTGCCCGACCTGGAAGGCTGGGCGATCTTCGCCAAGGTGGCCGAAACCGGTTCCTTTGCCGCCGCCGCCGCCGACCTGGGCCTGTCCGGGCCTACGGTTTCAAAGGCGGTGCAGCGGCTCGAGGCGCGGCTGGGCGAACGGCTGATCCATCGCACGTCGCGCCGCTTCGCGCTGACCGAGTCCGGACGGGTGCTGGCGGTGCGTGCGGCCAGAATCCTGGCAGAGGGCGAGGCGGCGGAGGCGGAGGTCCACGCCAAGTCGGCAGTGCCGCGCGGTCGGGTGCGGCTGGCCGCGCCGATGTCGTTTGGCATGCGCCACGTTGCGCCGGCGCTGCCCGACTTCTTGGCGGCCTATCCCGAGGTCGCGATCGATCTTCAGCTTGATGACCGCATGGTTGACGTTGTCGCCGGCGGCATCGATGTCGCTTTGCAAATCGCCGATCTGCCGGATTCCAGCCTGATCGCGCGGCGGCTTTGCCCGGTGCGGCGCTGGGTGGTGGGAGCGCCGGCCTATTTCGCCCGGCACGGCAGGCCGCGCCGTCCGCGCGATCTGCAGGACCATATGTGTTTGGGCTATCTGTACCTTGCGACGGGCGAAACCTGGCGATTCACCGACCCCGGCGGCGAGGAAGAGTCCGTCGCGGTGAAGGGTCCGCTCAGTGCGACAAACGCTGAAGCGCTCAGCTTTGCCCTGGAAGCCGGTCTGGGGATCGCGCTGCAGCCTGATTTTCTGGTTTGGGACGCGGTCCAGAACGGAAGGCTGCACCGCCGTGCTCGACGACTGGGCGGCGCCGAAGCTGGCGCTTACAACAACTCTCGATCACTTCACCGCCCCGCCGTGAAGCTGACCGCGCTCGCCGCGCTGTGGACCCGGACGTGTTACGGGTCTTCCCGCAGCCGCTGCGCGTCGACGGCGCGGCGCCGTGGACGGCGACGCATCAAGGCGCCAAAGCGCGGCCGTAGGATGCCGGGGTCAAACTCCTGCATCAGCAGTCAGAGTCGAACACCAAGCCCGAGACATCTGGGACACTCCCTCCAGGCAGTGAGCCTGCTCGTTCAGCCGCGCCAGAGTCTTCGCTGTGCTGCTCGCCATCCGCATCCACGAGGGGTGGTGTGGTCCAATCGCGACAACCGACCTTGCTCGCAATGTCGCGCTCCTCGGCATCGTCGGCATCGAAACCTGCTACTTGTGCCGACGCCTACTATGCCGCGCGTAAGGTCGTCACCGGCCTGCTCAAAGAGAAAACCACCTGGTCACCGGTGAAGTCCAACGACGTGCCTACACCGCCCATCAGCAGCGCGGCCCGCGCAAGCGAGGCCGGCCCGGGTCTATGGCCGCAAGGTCAAGCTCAGTCCCTGCTGGAAGACCCCAAGGGCCGCCAACAGGAAAAGTCCCGTCTAGGCGAGCGCCAGGTGGTCATCCAATATAAGGTCCGCGCCCTGCTGTGGCGCCCGGCCGGCCGGCTCGTGCGCTGTGGCGTGATCCATCCCACCAGAGGCTCCTGCCTCCTGATGTGCACCGACACTTCCTTGGCGGCATCGAGATCGCGCGCCTCTACGGCCTGCGCCTCAGTCGAACACACCTTCAAGCAGGCGGTGCGGCTGATCGGCGTTCAGCTACCACTTCTGGATGTCCGACATGAAGCCGCTGCGCCGCCGCAGCGGCAACCAGCCCTTATCGCGCGTCGCCCGAATCCGCGACCCGTCAGGCGCAAGCTGCACGCCTACCACGTCTTCATCCAGGCGGCTGTCGTCTGTCAGGGACTGCTCCAGTACCTCGCCGTCGCCTTCAGCGCGTCTGGGACGCTGTGGCTCTTGGCTGCGCACTCCGGCCCGGAATCCCGCCCGGAGCTGGTCGCCTGGTCCTCGCTGGCTTTTTTTGGGCGCCGGCACTATGCTGATGGGCGCGCACAATGGTGCTGTCGATCATCGCATATTCGTTGTCGGCATCTGCTGCGAGATGTTGGAACACCCGCTCCCAGACACCGCTCTTGGCCCAACGGCTGAACCGCCGGTGCACCTGAACTCCGTCACCGAACCGCTCCGGCAGATCGCGCCATGGCATCCCTGTCCGATAACGATAGAGCACGGCCTCGACGAACATCCGATTGTCCGCTGCGGTCACCCCGACCGAGCCTTCGCGCCCGGGCAACAGGTCCTTGATCCGTTCCCATTGGTCGTCGCGCAGTCCGAACCGCCGCATCATCGGTCAGCCTCCAACAAGCTGACCGCCTATGAATTGAAGAAACCGCCGCGCCGGAACCGGGGATGCAGCACACGCCGCCGATTTACCGCTGACTGTGGCAATCGCGACTGACCGGCCCAACCACATAGCGTGCGGGCGGCGCCCACCGGCCGAAACCGGCTAATTGACGACAGGCCTTAGGGGCGGATGGCGATTCCCGAAAGTCGGAGCGCCTTCCTACTCCAGCCCTGTCGTGCGGTAGGCCGAGCGCAGCGGTTCAGCGAAGCCGATGCTGTCAAGCCGAAGCACTCTGCCGCCCGCAACGAGCTCCGGCTGCGCCGGCCATGAACCGTCGGCTTGCCGCCGCAAGACCCCCGCGGCAACCGAGGTCGAGCGCACGACCACGATTTCGGCGACCGTCGGGATCGTCATGTAGGCCCGCACATTCGCCCGCGTCTTCGATACGTTTGTCGGGGATAGGACCTCGATCAGGACGACAGGCTCATGCATCAACCGTGCGCCCGTGGGCCGTGCGCAGGTGACGCCGAGGTCCGGCACAAGGCAGTTCTCCTCGGAGCGCTGGCTGGGAACGACGCCCGGTGCGACGACCACCCTCACTGACCGCCGCGCGCGTCGAGGTGCACCCCGAGCAACTGCGCTATCCGCGCCTGGATGGAACCGTGCGCGTCGGATGACGGCGCCATCATCTCCGGCTCGCCGTCGCGCAGTTGCCAGAGCGCGCCAGAGCGGTCGCCGGAGTCCCAATCGAGGAACTCGGCGACGGTCATTCGGCGCAACGGCATGTTCAGGGCGGTAGTCACGGGGGGGGAATGGTCGCTCGGTCGGCTCGCTGCAAGCGGACGCCTGGCCGACGTGCGCCGCGCTCATCCGTCCGCAATTCCGCCGTCAGGCGGTCCCGCGCTGTATCGGCTGGCTGCTCCGACCTCTGCGACGTGAACAGCACGCATCCGACGATGAAGGCCGCAATGATCAACGAGGATTCGATCCGGCTCAGGGCCAGCCCACCATCTGCGTGCGGCTTGGTCAGCAGATCCCCAAGTGTCGCGCCGAGCGGCCTGGTCAGAATGAACGCCGCCCAGAACAGCAGCGTGTGCGACAGGCGCGTCCTGCAATACGCCGCCGCGATGACCGCCAAGGCGCCCGCGAACACCAGCGTGCCGCCTTCATAGCCGAGGCCTGTCGTGTCCGCCGCGGCATCGCCCAGCGCTGTGCCGAGCGTGTTGGACAACAGGATTGCGGTCCAATAGAACAGCTCCACCCGCGGCGTCGCGATCCGATCGACCGATACCGACCCGACGACGAGACGCCATACGAGCAGAACCGCCATCAGTATCATGAACAGCAGGACCGACGACCTGGCATAGCCGAGGCCCGCGGTTCGGGTCAGGTAATCCGACATCGTGGTGCCGCAGGTGGTGGTTGCGACGATCACCGCCGAATACAGCATCGGAATAAAGCGCCGTGATGCGATCTGAGCTGCCAGCAGGGTCACGAAGATGGCCATGCGTGCATCTCCCCGATGAGGCGATGCCGATATAGTGCGCGTATGCAGGCTTGGTTCATAACCATTCGCTTAACCTGCTGGTGTCATCGGAACGTTATCCGGCGCACGCGGTCGTGACGAAATTCACGCGCCTCGCAGCGGAACAGTATGCGTCAGCGCATCGATCCAGCGCTATGCCGCCCGATGCCGCTCGCGCAGGAACTGGAAGAACTCCACGCCCTCACGCAGCCGACGTTTCATCATCTGCGGACTGCGCACCATCTCACCCACGATCGCGGCGATCTTCGGCGCGCGGAAATAGAACCGCCGGTAGAACGTCTCGACGTTGTCGAAGATTTCGGTGTGCGACAGATGCTCATATGACAGCGGCGCGATCTGCACGCCGTGTTCGTCCACCAGCTCCGCATGCTCGGCATCCAGCCAGCCGTTCTCGACCGCCTGGTTGTACAGAAACGTCCCTGGATACGGCGCCGCCAGCGACACCTGGATGGTGTGCGGGTTGATCTCGGTGGCGAACCGGATCGTCTCCTCGATGGTGGCCTGCGTCTCGCCCGGCAGACCCAGGATGAAGGTGCCGTGGATCTTGATCCCCAGTTCGTGGCAGTCGCGCGTGAAGCGCTTCGCCACCTCGATCCGCATGCCCTTCTTGATGTTGTAGAGGATCTGCTGGTTGCCGCTCTCGTACCCCACCAGCAGCAGCCGCAGCCCATTGTCCTTCAGCACCTTCAGCGTGTCGCGCGGCACGTTCGCCTTGGCGTTGCACGACCACGTCACGCCCAGCCTGCCAAGCTCGCGCGCGATCGCCTCGGCGCGCGGCAGATTGTCGGTGAACGTATCGTCGTCGAAGAAGAATTCCCGGACTTGCGGAAAATACACCTTCGCCAGCTTGATCTCTTCCGCCACATGCTCCGGCGAGCGCACGCGATACCGATGTCCGCCCACCGTCTGCGGCCACAGGCAGAACGTGCAGCGCGACTTGCAGCCGCGCCCCGTGTACAGCGAGACGTAAGGATGCAGCAGGTAGCCGATGAAATAGTCCTCGATGTGCAGGTCGCGCTTGTACACCTCGGTGACGAACGGCAGCCTGTCCATGTCCTCGAGGATTTCCCGATCCCCGTTGTGCACGATCCGGCCCGTGCCATTGCGATAAGAGATGCCATCGACCGAGGCCCAGTCGCGGCCCTCGGCGATCTCCTTCACCGTGAAGTCGAACTCGTTGCGGGCGACGAAATCAATGGGTGGGCCCTGCGCCAGGCTCTCCTCCGGCTGCACCGCAACCTTGGCGCCGACGAAGCCGATCTTCAGCGCCGGATTTTCCTGCTTCAGCGCCTCCGCCACCTTCACATCCGACGCGAAGGACGGCGTCGAGGTGTGGATCACGCACAGCTCGTAGTCCCGCGCCTGGCGCGTCACCTCGGCGAGCCCGATGCCGGCGGGCGGTGCGTCGATCAGCCTGCTGCCGGAGACCAGCGCGGCGGGCTGTGCGAGCCAGGTCGGATACCAGAAGCTGCGGATCTCCCGCCGCGCCTGGTAGCGCGAGCCGGCGCCGCCATCGAACCCGTCGAACGACGGCGGATGCAGGAACAGCGTCTTCATCATCGCGGGTTCAGTCCTTCAGCTTGCAACCGATGGCCGCGCCAATCGACCTCGCGGCCGGCGTAGCTCGCGGCCATCACGGCGACCGACATAAGCTCGCGCAACGGCAGAAGCCAGACCGGGGAGGCGAAAGCAAGCCCGAGCGCCCGGTCGATCCCGCGTGCGGTCAGGGCGCGGATCGCCCAGGCGGCGGCGAACCAGGCCAGCGACCAGAGCGCGCCCCCGGCGAGCAGGACGGCGAGCGCGGCCCAGGCCAGCGGATATTGCAGCACCGAAGCGGCGAACTGGACCGGCACCAGCGCGCGGATCGTCCGCGCCCAGCGCAGTTCGTGCCGCCACAGCGCAGCGAACGTCGTCTCTGGCACCGTGGTGGCCGGCACGGTATCGGCCAGGCGCACCTTTAGGCCGAGCCCCTGGACCAGCCGCCCGAGCACATTGTCGTCGGCGAGGTGGTTCACCAGGGCGGGCAGGCCGCCGATCCGCGCCAGCGTGTCGCGGCGCAGCGCCATGGTTGCGCCGAGGCAGTCCTGCCGACCGAGCGTGCGCGCGAGCAGGGCACCTGGGAGGAAGCACTGGTTGATCTGGGTCGCGCCGAGGATGCCTGGGAGACGGCGGGGGGCGGACCCCTCCCCCCGCCCTTGGGCAGCGAAGCGGACCAAGGGCGGTGGGAGGGGAAGCCCCGCATACAGCGTGGTCACCAGCCCGACCCCCGGCGCCCGCAGCGCCGCCGCCAGCCGCCGCAGGTAGTCCGGCGCCACGTGCAGGTCTAAATCCGCGATCACCAGCACATCGTGTTTCGCCGCCGGCAGCATGTTGATCAGGTTTCCCACCTTGCGGTTCGGTCCATGCAGTGTCGGATCGACGACCACCGCGATGTCGCATTCGGGAAATCGTGCCTCCAGCCGCCGAACCACCGGCAGTGCCGTGTCGCCGGAATCCTGCACGCCGAACACCACTTGCCAGATCGGGAAATCCTGCCCGCAGATGCTGGCGAGCGCCTCCTCCAGCAATGGTTCATCGCCGTGCAGCGGCTTGAGTACGGTGATCGGTGGGACGGCCCCCTCATCCGCAGGCAGCCGGGGGTTGCGGGCAGCGAACCGCCGCACCGCCGCCCACCCCGAGATGACCTGCACCACCCCGATCGCCGACAGTCCCGCCGCCAGCGCGGCCAGGATCAACCAGCGCTCGCCGCCTGCGGCAGCTTCCCCTTCAGCCCGATCGCCTCGAGCGCCGTCGCCACGATGTCCTTCGCGGTCAGCCGCGCCTCGGCCAGTTGCTTGGCCTGCGAGTCGTGGTCGATGAACCAGTCGGGCAGCACCATCGGGCGCACCTTCAGCCCGCTGTCGAGCAGCCCCTTCCACGCCAGATGGTGCAGCACTGCGGAGCCGAACCCGCCGATCGAGCCCTCCTCGATGGTGATCAGCACCTCGTGGTGGTGCGCCAGCCGTTCCACCAGCGCGGTATCCAGCGGCTTGGCGAAGCGCGCATCGGCGACCGTGGTCGGCAATCCCCGCGCCGCAAGCTCATCCGCCGCGCGCAGGGCATCCGCAAGCCGCGGCCCCAGCGACAGGATCGCCACGCTGCCGCCTTCCCGGACCACCCGCCCCTTGCCCAGCGCCCACACTTCGCCGCGGGCCGGCAGTTCCACCCCCACGCCGTCGCCGCGCGGATAGCGCAGCGCGCTCGGCCGGTCGCCGATCGACGCCGCGGTCGCCACCGCATGCACCAGCTCCGCCTCGTCCGACGGCGCCATCAGCACGAACCCTGGCAGACAGCCGAGATACGCGAGGTCGAAACTGCCCGAATGGGTCGCCCCATCAGCGCCCACCGGCCCCGCCCGGTCCAGCGCGAAGCGCACCGGCAGTCCCTGGATCGCCACGTCGTGCACCACCTGGTCATAGGCGCGCTGCAGGAACGTCGAGTAGATGGCGCAGAACGGCTTCATCCCCTCGGTCGCCAATCCGGCCGCGAAGGTCACGCCGTGCTGCTCGGCGATGCCCACGTCGAAGCAGCGCTCGGGGAACCGCGCGCCGAAACGGTCCAGCCCGGTGCCGGACGGCATGGCCGCGGTGATCGCCACTATGGTGGGATCGCGCTCCGCCTCGGCGATCAGCGCGTCGGCGAACACCCTGGTGTAGCTGGGCGGCCCCGGCGGCGCCTTCGCCTGCTCGCCGGTGATCACGTTGAACTTCGAGACGCTGTGCAGCTTGTCGGCCGATGCCTCTGCTTTGGCGTAGCCCTTGCCCTTCTTGGTGATCGCGTGGACCAGGATCGGGCCGGTCTCCTCCGCCTCGCGGACGTTCCGCAGCACCGGGATCAGATGGTCCAGGTTGTGCCCGTCGATCGGGCCCACGTAGTAGAACCCCAGCTCCTCGAACAGCGTGCCGCCAGTCAGCATGCCTCGGGCGTATTCCTCCGCCCGCCGCGCCGTCCGCTCGATGCCCTTGGGGAAGCGCCGCGCCATCCGTGAGGCCAGCTCACGCAGCGACAGGAAGCTGCGCGATGACATCAGCCGCGACAGGTAGGCCGACATCGCCCCCACCGGCGGCGCGATCGACATGTCGTTGTCGTTCAGCACCACGATCAGCCGCGAATGCCGCGCACCGGCGTTGTTCATCGCCTCGTACGCCATGCCAGCGCTCATCGCGCCGTCGCCGATCACGCAGATCACGTTGCGTTCATCGCGCTCGGCGCGTCCCTCGAGCACCGCCTGCTGGTTCTTGAGATCGCGCGCGACCGCCATGCCGAGCCCGGCCGAGATCGACGTCGAGGAATGCGCCGCGCCGAACGGGTCGTATTCGCTCTCCGCCCGCCGGGTGAAGCCGGACAGCCCGCCGCCCTGGCGAAGCGTCCGGATGCGATCGCGTCGCCCGGTCAGGATTTTGTGCGGATAGGCCTGATGCCCCACATCCCAGATCAGCCTGTCGTGCGGCGTATCGAAGATCGCATGAATGGCGACCGTCAGTTCCACCACGCCGAGCGAGGCCCCCAGGTGCCCGCCGGTCACGGAAACCGCGTCGATCGTCTCCGCCCGCAGTTCGTCCGCAAGCTGACGCAATTGCTCCAGGGAGAAATTGCGCAGATCCGCCGGATAGCGGACGCGGTCCAACAGCGGCGTGTTCACAGGAACTCATTGCTTGCTCTCTCTCCGACTCCGAACTTCAGTTCCGTCGCGTCACCACATAGGACGCCAGCGATCGCAGCAATGCCGCTCGTTCGCCGAACCCTTCCAGGTGTCCGGCTGCCTGGCGCGCCAGCAACTCGGCCTGCAATCGCGCCCGTTCGCTCCCCAGGACCGCGACCATCGTCGCCTTGCCGGCGGCCGCATCCTTCCCGGCGGTCTTGCCGGTCTCCTCCGTGCTGCCTTCCGCGTCCAGCAGATCGTCAGCGATCTGGAAGGCGGCCCCGAGGTCGCGCCCATAGGCAGCCAGATGGTGCCTCTGCGCAAGGGGCGCCCGGCCGAGGATGGCGCCCGCCTCCGCGCTGAACTGGATCAGCCGTCCGGTCTTCAGGGCCTGCAGCCGGGTCACGGCAGGCCCATCCAGCGTCTGGCCCTCTGCCAGCATGTCGATCATCTGCCCGCCCGCCATGCCCCGCGCACCGGCTGCCGCACCCAGCGCCGCGACCAGCTCGCAGCGCGCCTGCGGGTCCGAATGGGTGTCGGGTTCGGCCAGGACCTCAAAGGCACGGGTCTGCAGCGCGTCGCCGGCCAGGATCGCCGTGGCCTCGTCGAACTCCTTGTGCGTCGAGGGCTTGCCCCGTCGCAGGTCATCGTCGTCCATGGCCGGCAGGTCGTCGTGAACCAGCGAATAGGCGTGCAGCATCTCGATCGAAGCTGCCACGCGCGCCGCGCAGGTCTCCGACACGGCGAACAGGGCGGCGCTCTGCATTACCAGGAACGCCCTCAGCCGCTTGCCACCACCCAGCGTCGCATACTGCATCGCGTCCGCCAGGCGCGCCTCGGCCCCTTCCGGCTCCGGCAGCAACGCCTCCAACGCAGCCTCCACCACCTCGGCAACCCGCGCCATTGCGGCGGTCAGGTGGGCGTCGGCCATTGCCGTCGCGCTCTGTTGTCCGATGTCACTCCGGCCCCCGCTTGCTCTTGCTTCGAGGCCGAGTGTAACACTCGCCCCGAGTTCTGTTGCCCAAATCACACGCATGTGTGATTTGGGCCGCATTGCCGCCGGTGCAGCATTACCGCAGCGCCTGATGTTGTGCCATATGCCCGCCCGCACTGCCCCGGCATTGCCGCTCCTGATCCCGCGTGCCATATCCGACGCGACTGCTCGGACTTTCGGCGCGGCTCGGGGCCGATCCAGCGCCGTCCTTTGGAGATGAAGCATGATCCGCGTCGTCCTGGCCCAGCCCCGCGGCTTCTGCGCCGGCGTCGAGCGAGCGATCGAAATCGTCGAGCGCGCCCTGAAGAAATACGGCCCGCCGATCTATGTCCGCCACGAGATCGTCCATAACCGTCACGTGGTCGAGGACCTGCGGACGCGCGGCGCGGTGTTCGTCGACGAGCTGGACGAAATCCCGCCGGGCGCAATGACCATCTTTTCCGCCCATGGCGTTGCCAAGCGCGTCGAGCAACTGGCGGCCGAGCGCGGACTGCCGGTGATCGACGCGACCTGTCCCCTGGTCGCCAAGGTGCACAACGAGGGCCGTCGCTACGCGTCCCAGGGTCGGGAGATCGTCCTGGTGGGCCATGCCGGCCATGCCGAAGTGGAAGGAACCATCGGGCAGGTGCCGGCCAAGGTGCATCTGGTGCAGACCGTCGCCGATGTCGCGCGGCTCGAGGTCTCCGACCCGGAGAAGCTTGCCTACATCACCCAGACCACACTCTCGGTGGACGATACGCGCGGCATCATCGCGGCACTAAAGGCGCGCTTCCCCACCATCGTCGGTCCTGACGTGCGCGATATCTGCTATGCCACGCAGAACCGCCAGCAGGCGGTGCGCGACCTCGCCGGCGAGGTGGACATGATCCTGGTGGTCGGCTCGCGGAACAGCTCCAACTCCAACCGGCTGCGTGAGATCGGCGAGGAGCTGGGCAGGCCGTCCTACCTGATCGACGATGCGGATGCGCTGCGTCCGGACTGGTTTGCTGGCATTGCATCGGTCGGCGTAACTGCCGGCGCGTCCGCGCCCGAGATGCTGGTCCGCGGCGTGCTGGACGGGCTGCGCCGGTTCGGCGACATCGACGTCTCCACCCTCGCCGGCGTGGCCGAGGATGTGCGCTTCCGCTTCCCCAAGGAACTGATCGACGCTTAGAGGATCGAACGAATGGCCGTACCGATAAACCAGGCGCTCCGCGTCGGCGCCTACGTCGTCAAGCAGCATCTGCTGGGGCGCAAGCGCTACCCGCTGGTGCTGATGCTGGAGCCGCTGTTCCGCTGCAATCTGGCCTGCGCCGGCTGCGGCAAGATCGACTATCCGCCCGAGATCCTGAACCAGCGCCTGTCGGTCGCCGAGTGCATGGAGGCGGTGGATGAATGCGGTGCGCCGGTCGTGGTGATCGCCGGCGGCGAGCCGCTGCTGCATCGCGAAATCGAGCAGATCGTGCAGGGCGCTATCGCGCGCAAGAAGTTCGTCATCGTCTGCACCAACGCGCTGCTGCTGGAAAAGAAGTTGCATCTGTTCCAGCCCAGCAAGTGGTTCTCCTGGTCGGTGCATCTCGACGGCTCGCGCGAGGAACACGACGTCTCGGTCTGCCAGACCGGCGTCTACGACCGTGCGGTGGCGGCGATCGGGGCGGCCAAGGGTGCCGGCTTCCGCACCATCATCAACTGCACGCTGTTCGACACCGCCGAGCCCGAGCGGATTTCCCGGTTTTTCGACGACGTGATGGCGATGGGGGTGGACGGGATTTCCGTCTCGCCCGGCTATGCGTATGAGCGTGCGCCCGACCAGCAGCATTTTCTCAACCGCCGCAAGACGAAGGAGCTGTTCCGCGGCATCTTCGCACGCCAGGGCAGCAAGAAGTGGTCGTTCAACCAGTCGTCGATGTTCCTGGACTTTCTTGCCGGCAACCAGACGTTCCATTGCACGCCCTGGGGCAACCCGACACGCACCTATTTCGGCTGGCAGCGGCCCTGTTATCTGCTGGGTGAGGGCTACGCGAAGACGTTCAAGGAACTGATGGAAGAGACCGATTGGGACCGCTACGGCACCGGCAACTACGAGAAATGCGCCGACTGCATGGTGCACTCGGGGTACGAGGCCACCGCGGTGACCGAGACGGTCAGACGGCCGTGGCAGGCGGCGGCGCTGGCGGTGCGCGGGATACGGACCAAGGGGCCGATGGCGCCCGACATCCCGCTCGATCGCCAGCGCCCGGCGAACTACGTGTTCAGCCGCCATGTCGAGCAGGCGCTGACCCGGATCAAGGCGCGCAAGCAGGACGCGATCGCCGACGCCGAGTAAACGTAAACATAGTACACCTCCCCCGCTTACGGGGGAGGTTGCGGAGCGCAAGCGACGCGGGAGACGGTGCTTCCGACGGCACCTGTCTACTCCGGCACCCTCTCCCGGCGCTGCGCGCCGACCTCTCCCGCAAGCGGGCGAGGTGTACAGTATTGCGCGCCCCGACCTCAGCTCTCCAGCACCATACGTATCTTGGCCGCCAGATCGGCGTAGGTGAACGGCTTCGGCAGCAGTTCCGTGCCGGGATCCAGCACGCCCCCATGCACGATCGCGTTGCGCGCGTAGCCGGTGGTGTAAAGCACCTTCAGGCCCGGCCACCGGCGCCGAACTTCCTCGACAAGCTGCCGCCCGGTCATACCGCCAGGCAGCCCGACATCGGTGAACAGCAGGCGCACGTCGGGCTGGCGTGCCAGCAAGGCAAGTGCCGCCGCTCCGTTGGCGGCTTCCAACACCCGATAGCCCAACTCGCGCAACACGTCCGTGGTATGCGAACGCACGTCGTCATCGTCCTCGACGACCAGCACGACCTCCGCGCGATCCGCGCGCGGAATATCGGCCAGCAGTGCGACTTCAGCGGCATCATCGGAAGCCGTCAGAAGCCGCGGCAGATAGAGCTTCACCGTCGTGCCCTGGCCCGGCTCGCTGTATACCTTGATGTGGCCGTTCGACTGCTTGATGAATCCATAGACCTGCGAAAGCCCAAGCCCGGTCCCGTGACCCACGTCCTTGGTGGTGAAGAACGGCTCGAACACATGCTCCATGATATCCTTCGATATGCCGATGCCGGTATCGGAAATCGCGATCAGCACGTACTGGCCCGGGGCAGCGCCTTCGTTCAGTGTCGCGTAGGCCTCGTCGAGCCAGGCATTGGCCGTCTCGATCGTCAGCCTGCCGCCGCCGGGCATCGCATCACGGCCGTTCACCGCCAGATTGAGCAGCGCGTTCTCGAGTTGATTGGGATCGGCGAAAATGCGCCACAGGCCGCCGGCCAGCACGGTCTCGATCGCAACCGACTCGCCGAGCGTGCGGCGCAGCAGTTCCGACATCCCGGTGACCAGCTTGTTCGCATCGAGCGGCTTGGGCGCCAGCGTCTGCCGCCGTGCGAACGCCAACAGCCGATGCGTCAGTGTCGCCGCACGCTGCGCACCCTGCTCGATGAGCGCGAGTGCCCGGCTCACCCGTGCCGGATTGTCGCCCATGCGATCGGGCGGCAGATGCCGTTGCAGTGTCCCGACCCCGCCGGAGATGATCGTGAGCAGATTGTTGAAGTCGTGCGCCACGCCACCGGTGAGCTGTCCGACCGCTTCCATCTTCTGCGCCTGGCGCAGCGCCTCTTCGGTCCGAAGCCGCTCGCTGATCTCGTCGGCGACGCGCTGTTCCAATGTGTCGTTGAGTCGGCGAAGGTTTTCCTCGGCCTGACGGCTCGCGCGATACAAGCGGGCATTGTCGATGCCGACCGCGGCCTGGGCGGCGATGCCGGAGACGATGAGCTCGTCGCGCGCGGTGAAGACGGCTGCATCGGGGTGGCCGAAGAACATGCTGCCCAGCACTTCGCCGGAACGCGAAACGACCGGAGCGGCCAGGTAGCTGCAAACCGGAAGATGGCCGGCCGGCATGCCAAAGTGCGGCGCGCTCCCGCCATAGCGCGGATCCTGCCGGATGTCGTCCGAACGGACGATGCCGGTGCCGCGAAATGTCGGCTCGAACATTGCGGTGTTGCGCAGCATCGGGAATCCGGCGAACGCCTCGGGCGGCGCACCCGAGATTGCACAAAGCGTGTAGGCCTCGCCGGCATCGTTGACGACGTTGTAGAAGAACGCCCCGACCTTCGCGCCGGTGAGCTCGACGGTCGCATCGGTGACCGTCTGCACCAGCCGGTCGAGATCGAGTTCGGCCGCGATCGCCATGCCGGTGCGGTTGAGCACCTCCAGGCGATGTGCCTCCGCCCGCACCTGATCGGCAGCACGCTGACGCACCTGCGCCATGTCCAGATTGGAACGCACGCGGGCCAACAGTTCGCGCGCGGAGAACGGCTTGACCAGATAGTCGTCCGCGCTGGCGTCAAGACCATCGATGCGCGCCTCGTCGCCGGCGCGGGCCGAAACGAGGATGACCGGCAGGTCGCTCAACAGCGGATCACCGCGGATCGCGGACAGCAGGGCGAAGCCATCGAGCCGCGGCATCATGACGTCGGTCAGCAACAGGTCGGGTCGCGCCGCCCGCACCGCCTGCAACGCCGCTTCGCCGTCGCTTACCGTCTGCACATCATAGTTCGCCTGCAGCAGCCTGGCCATGTAGTCGCGCATGTCGGCATTGTCGTCGGCGATGACGATCCGGTGGCGCTTGGCGCCCGTTGGCGATTCCATTGCGCCAAGCGATGCAAGCGCGCTGCTGGCGCCCAGCACATCCGGTCCATCGGCGGATTCCCTGGTGCCGTCGGGCAGCCACCGCAGCGCCTCCTCTACGAAGGCGGCCGTGGCGTTGCCTTCCGGCGTGGTGCGGCCTAGGTCGCCGGAAACATGCTCGGCCGCCAGGTGGTGGTGACCGAACGGGATGACCACGCGCACCGATGTGCCGACATCGATGCGGCTTTCGATGGCAATCGTGCCGCCATGCAGGCGGACCAGTTCGTTGACCAGGGCAAGTCCGATGCCGGTGCCCTCGAGTGTGCGGCCACGCTGACCTTCGATGCGATGAAAGCGCTCGAAGATGCGCGAAATCTCCTGTTGCGGAATGCCGACGCCAAAATTGGCCACGACAAGTTCCGCGGCATTCGCTTCGTCGCACTGCTTCAGGGTGACATGGATGCCGCCGCGCAGCGTGTATTTGAATGCGTTGGAGACGAGGTTGAGGACGATCCTCTCCCACATGTCCGCATCGACATAGACCGGCTGGGTCAGCTTGCGGCAATCGACGACCAGGGAAAGATCCGCGCGTTCGCAGGCCGAACGGAAGTTGCTCGCCAGCTCCGCGGTGTACGACGCGAGATCTGTGGGCCGGTAGGTGGCGCGAACGCGACCGGCCTCGATGCGGGAGAAATCCAGCAGGCTGTTGACCAGTCGAAGTAGGCGGAGGCCATTGCGCTGCACCATCGGCAGTTGGCCGATGTCGCCTGGTGCGCGCCGGGCGAGTTCTTCCTCCAGGGGTCCGAGCATCAGTGTAAGCGGTGTGCGGAATTCGTGGCTGACGTTGGAGAAAAACGCGGTCTTCGAGCGATCAATCTCGGCCAACGCCTCGGCGCGCTGGCGCTCTGCCTCATAGGCGCGCGCGCTGGCGAGGCCTGAAGCGATCTGCGAGGCGACCAGATCGATGAAGCCGGCGTTCGCTTCGTCCAGTGGCCGGTATGGATTGATGCCTTTGACAAACATGCCGGCCGGACGCGATTGGCCCTGCTGGACGATCGGCACGGCCACGGCTGCACGCGGAGGCTTATCCCATGCGCCGGCCGGGAGCGCAGGCAGGAACGATAGATCGTCCAGTACCACCCTGGTCGTCCCGCGCAAAATCGCTTGTGCCGGCCAGACGGCATCGGCGGCGGTCGTGTCAAGCTGTTCAGGTGCGGCAGCATGACCGGCGGCGATGCCGGTGCGGCAGACTAGGCGCGCCGTATCGCCCGTGTGGTCGAACAGATATGTCAGCGTGAACGGCAGGTCGTGTTGATTGGTTTCAATTCCGCGTTGGATGGCCGCACAGACGTCGGGCTCGGTGCGCACCGCGGCAAGTTCCGAGGCGAGTTTCTGCAGTGTGGCAAGGCGACGCTCGCCGATGACGCGCTCGGTATCCTCCGTGACGACACAGAGCATTCCACCGATCTTGCCGTCGTCGTCCGGCAGCGGACTGTAGGAGAACGTGTGGTAGGTTTCCTCCGGATAGCCGCTGCGCTCGAGGAACAGCAGCAGCCCTTCATCCCAGGTGGCGTTGCCTGTGCGCAGCACAGTTTCGGCTCGGGGTCCGACGTCCTGCCAGATTTCCTCCCAGACTTTTGAAGCGGGCTGGCCGAGTGCCCAGGGATGCTTGGCGCCGAGCGTCATCGATCGGTAGGCATCGTTGTAGAAGAAGACCAAATCCGGGCCCCATCCGAGCCACATCGCGTAGCGCGACGTCACCAGGATGCGGAGCGCGGTTTGCAGGCTCCGCGGCCAGGTTTCCGGCGGCCCGAGCGATGTCTCGGACCAGTTCCGCGAACCGATGAGCGCCGCCATCTCGCCGCCCGAGGTGATGAAGGCGGAGATGTCCGCACGTGCGGGCCCATCCATGCTGGACGATTCCTGGTACATTGCCGTCTGCGTCAATCGTGTTCTCCCCACGGCGCTCAGTCGCGGCGCCGGACGCTGCATCGTGCCACGCATTTGCTCGCCGCCACACCGCCGAAAAAGCCAGTGGCGTCACAAAGGTTCGACTGACGCAAAGTTGAAACGATGGATTTGGGCGAACGATCACGGAGGCGTGCGGCGCCCCATCGCCTGCGGCCTGCGCGCGGTGCTATCCTCGGTTGCAGGGCGCGGCAACAACAAGGGGCAACCGCCATGGCGCAACGCATCAACCGGGCCATCGAATTGTTGGCACAGGATCAGGCGATCTACTACGACGGCCCGCACACGGGGCATGTGCTGACCCACGCGCAAGGTCGCGACGATGCGGGCACCTGGGCCGATTATATCAATGTCGGCATGGAGCACGGCGCGTTCGATATGACGGGGCTGGCGGAGTACATGCGCGGTCTGGCGGATGGCGGCCCGACACGCTCCGGACACCGCACGCCGGCCATCATCGTCGAGGCGCCGGTGAACGGCACCGATGAGGCGAATGTCCGGTTCAGCGCGTGGCAATTCCGGCAAATCCTTGGCCGCGGCGTGCATGGCATCCTGCTGTGTCAGGCGGAAACCGCCGATGCGGTGCGGGCGTTCATCGAGGCCTGCCGCTATCCGCACCATGCGGCCGGCGTGGACCCGACGCTTCCCTCGCCGGTGGAGCGCATGCACGGGGCGAAGCGGCCGGAGCGTGGCGGCGATGGCAGGCTCGGCATCGGCACGCGCGGCCGCGGCTCGGAGGCGACCGCGGCAGCGATCTGGGGCGTGTCACAACAGGAGTATATGCAGCGCTGCGATCCCTGGCCGCTGAACCCCGAGGGGGAGCTGCTGCTCGGCGTCAAGTTGGAGAGCCCTGAGGGCATCGCCAATTGCGAGGCGATCTGCGCGGTGCCGGGTCTTGGCTTTGCCGAGCTGGGTCCCGGCGATCTGGGCCTGTCTTTGGGTTATACGACGCTGCAGCGCGATCCGTATCCGCCGGAGATGGCCGAGGCACGGGCACGCGTGTTCGGTGCGTGCCGCCGCCACCGCATCGCGTTTCTGGAGGGCTGCACGCCGGCGAATATTGTGGCACGCCTGGATGAGGGGGTCCGGGTGATCGCCGGTCACCATGCGGAGACGGCACGCATCGGGCGCGCACATCAGAAGCGCACGATGCCGATGTAGGGCTGGAGCGCCGCAGTCAGTAACCCGCCTTCGCGTAGGGCGCCGTGGCGCCGCGGCGATACACCAGCAGCGTGCGGCGATAGGACATCACCTCGGCGCCATGCTGGTTGCGCGCACGCGTTGCGACCGAGACGATGCCTTCGCCAGGCCGCGATCGCGACGCGCGGGTTTCCAGGATGGTGGATTCGGCTTCGATCGTGTCGCCGACGGACACCGGAAGTGGTAGCTGCACGTCGTGCCAGCCGAGATTGGCGACCACACGACCGAACGTGCGCGTTGTAAGAGCCGTTGCAGCGGCGACCACGAAGGTCTCCGACACGTGGTGCTGCGGCGCAAGTTCCAGCGATCGCCACGCGTGGGTTGCCACCTCCTCGCGATGGAATGTGCGCCGTGCCGCGTGCAACAGGGTCTCGCCGGCAATGCAGTCCTCGAACCATAGCCCCACCTGTTCGACCAGCGCCCCGTCCTCCGCGGCATGGTAGGCGGCAAAGCGTTCTTCGCGCGCCGGATTGCCTGTTGCGTCGCGCCGTTCGATCGTCATGCGACAGGTGATCCGCGCGACCTCGGTTCCATCGGCCTTGTGGCCGCGGATCAACGTTCGGATGACAGCCGCCGCCGCGTCGGTGTCGAGGATTTCGGATTCCGCATACAGCGTATCGCCGCCGAACAGCGGGCCATTCATGGCGATGTCGTCGAAACCGAGAATTGCCTGGCGCCGGCCGTAGGTCTTGCTCGCCATGCCGACCAGCCGCTGCAACGTCAGCGTGCTGACCATCAGCGGACGTTGCCACGCGGTCGCCGCGGCGTAGTGCGCATCGTAATGCAGCATCGCGCCGTTCAGCGTGTCCAGCGCCTCGTCCGCATTGTCCTGCTGCGACAGGGTAACGCCGGGCCGGTGGCGGAAGCGTTGGCCGGGCGCAAAGTCCTCGAAGTCGAGGCCGTAGCGTTCCTGGTAGCGGTTGTCGCCGATGCGGTGGTAGGCGGTGAACATTGTCGACCTTGCAGGGCTGGTGGATACCGTTGGCACGGTAAGAACGAATTTAACACGGAGAAGAAGCCGAGGGCCACGGAGGGCATGGAGAGTTTCTTGCGCTTCGCGCCGAACGACGAGTTCATCCCGCGCGGAGCGCATAGGTTGTTTCTCCGCGGCCCTCCGTGGCCCTCACCTCCTTCTCCGTGTTAAAATGGGTTTTTGTTGGTCTTCCAGGCAAGAGCCGCAAGCGGATTGCGACCGCCTATCGCGACATCTGACCGCTGCGTTGTCGACAAGAGGCTGGCGCTGCATACTGCCGGAATGACAGATGCCCTGATCCTGGACGCGATCGACGCCTTCCTGGCACGCGACGTCGTCCCGTACGCGCACGCTCTGGAGCACGACGACATCTACCCGGAGGCCATCGTCGAGCGGATGCGCGAACTGGGGCTGTTCGGCTCCACCATCGGCTCAGCCTACGGCGGGCTTGGACTGCCGTGCGCCACCTATGCCGAGATCGTCGAACGCATCGCGCGCGTTTGGATGTCACTGACCGGCATCTTCAACTCGCACCTGATCATGTCGGCCATCGTCGAGCGCAACGGCACGGAGGCACAGCGGCAAAACTTCCTTCCGCGCTTCGCCTCGGGCGAGATGCGCGGCGGACTGGCGCTGACCGAGCCCGATTGCGGCACCGATCTGCAGGCGATCCGCTGCACCGCGCGGCGCGACGGCGACACGTATGTCGTGAACGGCACCAAGACATGGATCAGCAACGGCATCCACGGCTCCTGCTTCGCGTTGCTGGTGAAGACCGATCCCAACGCTGACCCACGGCATCGCGGCATGAGCATGCTGCTGGCCGAGAAGGGGCCGGGATTCACCGTCAGCCGCAAGCTGGAGAAGCTGGGCTATAAGGGTATCGACAGTGCGGAACTGGTGTTTCAGGACTATCGCGTACCGGCCGATCGGCTGATCGGCGGCGTGGAGGGGCTGGGACTGAAGCACGCCCTGTCCGGCCTGGAGCTTGGCCGCATCAATGTCGCGGCTCGCGGCGTCGGCATCGCACAGGCAGCGCTCGATGAATCGCTGCGCTACGCGCAACTTCGCAAGACCTTCGGCAAGCCGATCGCGCAGCATCAGGCGATCCAGTTGAAGCTCGCCGACATGGCGACGCGTACGGAAGCGGCGCGGCTGCTGACGCGGCGCGCCGCCGAGATGTACGACCGCGGCGACCGCTGCGACATGGAGGCCGGCATGGCCAAGCTGTTCGCCACCGAGGCTGCGTTGGAGAACGCCACCGAAGCGATGCGCGTGCATGGCGGCTACGGCTATTCGACCGAGTTCCCGGTGGAACGGCTGTATCGCGATGCACCTCTGCTGGTGATCGGCGAAGGCACCAACGAGTTGCAGCGCATCATCATCGCCCGTCAGCTTGTCGCGCGGAACCCGGTGTGATGCTGCCGCTCGTTGGCGTGCGCATCCTGGCGGTGGAGCAGTACGGCGCGGGGCCGTTTGGATCCATGCAGCTTGCCGACATGGGCGCCGAAGTCATCAAGATCGAGAATCCAAAGGATGGCGGCGATGTCAGCCGTTCCGTCGGCCCGTATTTCCTCGCCGAGCACGACAGCCATTTCTTCCAGGCATTCAACCGCAACAAGCGCTCGGTCACGCTGAACCTGCGCGCGCCCGAGGGCCAGCGCGTGCTGCGCGATCTCGCCGCGACGGCCGACGCAGTGCTGGACAATCTGCGCGGCGACCAATCGCCGCGACTGGGTGTGACCTATGACCAGTTGAAGTCGGTCAACCCACGCATCGTGTGCGCGCATCTGTCCGCGTACGGACGCGAAGGCAGCCGCGCCGCATGGCCGGGCTACGACTACCTGATGCAGGCCGAGGCCGGCTATCTGTCGCTGACCGGCGAGCCCGACCAGCCGCCGGCGCGGTTCGGACTGTCCATCGTCGACATGATGGCCGGCGTCTATGCCGCAACTGCACTGCTCGGAGGGATTGTTGCCGCGCGCGCCTCGGGGGTGGGGCGCGATGTCGATGTCAGCCTGTTCGACACTGCGCTGTCAAACCTGAACTACCTGGCGGCGTGGTTTCTCAACGGCGGCCATGCGCAGGGACGCGAACCGCGCGGGGCGCATCCGTCGCTGACGCCGAGCCAGCTTTATCGCACCGCCGATGGCTGGATCTTCATCATGTGCAACAAGCAGAAGTTCTGGCCGGTGCTGTGCGAGAAGATCGGTCGGACGGAGTGGTCGGAGGATCCGCGTTTTGCAACGTTCAAGGCCCGGCTGCAGACCCGCGACGCGTTGACGGATCTGCTGGACGAGGCGCTGTCGGCGCGAGGCACCGCGGACTGGCTGCGACACTTTGCCGGGGACGTGCCGGCCGCGCCGGTGCATGACATCGCGCAGGCGCTGGGTTCGGGGTTCGTCACCGAGGAGGATCGCGTCTGGTCCTATGACCATCCGCATGGCGCGTTCCGCATGGCGCCCCCGGCATTCCGCTTCCCCGGCGAAGCGATGCCGCGACAGGCGGCCCCGGCTCTTGGCGCGGATACCGACGCGGTGATGGGCGAACTCGGTTACGGTGCGGAGCGGATTGCAACGTTGCGCAGGAACGGCGTGATATAGGCGCCCTCCCTGCTAGCGAGGGGGACGGCGTGTCGCATGTCGTTCCAGCCACCCCATGGTTGCGCCGGGCTCGCAGTCCGTCGTCGGCAAGAACGGCTTGATGTCGATCAGCTGCGTACCGTCCACGCAATCCAAATGGCGCACCTGCAATGTATCGGGTGCCGCGAAACCCTCGAACGCGACAACGGAAAGTCCGATCGGATTCGGCCGCCAAGGTGCCCGCGTGGCGAAAATGCCGCGCGGTTGTCCATCGAACGGCGGCGTGAACACCAGCTCGGGCTCCCGGATGAGATGCATCCAATAGAGCAGGATCAGGTGGGAAAAGCCCTCGATGCTGCCCAGTCCTTCAACGTATTCGGGGAACACGCGCACTGGACACAGTGGCGCGGGATCGGGCTGCCGTCCGTTGCGCGGGCACTCGGCTATGGTCTGCCACGGCGTCGAAATGATGCCGATGGGGCGAACAGTGAAAGTGTGCGACGTCATGCGAACCTCCTCGCCGCAGGGGTGGGAATGAATTGTCACACCTGCAATAGATTGGCCAGCACGTGAAGGAGAACGGATATGCTCGGCCGGATCGACGCGCGCACCCTGAAGGCCCACCTGCACGACGGCGGCGAGATCGCCCTGCTGGATGCACGCGAGGAAGTTCCGTTCGACGCACGGCATCTGCTGATGGCAGCGTGCGTCCCGCTCAGCCGCCTTGAGATGCTGGTGGATGACCTGGTTCCTCGTCGCGCGACACGCGTGGTGTGGTGCGACGACGGCGAAGATCTGGCCGAGCGTGCCGCGTCGCGCATGGCGGTGCTGGGCTGGACCGATGTGTCCGTGCTGTCCGGCGGCATTGCGGCATGGGAGGCGGCCGGCCACCGGCTTTACAGCGGCGTGCACGTGCCCAGCAAGGCATTCGCCGAAGTCGTCGAGCATGAAGCCAGCACGCCGTGGATCACCGCCGAGGAACTGAAGGCGCTGCTCGATACCGGCGCTGATATCGCGCTGTTCGACAGCCGCTCCTACGAGGAATACCACGACAACAGCATCCCCGGCGCGGTGAGCGTCCCCGGGGCGGAACTGGTGTATCGCTTCGCCGATCTGGTGCCCTCGCCGGATACCACGGTGATCGTCAACTGCGGCGGCCGCACGCGCAGCATTATCGGCGCCCAGTCGCTGATCAACGCAGGCGTGCCCAACAAGGTGGTATCGCTGAAGAATGGCACGCAGGCCTGGCATCTGGCCGGATTCCAGGTGCTGAAGGGTGCGACTGCGCAGCCGCCGGACGTGTCGGAGGCCGGTCGTACCGCGGCACGCGAAGCCGCGGCAAGGGTGGCGCAGCGGTTCGGCATCAGGACGATCGACCCGGCGACGCTGGAACGCTGGCGGGCCGATGCCACACGCAGCCTGTATGTTTTCGACGTGCGCACGCAAGCCGAATATGTGGCCGGGCACCTGCCGGGCATGAAGCACATCGCCGGCGGCCAATTGGTGCAGGAGACCGATCGGCATGCCGCCACCTGGGGCGCGCGCGTCGTGCTGGTGGATGACGACGGCGTTCGCGCCACGATGACGGCGCACTGGATGCAGCAGATGGGCTGGGACGTCGCGGTGATGACGCTGGACGTGTTCGGTGCCGCACGTGAGTCCGGCGCTTATGTGCCGCGCGTGCTCGGGCTGGATAGCGTGTCGGTGCCTGTCGATCGACGCCGCCGGGCTGCACGCGCGGTTGCAGGCGGGCAGCGCGGTGGTGGTCGATGTGGACTGGAGCCGTGGCTACATCGCGGGGCACATTCCGGGCGCCTGGTACGCCATCCGTGCGCGGCTGGCCGAGGCGTTCGCCGCGTTGCCGGCGGCGGAGGCGATCGTGTTCACCTCGTCGGACGGTGTGCTGGCGCGGCTGGCAGCGGCCGAGTGGAACGGCCGTGCGCCGGCTCCGGTGCTGGCGCTGTCCGGCGGGACGGCGGCATGGGTGGCCGCGGGGTATGGGCTGGAACGTGGCGCGACGCGGATGGCGAGCGCGCGCAGACGATGAAGCGGCTGCGGGCGCGCGAGCAGGCCGGAAGTGTCGAGGACGCGATGCGGGCCTATCTGGCATGGGAGATCGAACTGGTGAACCAGATGGCGACGGACGACGACCAGCGGTTCAAGGTGGTGGCTGGGTGAGGGTCAGCTAGCGGGAATTTCTTCGAAGCCATATTGAGTAAGTTGTTCCAAGGTTCGAGGTTGGACCCTTCCGGCAATCGCATTCAAGATGTCGTACACGTGCAGGTGGAACCGCATCATCTGTGCCAACTGCGTGCCGCCCGTTTCGCCGAGGATCGAAATGCCGTGCTCCTTGACCTGCGACTCGATGCGATCGTATCGCTGCTTCCACCAGATTGCGTGCTCGATCCGATCTTCGAACGTGCCAACCTTCGCGTCCGGGAGACAGAGCACCCGGGCACATCGTGTGAAGACATCCTCGTTCTCGCGGCTGTATTTCCAGATTTCGAGCAGCTCCGCCATGCACCAGGGAGATTCCAGATACTTCTTGCTCAACACGACGAAGATGCGGTCGCCGGCTCCTATTCGCTTCACGAAAGCCAATATTGAGTCTCCGAACTGGAGGACGCTCGTATCGCGCTGAACCACGATCCCGCGTGCTTTGTAGTCGTCACATAACTTGTCCACCACCGCGCCGCGGCGGACCGCTTCGGGCGAACTATCGTCGCCCCAGGCGTAGGAGACGAAATACTCTGGCTCCGTCGCCGCCGGCTGGCCATACGTGCCGGGTAGCTTGTGCGCTTCGAGTGTTGCGGCGGCACCGCGCGTGGCCCCATCCGCTATGGCGCGCGGAGAAACTGTAGCTCCAATGCGATTGGCCCGCAGCCCACCGCTCTCGCTGCGTCGCGCGACCCATGCCGTGAGCCGTTCGAGCAGGACCGAAGCTTGGCCGCCTTGCGTCTGCAAACGGATGCGACCATGCCAGGAGTCCTGCATGTGCTGCTCGATCAGCGCGTGGCAACGAGTTGTCGTCTCATAGACAGACACACCGCCGCGCCAGTAAAGGGCGGCGACACCGGCTTCGCCGCCGATCTCGCAGATCAGGCCGCGCGCCAATCCGGGATGAGCATCTCGAAGTCGAATTCCGCTTTCTCGGCCGGTTGCTCCGCATCCCACATCGCATCGAGTTCATCCTGCACCGCGCTGCGCTCCGGCAACAAGTCGGGGGAGATGTATTCCGTCGCGTCGTCTTCGCGCGTTCGGCCCACGCCGATGAACGAAGCAGATGCCGCATGAGCGCATCATGTCGAGGAACAGTCGCTGTTCGGCAACCGAATGATTGCCCCAGACCAGTAGTTCCAGCAACGGCCGCGTGAAGCGTCCGCGCAGCCGCTTCAGCTCGCGCCAGCACTTCTCTCGGTTGAACACGGCGTAGATTGCATCCAGCGCCCAACCTTGATCGAGCACGATGCTGTCACGGAACAGTCCAATCTGGTAGAATACAATGCCTGCGTTGTGCAGGTAGCGCAGCAGCTGGGCTCGGCGAGCTGACATGGCCGGCCTCGTCGCACAAGCGGCGGAAATGCTCCTCCATGATCGTGCGGTACTGGCTTTGCTTCGGTGGCACCGCCGCGTCGGCGTCGCGCATTGCCTGCAACCGCCGCTGCACACGCATCCGACCAACGCCAATCTGCGCGATGCCTTGGCGTTCGCGCATCCATGCCACCGCCTCGCGCAGCGCGCCATCGAGGCCCTCACGCTTGCGGTCGTTTAGTGCGCTGTAGTGCAGCGACTCGGCGGAACCCGAACCCTGCAACATCGGCATCCGACAGCGGCGGACGCAGCGCCTCGTCTTGCTGACGGTCACAGCGAGTTTGGACGATCAGCACCGGGCTGCCGGTTCCGGCAAGATGTCGCACATAGGCGAGCCAATAGGACATAGGTTGGTTGCAGAAGACGGTGCCCCCGATGGTCGTGTACCTCGCGCGTTTTCGGTCTCGGTCGCCCAGACCAGGAGAAAGACGGCGCTTCGTGCGGAGGAACAGCGCATGCGTGCCGTGATACAGGTCCTGGCCGCCGAAGTCCCAGATGTTCAGCCGGGTCGTTGTCCTCGCCGTCGTCGAGCGGGGCGGAGGTGACCCGGATGCCATGGGTGGACGGTTCGTCACTGATCTTAATCCTCGCCCACGCAGCCGTCGACAGATCTGTGTCTTGCCGACGCGACCATTGCCCAGGACGATCAGCTTGACGTCGCTGACAACTTCCGCTCCCCTAGTCAGGTCCTCGAAGTGCGCGCGGACCGCGCCGAGGCAGTTATCGGACGGGTGCTGCGATATTGAATGTCCGCCGATACACCGGGTATTCTGCAGTTGTGGAGAACCACCTTGTTCAGCGACGGTTTCTCCCATAATGTATCGTGAACGTGCGTCAGTTGGCACCCCGAACATTCTAGAATTTAAAGCCCAGGCGAAGATGTCATGGGCCCGATTTCTGAAACCGGCGTATTCGAACAATACAACGTCTGCAGCCCAATCAGCGATGCCAGCGGCCCGAGGTCTGAAACCTGTGTATTCGAGCAATACAACGTCCTCAGCCTAATCAGAGATGCTATTGGTTCAAGATCCAATACGGGCGTGTCGGAAAGCATTAGCGTCTGCAGCTTAGGCAGTGATGCCAGCGGACCTAGATCCGAACCCGCGACCCATAAAGTTGCGTCTGCAGCTGAGCCAGCGAGGCCAGCGGGCCGAGACTGAAACCGGCGTCCTATGACAATCTAGTGCTTGCAGGCTATGCAACGATGCTAGCGGTCCAGTCCGACCCTGCGTGTCCGAGCTCAAGCATTTGGAGTTCAGCCATTGGCGATTGGACCGAGATCCGTCAGCCCGGCGCGACTTGCAAAGCCTCTGTCATCCCCTAGCGCTGAGCACCAGAACGGGACACGGGACGCAGGTAGGATTAATCACCAACGAGAAACGCTTTGCCAGCAGAATGGGTTTCCCTTTGTCGCAGACAAATGGGCGAGCCCTGAGTGATCTCTTGGCCTTAGATGCGCACCGGCCTGAAGGCCATTGGAGAGTTTGCAGAGTGTGTTTCGCCGCTCGAAGAATTCGGATACCTGCGTGCCGGAGCAATCGAGCCAGCGAAGGTTCTTGAGGCCGACCAGCGACGCCAAGCTAGTTACATCCGTGCCGAGGAGAGAGAGTGCTTCGAGATTGGTGAGCGCCGCAACGCGGTCAACCATGGCGTTGCGTCCTTGTGGTTCTGCGATCACGAATCATTAGAAGCTGACGATCCAACCGGGCGCAGCATGTAGCGGGTCCATCAGGCAAATCGGTTAGCACCGCAACTCTATGGCACACGTGTTCTGCCGCCAGGCAATGCGCTCGCGGGCATGTTCTGCGGTACGGCTTTGACATAGTCGATTGGCGCACAGCGTTGCCGCTTGCAGCAACTCCGCCCCTCCTTTAATTCCCCTCCCGCCATGCCCATTCATCGTCCCACAACGGCAACAGGGCCGGGCAGAGATGACGCAAAAATCCAAGCAGGTCGGCAGCTTCCGCGAGGCGGTGCAGGACATTCCCGATGGCGCCACCGTGGGCTTCGGCGGGTTCGCCATGCCGGGCGTGCCGTTCAACCTGATCAAGGCGCTGCTCGAGCAAGGCGCGAAGAACCTGACCCTGGTCGCCAACAGCACCGGCGGGGCGCAGCAGCCGCGCATGCCAGATGTCGGCATGCTGGTGGAGAACGGCCAGGTGAAGAAGGTGATCTGCGCCTTCACAGCAGCCACCCGTCCGACCGACGTGATGCCGTTCACCAAATACTACGAGTCGGGCGAGGTGGATGGCGAACTGGTGCCGCAGGGTACGCTCGCCGAACGCATGCGCGCTGCCGGCGCCGGCATCCCGGCCTTCTACACGCCAACCGCCGTCGGTACCGAACTCGCCGCGGGACGCGAGACGCGGGTGATCAACGGGCGCGAGTATCTGCTGGAATACGCACTGCCGCTGGACTACGCGTTCATCCGCGCCACGCGCGCCGACACGTTCGGCAATCTGCAGTTCCATCGTTCGCAACGCAACTTCTGCCCGGTGATGGCGACGGCCGCACGCAGCGCCATAGCAGAGGTGGACGAGGCCATCGTGCCGGCCGGCGCGATCGATCCCGATCAGGTCCACACCGCGGGCATCTTCGTGCATCGGCTGGTGAAGGTGCCGCCGCCGCCCGAAGGACTTTGGCCAACACGCCGGCAGGAGCGACGCCGATGAGCGGAACCAAGGGACTGAACCGCCAGCAGATGGCGGACCGTGTCGCGCTGGAGTTCCAGGACGGCTGGATCGTCAACCTCGGCGTCGGCATTCCGACGATGTGCTCGAACACCGATATCGGCGACCGCGACATCATCTACCATTCGGAGAATGGCGTGATCGGCTATGGCGCGATCGCACCGCCCGGCGAGGAGGACCTCAATTTGGTGAATGCGGGCGGGCAGAACGTGACGCTGAAACCGGGCGCGGCGGTGGTGCACCACGCGGACAGTTTCGGCATCATCCGCGGCGGGCATATCGATGTGACCGTGATGGGCGCCTATGAGGTCGCGTGCAGCGGCGACTTCGCCAACTGGAAGATTGCCGGGCCAGAAGGGTGGCGGCATCGGCGGTGCGATGGATCTCGCGGCATGCGCGAAGCGCGTGTTCATCATCATGGAGCAGACGACACGCGACGGTGCACCTCGCTTGGTGGCGGCAATGCGCGCTGCCGGTGACGGCGCGCGGTGTGGTGAAGCTGGTCGCGACAAATTACGGATTGTTCGAGCCGACCGGCGACGGGTTCCGAATTCGCGAGATCGCACCTGGAATAACGCTGGACGAGGTGCATGCGACCGTCGGCTGCAGGCTGACGGTGCCGGAGATCCTGCCGACGGTTCGGCTCGCCGGGTAGTCGACGCCGTAACCGCACTTACATCGGCGACAGCAGAGTCGCCGTCCAGGTGGCGGAACCAAGTGGGCGGTAGCAGTTCGGATTGTCGAAGGCGAAGGTTGTCACCTGCCAGTCCCAGTTCTGATCTCCTGTTGGGGCATCGCAGGCGTCGGTCTTTTCAAAGGACTTTGCCCGCATGCAGTCAGGGATCAGACCACCCTGAGCCGCTGGGTCTTCGAGGTAATATTTGAGGCGGCACTCAGCCAGCGAAGCACCCTTCGATCGATCAGCGCAGCCTGCGAGAGCAACGAGCGCCACGATTGCAAACAGCCGCACCTACGTCTTTCTCCCCCCTACCACATTCGCACCCTATAACATCACACCCTACGTCTTCCCTGCGTAGCTTTTCGCCATGCCCTCGCTGGGTTCCTTCTTGCGTGCCGATACAGCTTGATCGGATAGCGCAGACCCACTTTCTACCAGTACCCTGCAATCCCGGTCTACCGCGCGCTGCTAGGTCCGCCGGCGGTATTCTCATCAGCATCTCTGTCATCCGCCACCGCACCGTAGCGCCGCTCGGCGTAGCATGGGATCGACAGCGATCACCTCGCGCGTCTTCAGCGCGTGGCCCCAACTGTCGGCACACGCGCTCTCGCCGGTGATCGAAAAATCGTAGCGGTGTAGGATGGGTCCGACGGGGCCGACGGGGCCATCCAGTTCTAGAGCAATTCAACGATATGGCCGAAGTCGCAGAGAGGGTAAGCGTCTCGATATAAACGATAGGTCGTAATCAGCTCTGTCAGCAAGGCAGCAGGCAACGCTAATACGGTCCCGCCGATCACGACAGGCGATATGATGTATTGCACCGTCATCTGGAGAGTGACCGGTGCGCCTCGCACGACCAACGACAGTGCGATGGCAATCGCCATCACCAACCCTGCAACGTTGGCGGCGAACAAGGCGTGGATTGTTCGTAGGGATGGCACGGCAAGCGCTGCGAGGATGGCCAATGGCGCTTGAACCCAGATCGCGGCCAGCATCATTTGTATGTTATAGGTGCACCACAACGGCATCTCTAGTGGTCATGCCCGCGAACCATTCGTCTGGCAACGATCGGCCGAGGCGACCTAGCATAAGCCGGAGACCACGCCTCCTATTAACCCAATCAGCGCAGCTCGCCAGGTCGCAAGGGAATGAGAGGAGGTGCGGCTTTATCAGGTGCGCCCAAGCCAAGCCCAGCCAGCGTAGTCGATAAGCCTGTCTAGCGTGATATAGCGCCGCGCAAGCGCCATCCCCAGAAGCAGAATACTCGTCCACATCATGAGATGTAGGGAACACCGCGCCAATCCTGTGAACAACCAACTGCTGCCTCTCCACCACTACCCCTCAACCTTGCGCCCCATCTCAATCACACCATTATCAAACACATATAGCACCACACCCATATCCTAAACCGATCAGCCCCGATTCCGCTGCGCACAATAGCCCTCTTTACAGTCTGCGCGCGAGCCTCGGACAAAGCAGCATTATGTTCTATTGTTCCCACGCCGTCCGTGTGGCCTTAATCTCGAGGCGCAGCGCCAGATCGCGTTTCAGCAGTGTCACGACCTGTCCAATGGCCGCCGACGCGTCAGGCCGCAGAGTGGCCTTATCGAAGTCAAAGTTAATGTGGGTACCGCCCGGCCGTTGGTCTGCAGCGCAGTAAGCAACTCGTGTGCTGAGACATACCGCGTCGTGCGACCATAAAGGGTCATACCGACGGTGCCATCTATGGAGCCGCCCATCTTGCCGTTCGCCACTACCAGCTTAGTCTCCTCGCTAACCGGATCGAATGCGAAGTTGGTCTCCACCATCAGGTCGGGTGGAAGCGGATGGAGCTTATGGCCCCCAGGCTCCTCCGATGCGTTCGAATAGTCACCAGGCATGTTGAAAACAATCCGTGACTTTCCGCCTGGACTGAGGAATGCGTCTGTTCCAGCAAGAAAACTTAGGACTTTCGTGCCAGGCTCATTCGTAGGGCGCCTTGCATGTGTGCTGGCGATGGGCGGTAGGCGAAATCTCATCAGAAAGCAGCCGGGTCGACCAGTGCCGATCACTTTGCAGGTCACCGGAGATTCGCCAGGTGCGGGCGCGCATCCCTCGACTTGCACCCCTCCGCTCACAGTAACCGAGAACTGGTCATAACGCGCCGGCAAGCCAAGCCGTATGCGGTAATCTCCAGCGCCAGTCACCAGAGAAGTTATGACGGTATCATCTGAGCCTGGTCGAGATTCGTCCGTCTGAAACGAGACCGTGTGCTCTGACAAGCGCCACCGGAAGTTAAGGTTGCCGTTGTCTGTCGTATCCTCGGAGCGTTGCAGACCTAGCTTTGCGGCACGTTCCATCGCGGCATCGCAGTCGTTTCCAGAGGAGGGAGAATTGCCGCTGCGGACTGTCTCGGCAGCGGACGTGGTAGCATGCGCACCCGTGAAGTCGCAGAGAACAGAGAACCAGAAAAAGTCCGCCGGTGATCGGAACATGCTTTGGGCGGCATGTTCACTTAACCCGATTTTTGGCGATACTTCCTCAATGTGGCACATGGGCTAATCTGTTGAGTACAGCCTTCATAAGCTGGAAGCGGGTGTGACGCTCGGCTCCTGACTCTTCTAACCACTGCCTGTCAGACGATGACAACACTC
This sequence comes from uncultured Alphaproteobacteria bacterium, assembly GCA_963794185.1. Classification (GTDB taxonomy): domain Bacteria; phylum Pseudomonadota; class Alphaproteobacteria; order Acetobacterales; family Acetobacteraceae; genus JAMXLO01. Next base: position 40,960 of record CAWCDM010000113.1, on the reverse strand, counting down.
CCCTTTCCCGCACGCTCGGCGTCACCCCCCTCACGGAATTCCATCGATGACGCCTGGTTAAAAAGTGGTAGCGAGGGTACTTGTTAGCTGATCGATTGAATGACCGCTGTGAAGTATTTCACAGCGCCACCAGGGCGAGGACCCCCTCGTTCCTCGACACTTCCAGCCCACTGCCAGCACAGGCCGAACCGCCCGGCTCCGTCGTCGCGCAACCGCCGCACCGGCGGCCGTAAAGTGTGCGTACCCGCCGTTCAGCGCTTTCGCCGAGGCCGAGCCATACGCCGTGTGCATGCGAGCCAGCGCTTCCCGCATCCGCGGTGTCCCGGGTCTGCCGACCCGCACACGTCACGGCAGCGTGACGCGGCTTTGCCCGCCTGGCCGCCCCGGCCTTGACGATCACCTCCCGGTCAGCGCTCCGGTCCCTATGGACAGCTTTGCTGTCTCGCTCCCCTCAGCTCTTCCCTGCGTAGCTCTTCGCCATGCCTTCGGCCGGTTCCGCCTGCGGTCCGAAAGGCATGATCGGATAGCGCAGCCCCGCCTTCGCCAGCCCCTGCAGCCCGATCACCGCGCGCTGTAAGTCCGCAGGCGGACACGCCATCAGCATTTCGTCATCCGCCACCGCACCGTAGCGCCGCTCGGCATAGCACGGGATCGACAGTGACACTTTTCCGGTTTTCAGCGCATGGCCCCAACTGTCGGCACAGGCGCTTTCGCCGGTGATGGAGAAATCGTAGCGCTTGTAGTTCCGCCATTGCAGTCCGTTGATGAACAGGATCATCTGCGCCGGGTTGCCGTAGAACAAACAGATATCCGGCGGATCGAGCCGCGCGGATCGTAGTGGCGACACGACCATACCGTGGTAGCGGCCGGGCGGCACACGCGGCATGCCGGCCTGATGCGCGGCGGCGGCCTCGCGGTTTTCGAACCACACGCCCTCCATCTTGCGGCCCGATGTATAGATCTCGCCCGGCGCATCGAGCCCGATCACGCTCGAGCAGGAGGAGAACGTTGGAATGTTCTCGGTCGTGATGCCAAGCGTGAACCCGGCCATGCGCGCCTGTGTCACCAGTTGGCAGGTGGAGAACGTCTTGCCCTTCGGCGGGCGACGCAGGCCGGGCACGTTCGACATCTCCTCAAGGTCCTCGAACAGCTTCATGCCGATCGCGAACGTGCGCAGGCGTAGAAGCTGGTTCAGTTGCTCCGCAAGCTCCGCGATGGCCTTGCCGTCCAATGAGGGGGCTTCGGCAATCGTTGGTGCATCGTTCATTGCTGCGTCTCCGGGACGGGATGCGGCAGGCTAGGCGCCGGACGCCCGCCGGCGCAACCCGCTCAGCTCAGCGCACGGCGGACGGCGAAACCCGCGAACGTCAGCGTAAAGACAGCGATCAGCGCCATCGGCCACGCCTGGCTCAGCACCACCGCGAGCGGCATGTCCTGCAGGAACAGTCCGCGCGCCGCCACCAGCATGTAGCGCACCGGATCGGCCCGGCTGACCAGTTCCGCGACGACCGGCATGTTCTCGATCGGCGCGGCGTAGCCGGACAGCACGATCATCGGCGAGGCGAACACGAACACCCCCAGCATCGCCTGCTGCTGGGTGCGCGCGAACGACGACAGCACAAGCCCGATGCCGACGCCGTTCAGCATGTACAGCACCAGCATCGCCTGCAGCAGCGCGACGCTGCCGAGAAAGGGCAGACGGAACCAGAGCAATGCCGCGGCGATGACGATGTTGGCGTCGATCAATCCAACGATGATGCCGGGCAACGCCTTGCCGAGCAGGATCTCCGCCGGGCGCAGCGGCGTCACCAGCAGTTGCTCGAAGGTGCCCAGCTCGCGCTCGCGCGCCAGGGAAAGCGCGCTGATCAACAGCACCATGATCATCGACAGCACACAGACCAGGCCGGGCAGAATGAACCACGTGCTCTCCAGCGTCGGATTGAACCAGTCGCGCGTCAGCAGAACCACCGGAGGCCCGTGTATCGGATGCAGATCCTGTGCGAAGCCAGCGACGATGGTGGCGGCGTAGCCCTGCGCCATCAGCGCGGAGTTGGAGCGCCGCGCGTCCAGCAGCAACTGCGCCTGTGCCACGCGGCCAGCCAGCATGTCGGCAGAGAAGTCCTGCGGCACATGCAGCACCACCGCGACCGTCTTGGCATCCAGTGCCGCGCGCGCCTGTTCCGGCGCGGCGAACGACCCGATCACGCGAAACGCCGGAGAGTCGGCGAAGCGGCGCACCAGTTCCGCCGACTGCGCGCCGGCGTCGTCGTTCCAGATGCCAAGCGGCACGTTGGTCACGTCGTAGGTGGCGGCATAGGCGAACAACGCCACCTGCATGATAGGCGGCACCAGGATGACAAAGTGCGTCTTCGGATCCTTCCACAGCCCGATCAGCTCTTTCATGATCAACGCGAAGATGCGGCGCAGCATCAGTCGAGCCGCCGTCGAGTCACCACCAGTGTCGCCGTCAGCGGGATTACTGCCGCGACCGCCAGCCCGGCCAGATTTGGCAGGATCACCGGCCACACATCGCCGGCCAGGAACAGGGTCTGCAGGATGGCCACCAGATAGCGCGCGGGCACGAAGTAGGTGACGATTCGCAGCCAGTGCGGCATCACGGCGATGTCGAACAGCATGCCCGACAGCATCATCGCCGGCATCATGGTCGTGAGGAACGAAAGCTGCGCGGCGACGAACTGGTTGCGCGCCAGGGTCGAGATGAACAGGCCGAGACCGAGCGCAAACATCAGGAACAGCGACACCGCGGCAGCGAGCGCGACGTAGCCGCCGCGGAACGGCACATCGAACACCACGATCGCGATCAGCACGGACATGACCATGCTGCCGATGCCGAGGCCGAAATTACAGGCGAGCCGTGCGAGGATCAGTTCGCCCATGCGCGCCGGCGAGGCGAGCATGCTTTCCATCGTTCCGTGCTCCCACTCGCGCGACACGCCGCTTGCGGTGAGCAGGGTACCGGCCATCGTCATCACCATGGCGATAATCCCGGGCACGATGAAATCGGCGGAACGCAGCTCCGCATTGAACCAGTCGCGGTATTCGAGGTCGATGCCGCCAGCGGCCGTCAGACGCCGCTCGTGCTGCTGGCCCGACAGCCAGACCTGCAGCGCGCCGGAGACGTAACCCTCGAGGATTCGCGCGGTATTCGGGTCGGTCGCGTTCACCACAAGCTGCGCCGGCACCTCCCACGACCCAGACCGGCTGAGGCGCTGTGAGAAGTCATCGCGCACGATAAGCATTCCGCGCACCCGTCCCTCGGTCATCGCCGCTTCGCCGTCGCGCGTGCTCAGTGCGCGCTGCACCGAGAGATAGGGCGAGGCGTCGAGCGCCTGCAGCATACCCCGCGCGGTTTCCTCAGGCGCCTGGATCACCACTGCAAGCCGCATCTCGCTGGCGTCGAGCGAAATCCCGAACCCGTTTGTCACCAGCAACACGATCGGCAGCAGGAATGCGATCAGGATAGATGATGGATCGCGCAGGACGTGCTTGATCTCCTTGCGGATCAATCCGCGCAGACGCATCAGGCTCGCCCTCATGCCGCCTGCTCCCGTTGTTCGTCGTGCTGCACCAGAGCGATGAATGCGTCCTCCAACGTTGGTTCCGGTAGTTGCCGCGTTCGCACACGCGCGCGCAGATCGGCCGGCGTGCCGATCGCAGCCAGCCGGCCCTGGCTCACGATGGCGAGCCGATCGCAGTATTCCGCTTCGTCCATGAAGTGGCTGGTGACGAGGATGGTGACGCCTGCATCCGCCAGTCCGCCGATCCGCGACCAGAATTCGCGGCGCGTAAGGGGATCGACGCCCGAGGTTGCCTCATCGAGGAACAGTATCTCCGGCCTGTGCAACAATGCGGCTGCCAGTGCGAGGCGCTGCTTCAATCCGAGCGGCAATTCACCGGCGATGGTGTGCGCTGCCGTGGCGAGGTCGAAGGCGGCCAGCGCCGCGTCGATCGCACGCGCTTGCGCGGCACGGCCCAGACCGTAGACGCGCGCAAAGAACCGCAGGTTCTCCGCCACCGACAGTTCGGCGTAGAGCGAGAAGCGCTGCGCCATGTAGCCGATACGCGCACGGGCCTCGGCAGGAGCACGCAGCAGGTCCAGGCCGGCCACGCGCGCCTGGCCTGCCGATGGCCGCAGCAGGCCGCACAACATGCGGAAGATCGTTGATTTGGCGGCACCGTTCGGTCCGAGCAGGCAGAAGATTTCGCCGCAGCTGACGGTGAAGGTGACGTGGTCGACGGCAGTAAAGCCGCCGAAGCGGCGCACGAGGTCGCGCACGATGATGGCATCCCGGGCGGCACCCCCTCCCCCCAACCCCCTCCCGCAAGGGGAGGGGAAGTGTTTGTCATGCTCCCCCTCCCCTTGCGGGAGGGGGTTGGGGGGAGGGGACAGCGGATGTGCCAGGCGCGCAACGAACCCATCCTCGAAGCACGGTGCCACAGGCTCGAGCGCGCTGCCCCCGAGCTCCTCCGCGCCAGGCGGCGCCGCTCCTTCCCGCAGCACGATGCGCAATGCATCGCCGGCGACCAACGCATCGAGCACCGCCGGATGCGCCGCCGCTCGGCGTGCGATGACGCGGCGTTCGCCGGCGGGAACGCCCAGCCGGAACACCCGTCCAACGAGCGGCGCCACGAACCCGTCTGGCGGCCCGTCGGCCAACAGCGATCCACCGTGCAGCAGCAGCACGCGCCCGCAGCGCGCCGCCTCGTCGAGATAGGCGGTGGCCCAGACGACACCCATGCGCTCGTATCGCCCCTCCTCCAGCATCGCCGTGACGATTGCCCAGAGTTCGCGACGCGATGCCGGATCCACCCCGACCGACGGTTCGTCCAGCAACAACAGACGCGGCCGCGACAGCAGCGCACAGGCCAGCCCAAGCTTCTGCTTCATGCCGCCCGAAAGCTGGCCGGCCAGCCGCGCGGTGAACGGCGCCAGCCCGGTGAAGCGCAGCAGCCGCGCTATCCGCTGCGTGCGCAGATCGCGCGTCATGGCGTGGAGATCGGCGAACAGGTCGGGGGCGCCTTGATCTAGGTCATTGACATCGGGTTCTCGCAAACGCGCTAGCACGCCCCAAGGCTCGCGCTGAATGGATTATCGTCGCCAAACGCGGTTGCCCGGCCATAGTGTCGGACCTCGCATTGGAGCACAGATTCTGTGATTGGGTGTCGGGTAGGAGTTTTGCAATGCGTCGAACAGGCATATTTTGGACCCTATAGTAGAGCCCGGCGCGATTTGCGATTCGTGGACAGCAGACGATTGAGAGCCATGACACGGCGCCCACCGAAATGAGAATTGCTGATTGCTGACGTGAGGAGTTCCACGGCCCAGTAAGGGTTAGATGGTGCGAGGTTCCTCCATTGCGGAGGAGGGTTAGGGGTCTGGAGGCGGCGCGTCGTATTCACGGCCGATGATGTGGAAAAGATGTTGCCCTTCGGCGGCCGACGCAGGCCGGACACGTTCGACATCTCCTCAAGGTCCTCGAACAGCTTCATGCCGATCGCGAACGTGCGCAGGCGCAGAAGCTGGTTGAGTTGCTCCGCCAGTTCGGCGATGGCGTTGCCATCCAGAGGCGGGGCTTCGGCGATCGTTGGTGCGCCGTTCATTGCTGCGTCGCCTGGACGGGATGCGGCAGGCTAGGCACCGGAAGCTCGCCGGCGCAACCCGGTCAGCGCAATGCGTGGCGGACGGCGAAACCCGCGAACGTCGGGGTGGCGACAGCGATCAGCGTCAAGCAGCCGGGAGTGCAGATTGGATCAGAACAGCCGCAATCGACCCCAGGCCTCGTGCACCGCGAATGCTCTTTGAGCGCGCCCCAACGGTACGGGGCTGTCAACGCGCCATTGGCCGATGTCCCGCAGCTCGCGGTCGCCCAGGTTAGCCACTGTCCGCTGCGGCGTCGCCGTGAATATGCGTCGGATGAAGGCGGCGGCGATCCGTAACAGGCGATCGCCGCTGCCGCGATGCACTCCTTGCGCAGTCTTTCGCGGCGACGTCAGCAGGCCGGCGTCCCATGCGGTGAGCTTTCTGGGTTGCATTGTGTCGACCTCTTTGAATGGCGTTGCTGCGGGCATCTGTTCAGCCGTTGCTCAGCGCGAGACTGGCCGCCCCGAGCAGCGCTGCGCGAGACCGCTGTTCGCGCAGCCACCCACGCATGCGTTCGGCGGAGCCAACCCGCTCCCACTGCCGCTCGGGCTGACTGAAGTTCTCGAAGTACTGACCCGCCAACCAACGATCCCTGCTCATGGCAGCCATCAGTTCGATCCTTGCTTCGTCGGGAGGCTGCAGGAACGCGTTCGTCCAGTGTGATGCCGCGAGCACGTGCGCGGCACGGCTGCGTTCGACCTCATGACAGAACGCCAGGTCGAATTCGTTCGCCTCCGCGATCACGTCGGCCAGTGCCAGCGCGCTGTAGGACCCGACATTTGCCCCTTGGGCGAGCAGCGGATCCATCGTCACGTGCGCGTCGCCCAATGCGATGGCGTATTTTCCGCCGCCAAGGGGCGTATGCGGATGACGCGCCACCGGCGTGATCGCCACCCGGACCAGGTCGCGGGGGCCCTGGAGGTCGAAGCGTGTCGTGTCGATCCCGTCGTATATGGAAGGATGAAGCTGCTCGAGGTTCCGCAGCAGTGCCGCGCGGAACCCTGCCGTATCCGGCCTGCGCGACAGGATCTGCAGCATTTCCAGCTCGTCCGACGCTGGCACGCTGATGCCGAGCGCGTTCACCATCCCGGTTCGGCTCAGCAGCGGAAACAGCACCGCCTCGCCATGGCCGGGCACGACTGACAGAGTGGCGCTCCGCCGCGTCGTGGGGTGGAACCCCGTGAACAGGCCGGCCAACCAATGTCGTTGCGGCTCATGGTATGGCGAGTTCGCGACGTGGCGTGCGAACAGCCGGCTGAAGCCGTTCCCAGGCGTCGCCACGACCACAAGGTCGAAGCGCTCGGCGATCAGCCCGATGTCGTGCACATCGAGGTCGGCCACCTGCAACCGGCCGCCGCGGTCCATGAAATCCTCCATGAGCCGCGGCAGGTAGATCCGATAGTCGACGGCACGCGCCGGCGCGAGATCATCGCAGCGTATTTCGATCGGCTCCGGCGCCTCAATCACGTTACGAAACGAGTTGAATCCGAACGCCTCGGCGGGCCAGTGATTGACCCGCAGTACCCGTTCGCGCCGCAGTGTCGACGACCAGTGCACGACGGCGTTGGCAAGCGGACCCGCAGCGATCTGCTCGGGCGTGCGGTCGGACATGATCGTGCAGTCGATGCCAAGCTGGCGCAGTCGCAGACCGAGGTGCAGGCCCGCGATGCCGGCGCCCACGATGCCGATGCGCCTTCTGGCGAATTTGGGAACACTCATCGCGCGTGCTTTCGTGCTGATACCTGATGCGACCGTGGCATGATCGACCGGTCCGCTGTTCAGCCACCAGACCGGAATCTGCTCATTCGCTGCTCAGGCAGGTATGTCCTCGTCCTGGCCTGCGGCGTCTGGTCGCAGCTCAGCCGGTCGGGGAATTCCGCAGAAGGTGGCCCCGTACATGGCAGCGCCGTCAAGGAATGCGTTCCAGAGTCCGTACAGCGCCCACATGGCAAGCACGAGTAGGCGCGGCGAAGTCGTCGTCGTGTTGACGGGTCTGAGAATATCATCTGGGAGACTGTTGAATTTTGCCGTGATCATCGCGCGACCTCTCGCTCCATCGCCGTACGTGGTGCAAAGCATTTGGAGCGGTCGGCTGTTCAGCTTCCAGTCCGAAATTTGTTCATCGACTGGTCACCTGCACGATCAGGCCAACTATGCGTCGGGCATCCCGGCACGGCGCAATCCTTCCAGAATGCGCTCGTTCTCGCGCCGGTAGATTGGGCTTATCGCATCCAGCGGGACCGACGAGCGTTCCTCGACGAAGCGCCTGATCGTCATTCCGGGATCGAGCTCGTCAAGTTTCCCCAGGTGGACTTTCGCGCGTTCGACATCGCCCACCAGCGCCTCGGCGGCCGCCAGGTAAGCGCGACCGGGCGCGTAGCTGGGGTTGCTGTGCACGGCCTGCCGCAGCGTTTCCACCGCCTCGGCGTCTTGGCCCATCTGCAGCAGCGCGCGGCCGAGGCCCTGAAGCCACGACCAGCGGACCCGGTCACGCGGCGCCATGCGATCGGCGCGGCGGAACCATTCGGCTGCCTCGGCGGTCTCTCCCAGATAGAGGTTGTTCAATCCGATCTCGCGGTAGGCGGTCGGCTCACCGGGGTTCTGCGCGATGACCAGCCGGGCCGCGACGATGGCGTCCATGAACCGGCCGCGCGCCCGCGACAGCACCGCGCGGGCCCGCATCACGCCGATATGGTCCGCCGCCAATCCAATCGCGCGCGAGATCAGCGCTTCGGCCTCGTCCAGGAGCTTGTCCCGTTCCGCGGTCTGATACTGGTTGACGACCTGATAGATGAGCGTGGAGGCGATGCCGACCATGGCGTCCACATTGTCGGCATCGAGCGCCAGCGCACGGCGGAACAATGCCACTGCCTCGGCCGCCCGGTCCTTCTGCGCGAGGTTGGCAGCGAGTGCATTGCCGCGCATGACAAGGTCGATCGCATCGCCGCCGCTGCCGCCGCGGAGCCGACTGCGCGCGGCCTCGCTTTGCAGCATCTCGATGCCGACGCTGCGCGACAGGCGCGCGACGATCTCGTCCTGAACCTGCAGGACGTCATTGCGCTCATTGTCGAAGCGCTCCGCCCACAAATGTTCGTCGGTCTGCGCATCGACCAGCTGGGCGTTGACTCGAACCCGTGTCGCGTCCGCCAGCACACTGCCCTCCAGCACGTAGCGCACCCGAAGTTCCTCGCCGACCTGCCGGATGGGTATCCGCCGGCCCTTGTAAGTGAACGAGGTGGAACGCGAGATGACGAAGCTGCCAGGCAACGCACGCGACAGATCGGTCAGCAGGCAGTCCACGATGCCATCGACGAGGTAGTCGAGCTCGGGATCCTGCGACAGGTTGAGGAACGGCAGCACGACGATCGACAGCCGTGGGCGCGAATCCGCCGGCTCGGGCCGTTCCGCACGACCTGGCCGTTCGAGCGCCTCGCCGTCGCCGCGCCGCCGCAGCGTTTCCTGCTCCTCGCGCCAGAGCCATTCGGTGATCCGCTCGATCGCGGTGGTCAGGTGGCGTCGATAGGTGCTGAAGGACAACCCTAGCCGCTCGGCCGCGACCTCCTGTTTCGGCGCCGGGTCGAAATACGTGAGGTCCAGCACGCGATGCAACCTCTGGTCGCGGGCGTTGGCGAACAGCGTCTCCGCCGCTTCCGCCAACACCTGCCGAAGCTGTGCCGCGCTCGCGGGTTCTGTGCCGCGTCGGGTTGCAATCGCCGCGTGCAGCAGCGGATTCCCCGACAGCAGATCGGTGCGGGTGTAGCAGCGCAGCGCATCCTTCACGGCGATGTCGAAATCTGCGCGAGTTAGCACGGCAAACGTCCCAGGCTGCGCTCCGGGTGCAAACCCGGCAGACACTGTATCAAGCTCCATTGGTGACTCCAACCCAGACCGGCGGCGTATCTAGGCTGCACCGCATCGGAGGACTGTGACGTGGGTCACAGGACCCGATCGATCCGCTCATGTCGGCGCGCCAACTGCCGCTCCGGCGGAACGAATATAGCGTTGCAGCCGAGCTGCCGCCGCCCCTTGTCGGTGACGGCCACTGGCTTCACGCGATCGTGTAGCATCGGATCCCGTGCCTGCGTGTGGCGCGTTTCACAGCACATGGCCCACACAGCGTTCATTCTGCCGGCATGCCCGCTGCCACGCGGACATGCCGCGGCCTAACAGCACGGCTCGATCCGACGCCGCGCCTACGCCAGCAAATGCCAACCGAAGGAGACTGCCATGACGTTGCGGATCAATGCCGAAGCACCGGATTTCACCGCCGAAACGACGCAGGGCACGCTGAACTTCCATGACTGGATCGGGAACGGCTGGGCCATTCTGTTCTCACATCCGAAGGATTTTACCCCGGTCTGCACCACCGAACTCGGCTACATGGCCGGCCTGAAGCCGCAATTCGACAAGCGCAATACCAAGATCATCGGGCTGAGCGTCGACCCCGTCGGCAGCCACGCCGCGTGGGCCAGGGACATCGAGGAGACGCAGGGGCACGCGGTCACCTATCCGATGATCGGCGATCCACAGCTTTGCGTTGCAAAGCTGTACGACATGCTGCCCGCCGACTCCGGCGACAGTTCGGAGGGACGCTCGGCGGGCGACAATGCCACAGTGCGATCGGTCTTCGTCGTCGGACCCGACAAGCGGATCAAGGCGACGCTCACCTATCCGATGAGCACCGGCCGCAACTTCGACGAAGTCCTGCGCCTGCTCGATTCCATCCAGCTTACCGCGAGGCACGCGGTCGCGACGCCGGTGAACTGGCAGCCCGGCGAGGACGTCATCATTCCTCCCGCTATTTCCGACGATCAGGCACGGCAGCGATTCCCCCATGGCTGGAGGACGGTGAAGCCATATCTGCGCGTCGTTGCGCAGCCGCGGGACCGATAGCAGACGCCACTGGTGTTGACCCTCGGGCTCGGCCTGTGCGCGTGCGAAGCATGCCCCGGCAAAGGCCGGGGGCCCGCCATCCACGTTGTACTTTCGTGCGCGCAGCAAAGACGTGGATGGTGCGCCTTCGCGCACCATGACGATGAGGGAGCGGTGCCCTTGAGTTATCATTTGGGGCGTCGGTAGGAGAACGACATGGCCGCCTCCAGGCGAGGCTGCCGCTATAGCTGCCCGGCTATCACGGGAACAATCTCCGATCCATCGCACTGTTGAGCAGAAGATGAGCAGATTCCGAACTGGCGACTGATCAGTCGGCCGTCCGATCCTGCGCATCGAGCCGGAGCATCGTGCTTCTGCCCGTGCGAACCACCATGCGAGGGGAATTTCGTTCCGTCGGCGACCGGCGCCTCCACGGGAGGCGTTTCGTGCGCCGACGCACCCCATGCCGCCCTGTTCACAACCGGCGCGCGTCCGCGCTGCGCCAGATCTTCGGAAGGACCACGACCATGGCTATCACAGCCAGCTTTTCCCCTGGCGCCGGCGTGCTTTCAGTGTTCGGCGACGCTCTCGGCAACGCAATCACCAACAGCCGCGACGCCGCCGGGACTCTTCTCGTCAACGGGGGCGCCGTAGCCATCGCGGGCGGCAACCCCACGGTCGCCAACACCAGCAAGATCCAGACGTTCGGCCAAGCCGGCGACGACACGATCTCGCTCGATGAAGCCAACGGTGCGCTGCCCGCCGCCGACCTGTTCGGTGGCACGGGCAACGACGTGTTGACCGGCGGATCGGGGGCAGATCAGCTCTTCGGCCAGGACGGCAACGACACACTCCTCGGCAAGGGCGGCAACGACCTGTTGTTCGGCGGCGCGGGCAACGACACGCTGACCGGTGGCACGGGCAGCGACCAGGTCTTCGGCGAGGACGGCAACGACCGCATGATCTGGAACCCGGGCGACGGCAGCGACCTGTTCGAGGGCGGCGCCGGCATCGACACCGCCGAGGTCAATGGCGGCAACGGCGCCGAAACGTTCACCATCGCGGCCAATGGCGCGCGGGTGCGCTTCGATCGTGTCGATCCGGCCCCGTTCAGCCTCGACATCGGCACCACAGAGAACCTCGTCCTCAACGCCAATGGCGGCGACGACACGATCACGGCCGGCAACGGCCTCGCCAGCCTCATTCACCTCACGGTCGACGGCGGCGCGGGGAACGACACCATCACCGGCGGCGACGGCAACGACGTGCTGATCGGCGGCGACGGCAATGACGTGATCACCGGCGGCCGCGGCAACGACACCGCGCACCTCGGCGCCGGCGACGACCTGTTCGTCTGGAATCCGGGCGACGGCAGCGATGTCGTCGAGGGACAGGACGGCTTCGACAAGCTTCAGTTCAACGGCGCCAACGTCAACGAGAATATGACTATCTCGGCCAATGGCAGCCGGGCGACATTGGTCCGTGACGTGGGCGCCATCACCATGGACCTCAATGGCATCGAGCGCATCCAGCTCACGGCCTTGGGCGGCGCCGATACCATCACGGTCAACGACCTGACCAAAACCGATGTGACGCAGGTGGCGATCGACCTGGCAGCAACCCCTGGCAGCGGCACGGGCGACGGCCAGGCGGACACCGTGATCGTCAACGGCACGGGGGGCAGCAATCACGTCGGCGTCGCGAGCAACGGCGCACAGATCGTCGTTTCGGGGCTGTCCGCGCAGGTGACGATCGACGGCGCCGAGGGCGCCAACGACTTGCTTGTGATCAACGCGCTCGGCGGGGGCGACACGATCGACGCCTCGCTGCTCAATGCCGGGCAGATCAAACTCACGATCGACGGCGGCGACGGCAACGACACCATCATCGGCAGCCGCGGCGCCGACGTGCTGATCGGCGGCACGGGCAACGACATCGTCACGGGCGGCCAGGGCAACGACCTTGCCTTGCTTGGCGACGGCAATGACCAGTTCATCTGGAACCCCGGCGACGGCAGCGACACGGTCGAAGGCCAGGCCGGCAACGACACGCTCGAGTTCAACGGCTCGAACGTCAACGAGAAGATGGACATCTCGGCCAATGGCCAGCGGGTCCGGTTGTTCCGCGATGTCGGCGCCGTCACCATGGACGTGAACGGCGTCGAGACCATCCAGCTCGCGGCCGCGGGCGGCGCCGATACAATCACGGTCAACGATCTGAGCGGCACCGACGTGAAGCTGGTCGCGATCGACCTGGCCGCGACCGGCACGACCGGCGGCGATGGGGCCGCCGATCAGGTGATCGTCAATGCCACCGCCGGCGACGATGTTGTCAAGATCGCCCAGGGCGGCGGCGAGGTGACCGTGAACGGGCTGGCCGCGAAGGTGACGATCGCCAATGCCGAGCCCGGCAGCGATTCGCTCACCGTCAACGGGCTCGCTGGCAACGACACCATCGACGCCTCCGCCCTCAAGGCCGGCCAGATCAACCTTGTGCTCAACGGCGGCGACGGCAACGACACCATCACCGGAAGCGGCGGCGATGACCTCGTCGTCGGCGGTCGCGGCAACGACGTGGCGCATCTCGGCGCCGGCAACGACACGTTCGTCTGGAACCCCGGCGAAGGCAGCGACGTGGTCGAGGGCCAGGCGGGCATCGACACGCTGCTGTTCAACGGCGCCAACGTCAGCGAGAACATCACTATCTCGGCCAATGGCAGCCGCGCGACGCTGTTCCGCGACGTGGGCGCCGTCACCATGGACCTCAACGGCGTCGAGCACATCCAGCTCAATGCGCTGCGCGGCGCCGATTTGATCACGGTCAACGACCTGACCGGCACCGACGTCAATCAGATCGCCATCGACCTCCGCGCCGTGCCCGGCACTCCCGGCGGCGACAGCCAGGACGACACGGTCGTCATCAACGGAACCGGCGGCGACGACGCGATCACGATCACCGACGACAACGGCGTGGTCACGGTGTCGGGCCTCGCCACCGAGGTGAGGATCACCAATTTCGACGCGACCGATCACCTTGTCATCAATGGCCTCGGCGGCGACGACATCGTCACGGCGTCGGGGCTCGCGACAGGGATGTTGCTCACGGAGAACGGCGGCGACGGCGACGATGTCCTGATCGGCGGCGCCGGCAACGACACGCTCAGTGGCGGCGCGGGCGATGACGTGCTCATCGGCGGTGGGGGAACCGACGTCCTCGACGGCGGACCCGGCAACAATATCGTCCTCAACGCCGCCAGGGTCGGGGCGTTGGTCAACGCACCTCTCGCTCCGGATGCGGGCGGCGGGCTCAATGGCAGCACCGGCGACGATGTCGTCACAGTCACGCGCAGCAGCGGCGGCGTGAGCGTGGGCGGGCTGGCCGGGCCGGTGACAATCCCGGACGCGGGCGGCGCCAGCCACCAGGTTGTGGTTCACGGTCTCGCCGGCAATGACACCATCACCGCGGCCGGCCTGTCGGCCCCTTCCATGCAGTTCGTCTTCGACGGCGGCGACGGCAATGACGTGTTGCACGGGGGTCATGGCAACGACCTGCTCATCGGCGGCGCAGGGTCGGACCGGTTCGAATTCTCCGGCGTCAACGGCATCGACACGATCGCCGATTTCCAACACGGGATCGACCAGATCCGGATTACGGGATACGGGCCCGCTCTCGACGGCTTTAGCGATCTTGTCGGTCACATCGCCCAGGCCGGTGCCGATGTTCACGTGAATCTCGGTGCCAGTGTCGCCGGTGCGGGGATGATCGTGCTTCAAAACACCCAGCTGGCGGCGGTCGGCGCCTCCGATTTTAGCTTCTCTTAGGGGTCAGCGGGGTAGCGTGGGGCGCTCAACCCGAAATTCCTGCGGGAAAAATTCTTCGATTTGTCACAGTGGCCTGAGAGCAACCTTGGGCCGGCGAAATCGGGCAAATGAACCCGCAGGACACGCAATGCGACGTTGATTGTCATCGTACTGACATCGAGGAGTGAGCAACGTCAACTTGTTTGGATCGGTGATCGCGTAGGCCGGGACGACTTGCCAGGCTGCTCCGGGCGTCAGTTCCCACATGGCCGGATCGATCGCCAGGCGATCAGTCGGCACGTCCTCCCACCGCGTTGGCAGTGCCTCGCCGTCCGCGTCCTGCAGCATCACGACATCGGGCACGAACGGGTCGAAGAACCAATTGCGTGCGGGATCGTTCTGCTTTTGGGCATATTCCCGCGCTACCGCACGCAGCTTCTTGCGCAGTTCGATGCCGAGCCGGATGGTGTCGTCCCAAAGCACTTCGCCAGATTTCCCCTTCATCATCTGCGCGCCGACATCGAGCGAGGCGAACAGCGGATAGAAGGGTGACGTGGAAGCGTGCAACAGGAACATCTCGTTGAAGCGCCGGTATCTGGGTTCTCGGCGGTGAGGTCATCCGCCAATTGCAGATCGACCGCGGCCTCCGACGGCGGCCGATCGAGCAGGTCGTCCTCGACCTCATCGGCGACGATGGCGGGCCGCTGCTCTCCCATGGCCAGCCCGAGGCCGAGCAACGCTCCTTCGATGCGACCTGCCGCAAGCTCTTTCGCTTCCTGACAGACCGCCGAGTCAGCCGCGGCCTCAGCGATCGACGCCCTACCGCGGCGACGAACCGACCGCGTCATTGACGGCACCAATGCAGAGCGCCCGGCCATGCGTGTCACGGTCAAGCCCCACGGCCGCGCAGCGGTGCGCCGAAGGCGCAGGGCTTGACGGCGATCCGCATGGTCCGCGGCACAATTGGCTGTGCCGGCCGGTGAGGCGCCAGCAACCAACACATCCTCAATCGCCCACAGTTTTCGCCGAGGAACCAAAATTTTCTTAATCCGGTTGAAATTCTATAAATCCCGGCCTGGAACCCGAGCCTTGGGGAGGACATGTGGTGACAGACACCAATGATCGGATACCGGGCGCTGGCGAAGGCACGATAGAGCCACATCCGGTGTTCCGGTTCGGCGAATTCGTCTTGCACGATGGCGGACTGTTCCGATGCGACAAGGCAGGGCTGCAGACGCCAGTCCCGCTCGGCTCGCGTGCGCTGGACGTCCTGGCAATTCTGGTACGACGAGCGGGCGAGTTCGTAACGAAACAGACGATTATCGAGACGGTCTGCCCCCGCACTGTCGTGGAAGACAGCAATCTGGCGGTGCAGATCTCGACCCTTCGTCGCACTCTTGACGCTGGAAACCCTGACGCAAGCTGCATCAAGACGATCAGTGGTCGTGGCTATCGCTTTGTCGCCAAGGTAACCACAGAAACACCACGCGAGCAGCCCGCCCCCGATGCCTGCAAGGGAGCTGTCGACACGCCGGTTGTCGATCATTGTCCTGCCATTCAGGTGGCACGGCGGTCACATCGATGGCGGCGATATCGCCGAGGCAATGACAGATGCCTTGACTGTGGAACTGGGCAAGCTCCAGAACTCAACAGTGATCGCTTATGAGATCGCTCGCTGGTATGCGGCTGGGCCCGACAATCTGCGGCCCACTCGCGAGAATCTTCAGGTTCGCTACGCGGTGGAAGGGAGCCTTCGGCGCATTGCCGGCACGCTGCACGTGAGCATCCGGTTGGTCTGCACTGAATTCGGGCATTCAGCTCTGGGCGGACCGATTTGAACACGTCCGATGCGGCACGGCAGCGGATCAGGAGGCCATCGTGCGCCGCTTGTCGTCCATGATCAGCAACGCTCTCTTTCGGGCGGCGAGCGCGCGAATCCATCGTGAGCGGCCAGGCAACCCGGACGCCATGGATTTGGTTGTTCGCGCTCAGGCGCTGTGGAGCGAGCAGACCAGCCTGCAACGTTGCGCTGAAGCGCAAGCCCTGTTCGATCAGGCCCTGGCGCTCGATCCACAGTGTTTACCCGCGCTCGTCGGTTGCGCCCACACGATGCTGGTGCTGTACGCCGACCGCCTCTACTGGCTCGATGGTGACGAGCCCGAACGTCTGGACAAGCTGATCACTGACGCGCAAGCCATCGCACCTAACGACCAGTCGGTACTCGTCTGCGCTGCCACCTGGCTGGAAAGGCAAGGCCTCTACGAGTCGGCCATGCCGTTGGCGCAGCGGCTTATGGAATCGCACCCGCGCAACCCCAACGGTTATGTCCGTGCTGCCAGGTGCACGATCTTCAGCGGCAAGCCGGAGGCGGCAATTCCTCTGCTGGAGAAGGCCATTCAACTCGATCCATACGAACCACAACTGTACGATCGGTATTGGCGGCTCGGCTTCGCGCTGCTGCTGGCCCAGCGCGAGAGGGAGGCGACGCAATGGTTCCAGCGATCCCTGGGGGCCCGTCCCCATGGGCCAGGACGCAGTCGTCGCCTCCGCATGTTGGCCGCGTGCTACGCACTGATGGGCGATGTCAAGCGTGAGCAGCTGATATTGACCGACCACACCGACGTCACGGCCTTGGTGACTTTGCGGTGCCTGGGATACGAGAACTACCGCAGTGCCGACTACGCTGCTCAGTATGAGCGCTGGCGACAGGGGCTACGGCTCGCCGGCTTGCGTGATCATGCGGCGGAGGATTTCGACTTCGGTGTCGACTCAATCGATGAACTGCGCGCCCAAATCGCAGGATCGACGCCCATGACGGCACCCGGCTCGCAAACTATCCAGACCGCGGAACTTGCAGTGCTGTTGAAGCGCGAACCGCCCATCGTCATCGACCCATTGGGACATTTCTGGGGTGTCTCGGTTCCTGGAGCCATTGGTCTGCCAGGTGCTGGGATCGGTGGCAGGCTCACCGATGCCGTCCAGTCCCGACTGGAACGGAAAATGCGGGAGCTGACGGGTGGTGATCGATCGGCCCCCGTTGTCGCGGTGGGATTCAACGCGGAGCGGTTCGACGGCCGCAACGTGGCACTTCGGCTCGTGGCTTTGGGTTATTCTTGCGTCTCTTGGTATCGGGGTGGGCGTGAAGCGTGGGAGGTGGCAGGATTACCTGTCACGCCGCTTGTGCCGCAAGCATTTTGACCGGATCACTGGGCACGCTTGTCTCCGCCGAAAGGTCGGTCGGCAGCATGACGACATCGGCACCATCGGAGCGGCTGACAGGCGTCGTGTAGATCACCGGCACGCCGGCCGCCCGTGCGGGCGTGATCATCTGCACCCAGGCATCGAGCACGGGGCGCATCGCAGCCCTCCGCGCAGGATCCGACGGAGCCGGCGCACGCCGGCAGACGTCGTAGGCGATCAGTGCCGTGCGGCGCGGATCGATGCGTTCGGGTTCGGGTTCGGGCATTGCACCTTCCTCAGGGGAGAGGGAGACGGCATTTCCGTTGGTATGGTCCCAGGCTGACGTCGATGACATCCAGTATCAGAATTCGATCGGTGCCTCGTGCTCCGCATACAACGCGTGGAAGTGCGGCAGCGGATTTTCTTGCCAGAGTGCCGCACTTGCCTTCTATAACGCATAACGTTATACATACCCATGATCGTCGGGTTCCGATCCCGGGAGACCGAACGAGTTTGGCATGGCCAGTTCAGTCGGGCCTTGCCTCACGACATTCAACAGACCGCGCTTCGCAAACTGCGGATGCTGAACAACGCCAAGGTGCTGGCCGATCTCGCGGTGCCACCGAACAATCGGCTCGAGGCGCTCAAGGGCGACCGATCCGGACAGCACAGCATCCGTATCAACCAGCAATCGCGTATTTGTTTCGTATGGACACCAGGAGGTCCAGATCATGTCGAAATCGTCGCCTACCACTGACGAAATTCCCAATCCGATACCGGGCGAGATCCTGTTGCTCGAATTCATCGAGCCCATGGGCCTCACCCAGAACGGCTTGGCCCGCGCCATTGGCGTCGCGCCACGGCGCATCAACGAGATCGTGCTTGGCAAGCGCGCAATAACCGCCGACACCGACCTGCGCCTGGCACGCTATTTCGGGCTGTCCGAAGGATTTTGGTTGGGGCTCCAGTCCGATCATGACCTCCTCCGCCAACGCCGAAAAATCGAGGCCGAGCTTGACCGCATCGAACCTCGTCCGGTTGCCGCCTGAAACGCCGTCGACCGCCGCAGCGACGTTCATCGCCGTTACCGCTTCGCCCCATGCCGCTCCATGATCGGGGCCAGCAGCCCGCCGCCGGCGTTCATCGCCAGATTGCCGCCATCCATCGGAATGGCCGCGCCGGTGATCCAGTCCGCCGCATCGGACGCCAAGAACGCCGACAGACCCTTGATGTCGTCCGGCTGCCCAAACCGCCCCGCCGGGATGCCGCGCAGGAACGTATCGCGCAGCCACGGATCGGCCTCCATGCGCGGCCCAAGCCCGTTGGCGCCCAGCACCTGCGCCGGCAGGATGCAGTTCACCCGCACGCCGCGGCCGGCCCATTCGGTGCTCAGTTCGCGCGTCATCTGGATCACGGCCGCCATCGCCATGCCATACACCGATTGCGCCCGCCCGAGCGACGACACGCCCGCGATCGAACCGATGCTGATGATGCTCCCCTTGCCCTGCGCCAGCATCCGACGGCCGGCAAGCTGGCAGGTGTAATAGCGGCTGATCACCAGGTTGTGGAACGTGGCGCGGACGTCCGCCAGCGTCATGTCCTCGGCCGCGCCTGCCTTCGCCTCGCCCGCCACGTTGCCCAGGATGTCCACGCGCCCGAACGCGCGGTCCACGGTGGCGAACACCTGGTCGATATGATCGGTGTCGGTCACGTCGCCTGAGATCGGCAGCGCCTTGCGCCCGAGCTGGCGGATGGCGTGCGCCGTCGCCTCGATGCCGGCCGCGTTGCGGTCCAGCAGCACGAGGTCGGCGCCCGCCTCGGCGAGTGCGATCGCCATGGCGCGGCCCATGCCTTGGGCGCTTCCGGTAACAACGGCGGCGCGGCCGGTCAGATCAAACTGGTTCGTCATGGCTCCGATGGCCCCGATCGGGTTGAAATGTCACATTGGTGGCGGAGCCTATCGGGAGGCACTCATGAATACCACGCTCGACGTGCCGCTGCTCAGATCGGACACGCAAGGTGTGGCCAACGTCCTCCACTTCAACAACGCGGGTGCTGCCTTGCCGCCACGTCCGGTGCTCGACGCGGTGACGAGCCACCTGGCGCGCGAGGCTGCCATCGGCGGCTACGAGGCCGCGGCCGAAGCGGCCGATCGCATCGCGGATTGCTACGACGCCGTCGGCTCGCTGATCGGCGCGCACCGGGACGAGATCGCTTTCGTGGAAAGCGCCACGCGCGCCTGGGACATGGCGTTCTACGCGGTTCCGTTCCGGGCGGGCGACCGCGTCATCACCGCGCGGGCCGAGTACCTGTCGAACACCCTCGCGTTCCTGCAGATGAAGGCGCGCGCGGGGATCGAGATCGACGTGGTCGACAACGATGCGTCCGGGCAGATCGACCTCGCCGCGCTCGAGCGCACGATCGGTCCGCGCACCAGGCTGATCGCG
This sequence comes from uncultured Alphaproteobacteria bacterium, assembly GCA_963794185.1. Classification (GTDB taxonomy): domain Bacteria; phylum Pseudomonadota; class Alphaproteobacteria; order Acetobacterales; family Acetobacteraceae; genus JAMXLO01. The sequence continues at coordinate 20,999 of CAWCDM010000113.1, read as the reverse complement.
ATCACGCACGTGCCCACGCATGGCGGGCTCGTCAATCCGGCAGCCGATGTCGGCCGCATCGCCGGTCGCCACGGCATCCTTTATCTGCTCGATGCCTGCCAGTCGGTCGGCCAGCTTGCGGTCGATGTGCGGCAGATCGGCTGCCACATGCTCTCGGCCACCGGCCGCAAGTATCTGCGCGGGCCCCGCGGCACGGGCTTTCTCTACGTGCGGCGCGACACCATCGGGAAGCTCGAACCGCCTTTCATCGATCTCTCGGCCGCCTCCTGGACCGATGCCGATACATACGTCGTCCGTGACGACGCGCGCCGGTTCGAAAACTGGGAGCGATTCGTCGCCGGCCAGATCGGCCTGGGCGTCGCCGCCCGATACGCGATGCGGACGGGCATCGAGGCGATCGAGGCACGGGTGAAAGCGCTCGGCGCGCTGCTGCGGCGGGAACTCGCGCAGCGACCCGGGATGAGCGTGCACGATCGCGGCGTGGAGCTGTGCGGGATCGTGACCTTTCTCAAGGACGGCGAAGCGGCGGCCAGGACGCGCGACCGGCTGCGCGCCATGAACATCAACGTGCACGAGTCCCGCGCGTCGCGGCTCGATCCGCCGGCGCGCGGCGTAGACGCGCTCGTCCGCGCCAGCGTCCATTACTACAACGACGAGTCCGAGGTGGAGCGCTTCGTTCGCGCAGTTGCGGGTTAGTCTCTCTCGGTACGCTCCGGAGGTCTCCGGGGCAGGGGGCGGTGCGCCCAGGCTTCCACACCATGCGCCGGCCGGCAATTGCCGCCTGCGGTCCGCGGCGGCCAGGTTATCGGGAATGACGAAACACGGGCGAGGCGCGACCTTCGCCGCGAAACCGGGCCGTGCCGCCAGCGACGTCAGGCCGGCAGAAAGTTCATGGCGATGCCGTTGATGCAGTAGCGGCGATGGGTGGGCGGCGGCCCGTCGTCGAACACGTGCCCGAGATGGCTGCCGCAGGTGGCGCAATGGACCTCCTCGCGCACCATGCCGTGGCTGCGATCGACGGAGGTCTCGACGGCGCCTTCGACCGGATCGTTGAAGCTCGGCCAGCCGGTGCCGCTTTCGAATTTCAGCGCCGATTCGAATATTGGCGTGGCACAGCCGGCGCAGACGAATTTGCCGCGGCGCTTCTCCTGCAGCAGCGCGCAACTGCCCGGCGCCTTGGTGCCGTGGCGGCGCATCACGTCATACTGGTCTGGCGTCAGCAGTCGCCGCCATTCCGCATCGCTGTGCGTGACCTTGTATGTCTTCACCGTCATCCTGGGCTCCTTGCCTGCGGCGCAGCACCTGACAGATCGCGCGCGTGTGCGCTATGTGGTGCTTCGGAGCCTGGAGTGTGCACCATGATCGCAGGTCTGTCCCGCTGGCTGGGCTGGTCGCGCCGGGATGCACCGGCGTGGATCGACATCGCGGCGCTGCGCCGGCGCCATGTGGCGGGCGATGGGGTCGTGGTGGTGGACGTGCGCGAGCCGGAGGAATTCGCAGCGCCGCCCGGGCATTTGCCGGGGGCGGTCAACATCCCGCTCGGGACGGTGGCCGGGCGGGCGGGGGAGCTTGCGGCGCTGGACCGGCCGATCGTGGTGGTGTGCAAGACCGACCGGCGGTCCGCGCGCGCGGCCGAGACGCTGGTGGCGTCGGGTCTGCGGGATGTCGCGGTCCTGCGCGGCGGCACGGACGGATGGCATCGGCAGGGCCTGCCGCTGGAGTAGTTTTTTCTGGAGCGGCGCGTTGCTGGCTGGCGGGTGGCGCGGTCTATTGGATCGTGACGCGGCTGACGCTCGCGCCGTCCGCGGTGCGCACGCCCTGGAGGCGAACCTTCGCACCGGTCTTCACGAGACTTTTGTCGACAATGTCGATGCGCGTGACGGGAACGCCCGGGTCAAGTACCGAGTTCGGACTCGCCGCCCTTGAATTTGACCTTGATGTCGTTGCTGCCATTGACGATCGCGGTGCCGGTGACGGTCGCGTTGGTCATCGTCTGTTTGCGCTCGTCGTTCATCGGTCGCTGGCCTTCGCCCACGCCGCGCAAAGCGTCCGGGAAGATGCGCAGTTCGGTCGAGTGCAGCTTGTTGTCGGGTCCGACCACGGCGGCCGATGCGACGAAATCGTCCGGCCTGATGTCGGCGAGCGTGGCGGTTTTGTTTTCGAGAGCACGCCAGTTCGGCGCGAGCTGGAAGGTTGCCATCGTGCCGTCCGCATCGTTCTTCACCGAGATCGAGGTGGCGTCGAGTTTTTCCACCGTGCCGCGGACGCTGAAGATATCGTTGCCCTGCGCCAGCGCGGGGGTGGCGGCGAGGGCAATCAGGGCTGTCAGGAGGGCGGATTTGGCATGCATGGCGCGTCTCTTCCCTGGGGTTGTAGTGGGGGGTTGATGGGCGCCGAACGACCGCCGCCCCGCATACTGATTGCGCTGCGAGTCCTAACCCTTCTCGTCTATCCCCCCACCATGCCAGAATGGCGAAATAGCGCCAGCCCGAGGCACCACACCATGAACCAGATTCGCACCCGCGTCGTGGTCGGCGCCGACCATCGCATCTCGGGCACTGTGCCCGCCGAGGTGCCCGCAGGCGAGCACGAATTCACGCGAAGCTTCATCGAAATTCTTTGGTACTTTAAGGGAGAAAGCGCCGAGCAGCCGAAAGATATGAAGAAACGCGACGCGTAGGACGTTGCAACCTTCCTTGCGCCGGTGGCGCAAGACACGCGTGCCATTCTCAACCTTACAGCGAGCGATAACGCAGTGATCATCGTCAACCAAACGGTGAATTCAAATGATGCGAATGCCATCCAGAACCGGGCCGCTGGATGGATCGCGAATCACGCCGAGCCTTTGCGCGGCGTGCTTCGCGGACAGCTCTTCTATATTTTCCAGGCGCGGGACGACAAAGAGGCAACCACAGGCGATCGTGGCATTATCGAGGCGATTAGTCCGCATCCGGTGAAGACTATTTTCGCCAACGAGGCGGCAAAAGTGGCTATGCTCGATGAGGCGCTATTTCGGAAGGCTTACGTCGTCGATCTGGAGGTCCACACCATTGACGGACGTCCGAGACTTTACAAGATTCTTGAGGTTAGCTCTAGCTTCGACCGCGAATGACCCTGTCGTCACACCCGCTCTTGCCGCGGCTCCCATTCCTCCAGCATAATGACGATATCGGAAATGTCCCACAGCTTCGTGGTGACGCCTGCTGCCATGGCTGGCGAGCAGCACAGTGAGCCGTGTATCCGGACGAAATTGTAGGCCATGAAATGCAGTGACACTACCCGCCTGGGTCGCCGCTTTCGCGGGGATGACGATGAGCGGCACCGTCTGTGCGAAAGTCTCCCCCGCCAACTTGCCTCCCGCCCCCGGCACGCTAGCCTCACCGTCCCCAGCAAACGGGAGTTCGCATGGAATATACCACGCTCGGCAGGACCGGGCTTCGTGTCAGCGTCGCCGGCCTTGGCTGCGGCGGGTTCAGCCGGCTGGGGCTGAACACCGGCGGCACCGAGGCCAGCGCGATCGCGATCATCCGCTCGGCGCTCGATCTCGGGGTGAACGTGCTCGACACGGCGGCGCCGTACGCCACCGAGGGCGTGGTCGGCAAGGCGCTGAAGGGCGTGCCGCGCGACAACGTGGTGATCGCCACCAAAGCGTCGGTGCTCCGCGGCGGCGAGCGCTACACGCCGGAACGCGTGGTGGCCAGCCTGGACAACTCCTTGCGCGAGCTTGGCGTCGAGTGCATCGACGTGTTCCAGCTTCATGCGGTACCGCCGTCGGGCTACGACTACGTGCGCGACACGATCGCGCCGGCACTCCTGCAGGGAAAAGGAACGAGGAAAGTTCCGCTTCCTCGGCATCACCGAGACATCGCCCAACGACCTCGAACATCAAATGCTGCTGCGTGCGGTGCCCGACGGGATGTGGGACGTGGTGATGGTCGCATTCCACATGATGAGCCAGAACACGCGCGAGAAAGTGTTCCCAGCGACGCTGAAGCATCGCGTCGGCACGCTGCTGATGTTCGCGGTGCGCAGCATCTTTGCCCGCGCCGACCGTGTCGCGGCGACGATGAAGGAGCTGGCGGCGGCCGGGCAGGTGCCGCAATGGCTTGCCGACACGCCGGACCCGCTCGGCTTCCTGATCCACCCGGGAGGCGCCGCCAGCCTGACCGACGCGGCGTATCGCTACGTGCGGCATGAGCCGGGCGTCGATGTGGTGCTGTTTGGCACCGGCGATCAGGCGCACCTTCGGTCAAATATCGAATCGATCCTGAAGCCGCCGCTGCCGGAACGCCGATCGTAACAAACTGGCGGAGCTGTTCAGTCACCTGAGGGGCGTTGGCCTGGTCCTGCCGCCACGCGCCTCAAGCAAGGGAGCCGTAGCATGAAACTCGCGAAGATCGAGGACCTGCATTGCGATGCAGGCTGGCGCACCTTTTCGTTCCTCAAGCTCACCACCGATGACGGCCTGGTCGGCTGGTCGGAGTACACCGAGGCCGATGGCAGCCGCGGCCTGACCGGCGTGATCTACGGCCTGGCCGACCCGCTGATCGGCCAGGACCCGCGTCCGGTGCAGCAGATCGCCTCGACTTTGTGGGTGCGCCAGGTGCAGGCGCCGGGCGGGATCAACTCGCGCGCCATCGCGGCGATCGAGAACGCGCTGCTGGACATCAAGGGCAAGGCGCTCGGCGTGCCGGTCTACGAGCTGTTCGGCGGCCCGGTGCGCGAGCGCATCCCGGTGTATTGGTCGCATTGCGGCTCCTACCGCGTGCGCAACCACGAGCTGGTGGGCGTTCCGCCGCTGCGCAACTACGACGACATCGCCGCGCTCGGCGCCGAGGTGAAGCGGCGCGGCTTCAAGGCGCTGAAGACCAATATTCTGCCATTTGACGGTGAGAAGCTCACCAATTTCGGCCCCGGCTTTGGCCGTTCGCCCGGCTATCCGGAGCTGAACGTCGACCGCAGGACCCTGCAGTCGGTGCGCGATCTGCTGGCTGCGTTCCGCGCCGGTGCCGGTCCCGACATGGGGCTGCATCTCGACGTGAATTACCATTTCAAGACCGAGGGCTATCTGCAGATCGCCAAGGCGGTCGCGCCGTTCGACATGACCTGGCTCGAGATCGACACCTGGGACCCGCAGTCGTTGGCGCTGATCCGCCGCGCAGCGCCGTGCCCGATCGCCTCGCTGGAATCGGTATGCGGGCGGCGGGCGTTCCGGCCGTTCTTCGATGCCTACGCCACGGATGTCGCGATCATCGACGTGATCTGGAACGGTTTTCTTGAATCGATCAAGATCGCCTCGATGGCCGAGGCGTACGAGGTGAACTGCGCGCCGCACAACTATTACGGCCATCTGTGTTCGGCGATCAGCGCGCATTTCTGTGCGGTGGCGCCGAATTTCCGGGTGATGGAGATCGACATCGACAGCGTCGCCTGGCGCGACGAGTTGTTCCTCAACGCGCCGGCGATCGAGAACGGCGAACTGATCATTCCGAAGGGACCAGGCTGGGGCGTTGAGGTAAACGAGGCCGCGGTGCGCGCCCATCCACCAAAGGCACGCTGACATGGCCGACGCACGGTTCGACATCCTGGGCATCGGCAATGCCATCGTCGATGTGGTGGCGCGCGCCGACGATGCGTTCCTGTCGCGCCACGACATGCGCAAGGGCCTGATGACGCTGATCGACGCGGAGACGGCCGAGGCAATATACGCCGCGATGCCGCCCGGCCAGGAGAGCAGCGGTGGTTCGGCTGCCAACACCTGCGCGGCGGCGGCGGCGTTGGGCGCGCGCGTGGCGTATCTCGGCAAGGTGGCGGACGATCAGCTGGGCGCGGTTTTTCGGCACGACATCGGCGCCATCGGCGTGCATTTCCCCTCGACGCCGCTGTCGGGCGGTGCGCCGACCGCGCGCTGCCTGATCCTGGTCACGCCGGAAGGACAGCGCACGATGAACACGTTTCTCGGCGCATGCGTGACGTTCGGCGAGGCGGACGTAGACGAGGCGCTGGTGGCGAACGCGGCCGTGACCTACCTGGAGGGCTATCTGTTCGACCCGCCGGAAGCGCAGTGCGCCTTCCGCCGGGCTGCCGCCGCCGCGCACGCTGCCGGACGGCAGGTGGCGCTGTCACTGTCCGATCCATTCTGCGTCGATCGCCATCGGGCTGCGTTCCGGGAGCTGGTGAAGCAGGACGTGGACATCCTGTTCGCCAACGAGGCCGAGGTGGCCAGCCTGTATGAGGAGAATACGTTCGAAGCAGCGGCGGAGGCATGCCGGCGGGACGTGGCACTGGCGGCACTGACCCGCAGCGAGGCGGGCAGTGTGATCCTGCGCGGCGCGGAGACGGTGGAGATCGCCGCCGAACCAACGAGTGTGGTGGACACCACCGGCGCGGGGGACGCGTTCGCCGCCGGTTTCCTGGCCGGACTGACGGGGGGCAAATCACTGCCGGTGTGCGGCAGGATTGCCAGCCTCGCGGCGGCCGAGGTGATCAGCCACTATGGCGCGCGGCCGCAGGCGGATCTCCGGAAGCTGGCTGCGGCGGCGATCGGTTGAGAAAGTGATATGGACCATATTTTATGATCCATACACCAAGGAAGCCCACCATGCCGACAGACAGCAAAGAAACCGCAATCAATGTCACTGTCTTCAAGAGGCAATGTCTGGCGTTGATCGGCGTGGGAAATCGCGACGCTGGTGGCGCGCAGCTGTTTACAATTGGCAGCCTCGCCCGAAGTGTGGTTCGCCCGCCTGGTGGCGCCGCCGGGCGTGCGGTTGGCGCCAATGCCGGCGGAGTTGCTCATGGCTTCGGCATTCCTGCCCGGCGCCCCCCACGCGACCCGGCAGACCGCATCATCGCGGCGACTGCCTGGGCCCACGATCAGGCGATTGTCACCCGGGACGCGGAGCTGACACTGTACGGGCAGGCTGGGCATGTCATGACCATCGCGTGCTGACGGCCGCGCAAGGCTGGGAAAATTACCGGGATTTTATGTAGCCAACCTCATTCGGAACGGGCCGAACGCCGCCGGCGCTGCGCTGTCGTCGCAAATCAGACCTGATGACAGTCGCGCATAGCTCCCCTACACTTGCCGCAACTCTCCGGCGAGAGAGACTCCAGGGAGAAGACGATGGGTTCGGCCTCATGGCTCAGTGGGGACAAAGTCCCCGACAGCAGCGATCCGCTTTTGACGCGACGGTCTTTGCTCGCGTTCGCAGCGCTTGGCATCACCGCCGGCACAGTGCCGGCGGCCGTTGCCGCGCCGCAGGGCCAGTTGACCTATGGCGTGCACGTTTCGCTCGCTCCGGCGTGGCTCGACCCGGCAGAGACCACCGGCATCATTACGCCGTTCATGTTGCTTTACGCGCTGCACGACGGCCTGGTGAAGGCGATGCCGGACAACATTCAGGCGCCGAGCCTTGCCAAATCCTGGTCGGCCACGGAAGACGGTCTCACCTATGACTTCGAACTGCGCAAGGGCACGATCTTCCACAACGGCGATCCCGTCACCCCGGATGACGTGAAGTTCTCGTTCGAGCGCTACCACGGGGCCAGCCAAAGCCTGCTGAAGCAACGCGTGGAGGCGATCGAGATATCCGGCTCGCAGCACGTGCGCTTCAAATTGAAGCAGCCGTGGCCGGACTTCCTGACCTTCTATGCGGGTGCCACGGGTGCCGCGTGGATCGTGCCGCGAAAATACCTGGAGAAGGTCGGAGACGATGGGTTCAAGAAGGCGCCCGTCGGTGCCGGTCCCTATCGGTTCGTATCGTTCAAGCCGGGTGTGGAGCTGGTTCTGGAAGCGTTCGAGCCGTACTGGCGCAACACACCGCGCGTCAAGCGCCTGGTGCTGAAGGTGATCCCGGACGAGTCGACGCGACTGGCCGCGCTGAAGGCGGGCGAGATCGACATCGCCTATTCGATCCGCGGCGAACTCGCCGAGGAACTGCTGCGCATTCCCGGGCTCGGTCTCAAGCCGGTGGTGGTTCAAGGCACGTTCTGCGTGTATTTCGCCGATCAGTGGGATCCCAAATCGCCGTGGCATGACCAGCGGGTGCGCCTGGCGGCCGGTCTCGCCATCGACCGCAAGACCACCAACCAGGCGCTGACCATGGGGTTCTCCCATGTCACCGGCAGCAGCATCTTCCCGGACACCTTCGAGTTCTACTGGCAGCCGCCGGCGCCGGTGTTCGACCCGGCCCAAGCGAAGCAGTTGCTGGCCGCGGCGGGCTATCCCAACGGCTTCGATGCCGGCCTCTACTTTTGCGATTCCTCCTATGCCAACATCGGCGAGGCGGTGGTCAACAACCTGGGCGAAGTCGGCATCCGCAGCAGGCTGCGTCCGATCGAGCGCGCCGGCTTCCTCAAGGGCTTCTCCGAGAAGACATACAAGAACCTTATCCAGGCGGGTCCCGGCGCGTTCGGCAATGTGGCGACACGGCTTGAGAGCCTGGTCGTTCAAGGCGGCACCTTTGCCTATGGCAGCTATCCCGACATCGACGCACTGTTCGCGCAGCAGGCGGTCGAACTGGACCACGGGCAGCGCGAGGCAATTCTGCACAAGATGCAGCAGATGGTGCACGAGCGGGCGATCTATGCGCCGATCTGGCAGCTTGCCTTCATCAACGGCGTCGGGCCGCGCGTTGCCGAATCGAGCTTCGGGCGCATTCCGGGTTTTCCCTACACCGCACCGTACGATGAACTTGCGCTGAAGGGGGCCTAGCCGCGACCGTTCTTCGCGCTGTTCAAAATGTCGAGGCAATCGCCGTGGACGCACCGAGACGTAAGAGATCCTCTGGGAGGCAAACGGGAATGAGAACAGGTCTTTGGGCAGCGGGGCTGGCGATGCTCTTCGCCATGTCCTCGGGCACCACGTCCGCACGCGCCGATGAAACGCCGAAGCGCGGCGGCATCCTCACCTACATGATCCCGGCAGACGCGCCGCCGAGCCTCGACCTGCATCGCGAGACCACCTACGCCACCATCCATTCCGTGGCACCATTCTACAGCGTGCTGATCCGGCTCGATCCGAGCCATCCGGAGGACACCACGCGCTTCGTCTGCGATCTGTGCACCGACATGCCGCAGCCGACGGACAATGGCACCACCTACACGTTCAAGATCCGCGACGGCGTAAAGTTCCACGACGGTTCGCCGCTGACGGCGGCCGATGTGGCGGCGAGCTGGAACCAGATCGTCCATCCGCCGAAGGGCTACTCCAGCGCACGCGAGACCTGGTACAACATGGTGGATACGATCACCGCCCCCGATCCGACGACGGTGGTGTTCCACCTCAAATTCGCGACGCTGACGTTCCTGCCGGCGCTCGCCGATCCGTATGCCGTGATCTACAAGCAGGACATCATCGAAAAGGACCCGCGCTGGTACGAGAAGAACGTCATGGGCAGCGGACCGTTCCGGTTCGTCAGCAACGAGCTCGGGCAGTCGATCAAGGGCGAGCGCAATCCGGACTACTATCACCCGGGGCAGCCATACCTGGACGGGTTCGTCGGCATCTACGCCGACAAGCAGGTCGTTCGGGTGGAGGCGATCCGCGGCGACCGCGCGGCGACCGAATTCCGTGGCCTGCCGCCCGCGGCGGTCGATCAGTTGCAGAAGGAGCTTGGCGACAAGATCACGGTGCAGACCAGTGACTGGAACTGCGGCAACCTGATCACGCCCAATTCCAAGCGCAAGCCGTTCGACGATGTGCGGGTGCGCAAGGCGCTGCTGCTGGCGATCGACCAGTGGCACGGCGCGCCGGCGCTGGCTAAGATCGCCAATGTCCACACGGTCGGCGGCATGGTGTTTCCCGGCTCGCCGCTGGCGGCGACCAAGGAGGAGCTGCAGAAGATGGCCGGCTTCTGGCCGGATATCGACAAGTCACGCGCGGAGGCGAAGCGCCTGCTGAAGGAGGCGGGGGCGGAGAACCTTACGTTCGAGCTGCTGAACCGCAACGTGGACCAGCCTTACAAGTATGTGGGCACCTGGATCGTCGACGAATGGAGCAAGATCGGCGTCCACGCCACCCAGAAGGTGGTGCCGACCGGACCGTGGTTCGAGGCGATGCGCGGGGGAAATTTCGACGTCGTGGTGGAGGCCAACTGCAACGGCGTGGTGAACCCGGTGATGGACACGCAGAAATACCTGCCGCGCTCGGCCTTCAACGAGAACTATGGCGGCTACGAGGACGCGGACGTGGTCGACATCTACAACAAGATGTATCGCGAGACGGATCCCGTCAGGCAGCGTGCCCTGATGCGTGCCTACGAGACGCGGGTGGTCGACACGCAGGCGTATGAGTTCCCGATGCTGTGGTGGAACCGCATCCTACCGGCGCGGTCCTACGTGCACGGCTGGAAGATCGGCCCGAGCCACTACGTGAACCAGGATCTGGCGAACGTGTGGCTGGATAAGTAGCAGGTCCGGCGGCGCCGCGCGGCCGCCGGCTACCGACTAATGACCGCGACACGCGCTAACCGCATTGTCATCTTCACCCCTTACACTCCTGCCTCGCGAACTTTGCGAGAGGATATGATCGCTATGTACGTCACGCGCATGGTGGGTCTGCCCAGCGGAATGTCTACCGTTCCTGTCTACCCCGACCCGCTCGATCCAGATCCGCTGTTCATGTTCGGCACTTTCGATCCGGCGGACGGGACGAGTTCCGAGTCGATCCGCGCACTGAATGAGGCGATCCTTGGTATCAGGGAAGACGGAGCCCCGATGGCCATCGCCGCTCACCGCCACGCCGAGGTGGCGGCCGAGGGGATCAGCAGCGCCTTCATGTTTGGTGTGAACCCAGAGCAGCCATCCCCGGCGGCGCCCGGTGAACCCCCTCTGTCGTTCTGGGCCGCCGAAATGGGAGTGCTCGAGACAAGATAGACGCAATGAGTAGCCACCAGGCAATGCGACGTTGACGCTGGGCGATGTCCCGGACCATCGATCTACCAGGACGGCCCCGTCGCGCGCAGCGCCTCGGGCAGGTCCGCGTGGAGCGCGTCCCACAGACCAGGCAGTGCTAGCGTGACTCTGGTGTGGTCCAAGCCAAGGTATCCGGCTGCGTCTCATACCGCGTCGCGTCGTCGGGGATATGCACCCATTTCTGCGCGCTGCGCGTCCAGAAATGCACGGTGGGTTCGAGCCACGAGGTATCGTCCAACGTGCCTGGCTTGATATTGCGGTTGGGGTAAGCGGCGGCGCCGGGCACGTGGTAAAGCCGGGTTCCGCAATCCGGGCAGAACCAGCACTCCATCGTTTTCACCGGGCTGGTCCGCCGGGCGAACATCTTCGGCTCGCCTTGCGTGATCCGGAAATGCTCGCCTGGTATGACAGCAGCCAGCGCGAAAGCGGCGCCCGATTGCCGCTGACACTCGGTGCAATGGCAGGCGTACACGACCAGCGGTGCACCGGAGATTTCGTAGCGGACCGCGCCGCATTGACATCCTCCGCCCTGGGGGAAGCGCATGACCGATGTTCCTTTCGTCGCTGCTATACGCCGGATGATCGGCTACGCGTTCATGTCCTGGTGGACCTCGATGACGTTGCCTTCGGGATCGTAGAAGAAGATCTGATGCCAGCCGTTCATCGCCCACTGGCCGTAGTCGGAATAGGGGATGTTCTTCGCCTCGAGCCGCCGCTTGAAGGCGGCGATGTCATCGGTGCGGAAGGCGATGTGGCCGCGCTCGAGCGGATTGACGATGTGGTTGGTGCGGAAGGCGACGCCGAGGTCCTTGGTGGCCAGGTGGACCTGGGTGTGGCCGTCGGTCACGAAGGCGACCGGTGCGGCGTAGCCCTGCGTGGTGTCGCGGGCGCTGTTCAGTGACGGCTCGGGCTCCAGGTCCAGGACCGAGCGGTAGAACGCCTCCATGCCTGGCACGTCCTTCGAGCACAGGTTCAGGTGGTGGAGCTTGATCTTCATGCGGGTTCTCCTGGGGCGGGCGGCACCATGGCACATGCAGCGGTTGGTTGAAGCATGGTCCAATATACCGGGGTGGCAGCCGAGGGCAGACTGTGCGCTGATCGAGCCGAATGGAAAACTTTCGCACGGAAGCCAGCGTGCTGATAGCAAGCGCATTTCCGGCCCACAATACCGGCCATTGCCGCGCTGTCTCGCGAGCGTGATTTGTGGTATAAGGAAGCTATGAACCGTCAGGATATCATCGACCGGCTGCGGGAGAACGAGGCCGTGCTGCGCCAGCGCGGCGTGGCGCATATTGCCCTGTTCGGTTCGCGCGCGCGGGGCGACGAGCGCCCTGACAGCGATACCGACATCATGATCGAGATTGATCCCGACGCACATATCGGGGTTTGGGGTTACGCCGGACTGAAGGAGTACATCGCGACGCTGTTCGACGGGTCGGTCGATGTGGTGGATCGGGAGGCGCTGAAACCCACCATCGCCCCGGCTGCGACCGCCGACGCGATCTATGTCTTTTGATCCCGGCGCAGTGCGTCGCTGGCTCAGCGACATCCACTATCACATCGTCCTGGCCGAGAAATTCGCCGAGGGGATGAGCTATGAGGTGTTTCGCGATGACCTTCGCACAATCTACGCCGTTACCCGTAGCCTTGAGATCATATCCGAAGCATCGCGGCGACTGCCGGACGAACTGAAAGCCCGGCATCCGTTGATTGGCTGGCGCGATATGGCGGCGGCCGGCAACATCTATCGTCACGAATACGAGGACGTGGCAGCGCGCGGCGTATGGGACACCTTGACCCATCATCTGCCACCGCTGCGCGTCGTGATCGAGCAAGAGTTGGCTGTCCTCGGCAAACCGTGAAGTACCGGCTACGCCCGCGTATCGACCGACCGCCAGAGCATGGATGCACAGGTGCGCCCGCTCCAGGCCGCGGGTTGTACGAACTACCTACTCCAAGGCGCGTGGCGTGAAGCGCGGTCGCAAACCTGAGCTCTCGCCGCACCAGCAGAAGGAGGCACGGCGGCGCGACAGGGGCGAGGCGGTGCGAGAGATCGCCCGCACCTACAACGTCAGCCACAGCACGATTTGTAACCTGGCGATAAAGAGGACGCGCAGTGATACCAATCCGCCTGAACATTGACACATGCCCAGTCTCGATGCCCGATTGATCGGACCCTGTCTGGGTCATTGATGAGGAAGTCCCATCCTTCCTTGCAAGCGGTGACAATGGCATCGTAGCTATCCCAGACCAGACGACTGAGTTTGTTGCCGCGCAGATATTCCCACACATTCTCCATCGGGTTCAGTTCCGCTGCATAAGACGGCAGGGGAAGTAGCGTGATATTGTCCGGTACGTGCAGTCGCCCTCCGGTCTGATGCCAGCCGGCTCTGTCGCAGACCACGACAGCGTGGGCGCCTGGCGCCACTTGCGTGCTGATTTCAGTGAGATGCTCGTTCATCGCCTCGGCGTTGGCAGCAGGCATGATGATGGCGGCGCCCACGGCACGGGCCGGGCAAATCGCTCCGAACAGATAAGCCGAATCATGTCGGTTATCGCGCACCATCAACGGACATGAGCCGATCGGCGCCCAAACATAGGTGAGCGAGCCCTTTTGACCCACTCTGGCTTCGTCCTGAAACCAGACCTCGATCGGTGTACCAGCGGTGGTGCCGAGAACGGCATTCTTCATCAGGCTGGCAAAGTTTCTTTAAAAGCCTCCTGGGCTGCGAGGTCGGTTTTCGGGTGGCATGGTCTCGCCTGCAACCGGGTCAGACCAGGTTGGCGCAGCCATTTGCCCACCGTGCTTTCATGCACCCGCACAGAGAACCGACGGGCGATTTCCGCCTGTAAGTCCAGGCAGCGCCAGCGAATGATCTTGTCCTTCTCCGGATCCGGGCCTTTCACGACCAGCGCCCTCAGCTCCGCCTTCTCTGCCTCGCTCAGTAGCGGGGTGGCGCCAGGCCCATGACACGACTTCAGGCCGTCGATCCCTCCCGCATTGTCGCGATCCACCCAGTCGCTCAGCGTTTGCCGGTCCATGCCATTCTGCTCTGCCGCCTCGGCGCGGGAACGCCCCTCCAGTACCAACGAGATCGCCAGAACGCGGCGCACCTGCGCGCCATCACCACACTTGCTGGCGAAACTCCGAAGCTCCGACGCTGTCCGGTCCAAGCGAGTGATTGGGATCGCCGCGCTCATCCGATGCCCCCTTGGGCGAGAATCGCCCCGGGGCCATTAAATTCGAAGCGCCGAGGGATTCGGAACCCCGGAGAAGTCAACGTCAACGCGGGTTGGTATGAGATAACCGCGATCCGCCAGTTCATCGGAAGCTGGACTGCGGAGCGCGGCCGCGGAACCGCGCCAGACGTCCAGAGGAGGGGCCGCGACTCTGGGCGCATGCCCCAGCGCCGAAATCGCTCCGGATTGCCAGAAAAAATAAATTTAATTCTCTGCCAGAGAATATAGTTCTTGCGCTGCGCTTAGTACCTCGTTTCATAAGTTCGATGACGTATTTTCGGGCGACTCGCGACAGCATGACAAGGTTCTCGTCAGCCAGGAGGATCCATCATGCCAAGGCGAAGCCCATTCTTGATCCGACTCACCGAAGAGGAGCGAGCCGAGCTGGAGGCTCGTTGCAAAGAGTATGCATCACCGTATCGCGACGTTGTACGGGCCAAGATCATACTCCTGGCGAGCGAGGGACTTGGCAACGACCGGATAGCGGCCCGGCTCGACATGCCACGCCAGATCGCCAGCAAGTGGCGCCAGCGGTTCTGTACCGATCGGCTGCCCGGTCTCGACGATCGACCGCGCGGCGGGCGACCGGCGCGCTTTTCCCCCCAATGTCGTGGTTGCGATCAAGGCATTGGCCTGTGAGCTACCGTCCCGTCGTGGTCTACCCTTGGCTCGTTGGTCCGTCGCCGAACTGCGTCAGGAGGCGGTGGCGAGCGGTATCGTAGCGCAGATCAGTGGCACCACGCTCTGGCGCTGGCTTGGCCAGGACGCACTACGCCCCTGGCGGCATCGCAGTTGGATATTTCCCCGTGACCCTCACTTCGCCCGCAAGGCTGGCCGGGTCATCGATCTGTACCAGCGCCGCTGGAAAGGCGCAGCGCTGGGGCCGCGCGATTACGTGCTCTGCATCGATGAGAAGACCAGCATTCAGGCGAGGCGGCGCACACATCGGTCGTTGCCCGCAGCGCCGAGGCGTCCAATCTATGTTGAGCATGAATACGTGCGTGCCGGCGCCTTGGCCTACCTCGCCGCGTTGGATGTGCATCGAGCCAGGCTGTTCGGCCGCTGTGAGCGCAAGAACAGCATAGCTGCGTTCCACCGCCTCGTCGGCCAGGTCATGGGCCGCACACCTTATCGGTCAGCGCGTCGCGTGTTCCTGATTGCCGACAATGGCTCCTGCCACCGTGGTCGACGCGCCGCCGATCGCCGTCGAACCAGATGGCCCAACATCGTTCTGGTTCATACACCAGTCCACGCCAGCTGGCTCAACCAGATCGAGGTCTATTTCTCGTCGTTCAGCGCAAGCTGCTTACCCCGAACGACTTCAAGAGCCTGGCAGACCTGACGCGGAACGTGATGGCATTCCAGGCCCGCTACCAACGGGTCGCCAAACCATTCAAGTGGACCTTTACGCGCCATAACCTCCACGCACTCATTGCCAAGCTCAAGAAGCGACGTGCTTATACTTCAAGGTTGTGGAATTGTAATACGTCACCGTAATTGCGAATTCGGGTACTGCAGGCTTAGGCTTGGGCTTGGGCTATATACCCGCCCGTCAGTCACTTTGAAGGGATGAGCCGCCATCAACAGGGCCGAGGCCGGCCCGCGGAAGGCTTCGAAGCCTTCTATCACTGTCAGCATCAGGGCGACCGGGATGCGGGCGGGGCGCGGCGGCGTGGATCGCCGCGCCCATAGGGATTCTGGGCTTAAACCGTTGTCACCCCTGCGCTCCATCTGGGTGGCGCCACGCATTCCTGTTGTGGCGTGATGGAGGCAAGCCGATGTTACTCGGAGACGATGACGGCCGGCCAGTGGCTGATAGACGGCGGGGATCTAGGCGGGAAGCACGAAAGAAGGGCCGACTTCGCTGGCTCTGCAACCCGCTAGTGCTGCGGACGATTATAGCGTTGGCAAGACTGTTCTACGAGCTGGCGCGGATCGCGTTAAGGCATTGATGATCAAGGCCCAGAATTCCAAACCGTTTAACTCATACGCGGTCGGGGTGACCATGCTGAGCGAAGCGCTGCGATTGATTCGAATATTTCACGACGTGAAGCAGCGAGACATGGCGGCTCGGCTCCGGATTGCACCATCCTATCTGTCGGAGATCGAAGCGGGGAAGAAAGAGCCTACGATGCAATTATTACGGAAATATTCTGAGGAATTCAAAATTCCGATGTCATCGATCCTATTCTTCGCCGAGCACCTGGAAGACAAGCATGCGGCCACAGGCCTCAAGACCGCAGTTCAGGGAAAGTGCTGGCGTTGCTGAAGTTCATCGCCGAGCGATCAGGGCGGGATGCCGCCTAATCCCCCAAATCGGCATCCTCTCCAACCATCACGGCTATACGCCGTCCGTTCGCGCGGCAAGCTCGCGGAACTGTTCGGCCTAACACGCGCTACCCTCGCCGAGCTAGTGGCCATGGACCGGCCTTACAGCGAGCGCCCGACCGAGATCACGCGCAACGGGAAGACCAAAGTCCGGATCATCGAGGAGCCGCGCGGCGCACTGCGGCCCGTGCACATAGCTGTGCGCAAGGCGTTATCCCGGATCGAGCCGCCAGAATTCCTGTTCCGCCCGGTCAAGCAGCGGTCCCATGTGTCTAATGCCGCGCGTCATGCAGGGGCCAGGGAAATTCGAAAGCTCGACATCCATGCCTACTTCCCATCGACGCCAAGCCGCCGTGTCTACTGGTTCTTTCACACAGTCATGGCGTGCAGCCCGGACGTGGCGTCCATACTGGCGAAACTGTTCACCGTGGATGGACACCTGGCGACCGGCAGCACGGTAAGCCCGATCCTGTCGTTCTTCGCCTTCTACGACATGTGGCTTGACATTGCCGATATCACCAAGCAGGCCGGTTGCATTCTGTCGGTCTACATGGACGATATTGCCGTGTCCGGCGACCGGGTCCCGGACCGGGTCATCTGGGAGATCAAGAAGCAAATTCATTGCCGTGAGCTGCTGGCCCACAAGGAGCGGCGCTATACAGGCGGCATCGGCGAAGTCACGGGGGCCATTATCAATAACGGCAAGCTCCAAGTGCCAAACAGGCACAGGAAGAAAGCCTACGACACCTGTACGACCCTTGCGGCGACCGAAGACCCGGCAGAAAATTCAGGTTCGTCGGCGGAAACTGTGGGTAATTCAGGGTATGCTGGTTGGTAGCCCTCACCGGACGGCAGGGCGAATTGTGCCCCGGCCAAGCGGATCGCCGTCAAGCCCTGCGCCTGCGGCGCACCGCTTCGCGGCTGCGGGGCTTGACCGCGACACGCCTGGCCGGAGTTCGCATTGGTGCCGTCAATGACGCGATCGGTTCGTCGTCGCGGTAGAGCTTGGAGCGTTGTGGCGGCGGCTCATCCCGGGGGCTGTCAGGAAGCGAAAGAGCTTGCGGCAGGTCGCATCGAAGGAGCGTTGTTCGGCTTCGGACTGGCCATGGGAGAGTAGCGGCCCGCCGTCATCGCCGATGAGGTCGAGGACGACCTGCTGGATCGGCTGCCTACGGAGACTGCTGTCCATCTGCAATCGGCGGATGACCTCACCGCCGAGCAGCCAGATGTTGTCGCGGTGCTGGCGTAAGGTCTTGCGCGAGAGAGACAGTGCCAGCATCTCGCGCAGGAACGGCTGAAGCATTCCACTATCCGAAGCCCGGACGGAATGTCGCGTTTCTCATACGCCCAACTGCCCGGCCACTGATCGAGATCCGGGCAGTAGCTCTCCAAGGGATCGGCGGCGACCTGTTGCGCTGGCAGGCTGGCAGACCTCCCGGCAACTCCTTTGGGTCCTGCTGCCATGCGGCTGATCTCCCTGCTGAACCACTACCAGCACTTTCCGGTTTCGTTTACGAGCACGCGCGGCATCGCGCACCAAGCCAGACCATCGAGATCACCGTGCGGCCACGCCGCGGTTCGCGACCGGTGTGCTCGGGCTTCATAAGCCGGCACCGGCTCGTCAGTCCGTGTTCTTGTTCCGTTCATGTCCGCCCGCCCAAGCTCCCACCCCAACCACGGAGCCCGATCCGCCCCGGGCCGGCGCGGACACGCCCACCCGCCTCGGCCGCGTCCTCAGCCTCGTCCGCAAACTGATCGACTACGGCAAGAAGCTCGCCGGCACGGTCCAGCAGCGCGCCGCCACCCCAGGCTTTGCCCTGTTCGCCAGGCCCTTCGGCACCGCCGATCTCGCCGTCATCCTCGCCCGCATCACCAATGGCCTGCGTCGCGCCGCGATGCTGGAAGCCAGGCTCTGCCGCCGCGCCGAGCGCGGCCAGGACCTCACGGCTGGCGCCCATCCGCCTGCCCGCCATGCGCGCGCCAGGCGCCGCACGGCGCTCGCGCCGCCGGACGCCCCGCCCGAACCCCAACGCGCCGACCACACCGAGGACCCGCGTCTCGCGCGCCTCCCCACCGAGGAAGAAATCGCCGCCGAGGTGCGTCGCCGGCCCATCGGCGCCGTCATCGTCGATATCTGCTGCGATCTCGGCATCGCGCCCGGCGATCTCGACCGGGCGTTCTGGGACGAAATCAGCCACGCCGTCATCATGTATGGCGGCAGCCTCGTCCGCTTCTTCAACGACCTGAGCAGGCGGCTGTCCGCCTTCGGCTCCGGCGACCTCTCCGACGCGTGCGGACCCCGGATGGCCCGCGGCACCGCCGCGATCGCCGGCGCCCGCCACCGGCCCGCCCTGAAGCCGGCCCCGCCATTGCCGCCAAACCGACCGCTGCGCGGTACCCGTCCGCCTTGGCGGCCCGAAGAAGAAATTTAACGCAAATGCAGGCAGATGCACGCGGATGCACGCAGATTAGGCGTGTGCCGCAGCGTTCGCCCACGCCAGCGGGCCATATCGTTGATCAGTTGGCGCTGACGCGCCAAAGGCACGGATCCTATCCGCGTGCATCCGCGTGCATCTGCCTGCATCCGCGTTTGATTCTTCTCTTCCGCTGCGGCGGTTGCAGCCTGACCCGCCGATTACCCCTCGCATCCTCCCGCCAACCCGCCTATCTGTGCGCCGCAGCATCCCTACATCCAGGCCCCATGCAGATTCGCAACGTCGCGATCATCGCCCATGTCGACCACGGCAAGACCACCCTGGTCGACCACCTTCTGCGGCAGTCCGGCTCGTTCCGCGACCACCAGGTGGTGGCCGAGCGCGCGCTCGACCGCAACGACCTGGAGCGCGAGCGCGGCATCACCATCCTGGCCAAGTGCACCTCGGTGGTCTGGCGCGACACCCGCATCAACATCGTCGATACCCCCGGCCACGCCGATTTCGGCGGCGAGGTCGAGCGCATCCTGAACATGGTGGACGGCGCCATCGTGCTGGTGGACGCCGCCGAGGGCGTGCTGCCGCAGACCAAGTTCGTGGTCGGCAAGGCGCTGGCGCGCGGGCTGCACCCGATCGTGGTGGTCAACAAGGTGGACCGCTCCGACGCCCGCCCGGACGAGGTGCACATCGAGGTGTTCGACCTGTTCGCCGCACTCGGCGCAACTGACGCCCAGCTCGATTTCCCGATGCTGTACGCCTCCGGGCGGCAGGGCTGGGCCGATGCGGCCCTGGACGGCCCGCGTCGCGACCTGTCCGCGCTGTTCGACATGGTGGTGCGTCACGTGCCGTCGCCCACGGTGGCCCCTGACGCGCCGTTCGGCATGGTCGCGACGATCATGGAATACGACCCCTATCTCGGCCGCGTGCTGACCGGGCGGGTGGAGCAGGGCAGGGCGCGGATCAACATGGCGCTGAAGGTGCTGCACGCCGACGGCACCGCCGGCGAGACCGGCCGGATGACCAAGCTCCTGTCGTTCCGCGGCCTCGACCGCGTGCCGGTCGAGGAGGCGGAGGCCGGCGACATCATCGCCGTGGCCGGCCTGGCCGAGGCCACCGTGCCCGACACGATCGGCGCGCCGGAACTGACGGCGCCGCTCCCCGCCATCCCGGTCGATCCGCCGACGCTCGCCATGACCTTCCGCATCAACGACGGCCCGCTGGCCGGGCGCGAGGGCAAGAAGGTCACCAGCCGGCAGATCCGCGAGCGGCTGTTCCGCGAGGCGGAAGGCAACGTCGCCATCAAGGTCACCGACAGCAACGAGACCGAGGCGTTCGAGGTCGCCGGCCGCGGCGAATTGCAGCTCGGCGTGCTGATCGAGCAGATGCGCCGCGAGGGTTTTGAACTCGCCATCGGCCGTCCGCGCGTGCTGACCCGCAACAACCCCGACACCGGCGCCCGCGAGGAGCCGATGGAGGAGGTGCTGGTCGACGTCGATGAACCCTATTCCGGCGTGGTGGTGGAGCAGCTCTCCCGCCGCAAGGGCGAGCTGCGCGACATGCGCCCCTCGGGCGGCGGAAAGCTGCGGCTGACCTTCAGCATCCCGAGCCGCGGCCTGATCGGCTACCACGGCGAGTTCCTCACCGACACGCGCGGCACCGGGGTGATGAACCGGCTGTTTGCCGGTTACGGCCCGTGGAAGGGCGCGATCGAGGGGCGGCGCAACGGCTCGCTGATCTCCACCGAGAACGGCGAGGCGGTGCACTACGCGCTGTTCTACATCCAGGAGCGCGGCACGCTGTTCGTGAACCCGGGGGAAAAGGTCTATGTCGGCATGATCCTGGGCGAGAACGCGCGCGGCTCCGACCTCGAGGTGAACCCGGTCAAGGAAAAGAAGCTCACCAACATCCGCGCCGCCGGCAAGGACGACGCGATGCTGCTGATCCCGCCGCGGCGGATGAGCCTGGAGCAGGCGATCGCCTATATCGAGGACGACGAGCTGGTGGAGGTGACGCCGGGCGCGGTGCGGCTGCGCAAGCGCTTCCTCGACCCGCACCAGCGCAAGCGCCACGAGCGGCGGGCGG
>CAWCDM010000112.1:0-33202 GCA_963794185.1 uncultured Alphaproteobacteria bacterium | reverse complement strand
TGTCCTCGGCAAACCGTGAAGTAACGGCTACGCCCGCGTATCGACCGACCGCCAGAGCATGGATGCACAGGTGCGCCCGCTCCAGGCCGCGGGTTCGTACGAACTACCTACTCCAAGGCGCGTGGCGTGAAGCGCGGTCGCAAACCTGAGCTCTCGCCGCACCAGCAGAAGGAGGCACGGCGGCGCGACAGGGGCGAGGCGGTGCGAGAGATCGCCCGCACCTACAACGTCAGCCACAGCACGATTTGTAACCTGGCGATAAAGAGGACGCGCAGTGATACCAATCCGCCTAAACATTGACACATGCCCAGTCTCGATGCCCGATTGATCGGATCCTGTCTGGGTCATTGATGAGGAAGTGCCATCCCTCCTCTGCAGGCGGCGACAATGGCATCGTAGCTATCCCAGACCAGACGACTGAGTTTGTTGCCGCGCAGATATTCCCACACATTCTCCATCGGGTTCAGTTCCGGTGCATAGGACGGCAGGGGAAGTAGCGTGATATTGTCCGGTACACGCAGTCGCCCTCCGGTCTGATGCCAGCCGGCTTTGTCGCAGACCACGACAGCGTGGGCGCCTGACGCCACTTGCGTGCTGATTTCACTGAGATGCTCGTTCATCGCCTCGGCGTTGGCAGCAGGCATGATGATGGCGGCGCCCACGGCACGGGCCGGGCAAATCGCTCCGAACAGATAAGCCGAATCATGTCGGTTATCGCGTACCATCCGTGGGCACGAGCCGATCGGCGCCCAGATATACGTGAGCGAGCCCTTTTGACCCACTCTCGCTTCGTCCTGGAACCACACCTCGATCGGTGTCCCGGCGGTGGTGGCGAGAAGGGCATTCTTCATCAGGCTGGCAAAGTTTTTTTAAATGCCTCCTGGGCTGCGAGGTCGGTCTTCGGGTGGCATGGTCTCGGCTGTAACCGGGTCAGACCAAATTGACGCAGCCATTTGCCCACCGTGCTTTCATGCACCCGCACCGAGAACCGACGGGCGATTTCCGCCTGTAAGTCCAGGCAGCGCCAGCGGATGATCTTGTCCTTCTCCGGATCCGGGCCTTTCACGACCAGCGCCTTCAACTCCGCCTTCTCTGCCTCGTTCAGTAGCGGGGTGGCGCCAGGCCCATGACACGACTTCAGGCCGTCGATCCCGGTCGCATTGTAGCGATGCACCCAGTCGCTCAGCGTTTGCCGGTCCATGCCATTCTGCTGTGCCGCCTCGGCGCGGGAACGCCCCTCCATGACCAACGCGATCGCCAGAAGGCGGCGCACCTGCGCGCCATCGCAACACTTGCCGGCGAAACTCCGAAGCTCCGACGCTGTCCGGTCCAAGCGAGTGATTGGGATCGCCGCGCTCATTCGATGTCCCCTTGGGCGACAATCGCCCCGCGGCTATCGAATTCGAAGCGCCGAGCGATTCGCAACCCCGGAGAGTCAACGTCAACGCGGGTTGGTATGAGATAACCGCGATCCGCCAGTTCATCGGAAGCTGGACTGCGGAGCGCGGCCGCGGGACCCGCGCCAGACGTCCAGAGGACAGGGGCCGCGACTCTGGGCGCATGCCCCGAGCGCCGAAATCGCTCCGGATTGCCAGAAAAAATAAATTTAATTCTCTGCCAGAGAATATAGTTCTTGCGCTGCGCTTAGTACCCTCGTTTCATAAGTTCGATGACGTATTTTCGGGGGAGCTTCGCGACAGCATGACAAGGTTCTCGTCAGCCAGGAGGATCCGTGATCCCAAGGCGAAGCCCAACTCTGATCCGACTCACCGAAGAGGAGCGAGCCGAGCTGGAGGCTCGTTGCAAAGAATATTCATCACCGTATCGCGACATTGTACGGGCCAAGATCATACTCCTGGCGAGCGAGGGACTTGGCAACGACCGGATAGCGGCCCGGCTCGACATGCCACGCCAGATCGCCAGCAAGTGGCGCCAGCGGTTCTGTACCGATCGGCTGCCCGGTCTCGACGACGATCGACCACGCCGCCGGCGACCGGCGCGCTTTTGCTCCCAATGTCGTGGTTGCGATCAAGGCATTGGCCTGTGAGCTACCGTCCCGTCGTGGTCTACCCTTGGCTCGTTGGTCCGTCGCCGAACTGCGTCAGGAGGCGGTGGCGAGCGCTGTCGTAGCGCAGATCGTGGCACCACGCTCTGGCGCTGGCTTGGCCAGGACGCACTACGCCCCTGGCGGCATCGCAGTTGGATATTTCCCCGTGACCCTCACTTCGCCCGCAAGGCTGGCCGGGTCATCGATCTGTACCAGCGCCGCTGGAAAGGCGCAGCGCTGGGGCCGCGCGATTACGTGCTCTGCATCGATGAGAAGACCAGCATTCAGGCGAGGCGGCGCACAATCGGTCGTTGCCCGCAGCGCCGAGGCGTCCAATCTATGTTGAGCATGAATACATGGTGCCGGCGCCTTGGCCTACCTCGCCGCGTGGGATGTGCACCGAGCCAGGCTGTTCGGCCGCTGTGAGCGCAGGAACAGCATAGCTGCGTTCCACCGCCTCGTCGGCCAGGTCATGGGCCGCACACCTTATCGGTCAGCGCGTCGCGTGTTCCTGATCGCCGACAATGGCTCCTGCCACCGTGGTCGACGCGCCGCCGATCGCCTTCGAACCAGATGGCCCAACATCGTTCTAGTTCATACACCGGTCCACGCCAGCTGGCTCAACCAGATCGAGGTCTATTTCTCGGTCGTTCAGCGCAGCTGCTTTACCGAACGACTTCAAGAGCCTGGCAGACCTAACACGGAACGTGATGGCATTCCAGGCCCGCTACCTACGGGTCGCCAAACCATTCGAGTGGACCTTTACGCGCCATAACCTCCACGCACTCATTGCCAAGCTCAAGAAGCGACGTACTTATACTTCAAGGTTGTGGAATCGTAATACGTCACCGTAATTGCGAATCTGGGTACGCAGGCTTAGGCTTGGGCTTGGGCTATATACCCGCCCGTCAGTCACTTTGAAGGGATGAGCCGCCATCAACAGGGCCGAGGCCGGCCCGCGGAAGGCTTCGAAGCCTTCTATCACTGTCAGCATCAGGGCGACCGGGATGCGGGCGGGGCGCGGCGGCGTGGATCGCCGCGCCCATAGGGACTTCTGGGCTTAAACCGTTGTCACCCCTGCGCTCCATCTGGGTGGCGCCACGCATTCCTGTTGTGGCGTGATGGAGGCAAGCCGATGTTACTCGGAGACGATGACGGCCGGCCAGTGGCTGATAGACGGCGGGGATCTAGGCGGGAAGCACGAAAGAAGGGCCGACTTCGCTGGCTCTGCAACCCGCTAGTGCTGCGGACGATTATAGCGTTGGCAAGACTGTTCTACGAGCTGGCGCGGATCGCGTTAAGGCATTGATGATCAAGGCCCAGAATTCCAAACCGTTTAACTCATACGCGGTCGGGGTGACCATGCTGAGCGAAGCGCTGCGATTGATTCGAATATTTCACGACGTGAAGCAGCGAGAACATGGCGGCTCGGCTCCGGATTGCACCATCCTATCTGTCGGAGATCGAAGCGGGGAAGAAAGAGCCTACGATGCAATTATTACGGAAAGATCCCGAGGAATTCAAAATTCCGATGTCATCGATCCTATTCTTCGCCGAGCACCTGGAAGACAAGCATGCGGCCACAGGCCTCAAGACCGCAGTCTCAGGGAAAGTGCTGGCGTTGCTGAAGTTCATCGCCGAGCGATCAGGGCGGGATGCCGCCTAATCCCCCAAATCGGCATCCTCTCCAACAATCACGGCTATACGCCGTCCGTTCGCGCGGCAAGCTCGCGGAACTGTTCGGCCTAACACGCGCTACCCTCGCCGAGCTAGTGGCCATGGACCGGCCTTCACAGCGAGCGCCCGACCGAGATCACGCGCAACGGGAAGACCAAAGTCCGGATCATCTAGGAGCCGCGCGGCGCACTGCGGCCCGTGCACATAGCTGTGCGCAAGGCGTTATCCCGGATCGAGCCGCCAGAATTCCTGTTCCGCCCGGTCAAGCAGCGGTCCCATGTGTCTAATGCCGCGCGTCATGCAGGGGCCAGGGAAATTCGAAAGCTCGACATCCATGCCTACTTCCCATCGACGCCAAGCCGCCGTGTCTACTGGTTCTTTCACACAGTCATGGCGTGCAGCCCGGACGTGGCGTCCATACTGGCGAAGCTGTTCACCGTGGATGGACACCTGGCGACCGGCAGCACGGTAAGCCCGATCCTGTCGTTCTTCGCCTTCTACGACATGTGGCTTGACATTGCCGATATCACCAAGCAGGCCGGTTGCATTCTGTCGGTCTACATGGACGATATTGCCGTGTCCGGCGACCGGGTCCCGGACCGGGTCATCTGGGAGATCAAGAAGCAGATTCATTGCCGTGAGCTGCTGGCCCACAAGGAGCGGCGCTATACAGGCGGCATCGGCGAAGTCACGGGGGCCATTATCAATAACGGCAAGCTCCAAGTGCCAAACAGGCACAGGAAGAAAGCCTACGACACCTGTACGACCCTTGCGGCGACCGAAGACCCGGCAGAAAATTCAGGTTCGTCGGCGGAAACTGTGGGTAATTCAGGGTATGCTGGTTGGTAGCGCCTCACCGGACGGCAGGGCTAATTGTGCCTCGGCCAAGCGGATCGCCGTCAAGCCCTGCGCCTGCGGCGCACCGCTTCGCGGCTGCGGGGCTTGACCGCGACACGCCTGGCCGCGAGTTCTGCATTGGTGCCGTCAATGACGCGATCGGTTCGTCGTCGCGGTAGAGCTTGGAGCGTTGTGGCGGCGGCTGATCCCGGGGGCTGTCAGGAAGCGAAAGAGCTTGCGGCAGGTTGCATCGAAGGAGCGTTGTTCGGCTTCGGACTGGCCATGGGAGAGTAGCGGCCCGCCGTCATCGCCGATGAGGTCGAGGACGACCTGCTGGATCGGCTGCCTACGGAGACTGCTGTCCATCTGCAATCGGCGGATGACCTCACCGCCGAGCAGCCAGATGTTGTCGCGGTGCTGGCGTAAGGTCTTGCGCGAGAGAGACAGTGCCAGCATCTCGCGCAGGAACGGCTTGAAGCATTCCACTATCCGAAGCCCGGACGGAATGTCGCGTTTCTCATACGCCCAACTGCCCGGCCACTGATCGAGATCCGGGCAGTAGCTCTCCAAGGGATCGGCGGCGACCTGTTGCGCTGGCAGGCTGGCAGACCTCCCGGCAACTCCTTTGGGTCCTGCTGCCATGCGGCTGATCTCCCTGCTGAACCACTACCAGCACTTTCCCGGTTTCGTTTACGAGCACGCGCGGCATTGCGCACCAAGCCAGACCATCGAGATCACCGTGCGGCCACGCCGCGGTTCGCGACCGGTGTGCTCGGGCTGTCATAAGCCGGCACCGGCTCGTCAGTCCGTGTCCTTGTTTCGTCCATGTCGGCCGACGCCCAAGCGCCCGCCCCAACCACGGACCCCGATCCGCTTCGGGCCGACGTGGTCATGCCCAGCCGCATCGGGCGCGTCCTCAGCCTCGTCCGCAAATTGATCGACTACGGCAAGGAACTCGCCGGCACAGTCCAGCGTCGCGCCGCCTCCCCAGGCTTCCCCCTGCTCGCCAAACCCTTCGGCACCGCCGATCTCGCCACCATCCTTGCCCGCATCACCAACGGCCTGCGTCGCGCCACTGCCCTCGAAGCCAGGCTTTGCCGGCGCGCCGCACGCGGCCAGGACCTCACGCCCGCGCCCATCCGCCTGCCCTCCACGCGCGGCCCACGCCCCGCACGGCAGGTCGCGCCGCTGGACGCCTCGCCCGAACCCCGGCGCGCCGACCATATCGAGGACCCCCGCCTCGCGCGCCTCCCCACCGAGGAAGAAATCGCCGCCGAGGTGCGTCGCCGGCCGGTCGGCGCCGTCATCGCCGATATCTGCCGCGACCTCGGCATCGCGCCCGGCCTGCTCGACCGGGCATTCTGGGACGAACTCAGCCAGGCCATCATCCGCTATGGCGGCAGCCTCGCCGGATTCTTCGGCAACCTGAACAGGCGGCTGTTCGCCCTCGGCTCCGACGACCGCTCCGAACGTGTGGGGCCCGGATGGCCGGCGGCACCGCCGCGATTGCCGGCGCCCGCCACCAGTCCGCCCTGAAGACGGCCCTTCCATTGCCGCCGCAGCCGACCGCTGCGCGGTGGAGCGCTGCAAGCGCTTACCTCCATCCGAAAGCAGGGGCGCGTGCCGCGATAGCGGCCATGGTTCCGTTGCACCCTCTCCCGGCGCTTCGCGCTGACCTCTCCCGCGCCGAGCGCTGGCGAGGTGTACAACCAGTGCCTCAGCGCGGCGGGATCCTATCCGCGTTCATCTGCTTGCATCTGCGGTTCCCCATACGTCGTCTCACCCACCGGGCAGTAAGACACCCTCGAGGCGCGCGCCGATTCCCCTCGCATCCTCCCGCCAACCCCACTATGTGTGCGCCGCACCATCCCCACACCCCAGGCCCGTCATGCAAATCCGCAACGTCGCGATCATCGCCCATGTCGACCATGGCAAGACCACGCTGGTCGACAAGCTGCTCGGCCAGTCCGGCTCGTTCCGCGACCACCAGCAGGTGGCCGAGCGGGCGATGGACAGCAACGAGCTGGAGCGCGAGCGCGGCATCACCATCCTGGCCAAGTGCACCTCGGTGGTCTGGCGGGGCACGCGGATCAACATCGTCGACACCCCCGGCCACGCCGATTTCGGCGGCGAGGTGGAGCGCATCCTGAACATGGTGGACGGCGCCATCGTGCTGGTGGACGCAGCCGAGGGCGTGCTGCCGCAGACCAAGTTCGTGGTCGGCAAGGCGCTGGCCCGCGGCCTGCACGCCGATCGTCGTGGTCAACAAGGTGGACCGCCCGGACGCCCGCCCGGACGAGGTGCACAGCGAGGTGTTCGACCTGTTCGCCGCCCTGGGCGCCTCCGACGCGCAGCTCGATTTTCCCGATGCTCTATGCGTCCGGCCGGCAGGGCTGGGCGGACGCCGCGCTGGACGGCCCCCGCAAGGACCTGTCGGCGCTGTTCGACCTGGTCGTGCGCCACGTGCCGGCGCCCACGGTCGATCCGGACGCGCCGTTCGCCATGGTGGCCACCATCCTGGAATACGACCCCTACCTCGGCCGCGTGCTCACCGGGCGGGTGGAGCAGGGCCGGGCGCGGCTCAACATGCCGCTGAAGGTGCTGCGTGCCGATGGCACCGCGGGCGAGACCGGGCGGATGACCAAGCTGCTGTCGTTCCGCGGCCTGGACCGCGTGCCGGTCGAGGAGGCGGAGGCGGGCGACATCATCGCAGTGGCCGGCCTCGCCGAGGCGACGGTGCCGGACACGATCGGCGCGCCGGAGCTGGCCGCGCCGTTGCCGGCGATCCCGGTCGATCCGCCGACGCTCGCGATGACCTTCCGCATCAACGACGGCCCGCTGGCCGGGCGCGAGGGCAACAAGGTCACCAGCCGGCAGATCCGCGACCGGCTGTTCCGCGAGGCCGAGGGCAACGTCGCGATCAAGGTGACCGACAGCAACGAGACCGAGGCGTTCGAGGTGGCCGGCCGCGGCGAATTGCAGCTCGGCGTGCTGATCGAGCAGATGCGCCGCGAGGGGTTCGAGCTGGCGATCGGCCGTCCCCGGGTGCTGACCCGCGCCAACCCCGACACCGGCGCCCGCGAGGAGCCGATGGAGGAGGTGCTGGTCGATGTCGACGAGCCCTATGCCGGCGTGGTGGTGGAGCAGCTTTCCCGCCGCAAGGGCGAGCTGCGCGACATGCGTCCCACGGGCGGGGGCAAGCTGCGGCTGACCTTCCTGATCCCGAGCCGCGGCCTGATCGGCTACCACGGCGATTTCCTGACCGACACGCGCGGCACCGGCGTGATGAACCGGTTATTTGCTGGCTACGGCCCGTGGAAGGGCGCGATCGAGGGACGCCGCAACGGCTGCCTGATCTCCACCGAGAACGGCGAGGCGGTGCACTACGCGCTGTTCTACATCCAGGAGCGCGGCACGCTGTTCGTGAACCCGGGCGACAAGGTGTACGTGGGCATGATCCTGGGCGAGAACAGCCGCGGGTCCGATCTCGAGGTCAACCCGATCAAGGAGAAGAAGCTGACCAACATCCGCGCCGCCGGCAAGGACGACGCGATGCTGCTGATCCCGCCGCGGCGGATGAGCCTCGAGCAGGCGATCGCCTATATCGAGGACGACGAACTGGTGGAGGTCACCCCGGGCGCGGTGCGGCTGCGCAAGCGGTATCCTCGACCCGCATGCGCGCAAGCGGAGCGAGAAGCGGGCGGAGGCAGCGGTCGCGTAGCGAGATCCGGCCGGCAGCAGGCGACGGATTAGAATTGACAGGTTGTCCTGTTCGGAAGCAGCCTGATACTCTGTTATCTTATACCAATCCGCGTTGACGTTGACTCTCCTGGGTTCCGAATCCCTCGATCTTTCGACTCGCTGTCCTGGTGGCGATTCTCGCCCCAGGAGGTATCGGATGAGCGCGGCGATCGCAATCACTCGCTTGGACCGGACAGCGTCGGAACTTCGGAGTTTCGTCAGCAAGTGCGGCGATGGCGCGCAGGTGCGTCGCCTTCTGGCAATCGCGTTGGTGCTGGACGGCCATTCGCGTGCCGAAGCGGCGGAGCAGAATGGCATGGACCGGCAGACGCTGAGTGACTGGGTGCATCGCTACAATGCGAATGGGATCGATGGCCTGAAGTCGTATCACGGCCCGGGCGCCACCCCGCTACTCACCGAGGCAGAAAAGGCGGAGTTGAAGGCGTTGGTCGTGAAAGGCCCGGATCCGGAGAAGGACAAGGTCATTCGCTGGCGCTGCCTGGATTTACAGGTGGAAATCGCCCGTCGGTTCTCTGTGCGGGTGCATGAAAGCACGGTGGGAAAATGGCTGCGCCAATTTGGTCTGACCCGGTTGCAGCCGCGACCATGCCACCCAAAAACGGATCAGGTGGCCCAGGAGGCTTTTAAAAAAAACTTCGCCAGCTTGATGAAGAATGCCCTTCTCGGCACCACCGCTGGCACACCGATCGAGGTCTGGTTTCAGGACGAAGCCAGAGTGGGTCAAAAGGGCTCGCTCACCTATGTTTGGGCGCCGATCGGCTCATGTCCGTTGATGGTGCGCGATAACCGACATGATTCGGCTTATCTGTTCGGAGCGATTTGCCCGGCCCGTGCCGTGGGCGCCGCCATCATCATGCCTGCTGCCAACGCCGAGGCGATGAACGAGCATCTCACTGAAATCAGCACGCAAGTGGCGCCAGGCGCCCACGCTGTCGTGGTCTGCGACAGAGCCGGCTGGCATCAGACCGGAGGGCGACTGCACGTACCGGACAATATCACGCTACTTCCCCTGCCGTCTTATGCACCGGAACTGAACCCGATGGAGAATGTGTGGGAATATCTGCGCGGCAACAAACTCAGTCGTCTGGTCTGGGATAGCTACGATGCCATTGTCACCGCTTGCAAGGAAGGATGGGACTTCCTCATCAATGACCCGGACAGGATCAGATCAATCGGGCATCGGGACTGGGCATGTGTCAATGTTTAGGCGGATTGGTATTATCGGAGCGTTGACTTGAGCCGTCGGCCGTCCAATCGCGATCGAGCTTTGAGGAAGCAAGGAGCGAAGGGGCGGACCCAAAGTGATCTCGGCGCCGCGTACAGCTCAGCTCGCGGGAGGCGTTCGCTGGCAAGCGGAAAAGTCAGAGCAACGATTTTTGCTCCGGATGACCACTTGGATCGTCTTGTGAGTTGGGATCAATTGATCGGAACGAAACCGGAACAAGTCGTCGATAATCCACTGATCCGATCGCGACAGGAGAGCGGGCCATTTCCAGCAAGGTTGAATTGCCGGGTTGTAATTCTTCGTCAGATTGGTAGGTCGGATCTCATTCTGTCCACGGCTATACAGAGGTGGCCGGCTTGGTCTGAACAGCGTTTCGGTCCCGATAGATGGATTCCCGACCGATCCTTTCCATCGATTGCCGTTGCGGAGCGATGCCCCGCAACGGCGGCGAATTTCAAGCCGCCTCCGCCACTGCGCGGCCACCGAAATAGACGTGATCCGGAGTCCGCCCGTCAAGGCTCGAATGCGGCCGCTTGCGGTTGTAGAACCCAAAATACACACCGATCGAGCTGCGTGCCTCCGACACACTGTCATAGGCACGCAGGTAGACCTCTTCATACTTGACCGAACGCCACAACCGCTCGACCAACACGTTGTCACGCCAGGACCCACGCCCATCCATGCTGATCCTGATCGCGTTGTCCGACAGCAATCCGGTGGACGATGAACTGGTGAACTGGCTGCCCTGATCAGTGTTGCAGATCTCCGGCCGACCATGACGGGCCAGCGCCTCGTCGACCGCATCGAGGCAGAAGTCGACCTCCATGGTGATCGACACCCGCCAGGCCAGCACCCGTCGGCTGAACCAGTCCATCACCGCAGCCAGGTACACGAAGCCATGGGCCATAGGTATATAAGGGTTCCGCGCTATTTGGGATGGGTAGAAACGTCCTCATAACGCGGGCAACTGCATGTCGAGCTTGCCCGCCAGCAGGTAAATGATGGCCTTGAGGTTGCGGGTTGAGCGGTAGCCTCGTGCCTTGGCCTTGGCCGCCTGCACTAAACTATTGAGGCCCTCGATCAGGCCGTTGGCAATCTTACTTTCGAACCATTGTAGTATACCGTCCCAGTGGCGTTTGACGGTGCGCGCGGCGGCGATAACTGGTTCGATCCGGCTATGGGTGGCCCAGAAGTACCACTTCTTCAGATAACTCGCGCCCGCCTGCGCAGATGGCTCCTGATAAAGGTCCTGAAAGGCGAGGCGGATCTGATACGCACGGGCGGTCTTGAGGTGCCGCGTGGGCAGACCACCGAGCGTCTTGCGCTGACGAGCGGACAGCGTCTGTGGATTGCGTAGCCAGAGGTAACGCGTGCCACGCAGCAGACTTTGCTCCTCCTGTTCGGCGCGGCGTACCTTATCGACCGCATCGTTGACGATCTTGACAGCGTGGAATTTGTCGAAGGTGATGGCGGCATTCGGCAGGTTCTCAGCGATGCCCTTGGTGAAGGCCGGGCTCATATCGATGCAGACTTGGCTGATCGCGTCGGGATCGCCGCCATGCGCAATGAGGTCATCGGCGAAGGCGGCTATGGTGGCGGCATCGTTGCCCTCGGTGGCGAACATGACGCGGGCTTGGTCGATGTCGACAAACAAAGTGACGTAGTCTTGGCCGCGCCGGGCGGCGGTTTCATCGATCGCGAGCCGGGTCACGCCCGACGCATTGGTCCGCGCCCGCGCCTCGTCGACATAATGATGAATGACACGCCATAGCCGGGTGTCGTGCTCGCCCACTATCCGGGCCACCGCCTTGACCGGCATCGCCGCGACCATGGTCATGACCAATGCCTCGAACAGCAAGGTAAAGCCGCTGCCAGGCCGTGCCCATGACACGTTTACTGTCTTGATGCCGCACTTGTCGCAGCGGACGCGCGGCACACGGGCATGCAGATAGGCCTCGTGCTGAAAGAAGTTGAGGTGGCGCCAAGTCATCCGCTCGGTGTCATAGGCCGGGCAGTCCGCCGCACCGCAGGTCGGGCAGGCGAAGCGGCTGCCCGGGGCGAAGTCGATCTCGATGTCGAGCCGGTGTGCCTCGGGGTCAAAGTCGCTGCGGCTCACCGTCCACGGTGGGGCCAGTCCCAACGCCTGTTGCAGCAAAGAGGTGTCACGCATGGTTGGTATCCCGCACTCGTCCCGGCCTGCCCCAGCCTGGCGCCGTGCTCGCCGCCGTCAATGACGCTGCGCGCCGCAAGCGGTGGCCTGCGGCCATCATTGACCGCGGCTGCGCGCGACGCCTTGCTGACGTCAGGCCGGGACAGAGAAACGGCTCCTGTCAGCCGAACTGAGAAACGCTACCAAGTAGGAAGTGTAAGATAGACAAGCAAGGGCAGGACGTTTCTACCCACCCCGGACAGCGAGGAAGCTGAAAGTCCCACCCATGTTGCTGCCGCGCTCGGGGTCGATCTGCGCACCCTATTCCGCTGGCTCGCACAGTATCGGCGCGGCGGATGGGGTCAGCTGGAAGCGCGCAAGCGCGGAGGACGTCCACCGAAGCTCGATGGCCGTGCCCTGCGCTGGATCTATAACACGGTGGCCAACAAGAACCCTCTGCAGTTGAATTTTCCGTTCGCGCTATGGACCGCGGCGATGGTGCAGACACTGATTGCCGAGCGGTTCGACATAGATCTGAGCCACAGTTCAGTGTGCCGGTTGCTGAACCAGCTCGGGCTAACCGCGCAACGCCCGCTGTGGCGGGCGTACGAGCAGAACCCTGAGACTGTGCAGCGCTGGCTGGAGACGGACTATCCGTCGATCCAGCGTCGCGCAAAACGCGCAGGCGCACGGATCTTCTTCGCCGACGATGCCGGCGTCCGTTCGGACTATCACAGCGGCACAACCTGGGGGAAACGAGGCCAGACGCCGGTGGTCTCCAGCACTGGCGCACGGTTCGGCGCCAACCTGATCTCGGCGATCAGCGCCCAAGGCGAGCGCCGCTTCATGCTGACCAAGGGGCGGGTCACTGCCGCGGTGTTCATCGAGTTCCTCCGGGATTGCTGGTCAACGCGACGAAGCCGATCTTCGTGATTGTCGACGGGCATCGACGCACCGAGCCAAGTCGGTCGCGAGGTTCGTGGCAGAACAAGCGGGCATGCTGGGGCTGTTCTTCCTGCCGCCCTATTCGCCGGAGCTGAACCCCGACGAATATGTATGGAATGATCTGAAGGCCCAGTGCACCGGGCGCAAGGTGATCAACTCACTCACGCAACTGCGTCAAATGATCATCTCACATATGCGGCAGCTACAGAAGTTGCCTATGCTGGTACGCAGTTTCTTCCGTGCACCCACGACGCGCTATGCGCATGCTTGAATGGCAACTATTATGCGAAGCTTAATATCGTTCCCCCCCTCACCATCGCAGCCCATTGCACTATAGATATAAACACTGCGATACCGTCGGAGCCGATACCTGCGGCGTCCGTCATGGGCGTGCTGGCAGAGCCTAAAGCGCTCGTAATTGAAATCGGAGAGCGCGGAGACGTTCCATGATTACCGACAACGATACAAAGCTACCAAGTTCTTGCGGCCTTGGGAGCGTAGCTGGTAGCCATACCCTCACACAATGCAGTTCCAAATGAGTATATCGCGACGGGCAGCAGCAATGTTTACTTACCTTCGCCCGCCACTAAAGTTACGTTGGTACCAGATTATGGTGTGCCGTCACTACTCAACGTAACGCCGACCGCGGCAGCAACGAATTTGCCCTTGGAAAGCAGCAGCGAGAGCTTGATGCGGAGTGTCGTTGCCAACCTTGCCGCTTCCACTGATTTCGCCGACGAAGCGGAGATACTGGTTCGGACGTACGGAGCGTCGGCCATACAAGAATTGAACAGGGCGTTATCCTTGGGTGAGCACACGGATGCCAGGCGAACTTTCGTTGCGCTCTTGGGCGAATTAGACCATCCCTTAACACGCCCGGAGCGCTGGCGAACGATTGCGTCCTACCTTGCCTCTCAACTTGCCGGCGACAGAGTAGCTGCTGCCTCGGCACTAGGTCGTATGGGTGGCGCCCCCTCACTCTCGACTCTGCGCCACCGTTTAACAATGGAGAAAAATAACGACTGCACGCAGCAATGATCGAAGCGCAGGTCAGATCCCTTTCTAGAACAGCTGAGCACGATGGTTCGCCTGCTGCGTCAAGTGCCGCCTGAGGCATGGGCTGATTGCGAGGACTTTGCCGATTGGGCTGATGGTGACTGCCCTGCAAAAATTCTGGAGACAATTCCGACGCGAGGAGGCGTCTCAGTATGGCAAATCGATAGCGAGAACGACCTGGAACGCACAGCAGTGGCACTCTCCCTACAAAGGACGAGAGTTCGTGACTTTGCATTTGTTTTGCTGGAGGATACTCAAGTTCGCCGGGCCGGAATCTCGATCAACCCAAGCCCAGGCAGGACTGTCTATCCAGAATTGAATAGGCGACATAGAGATCTCAGTAACATCACTGGAAAGAGGCTTATCGAATTAATACGTCTCATTCGTGAAGCCGATGTACGCGTGTTTACTGAGACTGAAGTTATGACGACAATCGCCGATAATTTTGCAAACAATACGTTCGATCGCGATGTGTTCCTGAAGCACCAGCGAGAGCCATGGGACGACGCGAAGACACGAGATCACGCTTTACTAAGATACCTATTCAAAAGTGGGGAGCTTCAACTGAGGTCGCGGTGATCGCGTCGTCGTCGCAGACGATCTGGTGGCGATCGGGCAATGCACGATGCGCTACTGTCAGCGGAGGTTCTATGTGATATGGGCAGCAGTCTAAGCCTTAGCGCCGCAGGTGCTCCAGCAGCATGACCGCTCCAGGCATCTCGCCGCGCTTTTCCTCCAGCAGTTCCTGTCCGCCCACCGCATAAACGGCGACCGCTGCCAGCAGTTCGCGCAGCCGGGCGGGGGCGTTGGCGTCGAACGGCAGCACGCAGCCGCCGGTCCGGCGCGCGAGATCCAGGAACACTTCGGCGTCGCGCCGTGCATTCCAGTCCGTGACGTCGTGCAGCACGATCAGCTTGATCCCCTTCAGCCCCATCGCGTCGGCCAGCTTTCGTCCACGTGCCGGCGACTCCTCGAACACGTCGCCGATATAGGTGACCACGCGCACGCCCTGGCTCGACAGCGCGCGCGACAGGATCGCCAGCAGCCGCGTGTGTCCGGCGATGCAGCGAATGCCGGCCGCGCGGTCGCGCAGCGTGTTGGGGTTCGCGGTGAACTCGGTGAAGGTGTGCAGCAGCGATCCGCCGTGCACCGCGAGGGCAACATCAAGTTCGCCCGGCAGCGCCTTCACCAGTGCGTCGGTGACGCTGCGCGCGGTGGCCCAGGCCGGCTCGCGCGACGCGGTGGCGTCGAAGCCGAAGATGAGCCGGGGGCGGGTCGGCGAGCTGTCGGCGGCGACCGCCTGCGTCCCGCCGAACGGCACCAGCGCGGCTGCAGCCCCGGTCAGCGACCGGATGCGGTCAAGCCAGCCAGCGGGTTGCCGCTGCGGCGGCGCTTCGGCCTCCGGCTCGGGATCAGGGACCAGTACGAAGTTAGGCTTGTCGGCCATTCATGCCCCATGCGCCGCACCTGCGCCGGCCAGCATAGCCGGAACCGGGCGCGGTGGGCGAGTGGTGAGCGCGATGGCGACCGCCCCCACCCCGATCCCGAACGAGCCGGCATAGAGCCAGAAATAGCCGCCGAACGCGTCGTACAGCCAGCCGCCGCCCCAAGGGCCGATGGCCATGCCAAGGGTCGACACCATGGCGACAGCGCCGAACATGGTGCCCATGATGCGGGCGCCGAAATACTCGCGCACCAGGATCGCGTAGAGCGGCATCACTCCGCCATAGGAGAAGCCGAACAGCGAGGCGAGCGCGTAGAAGGTCCAGGCATCGCCGACCACCAGATAGAGGCTGATGGCGACGGCCTGTATGGAAAGCCCGACCAGCAGGACCAGCCTCGCACCGATGCGGTCGGCCACCAGGCCGCATACGACGCGACCGCCGAGCGCGGCCAGGCCTGCGGTGCCGAACACCGTGGCGGCCGCCATCGGCGAGACGCCGCAGTCGATCGCGTAGGTGACCATGTGGAAGATCGGCCCCGAATGCGCCGCGCAGCAGGCGAAATGGGTGAGCGCGATGGCGGCGAACTGCGGCGTGCGCAGCGCCTGCGCCACGGTGAACTCGTCGGCGCCCGAGGCGGCGGGGCCGGCGGCGCGGGCCGGCGCGGGGGGCGGGCGCAGCAGCAGCGAGACGGGGATGACCACGGTCCAGGCGACACAGCCCAGCGCGAACATGGCGGTGCGCCAGTCATAGGCGGAGATCAGCGCGCGCGCGAGCGGCGCCACCAGCAGCGATCCCATCGCCAGGCCCGCCGAGACCAGCGCCACCGCGAGGCTGCGGTGCTCGGTGAACCATCGCGTCGTCGTGGCGATCATCGGCGCGTAGAAGCTGCCCGCCGCGAGGCCGACCAGGATGCCGAACACGAGCTGGAACACAACCAGGCCGGTGGCCTGGCTCGCCATCGTCAGCCCAAGGCCGAGCAGCACGCCGCCGCAGAGCACGACGGTGCGGGTGCCGAACCGGTCGGACAGCGTGCCCCAGGCGAACGACGCCGAACCCCATGGCGAGGAAGTTGAGCGTCGCGGCGGTCGAGATGCCGGCGCGGGACCAGCCCATGCGCCTCGGCCATCGGCTGGAGGAAGACGCCCAGCGACATCATTGTGCCGAGACCGATGCAGGTCACGACCATGCCGCACGCCGACGATGACCCAGCCGTAGAACAGTCTCATCCCGAGTCTCCCTCCCCCGCGCGGCGGCCGCTACATCTGCAGGAACGTCTCGAACCCGCCATGGATCAGGCGCCTGCCGTCGAACGGCATGTTGGTCATGCTGTCCTTCATGCGCGGGTCCGCCATGACCTTGGCGTTCACCGCGTCACGATGCGCGCGCGATTCGTAGACGATCCACGAGAAGATGACGACTTCGTCGTCCTTCGCCTGCACCGCGCGCGGGAAGGAGGTGAGTTCGCCATATGGCACATCATCACCGACGCATTCGACGAAGGCGAGCGCGCCGTGCTCCTTCCAAACCTCGCCGGCGGTTCGCGTCATCGTCTTGTAGGCCTCGAAGTTGGCCTTCGGGACCGCGAGCACGAAGCCGTCCACATAGGGCATGTGAGTCTCCTTTCGTTTGGATTGACCGAAGGACGATCGGGCAGAAGGCGATCCGACAGGGTCAGGTCGAATGGCAACAGGCTTCACCATCCCGTTCCTCGTATCGGTCATGGTGCCGCACCCAGTCGGTCAGTTTGCCGTTGATGGTCTCGTCGCGGCCTTTCGGCGTGATGTCGAGGAAGCTATAGGTGCCGAGGAACATCTCGCCGCCGCGTCCGTACGACGAATAGGTATGGAAGATGTCGCCGGCCGCGTCCCGGTAGAACACGCTGCGGCCGGACAGCTCGTCGATGCCGATCTTCGCGGACTTCGTAATTGTAGTAGGCCTTGCCCTTGGCGATTTCATCCTCGGTGAACGAGACGTGGAAGTCGTAGTTGAAGTCGCTGCCGTACGACGACACCCACTTGAACCGCCAGCCCATGCGCTGCTTGAACGCCTCGATCTTGGCCAGCGGCGCGCGCGATACCGCCACATACGACACGTCGTGATGTTCGAGATGCACCAGCGCGCCGTCGACGTGGTCGACCTCGAACGAGCAGCCGACGCAGCCCTCCTGCCAGTCGGGCCCGAGCATGAAATGCTTGACGATCAGCTGGCTGCGTCCGTCGAACAGGTCGGCGAGCGTCTGCCGGCCGCTCGGGTCCATCGAACATATAGGCCTTCTCCACCTTGACCCATGGCAGAGCACGCCGCTCGGCGTTCAACTGGTCGCGCAGCCGGGTGAATTCCTTCTCTCTGATCAGAAGTTGCTTGCGCGCGGCGAGCCACTCATCGCGCGGTACGACGTGGTTGTGCAGCATGGTTCGATCTCCGTTGTGTTTATCGGGTGTTCGCCATGTATTCGGCAAAGCGTTCGAAGCAGCTTGTCCAGCCGCCCCGATGGTCGTCGCGGCGCTCGACCGTTTCGAACAGGGCCTGGTGCAATGTCAGCCGTGTCTTCGCGCCGAGGTCGACAAAGGTCACCGTGGTCAGCAGTTCGTGGCCTGGGTTTCCGTCCGCGTCCTCCCAGGCAAAGGTGAAGACGACCGCTCCGGTTCGACGATCTCGCGGTAGACGCCACGCTTCCAATGGTCGGTGCCTGCCGGCGAGCGCATGCAGCAGCGGAAGGCGCCGCCGGGCCGGATGTCCATGTCGCAGTGGGTCGTGACAAAACCCTGCGGTCCCCACCAGCGCGCCACCTGCTCGGGCTCCGTCCATGCCTTGAACACGAGGTCGCGCGGCGCGTCGATGATGCGCGTGACGACGAGCTCCCGTTCCGCCGTTTCTGTCGCGGCGCTACTTCCTGCGCCCATGTCGCTTCTCCTTCTTTTGCAATTCGCGCAGATGGTCTGCCAGACGATCGAAGCTCTGTTCCCAGAAACTCGCGGTAGTGCTCCAGCCAGTCGGCGGCATCCTTGAGCGGATCTGCCGTGAGCCGCCGCGGCCGCCACTGCGCCTCGCGCCCGCGCGCGATCAGACCCGCGCGCTCCAGCACCTTGAGATGCTTCGAGATGGCGGGAAGGCTCATCTCGAACGGTTCGGCGAGCGAGGTGACCGTGGCCTCGCCCAGGGCGAGCCGGGCAAGGATCGCGCGCCGCGTGGGATCGGCGAGGGCGGCGAAAGTGGTGGTGAGACGGTCGCGCGGCATGCCTTGATTGACCATGTAGTTATATAACCAGATGATTAACTAGGATGGGAGGCGGCGCCTGTCAAGCGCCACGTTCGGGAAGGAAAACCGCGTGCGGTACCCCGACCATCCGCAAACTGGCGCCGCGACGCCACCTGCGCGATGATGCTCGAAATCGCACGGAGGAGACGCAGATGGCGAAGGGCATTTTGCTCGTGGGATTTGACTTCACCAACGCGCACGAGGACGAGTTCCACGACTGGTACGACCTCGAGCACGTGCCGGAGCGCCAGCGCGTGCCCGGCTTCGGCGCCTGCGACCGCTGGCTCGGCGCGACCAACCCGAAGCACGCCGTCGCCAGCTACGAACTCGACAGCCTCGATGTGCTGCGGAGTGCGCCGTACCGCGCCATCGCCGGCGAGAACCTCTCGGTCTGGTCCAAGCGCGTGACCGCGATGTGCAGGCGGCTGATCCGGTTCGACGGAACGCAGATCCTGCCCGGCGATCAGCCCGCGCCGACCGGCGCCGGCGGGCTGCTGGTCAATGCGATGAACGTCGATCCGGCGCACGAGGCCGAATTCAACGAGTGGTACGACCACGAGCACATCCCCGCCCTGGCTGCCGTGCCGGGAACGCTGTGCGCGCGGCGGTTCCGCGACGACACGGGTTCGCACCGCTACCTCGCGCTGTATCATCTCGCGTCGCCGAACGTGCCGCTGACCGCCGCCTGGAAGCAGGCCGCGGGCACGCCCTGGACCGAGCGGCTGCGGCCGCATTTCCGCGACCATCTGCGTATCGTCACGCGCCACTACGTCCGCGCGCAATAGGAGAAGAAATCCATGGCAAGGCTGCCCTACGTCACCAGCAAGGAACACGTCGCACCGAAGGACCATGCGGTGTTCGACTCCATCGTCGCGAGCCGCGGCGCCGTGCAGGGGCCGTTCACGATGTTCCTGCACTCGCCCGAACTGGCGGGCCGGATAGCGCATGTCGGGGCGTATGTGCGCTTCGAGGGATCGCTCGATATGCGCGTGCGGGTGCTGGCGGCGATGACCGTCGCGCGCGAGTTCGACGCGCTCTATGTGTGGGGGGCGCAGACCGGCGGCGCGCGCCGGCTCGGCGTGCCGGACACCACCATCGCCGCGATCCGCGAGAACCACTCGCGCGGCATCCCGCCCGAGGATGCGCAGATCGTCGAGTTCACGCGCCTGCTGCTGCGCAAGCATCGCATCGACGATGCGACCGCGAAGGCGATGCTGGCGCGGTTCGGCAACGACGAGTTCATCCAGCTCACCGGCGCCATCGGCTACTACACGATGCTCTGCATGACGGTGAACGCCTGCGAGCTCGAGGCCGCGCAGGGCGCCGAAGTGCTGCAGTCCTAGCCAGGAGGCGATCGGCGATGGTGCAAGACTATGAGGGCGGCTGCCACTGCGGCCAGGTGCGGTTCCGGGTACGGGGCGACCTGGCGGACGCGACCGAGTGCAACTGCTCGATCTGCACGATGAAGGGCATCGTGCACCTGATGGTGCCGCTCTCGCAGTTCGAGCTGCTGCGCGGCGCGGACGCAATCACGACCTACCAGTTCGGCACCAACGTCGCGAAGCACACGTTCTGCCGGCATTGCGGCATCCATTCCTTCTACACGCCGCGGTCGATGCCGGACGGGGTCAGCGTGAATATCCGCTGCCTCGAAGGCGTGGACATCGCGACGGTGCGGCCCAGCCTGTTCGACGGGCAGCACTGGGAGGAAACGATGCGCGCGCGCCGCGAGGCGGGAGAGGCGTAGCGGCTCAGTGCGCTGCGGTGATCCGGTCGATCTGCTGCAGCTCGTCCGCGGTCAGCGCCCAGCCCACGGCGCGGACATTGGCTTCCAACTGCTCCGGCTTCGTCGCGCCGGCGATGATGCTGGACACCGAGGGCCGCGCCGCGAGCCAGCTTAAGGCGAGCTCCAGCAATGTCCGGCCGCGCTGCTCGGCGAACGCATCGAGCCGTTCGACGATCGGCCAGTTCGCGTCGTTGATGAACCGATCGCCGTAGCGCGCGCCGTGAACGGTGAGCCGCGCGCCCGTCGGGCATCGGTGTGTTGCGCCGGTACTTGCCGGTCAGCAGGCCGCTCGCCAGCGGATAGTACGGCAGCAGCCCCATGCCGTTGGCCTGCAGCATCGGGATCAATTCGCGCTCCGGGCCGCGCGCGAGCAGGCTGTACTCGTTCTGGCAGGATACGAACGGTGCCAGCCCGTGCGCGCGTGAGGTCCAGCGCGCGTCGATCACCTGCCAGGGGGAAAAATTGGAACAGCCGATGGCGCGGACCTTGCCGTGGCGGACGAGGTCGTCGAACGCGCGCAGCGTCTCCTCGATCGGCGTCAGTGGATCCGCCTGATGCTGCTGGTAGAGGTCGATCCAGTCGGTGTTCAGCCGGCGCAGGCTGGCCTCGACGCCGGCGATGATGGTGCGGCGTGAGGCACCGCGCAG
Organism: uncultured Alphaproteobacteria bacterium; assembly: GCA_963794185.1. Lineage (GTDB taxonomy): Bacteria > Pseudomonadota > Alphaproteobacteria > Acetobacterales > Acetobacteraceae > JAMXLO01. Next base: position 12,367 of record CAWCDM010000112.1, on the reverse strand, counting down.
GCCGTTCGCATCGACCGGCATGCCGACTTTGGTCGCCAGCACGACATCCTTGCGCCGCGGCCCCAGCGCGCGGCCGAGAAATTCTTCGGAGCCGCCGATCGAACTGCGATACGCATCGGCGGTGTCGAACAGCGTGATGCCGAGATCGAGCGCCTTGTGCACCACCGGGCGCGACGCCGCCTCATCGATGCGGCGGCCGAAGTTGTTGCAGCCCAGCCCGACCAGCGACACGCGCAGCCCCGAATTGCCGAGCGAGCGGACTTCCATGCGGACGTCCCGGCGCTACTGGTAGTAGTCCGGCGCGTGCTTCATGGTCTCGCTCTGCGGCTTGTCATGGTTGATCCAGAGCTGCGCGTTGTTCTGCGCGATCACCTCGGCCATGCGCTGCATCGACGCCAGGGACTTCTCCTTGTCGACATTGATCGACGGCACGCGTTTGGCGTCCCAATTGTCCTTGAGGTGCACCATGTCGCCTGACAGCAGCACCGCGCCGGTCTGCTTCAGCTTCACCAGCAGCGACTGGTGTCCCGGCGTGTGGCCTGGCGTCGACAGAATTGTTACGCTGCCGTCGCCGAACACGTCGTGATCGCCGTCCAGTTTGGTGACCGGATGCGACGGCTTGAAGCGCGGCGAGCCGTCCTGGTTGGGCCAGTCGTATTCCGCCTTCTGCACCAGCAGCATCGCCTGCGGGAACAGTTCGACATTGCCGATGTGATCGGGGTGGGTGTGCGAGATGGCGAGATACTTCACGTCGGCTGGCTTGACACCGATTTTGTCTAACTCACCGGCGAGCGTCTTGCTGCGTCGCCAGGCGGAGGGATCGGGCAAGGGCGCGGCGAAGATCGCATCCGGCAGGCCGGTGTCCCAGATCATCCAGTCGCTCCCGTGCCTGATCAGATAGCAGGTGTCGACGAAGTCGATCGGCTTGCCGACATTGACCCCCGGCGTCCACGGCGACACGTCGGGCGCCGTGCGCGCGCCGCATTCGATCACGTAGAGCCGATCGACCGTGCCCTGCGCGGCGGCCGGTTGCGCCAGCAGGGGCAGCGCGAGCAGCGCGGCGATGATGGACAGCAGTTTCATGAGCTTTCCCCCTCGTGCGTCGGGCGCTACACGACGCCCTGTCCACGCAGCCGATCCAGCTCCTCGCGTCCGACGCCACAAAGACGATCGAGCACCTCGCCGGTGTGCTCGCCCAGCAGCGGCGGGCGGGTCACCTCGGCGGGCGAATCCGACAGTTTGATCGGGCAGCCAACCGTCTGATAGGTGCCGCGCGTCGGATAGTCGACATCGATGATCATGTCGCGCGCGCGCAGATGCGGATCCGCCAGCACTTCGCCGGTGTCCAGGCACGCGCCGCACGGCACACCGGCCTCGCCCATCAGCCGCATCACCTTGTGCTTGGTGTGTTTGCTCGTCCACGCCTCAACAATTGCATTCAGCGTCGTGCGGTTCTCCCAGCGCGCATCAGGCGAGTTGAAGCGCGGATCATCCGCCAGCTCCGGCTGCCCCATCACGTTGATCAGCGCCTTCCACATCTGCGGTTGCGCGTGGATGAACACGTAATCGTTTGGGCCACCGGGCGCGCAGGCATACGTTGTGCCGGGAACCGTGCGGCCGAGCTGGTTGCCGTTGCGCGGCATCGCGTGACCGAAGCGCTGATGGTCGCGCAGGCTGACGCGGATCAGGTTCACCACCGCATCCTGCATCGACACCTCGACATGCTGACCCTTCCCGGTCGCATGGCGTTGCTGCAGTGCGGCCAGGATGCCGATCGCCATGTGCATGCCGGTGCCGGAATTGCCGATCGCCGGGTAGACATAGGTCGGCGGATTCTCGGGGAAGCCGGTGACGCTCATCGCGCCGCCCATCGCCTGCGCGATCGGCTCGAAGCTCTTGAAGCCGCTGTACGGCCCGTAGGTGCCGAAACCCTTGATCGTGGCGTAGATCAGTCGCGGGTTCAGCTTCGACAGAACCTCGTAGCCAAGCCCCAGGCGATCCAACGCACCGGGACCGAAATTCTCCACCAGCACGTCCGACTCGGCGATCACCTGCTTGAACAGCCTCTTGCCCTCGTCCGTCTTCAAATTGAGCGTCAGGCTGCGCTTGTTGGCGTTCAGGATGAGAAAGAACAGGCTGTCGCTGTCGGTCCGGTCGCGCATGTTGGTGCGCGCGACATCGCCGCCCTTCGGTTCCTCCAGCTTGATCACATCGGCGCCGAGGAAGCCCAGGATCTGCGCACAGGCGGGCCCCGCCTGGTTGTGCGTCATGTCGATGACGCGAATGCCTGACAGGGCCTGGCTCATGGTGTCTCTCCTTGGATTGATCAATTCGTTATTGGCTGCGGCCGCGGGACATCATAGCCTCGACCTGCGTCAGCAGTTCCGTCAGCCCGACGCTCATGATGACCAGGACCAGGATGGCGGCATAGGTCCCGGTCGCGTCGAATATGCCGGAGTAGTATTCGATCATGAAGCCGATGCCGCTGTTCGCGGCGATCAGCTCGGCGAGCAGCGTGTTGGTGAACGCATACCGGACGGAGATCCGCATCCCGGTGAAGATCCATGGCAGCGTCGCCGGCACCAATACCTTGCGCGATCACCTCGAGCCGCGTCGCACCCATCAGCGTCAACGTGCGCACGAGGTCGCGGTCCACGTTGCGCACGCCATCCAGCGTGCTGTTGAGAATCAGGAAGAACACGGTGACGGCGACAAGCACCACCTTCGGCTCGAGGCCAATTCCAAAGATGATGACGAACAGCGGCGCCAGGGCGATCTTCGGCATCGCGTACAGCGCGGTGATATAGGGCGACAGGACGCGATGCAGGCGCGGCATGAGGCCGAACAGAAGCCCTAGCGTGATGCCGACGCCGGTGCCGATCGCATAGCCGAGGACCATCGCGAGCAATGTGGCGCCGAGATTCTCCCAGAGCGATCCGTCCAGCACCCAGCTCCACAGCCGCACAACGATGTCCAGCGGCCCGCTCATCCAGAAGCGCAGCCCGGGGCTCGGCAGGTATTGCCACATCGCCAGCAGGATCAGCACCAGCAGCACCCGTGCCACCGAGCGGCCGGTCGACGTCGCGAGGAATTGGGTGAATCGTCGCCGATGGCCATCTTCGGACAAGGCAGGCAGGCGGACAGCGTCGCTCATACGTCGGTTCCCTGCGCCACCTCGTCCTTCAATTCATCCCACAGTTCCTCGTGCAGATGGGCGAAGGCCTCGGTGAAGCGGATGCGGAACACGTCGCGCGGGCTCGGCAGGTCCACGGTGCGGATCGTGCGAATGCGTCCGGGGCGCGCGCTGAATACCACCACGCGATCGGCGAGCGTGATCGCCTCGCCGAGATCGTGCGTCACGAACACCACCGTCATGCGACGCTGCCGCGTCAAGTCCTGCAACTGGTCGAGCATCAGCAGCTTGAGCTGTGCATCCAGCGCGCCGAACGGCTCGTCCATCAGCAGCGTCTCGGGCTCGTAGATCAGCGTGCGCGCCAGGCCGACGCGCTTGCGCATGCCACCCGACAGCTCCGACGGGTAGTGGCGCTCGAAACCGGTCAGGCCGACCAGCCCGATGATCTGCGCGACCCGCGCATCGGCTTCGGCGCGCGGCACGGCGCGGCACTTGAGCTCGAGCGCGATCCGCACGTTGTCGGCCGCGGTGCGCCACGGCAGCAGCGTGTCCTTCTGCGTCATGTAGCCGACGCGCCGATTGGGTCCGGTCACCGGCGCGCCGTCATACGAAGCGACGCCGGAGCTGGGCTGCAGCAGTCCGGCGATCAGGTTCAGGATCGTCGACTTGCCGCAGCCGCTCGGCCCGACCAGTGCGACGAATTCGTGCGCATGGATTGTCAGATCGATCGGCTGCAGCGCCTCCACCTCGCGATCGCGCGTGACGAAGCACTTGCCGACCCCGGCAAGCCTGATCTTTTCTGCGCGCGGTGCCGGCACCGGCTCGGCGACGTCGGCCGAGACTGCCAGTTCAACCCTCGGCATGGCGCCACCGCAGCATGTGTCGTTCGCCCCACGCGGCGGTTTCCGAAACGGCGAGCCCCAGCAGCATCAGGATGAACGAGCGCCGCGTAGAGCGACGTCATGTCGAACTGCGATGCGGCATCGCTGAGCAGGAAGCCGAGCCCTCGTCGCGCGGCCAGCATCTCGCCGGTGGTGGCCGCCACCAGCGCATAGGGCAGGGCGATCTTCATCCCGCCGATGATCCACGCCATGCAGGCCGGCGCTACGACCTTCTGGAACCTTTCGCGCGGCGTCGAGCCCATCAGTTCAACCTGCGCGATCAGGTCTTGATCCACCGAGCCGGCGCCGGCGAATGTGTTGAAGAACAGCAGGAAGAATACGACGATTGTCACCAGCACGATCTTCGGCAGCATGTCGAGGCCGAAGAACATGATGAACAGCGGCGCCAGCGCGATCAGCGGCACGCTGTAGAACGCGACGACGATCGGCCGGAGGATCCCCGCCGCCAGTGGCGAGCGGCCGAGCAGCAGACCGGCAAGAACGCCCAAAGCCGCACCCGCCACCAGCCCGGTGACGACCTCGGTCAGTGTCGTCGCCACGTGGATATAGAGATTGCCTTGCAGCCAGCTCGCCAGCCTGCCTGCGATCAGGCTCGGCCGGCTGGTCCATTCCGAGCCGTACAGGCGCCCGATCGCCTCCCATCCGGCCAGCAGCAGCACACCCACGGCGATCTGCCAGAGGATGATCGGATCGAACCGGCGCCGCATGCTAATTGCCCAGCAGATCCCTGGCGGCCTCGCGTGCCAGATCGGCAGTACACCAACTGATCGTAGGTGGCCGAGATCGGCGTCTTCTCGCATCAGGTTCACCATCCTGACGGTGTTGTCCACCTGCGCCTGCGAGACCACCGGCGTGGTCGGCACCGCCTTGATGTAGGTATCGAACGCCGTGTTGAACTCGGTTTCCGGCGTGTCCTGGAAGAACTGGCGGACGATGCGCCGCGAGCCTTCCTTGTCCTTGTGCGCGAACTGCATCGCCCTGGTCATCGCGCGCACGACGTGCAGCAGCAGCGGGCGCTTGTTCTTGAGCGTGTCGCGGCTGGTGGTGATCACCTGATACGGCACGTCGCGATACTCGGGCAGCGTGCCGGTCATCGGGTCGGCGATCACCTTGCCGAGCCCGCGGCTCACGGCGATATCGGTGAACGGCGACATGAACGCGAAACCGTCGGTGCTGCCCTGCTGCATGGCCGCGACCATCGGCGCGCCGATGCCGCCTGGCTGCAGCTTCACGTCGGTGGCGGGATCCATGCCGCGCACCAGCATGATGGTGCGCATGAACTCGTCGGTGCTGGAGCCAGGCGAGGTGATGCCGATGCGAACGCCTTTCACCCGCTTGATCTTCTCGTCGATCGACATGGCATCGGTAATGCCCAGCCGCTTGATCGCATCGTTGGAGAGCACAAGGGCGATGGGATAGGCATCGAACGCGGTGCAGATGCCGACAAGGTCGCCGCCGCGTCCGACCGCGTGCATGGTGTGGGCGAAGCCGACCTGGGTGATCTCGGCGCTGCCGCCCATCACGGCGGCGGCCTGTCGCGTGCCCGACGCAACGTCGACCGATTCCGGTTCGAGCCCTTCTTCCTTGTAGAAGCCGGCGCCGATTGCGATGTACTGGATCATGAAGGAGAGGCCCTTGCCGGCGAAGGCAATGGTCACCTTTTGCAGTTCTTCCGCCGCGGCCGTGTGCCCGACCGCCAGGCTACAACCGGCAATTGCCAGCGCGATCGCGGCAAGCCGTGGGACGCGGGACTGCATGGCCTACCCTCCCTGTTGTCGTTATCGTCAGAGTAGACGGAGTTGGCCCGCCATGTCACCGCTGCGCGTCGGGCTCGCGTCGCGCGTGATTGCCTTGTACGATGGGCTCAACAACGGGGGAAAACGCCATGAAGCTCAGCACCGACCGCATCCTGACGACACATGTCGGCAGCCTGCCGCGGCCGCAGCCGCTGGTGGACCTGCTGATCAGGAAGGACCGCAACGAGCCCTATGACGCGGCCGACTTCGCCCGCCAGGTGCGCCAGGCTGTCGCCGACATCGTCGCGCGCCAGGTCGAAATCGGCATCGACGTGGTCAGCGACGGCGAACAGAGCAAGGTCGGCTACGCAACCTACATCAAGGACCGGCTAACCGGCTTCGGCGGCGAGCCATTCGTGCCGAAGCCGAACCGCGACGTCGCCGATTATCCCGACTTTCGCCGGCGCCTGGAGCTGTTCGTCGGGCCGCAGCAGATCCGCCGCCTGTGCTGCACCGGGCCGATCGCGCGGCAGGACCATGTATCGGCGCAGCAGGACATCGCCAACTTCAAGGCGGCGATCGCCGCGTCGCAGCCGACCGACGCGTTCATGCCCGCAGCCTCGCCCGGCGTGGTGTCCACGTTCCAGCCCAATCGCCACTATCCGAACCACGCCGCCTATATCGACGCGATCGCCGCCGCCATGCAGGAGGAATACGAGGCGATCGCCGGCGCCGGCATCGTCGTGCAGCTCGACAGTCCGGATCTCGCGATGGCGCGGCACACCGGCTTCCAGGATCTGACCGAGGCGCAATTCCTCCGCCAGGCTGAGCAGCAGGTCGAGGCGTTGAACCACGCGCTTGCGAACGTGCCCGCAAGTTCCGCGCGGCTGCATCTGTGCTGGGGCAACTACGAGGGCCCGCACGACTTCGATATTCCGCTACAAAAGATTCTGCCGATCATTTTGAAGGCGAAGCCGCAGGCGATCTCGTTCGAGGCGGCAAACCCGCGGCACGAGCACGAATGGACGGTTTGGCGCGACAACAAAGTGCCGGACGACAAGGTGCTGATCCCTGGCGTGATCGACACCTGCACCAACTACATCGAGCACCCCGAACTGGTCGCCCAGCGCATCTGCCGCTTCGCCGACGTGGTCGGGCGCGAGCGCGTGATCGCCAGCACCGATTGCGGTTTCTCCACCTCGGTCGGTACCGCCGGCCGCGTGGATCGCGGGATCGCCTTCCGCAAGCTGGGCTCGCTGGTGGAAGGCGCGAAGATCGCCTCCGCGCGGCTCTGGAACTGAGGCTGGGCGCGGGAGGCCGCACTTAAGACTTGCCGTGCATTAAGCGAATCAGGAGCAGCCAATGACGGCGCCTTCGGTCGTCATTTCTGCGAAAGCGGGAACCTAGTTGCCGCCTGGGTCCCCGCTTGCGCTTGGATGACGACAGGAACGGCAATCTCGGTTGCAACCGACGCAACTAATTCTCGGCAGCTCTTTACCCGCGTCCGGCGCTGCCCGCGAAGTACAGCTTCGGATCGGCCGCCCGCACGTGCGCCTCGGGCAGGCCGAGTTCGCGGCGCACCATGTTCGTCCCCTCCACCATCGATACGCATTTGTAATGTGCGATGCGCCGGCTCAGCCCTTCGCGGCCGAAGCCGCAATCGGTGGTGATCACCAGCCGCTCGGGCGGAATGAACTCCAGCGCGCGGCGGATCAGGCTGGCCACATATTCGGGCGGCTCGACGATCGTGTTGCAGTGGTTCACCACGCCGATGCCGATCTTCTTGTCGGTCTTGTACTTGCCGAACAGATGCAGATCCCGCCCGTCGCTGCTGGCACATTCGAAGGTGATCACATCGGCTTTGAGCTGAAGCAGGTGCGGCATCGCGCGCTCGTAGCTCGGCACCTCCCAGTAGACGCGCTGCTGATTTGGATTGCCCCAACAGGTGTGCACCCAGATCTCGGCGTCGACACCGACCAACTGGCGGTTGAATGCCTCGGTCAGGAATTCCAGGTCGGCGTCGGTGCAGTCCGGCCGCGTGGAACGGCCGTGGTGCGGCGGCTCTTCCACCTGGATCAGCGGGCAACCGGCGGCGGCCATCTCGCGGAACTCGGCGTTCATGATGTCGCAGAGGTCCAGCACCATCTGCTTGTCATCGGGATAGAATTCGTTCCACAGCATGCTGGCCAGTGCCGGCGCACAGATCGCGCCGAATTTTACAGGTTTGTCGGTGAGGCGTTGCGCCACCTGCCACAGCGCGGTGTATTCCAGCGGCCCGCGGGTCAGCTTCTCCTTCACGATCCCCGGCTGGTACGCCTCCTGCACCTCCCACAGGATCTTGCCGGGGCGCAGACCGTGGCGTCCCATCCAGCCCTGCGAGGTGTCGCGATGGCCGCGAATGCCGCCGATGCGTTCGATCGGGTAGAAGAACCACGACTTTCCACCGACCGCGAGATCGAACCGGCTGTCTCCGTCGGTGACGATGTCGAGGCCGGCCGCTTCCTGGGCATTGATGATGGCGGCGACGGCGTCGAGGTACTGCTCGCGGAACAGCGATTCGCCCAAAGCCGATTTGAACGACTGTCCGTTCAGGCTCATGTCGAACCACAGTGGCCGCGGATATGAGCCGGTGATCGCCGTCGGCAGCAGCATGTCGCGCGTGACTGTCAGCATGGTGGCACCCTCTCCCCAACCCTCCCCCGCTTCGCGGGAGAGGGAGTTTTTCCGTTCAGTCGAACATCAGCACCGTTCGGGCTACCTCGCCGGCCTTCATGGCACGAAACGCCTCGTTGATGTCGTCGAGCCGTCCCGCGCCGGCTGACCATCTCGTCCAGCTTCAGCCGCCCCTGGCGGTAGAACTCCAGGTAGTTCGGGATGTCGGTGCGGAACTGGTTCGAGCCCATGCGCGAGGTCTGCACGCGGCATTCCGGCCGGATCGCCATCCACGGGAACTCGATCATCGCATCCGGCGGCAGCACGCCCACGATGGTGGCGGTGCCACGGATCGCCAGGCTTTCGATCGCCTGGCGGCACAGCATGGCAAGACCCACCGCCTCGAACGCGTGATCGACGCCGAGCCCGCCGGTCAGCGCGCGCACCGCCTTCACCGGATCGTCCTCGGTGCTGTTCACCACGTGCGTGGCGCCGACGCCCTTCGCCATCTCCAGCTTGGAGTCGAACTGGTCCACCGCGATGATCTGCCGCGCCCCGCCGATGCGCGCACCCTGCACGATCGACAGCCCGACGCCGCCGCAGCCGAACACCGCAACGGTCTGGCCCGCCTGCAGGCCGGAACTGCGCAGCGCGGCGCCCACGCCGGTCAGCACGCCGCAGCCCACCAGAGCCGCACGGTCCAGCGGGATCTCCGGATCGATCCGCACCAGCGAATTCTCGTGCAGCAGCATGTGATCGGCGTAGCTGCCGATGGCGGCGAACAGCCGGAACGGTTTTCCGCCCTGCGACACGCGGGGCGCCGCGCCATCGGCGCGCGCGACCACGCCGCCGGTGCAGAGGTTCGGATGGCCGCCGAGGCATTGCGGACAGGTGCCGCAGAATCCGGACAGGCAGGCGACGACGTGATCGCCCGGTCGCACCGTGGTGACATCGGCGCCGACGGCCTCGACGATGCCCGCGCCTTCGTGGCCCAGCACGAAAGGACGATCGAGCGGGAAACGCCCGTTGCCGTCCACCACATGCAGGTCGCTGTGGCAGACGCCGGTGGCCACCGTGCGTACCAGCACCTCCCGGCCCCATGGCTTGTCGATTTCCACCTGCTCGATCGTCAGCGGTTCGTGCACCTTGCGGAAGACGGCGGCGGTCATTTCCATGATGTGCGCCTCTTGTGAAGGGCGGGACATAGCCAGCCGACTATACCTTCGGCCAGGGAAGTTGCCACCGGTCTGGCCTCCCCTGCGCTTCCCGCGTAAGAACCGGCGCGGAGCCGGCACCCGGGCGCGGCGGAGACGAGGGCCACTTGAGACGATTTTCTGCCGCGGCCGCGGCGCTGCTGCTCGCGGGTTGCACCGTCGGGCCGAACTTCGAGACGCCCGAGTGGTTGTCGCCCGCATCCTGGTTCGCCAAGAAGGCCGAGCCGATCCAGCGCCCGCCGAGCCTGCCGGTCGCGGAGCCGATCGACCCCGACTGGTGGAACCTGTTCCATGACCGCGAGCTCACCGCGCTGGAACGGCGCGTCGCCGGCGAGAACCTCGACGTGCAGGTGGCCACCGTCAGGCTCGCCGAATTCGCGCGCGCAGCTCGGCATCGTGGGAGCGGCGCAGTTTCCCGACCTCAATGCCAACGGCTCCTACACGCGGCAGAAGGCGAGCGATGTCGGCGTATTTTCCAATTCGCCGAACGCGCTTGGCGCGAACGGCGCCTCGGGCAACACCACGGGCGGAATCACCAGCAGCACGCACGGCGCGTTCGATGTCTACCAGGTGGGTTTCGACGCGTCCTGGGAGCTCGATCTCTGGGGCCGGGTGCGGCGCTCGGTCGAATCGGCCGGTGCGTCGGTCGAGGCATCGGCTGAATTCAGGCGCGCGACCCTGATCTCCAGCCTCGCCGAGCTTGCGCGCGACTATATCCAGTTGCGCGGCAACCAGTTGCTGCTGCAGATCGCGCAGGACAACGTGAAGACGGCGCAGCAGAGCCTGCAGCTCACGCAGCAGCGTGCAGCTGGCGGGGTGACGACCGATCTGGATGTGGCGAACGCTGCTGCCCAGTTGCGCACCACGGCGGCGGAGATCCCGCGGATCGAGCAGCAGATATCGGAGTTCATCAACGCGATCAGCCTGCTGCTCGGCCAGCCGCCGAACACGCTGCAGGCGGAGCTGATCAAGGCGAAGCCGGTGCCGCCGATCCCGCCGCGCATCCCGGTGGGCCTGCCGTCCGAGCTGGCGCGGCGTCGGCCCGACATTCGCCAGGCCGAGGCGCAGCTGCATGCGGCAACGGCGGACATTGGCGTGGCGGTGGCGAATTTCTATCCGTCGGTGAAGTTGACCGGCAGTGTCGGGCTTCAGTCGCTGCAGCCGTGGCAGATGTTCAACCTGAATGCGCGTCGAGTACGGCGTCGGGCCCGGCGTCACGATCCCGATCTTCGAGGGAGGCCAGCTTCGGGCAACGCTCTACCTGCGCAAGGCGCAGCAGCAGGAAGCGGCGATCACCTATCAGAAGACGGTGCTGGGCGCCTGGCACGAGGTCGACAACGCACTGACCGCCTATCAGACCGAGCAGGCGCGGCGTAATCAGCTTGCCCAGGCGGTGGCGCAGAACCAGCGTGCACTGTCGCTGGCGCAGAGCCGCTACCAGGAGGGTGTGGCCGACTTCCTCCAGGTGCTGACGGCGCAGCAGAACCTGCTGTCCTCCCAGCAGCAGTTTGCGCTCGCCACGACCAATGTCTCGGCCAATCTTGTCGCGGTGTACAAGGCGCTGGGCGGCGGCTGGGAGACGCAGATGCCGCGCACCAACGACAACCTGACCCCGCTCGGCGCGCCGTCGCTGTAGGCCGCCGTTAACGCGATCGTAGGTCGCGTCCGTCATGGTCGCTCGCCATGGACGGATGGGCTGTTCGTTCGCTGCGATCACGCTACGTCGTTGCCGCCGTCGCCGGTTGCGCAATTGCATATGGCAGTGTGCACGCCGAGCTGTTGTCGTCGTATTTCCCCGCGGGCGTACCGGGCTTCGGCACCGCGCCCGGCGTCACGGTCGCCTCGCGCGAGCGGCCTGAGTTCGATCCGCTCGGCACCCGGCTCGGCAGCTTCGTTTTCCATCCGCAGGTCGAGGAGGGGCTCGGCTACGACGACAACGTGTTCGGCGGGACGCCGAAGCTCGGAAGCTGGATTCTGGGGACGCACCCGTCGCTGCTGGTGAAGTCCGACTGGTCGCGCGACAGCATCGGCGGCTATCTCGGTGCTGACGACCTGCGCTACCTCGATCAGCCGACCCAGAGCCGCACCAACTGGACGGCGTCGCTGGGCGGGACGCTGGCGGTGGGTCGCGATGAGCTTACGGTCGCTGTCGCGCATCTCGGACTGCATCAGGACCGCACCGAGCTGGACGCACTGCCGACCGATCAGCCCGTCGCCTATCAGGTCGACGATGTGCGGGCCGGCTACACGGTCGCGCTGGGCCGCTTCTCGGTCACGCCCAGCCTCGAATTTTCAACCTATCGCTACGAGGCCACGACGATCCTCGGCGTGCCGACGCCACAGGCGTACCGCAACCGCGACGTTGTGCAGGGCGCGGTCACCACGCGCTACGAGTTGACGCCGCAGCGCAACCTGCTGGTGGTCGTCCGGGCTCTCGGGTCGGACTACACCGCCCCGCAACCGGGTCAGCCGACGCGCAACTCCACGGGGTATCAGGCGCTGGTGGGGTTCAGCGACGATTCGGATGCGGTGTGGCGCTATCGCGTGCTGTTCGGCTGGGAGGTGCGGAACTTTGCCGCCAGCCAGTTCGGCTCGCACCAGGCGCCGCTGGCCGAGGCGGAGCTGAGCTGGAACCCGAGCGGCATGACGACGATCACCGGGACCCTGACGCGCAGCATCGAGGACGCCGCACAGGAGGGGATCGCGGGCTACACCTACACGAGCGCCAGG
>CAWCDM010000111.1:0-55503 GCA_963794185.1 uncultured Alphaproteobacteria bacterium | reverse complement strand
CAGCGTGCACGCCAGGCTGATCAGCAGCAGCCTGCCCATGCTCGCGGTTCCGGGATGCGCCGAAAGCGCCAGCGAGCCGAAGGCCGTCCCGGTGGTCAGCGCCGAGAACACGATCGCCCGCGCGGTCGCCGAGCCCAGGACGCGCATGCCGCCCCGCCCGCCAGTTCATCACGAAATAGATGTTGAACGACACGCCGACGCCCAGCAGCAGCGGCAGCGCGATGATGTTCGCGAAGTTGAGCGGCAGCCGCAGCAGCACCGCCACCAGCAGCGTCAGCAGCGCCGACAGCAGTGAGCGGCGCCAGCACCAGGCCGACGTCCAGCGACCCGGCGCAATGCCAGGAACAGGATGACCGTGATCGCCACCACGGCGATGATCGCCGCCGCGCGGAACGCGCCGACGATGGTTTCGCTGGTTGCCTCGATGGTCACCGCCGAGCCGCCCGCATCCGGCGCGACGCGGTGCACCTGGGCGACGAATTCGTGCAGACCCTGGCTGCTGCTGCGCGCCTGCGGCGTCGGCATCACCTGCACCCGCGCGCGCCCGTCCGGCAGCAGCCAGTCGCGCGCGATACGTCGGGCGGGATCGAGGCCAGCGTCACCGGCTCGGCGCTCAGCGCCGTGCGCAGGTGATCGAGCTGATCCGGCAGGAACCGCGTCAGCACGTCGTTCGTCGCGAGCAGGATCGGATCGGGCGCGGCCATGAGCTGGCGCAGGTCGCCGGCGATCGCGGCCAGCGGATGGTCCTTCGGCAACTTCGCCAGCGCCGGCTCGATCTGCGCCACGGCCGCCTTCGCAGCGAGCCGCACCTCGTCCGGCTTGATCGGCGCCGGCGCGTCGTGCGCGGTCAGGGTCGGTGCCAGGATCGAATTGGCATCGGCGATGATCGCGAGCTTCGCCTGCTGGTCATCCGGCACGAAGCTGTCGATGTCGATCACCTTGGAGACGGTGGACAGCTTCGCCAGCTTCGGCTTCAGCGCGTCGGCGTCCGCCACGTTCGGCGCCAGGATGTCGATGCTGTACGGATTGGTGAGCGGATCATCCATCAGGTCGCACAGCGTCCGCATCGCCTCGGTATTCGGATTCTTGGTGTGCAGCGGATCGGAATCGAATTCCAGCCGCGGCGCGACGGCGATGCGCGAGCGCCGCAAGGGCAGCGAATGCCACGAGGATCGGCCGACGGTGCCGCGCGACGATCGGGTCGAACGGCGCCAGCCAGGCGAAGCCGACGACCGCCTGCTCACCCGGCGGGCGGCACAGCGTGATCGCGGCGGGCAGGAAGCCGATCGTGCAGGGAAGGCGATCAGCATGCCGACGCCGGCGATCAGGCCAAGCTCCGCCACGCCGGAAAAGTCGGTCGGCACGAAGCCCAGGAAGCCGGCCGATGTCGCCACCGACGCGACCAGGATCTGGATCGCCCGTGCGCGCGCCGTTCTGGCGCATCGCCTCCGCCGGATCGGGATACTCGAAGCGCCGCTCGCGATAGCGCACCGAGAACTGGATGGCGAAATCCACCGCGATGCCGACGAACAGGATGCCGAAGCCGACCGACACCAGATTGAGCGTGCCCACCGCGACGGCGGCGAACAGCAGGGTCAGCATCAGGCCGAGCCCCAGCGTCGCGCAGGATCGGCACGATCAGCCGCCAGGTCTGCACCGCGAGGAACAGCCAGAGCGTGATCAGCACCACGCTGCCGACCAGTCCGACCACCGCGCCCTGCGACGACGGTGGCGAACTCCTCGTCCGCCAGCGCCACCTGGCCGGTGATGCGCACGCGCGCCGCGCCGGACTTGACGAACTCCAGCCCGGCGATGACCTGCGCGCATCGCGTCGGTCGCTTCGCCGCCGGGCTGCAGCGCGCCGATAGTCCAGCTTCGGCTGCACCAGCACGAACTTGTATTTGCCGGCAAGATCGTTCAGCCCGCCGCCGAGCAGCGATCTGCCAGGACAGCGGGCGCGGATGTCCCGACAGCACATCCGCCATGGACTGATGGAACGCCTCGCAGCGACCCGAGATAGGGGCTGAGATCCACGTCCCCCTTGGTGGCCCCCATGCCCAGCAGCGAAAGCGCGGAGAACAGGCCGCGCGCGGTCGGATCGGCGACGAGCTGGCCCAGGAACGGCTGCGCGTCGATGGTGCGGTCCATCAGATCCGTCAGCGCCTTCGTCGTCGAGGAACAGCAGCCCCTCCTTGCGCAGGAAGGGCGACGCGTCGGGCCGCCGCACCGAGTTGAAATGGACGTGATCGCTCGGCGAGCGCATCGGCCAGCGCAGCGGCCGTGGCGTCGGCTTCCTCCGGCTTCCTGCGCGTCGATCACCGCCACCAGCAGATCACGGAACTGCGGAAAATCCTTGCTTGAACTCCGCCGCGCGCTGCCGCCAGGGCAGGTCTGGGGCGAACATCAGGTCCGTGTCGGTGGTCACGCCCAGATGGTGCAGTCGCGTAGAAGGCCGAGAATGCCGCCAGCGACGAGCCCCGCCAGCACCACGGTGAGGGCGTGGCGGCGGCTGTATTCGACCAGACCGACGAGCAGGCGATTCAGCGACATACGGATCTTTTCAACGTGTCAGCCCGGCGAACGCGGGCGGCGTGTGATAGTCGCTTGGCTGCCGGCGGTCCATGCGCGGCAGCTCGCCGTGTTTGCATGCGACGCGCAGGCGGTAGGACAATGCGCCGGGGACATCATGCCAGCCAGGAGGTTGATCCGATGTCCATGTCCACAACCGCGACGAGAGATCCGGGTCGGGCCGCGCAGCCGCCCGCCGTTCCGCGCCGACCATGTGGGAAGCCTGCTGCGGCCGCACGAGCTGGCCGAGGCTCGCGCCGCCCGCAAGGCGGGAACGCTTGTCGGCCGACGCGCTGCGTGCCGTGGAGGACCGCTGCATCGAGGCGGCGATCCGCCGGCAGGAGGAGATCGGCCTGCGCGCGGCGACCGACGGCGAGTACCGGCGGGCCTACTGGCACTTCGATTTCGTCTCGGGCCTGGATGGCGTCGAGCTCTATGAGCCGGAACAGAAGGTCCAGTTCAAGGGCGGCCTGCCGCTGCCGCTTGCGCTGCGCGTCACCGGCAGGATCGGCTGGAGCCGGCCGGTGATGGTGGACGACTACCGGTTCGTCGCCGGCCACGTCGGGAGTGCGGTGCCGAAGATGACGATTCCATCGCCCTCGGTGGTGCATTTCCGCGGCGGGCGGCAGGCGATCGATCCGAAGACCTATCCGGACATGGATGGCTTCTTCGCCGACCTGGGCGAGGCGTACAACAAGGCGGTTGCGGCGTTCGGGGCGGCGGGGTGCCGGTATCTGCAGCTCGATGAGGTCAACATCGCGTATCTGTGCGATCCCGAGCAGATCGCCGGACTGAAGGCGCGCGGGGAGCATGTCGACGAATCTGCTGGAGATCTATGCCGGCATGCTGAACCGCGCGATCGAGGGGCGGCCGGATGGCATGGTGATCAGCATGCATCTGTGCCGCGGCAATTTCCGCTCGCACTGGGTCGCGTCAGGCGGCTACGAGCCGGTGGCCGAGGTGCTGTTCAACCAGATCAACTCCGATGCGTATTTCATGGAATACGACACGCGATCGCGCCGGCGGGTTCGAGCCGCTGCGCTTCGTGCCGCGCGGCAACAAGGTGGTGGTGCTGGGCCTGGTCACCAGCAAATCCGGCGCGCTGGAGAGCAAGGACGAGCTGAAGCGGCGGATCGATCAGGCGGCGAAGTATCTGCCGCTGGAGCAGCTTGCACTGTCGCCGCAATGCGGGTTCGCCAGCACCGAGGAAGGCAATGTGCTGACCGAGGACGAGCAGTGGGCGAAGCTGCGCCTGTGCGTCGAGGTCGCGCAGGAGGTCTGGGGCGGGGTGTGAGACGAACCCTCCCACGCTTCGCGGGAGAGGGGGCACTGTAAATCCCTCCTCCGCGAAGCGGGGGAGGGCTGGGGAGGGAGTGCTTCCCGTTCAGCTCGGCAGCGGCAGCCCCACATAGTTCTCCGCCAATGCCAGCGACGCCGCGCGCGAACTGAACACATAATCCAGCTCCGCGGCCTGCATCTGCTGCTCGAACGGCGTGTGATCGAAGAAGCGGTGCAGCAGCGTCGTCATCCACCAGGAGAACCGCTGCACCTTCCAGATGCGACGCAGACAGGTCGCGGAATACGCATCCAGCCGCTCGCTCGTCCCGCCCCGATAAAACTCGGCAATAGCGCGTGTCAGCACCGCCACGTCGGCTGCCGCAAGGTTCAGCCCCTTCGCCCCCGTCGGCGGCACGATATGCGCGGCGTCGCCGGCGAGGAACAGCCGTCCGCATTGCATCGGCTCGACCACGAAGCTGCGCATCGGTGTGATGCCCCGCTGCAGGATCGGTCCCTCGGCCAGCGTGAAACCGTCACGCCCGGCTCGCACCTGCAGTTCGGACCAGATCCGATCATCGGACCAAGCCGCAATGTCCTCATCCGGCGCGCACTGGATGATAGAGCCGGCTCACCGTCGGCGACCGCATCGCAAGCAGGGCGAACCCGCGCTCATGACTGACATAGACATTCTCTTCCGTTGACGGCGGCGCCTGGGCGAGGATGCCGAGCCATCCGAACGGATACTCGCGCTCGAACACACGCAGCACGCCATTTGGAATTGACGGGCGGCACACGCCATGAAACCCGTCGCAGCCGGCGATGATGTCACACGCGACCTCATGTTCGGCACCGCCATGCCGATAGCGGATCCGCGGCTGCCCTGTCCGGAAATCGTGCACGCTGACGCCCTCGGCCTCGAATACGATCTGCCCACCTGCACCCAGGCGTGCGGCGATCAGGTCCTGCACCACCTTGTGCTGGCTGTAGACCATCACGTGCTTGCCGATGAGATCGGCAAAATCGATGCGATGGTCCGCGCGGCCGAACCGCATGACCACGCCAGGGTGCAGCAAGCCTTCCCGCCGCATGCGCTCGCCGACGCCGGAATCGTTCAGCAACAGCTCCGTGCCGTATTCCAGCACGCCGGCGCGGATGCGGTTCTCGACATACGTGCGGGAACGCGCCTCCAGCACGATCGACTCGATGCCCAGCAGATGCAGCAGATGCGACAGCAGCAGCCCGGCCGGACCGGCTCCCACGATACCAACCTGCGTTCGCATTCCGCGCCTCCTGCAACGCGCACTGTAGCGGCAGCGCCCGCCGCAGTGCATAATTCGCTCCGACCCAGCCGGAGAGGAGCCGACATGGCCGAATTCCCATCCCCGGACGCGCTGGCCGCGGAGTTCGACTGCCTGATGGCGCGCGCCGGCATCACCATCCCGCCGCAACGCCGTGCCGCGGTGCTCGCCGCGTATGCCGATCTGCGCGATCAGATCGCCTTGCTGCACGGCCGCTACGGACCCGAGGCGGAGCCGTCGAACGTGTTCCGCCTCGCTCCGGCAGGAGGCAGGTGATGGACACGCAGGACCTCTCCATCGCCGAGATGGGCCGCATGCTGCGTGCCGGCTCGCGTCACCGCCGGAGACACTGGCGCGCGACGCGCTGGCTCGCGTCGCCGCACGGGACGGCGCGCTGCATGCGTTCGTGCTGGTGACCGAGGACCGCGCCCTGGCCGATGCGCGTCGCGCGGACGACGAACTGAAGTCGGGACGCGATCGCGGACCGTTCCACGGCATCCCGTATGCGCTGAAGGACATTTACGACACGGCGGCATCCGCACGACCTGCCATTCCAAGTTGCGCCTGAACAACGTGCCGAAGGAGGACAGCGTCGCCGCGGCGCGGTTGAGCGAGGCCGGCGGCGTGCTGCTCGGCAAGCTCGCGACGCACGAGTTCGCCATCGGCGGCCCCAGCTTCGACCTGCCGTTTCCGCCCGCGCGCAATCCCTGGAACCCCGAGCATGTCACCGGCGGTTCGTCGTCCGGCTCGGCACCGCGATCGCGCGCGCGCATGGTGCGCATGGCGATGGGCTCGGACACCGGCGGCTCGATCCGCGGTCCGGCGGCGTGGTGCGGCACGGTCGGGATCAAACCGACCTATGGCCGCGTCTCGCGCCGCGGCGTGTTTCCGCTGTCCTGGACGCTCGATCACATCGGCCCGCTGACCCGCAGCGTGGAGGATTCGGCAATCACGCTGCAGGTGCTGGCCGGGCACGATCCGCCGGATCCCGCGAGCGCGGACGTCCCGGTGCCCGATTATCGCGCCGACCTGGAGAAGGGCGTCGCCGGGCTGCGCATCGGCATTCCGCGCGCGTTCTTCGCGACGGCGACCGGCGACGACGCGCGGACGTGCTGGCGGGCATCGATCGCACGGCGGCGCAGTTGCGCGCGGCGGGCGCGACGGTCGAGGACATCGAGCTTCCCGACTACGCGCTGTTCTCGGCGGCCGGGCGGGTGATCATGATGGCCGAGGCCTTCGCCATCCATGAGGCCGACATGCAGACGCGGCTGCTCGACTACGGCGAGATCACCGCCGGGCGTTTCGTGCTTGGCGCGGCGATTACCGCGGCCGACCTCATCCACGCGCTGCGCGCGCGCCGCGAACTGACCGATGCGGTGAATGCGCGCGTTGTCGCGCTACGACGCGCTGCTGACGCCTGTCGGCGCTCGACACGGCGCCGCGGTTCGATCAGCCGACCGATGCGATGTCGTCGGCATCGCCGATCCAGACCATCCCGTTCAACGTCACCGGCCATCCGGCGATGAGCGTGCCGATCGGCCTCGGCGCCGAACGGGCTGCCGATCGGCGTGCAGATCGTCGGGCCGCGCGTTCGATGAAGCGATGGTGTTCCGCATCGGTCGCGCGGTGGAGAAACTTTCCGGCTGGGTGAACGTAAGCCTGCCCGGATGCAGATCCCACTGCCCTACAGGAGGAGGCATGGCGCGTGCCGGCACTGTTCGGATCGGCATCTCCGGCTGGACCTACGCGCCGTGGCGCGGCGTGTTCTATCCGAAGGGCCTGCCGCAGAAGCGCGAACTGGAATACGCGACCAGTCAGTTCAGCTCGCTGGAAATCAACGGCACGTTCTACGGCATGCAGCGCCCGGACGCGTTCGCCGACTGGGCGGATCGGGCGCCGGACGGCTTCGTGTTCACGGTCAAGGCGCCACGCTTCATCACGCATATCAGGCGACTGCGGGAGGTGGAGACGCCGCTGGCAAATTTCATCGCGTCCGGGTCTGTTGCGGCTCGGCCCGAAGCTGGGGCCGATCCTGTGGCAGTTCCCGCCGAACTTCCGCTTCGACGCCGAGCGGATCGAGGCGTTCCTCAAGCTGCTGCCGCACGATACCAGGGCGGCCGCGCGATTGGGAAAGAAGCATGACGATCGCCTGAAGGCTCCGGCCTGGCTGAAGGTGGATGAGCGGCCGATGCGCCACGCGTTCGAGATCCGCAACGAGACGTTCCGAACGCGCGCGTTCATCGATCTGCTGCGCAAATACGACGTGGCGCTGGTGTGTGCCGACACGGTGGCGTGGCCGCGGCTGATGGATCTCACGTCCGACTTCGTCTACTGCCGGCTGCACGGCTCGGAGGAGCTGTATGCCAGCGGCTATGACGACGTATCGCTGGATGACTGGGCCGCGCGCGTGGTCGCCTGGGTCAGGGGTGGCGAGCCCGTGGACGCCGAGCGTGTCGACGGCAAAGGCCGCAGGCGCAAGCGCGACGTGTTCGTGTATTTCGACAATGATGCCAAGGTGCGGGCGCCATTCGATGCAAAGGCCCTGACCGAGCGGGTAGTCAGGCTGCTGGCGTAGGCCTCGTGACAAGTGCACCTCTCCCGCTTGCGGGAGAGAGCCTGCCCCGAGCGAAGGCCGGGGTCGCGGCGCGTAGCGGCGCGGGAGAGGGTGAAACCGGCGTCACCCTCTCCCGCCGCGCTTCGCGCGTCGACCTCTCCCGCAAGCGGGCGAGGTGTACGGACTTCACTCTATCGCGCTCGCCGACTTCGCAAGATCGCGCAGCACGAACTTCTGGATCTTGCCGGTCGAGGTCTTCGGCAGCTCGCGGAACACGAAGGTGCTCGGCACCTTGTAGCGTGCCAGATGTTCGCGACAGAACGCGCGCAGTTCCTCGGCGGTGGCGCTCGCACCTGGCTTCAGCTCGATGAACGCGCACGGCGTCTCGCCCCACTTCGCGTCGGGCTGCGCCACCACCGCGGCGCTCATCACAGCCGGATGGCTGTACAGCGCATCCTCCACCTCAATGGAAGAAATATTCTCCCCGCCGGAGATGATGATGTCCTTCGACCGGTCGCGAATCTTCACATACCCGTCCGGCTCGATCACCGCGAGGTCGCCTGTGTGGAACCAACCCCCGCCAAAAGCGGCATCGGTCGCACTTGGGTTCTTCAAATAACCCTTCATGGTGATGTTGCCGCGGAACATGATCTCACCCATCGTCTCGCCGTCCCACGGCACCGGCGTCATCGTCTCCGGGTCGAGCACGGTCATCGCCTCCTGCATTGGCACGCGCACGCCTTGTCTGCCGTTGCGTTCCGCCCGCTGTTCGATCGGCAGCGCGCTCCACCCCGAATGCTTGGCGCACACGGAGGCCGGACCGTAGGTCTCCGTCAGACCGTAGACATGGGTCAGCTCGATGCCGATCGCATCGGCGCCCTCGATGATCGCAAGCGGCGGTGCCGCCCCGGCGATCTGTCCGGCGATACGGTGTTCGAGGCCGGCACGCAGTTCGGCCGGCGCATTGATCAGCATGGCATAGACGATCGGCGCGCCGCACATATGCGTCACCTTGTGCGTGCGGATCGCGTCGAGCGCGGCCTTCGCCTCCACCCGTCGCAGGCACACATTGGTGCCGGCGCGTTCGGCGATCGTCCACGGATAGCACCAGCCGTTGCAGTGGAACATCGGCAAGGTCCACAGATACACCGCGTGCTGCGGCATGTCCCAATCGAGGACATTGCTGATCGCGTTCAAATACGCGCCACGATGATGGTAGACGACGCCCTTCGGATCGCCGGTGGTGCCGGATGTGTAGTTCAGCGAGATCGCATCCCACTCGTCCGCCGGGTTCCGCCAAGCATAGTCGGGATCGCCTTCCGCAAGGAACGCCTCGTAGCCGATCTCGCCCAGCGCCTTCCCGCCCGCGAAGCTCGGATCGTCGATGTCGATCACCAGCGAGGGAATCGTCCAGCAGGGTCAGCGCCTTTTCGATCGTCGCCGAGAACTCGCGGTCGGTGATCAACGCGCGCGCGCCGCCATGGCGCAGCATGAAGGCAATCGTCTCGGCGTCCAGCCGCGTGTTCAGCGTGTTCAGCACCGCACCGCACATCGGCACGCCGAACGCCGCCTCCACCATCGCCGGGATATTCGGTGCCATGATCGCGACAGTGTCGTTCTTGCCGATGCCGCGCCGCTCCAGAGCGGACGCGAGGCGGCGGCACCGCGCATAGGTCTCGCGCCAGGTGAAGCGCTGCTCGCCGTGCACGACCGATAGGTGATCGGGATGCACATAGGCGGCGCGCTCGAGGAACGTGATCGGGGTAAGCGGCGTGTAGTTCGCCTGGTTCCTGTCGAGCCCGACCAGATAGGCGCTGTTTCCAGCCATGTGCGTTCCTCCTGTCCCGCCTGCGCGGGGATGCCGAGCCTATGCCCGGCCGAGCAGATCGCGCACCGCCTGCACAACGACATCGGGTGTCTCGCGCGACAGGAAATGGCCCGCCACGGGTACCACGTGCCGCTCGTAGCGCGCGGTGAAATGCCGCGCGTGGTGCTCTGAGTTTTCCGGCGGGCCGACGCCATCGGCCGCACCATGCAGCACGATCGTGGGAACTGTGATCTTCGGTTGCCCGGCGAGAGATTGCTCGAGCGGCTCGAACGCAGGGTCGCCAGGCGCGGCGCCATAACGATGGCGATAGGACTGGATCGTCACTGCGACGAAGTCGGGATTGTCGAAGCTCTGCGCTGTGGCCTCGAAGGTGGCATCGTCGAAGCGCCAGTTCGGCGACCAGAGCTGCCACAGCAACCGTGCAGATGTCGCGCCGGTTCTGCGTCAGGCCGGCACGGCCACGCTCGGTGTGGAAATACCACTGGTACCAGTAGCGATGTTCCGCGGCAGCCGAACCCGGCCGACCCGAGTTCGCGATGTTCTGGATGTTATAGCCGGTGATGGACACAAGGCCCCGCACGCGTTCCGGCCACAAGGCCGCGGCGATGCAGGCGGCGCGTCCACCCCAGTCGTAGCCGGCCAGCGTCGCCTGCTGAATGCCGAGCGCGTCCATGAAGTCGCAGACATCGGCGCCCAGAGCCGCCTGCTGGCCGGAGCGCGGCGTGGCGGAATCGAGGAACCGCGTCGGACCGTAGCCACGCAGCCACGGGACCAGCGACGCGGCAACCGGCCGCCGCCAAAGGCGGTGCGACACCGTCCCAGTCATGCGGATCGGATGGCCAGCCGTGCAGCAGGATGACCGGCGGACCGTCCGCCGGCCCACTTTCCTGGTAGGCGATCTCCAGGAACTTCGTACGAGTGCTTTTGATCATTTGAATCAATCCAGCGGTGCGCCGGCAAAACCGGTGCTCTGATCAGCGATTGCGAACGTCTCGAAATAGCTGACCCGCGGCTCGCAGCCGTAGCGGCGTCGGATGCCTTCGAGCCACGGGCCGCTGTAGAATGCCTTGGCCGCTTCCAGGTCCTTCCATATATACGACCCGCCGGCCACGCCGCCGTTCACGTCGTGGATGAACTGTTTGCGGACGAACCCCGGCACGCCGAGGAAGTCGGGCGCTATCTTGAGGAAATGCTGTCGGCACGCCTCGCGGTCGATCTCGGGCGGCAGATCGTAGAGGACGATGGCGGTGATCATCGCGCGGCTCCTCGCTCAGCGCACCAGGTTGTTGGTTACTGCGCCGCCCGTCGCGGTGCGCCCGCCGTCGACCACGTATTGCGCGCCGGTAATGTTGCTCGCGAGATCGGAGCAGAGGAACAGCACCAGGTTCGCCACCTCCTCCGCGGTGCCGTAACGGCCGATCGGAATGTTGGACTGATAGCGGTCGCCGATGCTGCCGGGATCGTTCGGGCTCAACATGGATTCCAGCGAATGGATCATGCGCGTGTCGATCGGACCCGGGCAGACCGCGTTCACCCGCACGCCGGAACGTGCCACCTCGCCCGCTGCGGTCTTGGTCAGCCCGATCACCGCGTGCTTGGACGCGACATAAGCCGGCATTCCGGGCGATGCGACCAGGCCCGCGACCGAGGCAGTGTTCACGATCGCGCCGCGCTTCTGCTGCAGCATCACCGGCAGTATGTGGCGCAAGCCGAGGAACACGCCCTTCACGTTGACAGCCATCACCGTGTCGAACATCGCCTCGTCGTATTCCGCCGTAGGGGCCACATTGCCCTCGATGCCGGCGTTGTTGTGGAAGCAGTCGATCGTCCCGTAGGCGTCGAGTGCAGCCTTCACGTATGCCTGGACATCGGCGGACCTTGTCACGTCGGCGGCGACGAACAGCGCCTCGCCGCCCTGCTGGCGGATGATGCCGGCGGTGCCTTCACCGCCCGCGGTATCACGGTCCACTACGACGACCTTGGCGCCGTCCCGCGCAAAGCCGAGAGCGCGTGGCGCGTCCGATGCCATTGCCGGCGCCGGTGATCAGCGCGACCTTGCCCTTGAAATCCATGGTTTCCTCCGGTGCTGCGTTTGCCGGAGCCTAGCACGAGCATCGTCAGGCGAGGAACTCGCGCCGCGCCTCCTCGAGGCAGGCCCAGACATAGGGTGCGAATGAACGCGCGACCTCGATGCGAAACGTGTCCGCCGCGGTGCGCCAGAGCACGATCTCCGCCTTGCCGAACACGGTGCGCGTGCACATGCCCACCGCGAATGCGGAAAGATGCAGGTCCAACGCGCAGAATGCGTTGATCGCCCAGGCGGCGCGCGGACCGGACACGGAAAGCGCGGTGTCGCGATGCGATACGTCGACGATACCACTGCCAGCATGCGTCGTCGGCAACTCCGTCCCCTCGTCTGCCAGCACCAGCCATTCATCCGGCCCGAGCCACAGCGCTGCGCGATCGGATGATTGGTTGCTCCGGCAGGCCGCCGTCGGCAATGCCACCCCCAGCATGTCACCGATCGCGATCGCCGCCTCCTGGCCCGCACGAATGACGATCCGCGTCATCGGCGGCACGGGCGCCAGAGTCACCGCAGCGCACGGCGCCGCATTTCTGGCCTGCGGCTGCAACGGATGGTCGCGCTCAAGCATCAAGTCGTGCTCCCTGCGGATCGTAGAACACTGGCGTCGTCACACGCACCGCAATGCTGCCTGCCGGCCTGTGCACGTACAGCGTCTGCCGGGCCCGCGCGCGGCCGCCGGCGACCAGCGCCAGCGCGATCGGACGCCGCAGCGTCTCGCTCCAGTAGGCCGACGTGACATGACCGAGCATCGGTACCGGAACCGAAGCATTGGGATCGGCGACGATCTGCGCGCCTTCCTCCAGCATCTCAGGGGCGAACAGGCCCACAAGCTGCTTTCGGTTCGGCCGCACCATGTCGGGGCGCGTCAGCGAGCGCTTGCCGACAAAATCGGGCTTCGCCTTGCCGACCGCCCAATCGAGGCCAAGATCCGACGGGAATCACCGTGCCATCGGTCTCCTGACCGACGATGATGTAACCCTTCTCGGCGCGCAGCACGTGCATCGCTTCCGTGCCATAGGGCGTGATGCCGTGCGATGCGCCAGAGGCGAGCACTGCGTCCCAAACCGCCGCGCCGTAGTCAGCCGGCACATTGATCTCGTATCCCAGCTCACCAGTGAAGCTGACGCGGAACAGCCGCGCAGGAACACCGCAGATTTGGCCTGCGCGCACGCTCATATGCGGCATCGCCTCGGCCGAAATGTCGGTGTCCTGGATCAGCGGCGCTATAACCTGGCGCGCCAGCGGGCCCTGCACGGCAATCACCGACCACTGCTCGGTAACGGATGTCAACCACACGCGAAGTTCGGAGAACTCCGTCTGCAGATAGTCTTCCATATGATGCAGCACGCCGGCGGCACCGCCTGTCGTCGTGGTGACATGAAAGCGATCCGGCGCCAGACGGGCTATCACGCCATCGTCCATCACGAAACCCGCCTCGTTCAGCAGCACGCCATAGCGGCAGCGCCCTGGGGCAAGCCGGGTAATCTGTTGGTATAGAGACGGTTGAGGAATTCCGCCGCATCGGGCCCGACCACTTCGATCTTGCCGAGTGTGGTGGCATCGAAAATGCCGACCGCGCTGCGCACGGCACGGCACTCGCGCGCAACGGCTGCATGCATGTCCTCGCCGCCGCGCGGGAAGCAGCGAGCGCGCTGCCATGTTCCCACATCCTCGAACAGCGCACCCTGCGCGACGGCCCAATCGTGGATCGGCGTTCGGCGGATCGGATCGAACAGCGCGCCGCGCGCGGCGCCGGCGAGTGTGCCGAAGGTCACCGGCGTGTAGGGCATGCGAAATGTCGTGTGCCCGATCTGCGGAATCGGCTGGCGCAGCACATCGGACACGATGGCGAGCGCGTTCATGTTGGATGTCTTGCCTTGGTCGGTCGCCATGCCGGTCGTGGTGTAGCGCTTCACATGTTCGATCGAGCGAAAGCCTTCGCGCGCGGCGATGCGAAGATCCTTGGCTGTGACATCGTTCTGGAAATCGACGAAGGCCTTGCCGTGCGCAGCAGCAGGCACCTGTGCGTCGCGCGGCTGGCTCTCAGTCGTGCCGGTCACGACGAACCGACGGGCTTTCGCGGCCTGATCTCCCGCGGCATAGCCCTCCGCCAGACAGGCCGCGAGTCCAAACGTGCCGTTGCACGCGCCGGCGGATCGTTCGTGCGCAATGGACTGGTCTGGCAGGAACGCACCCAGCCGTTCGTAAAAGCGAACCCTGCCGCGCGATTGTGAAAACAGATGCACCGACGGCGTCCAGCCGCCGCACATCAACAACGCGTCGCATGGAACGGTCTCGCCATTGGACAAGGTGGCGGCGGTGATCCGCAGACGCCCTTTGGTCGCGGCCACGTGCGTCCCGGTATATACCGGCGCGCTGGATGCACGCGGTGGTGTCGCTTCGGTACCGCCCGCAGATCGGCGATGGCAACGACCGACATGCCGGCGCCACGCAATGCTGACACCGCCGCATAAGCACTGTCATCGGCGGTAACGATCAGCACGCGCGTGCCCACCCTGACCCCGTAGCGCGCGAGATAGGCCCGTGCGGCGTCTGCCAGCATGACACCGGGCCGGTCGTTGCCTCGAAATACCAGCGGCCGTTCGATCGCTCCGGTGGCGATCACGACCTGCTTTGCGCGTACCTGCCAGAGCCGTTCGCGCGGCAAGTTCCCATCAGGCCGTGCCAGATGATCGGTGACCCGCTCGACCAGCCCCAGCATGTTGTCGGGAAACCAGCCGAACGCTGTGGTGCGGGAGAGCAGCATCGCGTCCGGTTGCCGAGCCAGCTCTGCAACCGCTTCACTCAGCCAGACAGTGGCCGGTTTGCCATCGATGCTGGCCTCGGTCTCGGCGAGCAGCGATCCGCCCAGCTCGGCCTGCTCATCGCAAATTATCACGCGCGCGCCCCGGGCCGATGCGGCGAGTGCGGCAGCAAGTCCCGCCGGCCCGGCACCGATCACCAGCACGTCGCAATGGGCGAAGCGCTGCGCATAGCGATCGGGATCGGGCGCCGTCGGCGCACGCCCGAGACCGGAGGCGGCGCGGATGGCAGGCTCGTAGAGATGCCGCCAGAACGCACGGGGCCACATGAAGGTCTTGTAGTAGAAGCCCGCGGGGATCAAAGGCGCCAGCGTGTCGCTGACTGCGCCAAGATCGAACGCGAGAGTCGGAAAATTGTTCTGGCTGCGCGATCGCAGCCCGGCGTACAGCTCCTGCTGCGTTGCGCGTTGGTTCGGTGTGACGCGTCCGGGCCCGCGGTCGATGGTCACCAGCGCATTCGGCTCCTCTGATCCAGCCGATAAAATCCCGCGCGGCCGGTGGTACTTGAACGAGCGCCCGACCAGATGCACCCCATTGGCCAGCAGCGCGGACGCGAGCGTGTCGCCCTGGCAACCGGCGAATTGCCTGCCGTCGAAACTGAACGACAGCGGCTGCGCGCGGTCGATCCGACCGCCTGCCGGGGTGCGGAACGCGCCAGTCATCGCCCGCGAAATTCCGGCTTCGGATCGCCGGGTCTGTAGGTGGCAAGGATGCGGTCGCTGACCGTATCTCGAACGCAATTGAAGAACCGGCCGCAACCGTGGATATGGCGCCAGCGCTCGTAGTGCACACCCTTCGGATTGGTGCGCATGTAAAGAAATTCCGCCCATGCCTGCTCGTCCAGCGGAACCCGGATCGCGCGGGCGGGCGATATGCGCCTCGCCCCCGTAGCGGAATTCGTTCTCCGGTCGCGCGCCGCACCAGGGGCAGGCGATCAGCAGCATCAGTGCGCCACAGCGGCTGCCGCGGCCTCGTCGATCAGACGGCCGGTGCGGAACCGATCGAGCGTGAACGGTGCGGCGATCGGATGCGGCTCGTCACGCGCAATCGTCGCGGCAAACACGTGTCCTGACCCGGGCGTCGCCTTGAAGCCCCCGGTGCCCCAGCCGCAGTTGACGAACAGCCCCGGCACCGGCGTCAGCCCGATGATCGGCGAACGGTCCGGCGTGACATCCACGATGCCTCCCCAGTTGCGCAGCATGCGCAGGCGGCGGAACGTGGGAAACAGTTCGCAGATCGCCTCCAGCGTATGGGCAGAAACATGCAGGCCGCCTGCCTGGCTGTAGGACACATAGGCGTCCGTGCCGGCGCCGATCACCAACTCGCCTTTGTCCGACTGCGAGATGTAGGCATGGATGCTGTTGGACATCACCACGCAGGGCAGCACCGGCTTCACCGGTTCGGATACCAGCGCCTGTAACGGGTAGCTCTCGATCGGCATGCGCACGCCGGCCATCGCCATCACCACGCTGGTATGGCCGGCCGCAACCACCGCGATCTTCTTCGCAGCGATCCGCCCACGCGTCGTCTCGACCGCATTCGCCACACCGGAAGGCGCGCGGCTGATCGCAGTGACCTCGCAGTTCTGGATGATATCCACGCCGAGCGCACTGGCCGCGCGCGCATACCCCCAGGCCACCGCATCATGACGCGCCACGCCGCCGCGCCGCTGCAGCGCGGCGCCCAGGATCGGATAGCGCAGCTCGGACGAAATGTTCAGCGGCGGACAGAACGCTCTTCGCCTGCTGCGGCGTCAGCCACTCGTTGTCGATGCCGTTCAGCCGGTTGGCATGCACGTGGCGCTTGAACACCTGCACGTCGTGCACCGAATGCGCCAGCATCAACACGCCGCGCGGCGAATACATGACATTGTAGTTCAGCTCCTGCGACAGACCTTCCCACAGCTTCAGCGCATGCTCGTAGAGCGCGGCGCTCTCGTCCCACAGGTAGTTCGACCGAATGATCGTGGTGTTGCGCCCGGTATTGCCGCCGCCGAGCCAGCCGCGCTCGAGCACCGCGACGTTGCGCACGCCGTGCTCCTTGGCGAGGTAATACGCCGTGGCCAGACCGTGCCCGCCGGCGCCGACGATCACCACGTCATACGCCGCCCGCGGCTCGGGCGAGCGCCACTGCGCCGGCCAGGCGGTCCCGCCAAACGCATGGCGCATCAGGCCATAGAGCGAAAAGCGCAACGTTACTGTCCCCGCTCGCATCCTCTCCCGCACATCGTGTTGAGGCAAGCGCTCCCACCCGGTAGCATGCGCGCCAATAGGGGGAACCGACATGGCCGACTACGACTACATCATCATTGGCGCCGGATCGGCGGGCTGCGTGCTGGCCCACCGGCTGAGCGAGAACCCGCGCAACAAGGTGCTGCTGCTGGAAGCCGGGCCGAAGGACAATTCCATGTGGATCACCATCCCGGTCGGCTTCACCAAGCTGCTCAACAGCCCGCGCTACAACTGGAACTTTGCCACCGAGCCGGAGGACAACGTCAAGGGCCGCTCCATCCCGATTCCGCGCGGCAAGACGCTCGGCGGGTCGAGCTCGATCAACGGCATGCTGTATGTCCGCGGCAATCCGCTCGACTACGACACCTGGGCGCAGTTCGGCAATCGCGGCTGGTCGTACGAATCGGTGCTGCCGTATTTCCGCAAGTCCGAGCACTTCGAGCCCGGCGGCGACGAAACGCGCGGACGTGGCGGTCCGCTGAACGTCGCCGACATGATCGAGCGCGCCGAACTGCTGGATGCGTTCATCGACGCGGCGGTCGCCGAGGGCTATCCGCGCAACCCGGACTACAACAACGGCAACCAGGAAGGCTTCGGCTACTACCAGGTGACCCAGAAGAACGGCCGGCGCTGGTCCACCGCGCGCGCCTTCCTCGACCCGGCGCGCAGTCGCCCGAACCTGCGCGTCGAGACCGAGGCCTACACGACACGCATCCTGCTCGAGGGCAAGCGCGCGGTCGGCGTCGAATACCGCCAGCACGGCCAGACGCACCAGGCGCGCTGCGGCGGCGAGGTCATCCTGTCGGCCGGCGCGGTGAAGTCGCCGCAGATGCTGGAACTGTCCGGCATCGGCCAGCCGGACCTGCTGCAATCGCTCGGCATCGAGGTGAGGCATGAGCTGCGCGGCGTCGGCGAGAACTACCGCGACCACTTCGCCCCGCGCATGAACTGGCGGGTGAAGCTGCCGGTGACGCTGAACGAGCAGACACGCGGCCTCGCGTTCGCGAAGGAGATCGTCAAATACTACACGCAGCGGCGTGGCGTGCTGACCTTCACCGCCGGCATCGTCTATGGATTTGCCAGGACACGGCCGGAACTCGAGGAACCCGACGTGCAGTACCACTTCGCGCACGCCAGCTACGCGACGGCGGCAACGCGCGTGCTGGAGCGCGAGCCGGGCATGACGCTGACGGTCTATCAGTGCCGCCCGGAATCGAAAGGCTCGATCCATGCGAAGTCGGCCGATCCGCTGGCGGCACCGGCGATCCGGCCGAACTTCCTGGCCGAGGACCTGGATCGTCAGACGCGTGATCGCGGGGCATGAAGATCGGCCGGCGGATCATCAACAATCCGGTGCTGGACAGGTACCGCGCGTTCGAGATGAACCCCGGCGATCAGGTTCAGACCGATGACGAGTGGCTGGAATTCGCACGGATCAACGGCCAGACCACCTACCACGTGACCGGCACATGCAAGATGGGCCACGATCCGATGGCGGTGGTGGACGATGAGTTGCGCGTGCACGGGATCGCGGGGCTGCGCGTGATCGACGCGTCGATCATGCCGACCCTGGTGTCCGGCAACACCAACGCCGCGGTCATCATGATCGCCGAAAAGGGCGCCGACATGATCAAGGCTGCGGCGGCGCAGCCGGTGCGCGCAGCGGCGTAGGACGCGATCGCCCCCGCCTTCGACGCAACGGCCGCCACGCGATCGCGCAGTCCGCGCGCGACGCGTTCTTCGTCCGTGCGGCCGGTGCCTTCCACGAGCAGTCTCTCCGGGTCCACAGGCGCCCCGAACGTCACTGTCACCTGCCGGAACCTGGGAATGTGCTTGCCGCGCGGCAGCGCTTCGAAGGTGCCACCGATCCAGGCAGGCACCGCGGGCGCACGCGCGCGCCAGGAGCAGTTGGCCAATCCCGGAGGAACCCGTTGCCAGCCGGCCGTCCGGTGAACGCCAGCCTTCTGGGAACCATACCTGCGCATATCCCGCCTCCGATACCCGCGCCGCGGAACGCACCGCCGCGCCGGGATGCCTCTCGTCCACCGGGAACAGGTGGATCGCGCGGCACAGCACGCGGCTGGCGGGGCTGGAGAACAGAGTACGATGTCACCGGCCCAGTAGATCTGTCGCATCCGCGATAATGGCAGTGCGGCGGCAATCGCCATTGCGTCGAGGTAGCTGACGTGATTTGGCGCGATGAACGAAGGTCCTTCCGCCGGCAGGTTCTCGCTGCCGGTGAGGCGCAGCCGGAACGCCGCGTGCATTGTCAGCCAGTTCAAGCCTGTAAAGAAACACGCCGACAGCGGTCAGCAGTGGGCCCGTCGGCGCAAGCCAGCGTTCGATGTCCTCGGCGATTGCCGGCGCCTCGCCGGTCGAAGCCGCCAGGCCGGCACCGCCCTGCCGCCCGACGCAGAACTTCAGCAGGTCCCGCACCGTGTTGATCCCAGCAATATCGGCGTCCGTCAGATGCACGCCGAACCGTTCCGCCAATTCGACCGTGAGCTCCATCCACGCGAAAGTAGCTCCAGGTTCATATCCAACGCCGGGCTTGATCCAGATCGATGGCGCCAGCAGGGTAACGCTGCCGCAGAAGATCCCAGACATCTCGCGCGACAGGTTTCGCGAGCAAGCCGGCATCCTCGGCGTCCGGCGCCCGAGCGGTGCGCCTGCGGCTGCCGGACAAGGCCTGGACGTAGAGATCGTGCAACATGAAGCGGCGATATTTGCCGAGCCGGGTCCGCGGCAGCGGCTGGTCCGTCAGCGCGAAGCCAGACAGTCGCTCGTACGACGGAAGCTCCCGCGCCAGTTCCGCCAGGATGATACGCACGCCGTCGTGGATGTTGGTCGAACCCATGTCGTGCAGCTTTGCCAGGTCCGGTCGGACAAGCGCGACCAGCGCTCCCTGTTCCTCCAGCACTGCAATTTCCAGAAACTGCGGCGCCGCGCCGTAGATGCGCTCGATATCTTCCGGATTCACCTTCTTGCCGCCGCCGAGCACCAGAATTTCCTTGGCGCGGCCGGTGACGAACAGGAATCCGTCACGGTCAACGTAGCCAAGATCGCCCGTGCGGAACCATCCATCGGCCGTGAATGCGCTGCGGTTGGCGTCGGTATCGTTGATGTAGCCCGCCGTGACGGAGGGACCGCGTAGTTCGACCTCGCCGATTCCGTTCTCGTCGGGATGAGCGATGCGTATCTCGCCTGCCGCGAGAGGCTGCCCGGCACTGCCCCGTTTGCGCGATCGCGGCCGGTTGCCGGTAAACAGCGAAGCGGTTTCGGCCAGACCGTATCCGGCCAGCACCGTCCATCCAAGTGCCTCGAGCCGATCCGCCGTCTGCGCATTCCAGTCTGGCACCGCCCGAGACAAGAATGCGGAGGCTTGGAGCAACTGCCCGGCGGATCGGCGCAAACAACACGCGACCGAACGGCACGCCGGTCAGTTTCTGCAGCCGCGCGACCGCGCGCAGCAGGCCATGCAAGCCGGCGCGAGCAAACCATCCTCGCATCGCGATACGGAAGTCGATCGCGCCGATAATGGCGTCGTAGAGCCGCGGTACGCCGATGATGGTCGTGGCCCGTCCGTCGCGCAGCGCCTTCAGGATAGCTGGCCCGGAGATGTCGGCGGGCAGGATGATGGTTGTCCCCAGGGTGAGCGTGCTGAGCGTGCCAACGATGAACGGGTAGGCGTGATGCAGCGGCAACGGGAGCAGTGCCCGATCCTCGCTGCCCACTATGCGCAGCGCCGCCAGCGCAGCCACGTTTGAAGCGATGTTCCGGTGGGTCAAATGAAATGCCTTCGGCGCGCCTGTCGTGCCGGACGTGAAGAGCAGAGCCGCCGGCATGTCATCCGAAGGTGCGGGCAGCGCATCGCCCTGATGTCGAAGCAGCGCTCTCCAAGACGGTGCTAGGCCGGTCGGTTTGGCAGAGTTCGAGTAGAAAAACCTGCCTGTCGTGCGCGCCAATGCAAGCCTGCACAGCGGCGAGGTGGCCTTGCGCGGTGAAGACCAGCGCCGCATCGCTGATATCCACTGCCAGGGCGAATTGCGCCGCGTCGGCGGTGTCGTCCACCGGCACCAGCACACCGCCTGCGGCCAGAACCGCCAAGGACGCGGCAATCCACTCTGGGCTGTTCGGCGCCCACAGCACAACGGAGGTCGCCGGCGATACCCCTGCAAATCGAACCGCGGGCAAGTGCCGTGGCGTTATCCGCCAGCGTCCCACAGTCCAGCATCGTGGTGCCTGTCTGCGCCGGGACAAGCACTGCCGGGTGCCTGCGGCGCTCCGCAAGGCTGCGCAGCAGGCCGCCAATGGTCCAGGCCTCAGTCACCGATCGGCACTTTCGCCGGCCCGGTCGGCGGCGCCGCGGCCGACTTCGGGCGCCGGTACCGCTCGACATCCACAGTACCCATATGCATGGTCCTGGCCAGATAGTCTGTTCGAGCGGCATCATAAGCGTGGAGAGGGGCGCCGACACGATCAAGGGCGCCACGCCAGCCGTCATGGGTGACCACGCATGGCATCCTGTCTATCCTCATGTCATTCCCGCGAAAGCGGGAACCTATGGGCCTTATTCAAACTGCCGCACGCCTGGTTACCCGTGTTCGCGGGGATTACGGTCGTGGCATGATCTCCTTGGTACTGATCTTTGTCGGAGCAACACAATGAGCGAGAAGGAGATCGCGGCTTTGCGGGCGCTGCTCACGTCGCGTCCGCGCCCGGCCAGCGTCGCCGAACGCCGCGAGCGCTTGACGCTCTGGGCAACGCGTACCCGACTGCCGAGGATATCCGCCTTGAGCCAACAAATGCCGACGGCGTGCCAGCGGAGTGGAGCGCAGCACCTGGCGCGGATGGCGCCCGCGTCCTGCTCTATCTTCACGGCGGCGGCTTCTCCGCCGGCTCGATCGCCAGCCACCGCGCGATGGTGACGGAGACCGGCCGGGCGGCGCAGGCGCGAACCCTCGCGATCAATTACCGGCGCACGCCGGAGCATCCGTTTCCGGCGGCGCTCGATGATGCGCTCAAGGCCTATCGCTGGCTGCTCGCGCAAGGCGTGCAGCCGAGCCGGATAGCGATCGGCGGCGACAGTGCCGGTGGCGGACTGACGCTCGCCATGATGGTTTCCCTGCGGGAACGCGGCCTGCCGTTGCCGGCGTGCGGCTGGTGCATTTCGCCCTGGGTGGACATGGAGGCGCGGGCGAGAGCTATGGCAGCAAGGCTGCGATCGACCCGATGATCAGCAAGCAATACATCCTGGAACTGGCCGGCTGGTATCTCGGCGGGATGCGCCGCGGACGCCGCTTGCCGCCCCGCTGCACGCCGATCTCACGGGTTGCCGCCGCTGCTCATTCAGGTCGGCAGTGCCGAGACCCTGCTCGACGATTCGATCGCGCTTGCCGCGCGGGCCGGCGCGGCGGACCTTAGGGTCACGCTGGAGGTCTGGCCGCACATGATCCATGCGTGGCCGCTGTTCCACCAGCAATTGACCGACGGGCGTCGCGCCATCGCCGCAGCAGGTTTCGTTCATCAGGGCCGCCACTGCCTGATCAGCGGCGGGTATTTATCGGTCCGACGCGCTGCGCAAGCCCCACCATCGCGATTCGCGCCTGCGCCCAAGGCGAAGGAAATTGGCCGCAACGGCACCGATGCGGCGAGAGCCAGCGACCCCTGCGCTCCCTGCAATGCCTGCTCGGCGAATCATGAGCGCCTCCCGCTCGGCATGGCTCGGCGACGATCTGACAGCGAGCAGCGTAAAGGCGATCGCAAGCACAAGATTGACGCCAAGCAGAATGAGGGTCGCATAGAGCGGCGCCACATAGAGGCGAAGCACCTGCCATCCGGCGACATCGCACAGCACGAGCACGCTGAACGCGAAATGGTGGCCACCATGCCCAGGGCCGCGCGCGTCCCGTGCCGCCGCAGCATGTGGCGAAGCCGCAGTGTTTCGGCCTCGATGGCGATCCGCAACAGATTAACGCTGCGCATGTCTGCGTCCCAGCCTTGCGACGGCGTATCCCGCTTCAAAGGATAGCAGCAGCGCAATCAGCGGCCGTTCCTGCGTCAACTCGCGCAGCCACGTCGTGACCGCGCGGAGCGCGACTGCCGCCGATCCCACGGCCTGCTTGGCAATGACGTCGAGCGGCCCACCGCTCTGTCGGCTCAATCGCCAGTTCAGCCGATTGATCTGCTCATCATGGGTCATCATCATGCGCTCACTCACTTTCTGATCGGTCCCAGGGTATCCGCTGCACGCGCTCCGCGTTGCCCCATCGGCTTGCACGGCGGATCGGTCGAGTCCCTTCGCGTCTGCATTTCAGACTGGGCGTCGATGACCGCCCCGATCAGGACCGTCAGCGCCGACAGGTCGAGCCAGGTCAGGAGGATGACCACGCCGCCCAGCGAACCATAGGTTCTGTCGTAGCTGTTGAAGTTCGCCACATCTACGGTGAAGGCGATCGAAGCGACGATCCACAGCGCGGTCGCGACGATCGCGCCCGGCGAGACCATCGCCACTGCGGCTTTGCCCGATTTGGCGCGTACCGTGAGCACCGCCAGACCCAGCAAAACGACGCACACCAGCAGGCGGCCATTCCAACGAGCGCAGAAGCCACTTGGTGACGCTTCCGACGCCGATAAGCTGCACCGCCGGCAGCACGGCCACCAGCGCAATCACCACGAGCCCGCCGAGCGTCAGCGCGACAGTGAGCCCGATGGCCAACAGGTTCAATTTCAGGAAACCGCGGGTCTCTTTTCCTCATAGGCAATGTCGAGCGCGGTCATCATGCCGCTCATTCCGCGAGAGGCGCTCCAGAGGGCCAGCAGCAGTCCCAGGACTGCGCTCACACCGAGTGTTCCGTTGGATGCACCGGCGAGCTTGTGCAACTCATCGATCAGCATTTGCTGTGTTTGCGCCGGCAGCGCGCCCGACAGCGCGCTCACCTGCTTTTCCACCTGGGATTGATCAGCACCAGTCCGTAGAGCGCGACCAACGCGGCCAGTCCGGGAAACAGGGCGAGAAGGATCGCGTATGTGACGCCGCCAGCGACGAGAAACAGGTTGGCCTCGGATATCTCACCCCACGACCGCCACATTACGTCCAGCCACCCTTTTGCGGGGATCTTTCCCGGATGCTCTGCGTCGCGGCCGCGATCATCCGGTTCGCCGCCGGTTCGCCTGCTCCCGTTGCCGGTGTTCAGTGCGAGCTCCCGCTTGAGTTCCTCGAGCCGCTCTGGAATGCCCATCAGCTCCACCACCTCAAACCGTTTCGGCCCATCAAGAGACTGCGGCCCGAGCGGTTGGGCCAAGCGGTTGGGCATCGCGTGCTTAAAGGGACGACGACGGCCTCGGGTTTTTGCACGGGCGCGGAAACCGCAGAACACATTGCGGTGGGCCGGCCCGGTCCGTCATTTACCGAGGCGAATGAGCCTCAGTGCCTGATCACAAAGTGATTTCTTCGAGGCAGCGGAACCTGCGGCTCATCACGACCTTCTCAATGCGGAACCCTTTCCGGCTCAGCGGAGACGGACAATGACCACTGAATGGCTGCGGTGTATGCCGCTGATTCTTGTGTCCTTCACGGCGGGTTGTGCAACGCCTGGTCCGTCGGACTATACCGCTGGGCCGCCGATTATGCGCGCCAGGCACAAACGCACGATGCGCTTGCCAGGCAACATGAAGCCGCCGCGGAAATCCTGGAGAAGCAGGGAGATAGCGAGGGAGCCGAAATCTCACGGCGGGCGATGAACGAAGAGAGGCGGGCCGCGCGGCGGGATCAGTTCGATGCGGACAAGGATCTGTGGTTGAGCCAGTGGTGAGCGCGTCAGCTCATCAACTGCGTCGCAAGGTCGGCGAAAATCCCACTGGCGATGGCTCCAAGGCCGCCTTGGAGTGCCATGTCGGTCCATGCTGTCCGGTCGCCGGTGCGATATGCGACAAGCAGCGACCACATGCCGTAGGTGCCGAATATGGCACTCAGCACGATAAACATGAACCCGCTCAATATGCGTTCATCCATTTCCGACCTCCGCCGCGCCTATACGCGCTGGCGGAACGCACGGTTGCGCGAAACGCGTGCACTATCCGACGAACCGCGCCATCCGGCCGATCGGCGCGCCCAGCACCTCGTCTTCGCGCATCACCGTCTGGCCGCGCACGATCGTGGCGACCGGCCAGCCGGTGATGTCCATGCCGGCGAACGGCGTCCAGCCGCAGGGCGAGACGATCCAGGATTCCTCGATGCGCCGGCGGCGCTTGATGTCCACCAGGGTGAAGTCCGCATCGTAGCCCGCGGCCAGCCGGCCCTTGCCGACCACGCCGTAGACCCGCGCCGGCCCGGCGCACATCAGGTCGACCATGCGCGTCAGCGACAGCCGGCCGGCGTTCACGTGGTTCAGCATCACCGGCACCAGCGTCTGCACGCCGGTCAGGCCCGGCGGGGCAATCCGGCCACGGCAGCAGCTTCTTGTCGCGCGCGATGCGGCGCGTGGTCGGAGCCGATCGTGTCCACCGTGCCGTCGTTGATCGCGCGCCAGGCCGCCTCCAGGTGGCGCGGCCCGCGGATCGGCGGGTTCATCACGCCGAAGCCTCCCAGCGCTGTCGTAGCAATCCGGCGCCACCTGGGTCAGGTGGTTCACCAGCACCTCGCAGGTTGCGATGTCGCGAAAGTCCTTCAGGTAGTCGAGTTCCTCGGCGGTGGAGACGTGCAGGATATGCGCCGGCCGCCCGGTCTGCGCGCGCCAGTGCCATCAGGCGGCGCGTGCCGAGGAACGCGGTCTCCTCGTCGCGCCATTCCATGTGGCGACGATACGGATCGCCGGTCTTGAACAGGTGCCTGCGCGCCTGCAGCCGATATTCGTCCTCGGAGTGATAGGCGATGCGCCGGCGTCCGGAGCGCATCACGCGTTCCAGGTGCTCGTCGTCCTCCACCATCAGGTCGCCGGTCGAGCTGCCGGCGAAGATCTTGATCGCCGCACACGCCGCGGCCGAGTTCCAGCTGCGCAAGTTCGGGAATGTTCTGCTTGGTGCCGCCGACGTAGAGGCCGATGTCGCACCACGACTTCGCGTTCGACGTATTCCTGCTTCCAGGCCAGGCGGTCCGCGTCGGTGATCGACGGCGCGGTGTTCGGCATGTCGAACACCGCCGCGAGTCCGCCGAGCACGGCGGCCTTGGTGCCGGTGGGGATGGTTTCGACCGCCTGTCGCCGGGGTCGCGCAAATGCACGTGCGGGTCGATCAGGCCGGGCAGCACGTGCAGGTTCGCGGCATCGATCGTCTGCGTCGGCGGTCGCGTCCGACAGCGACGCCGAGGGCGGCGATGCGGCCGTTGCGCACGCCGACGTCGGTGCGCTCCACGCCCCAGGGCAGCACGCAATCGCCGTCGCGGATCAGCAGGTCGAAATGTGCCGGCATAGCGATTCCCTCCACAGCCTGGACCAGCAGGTAGCACTTGGGATGGCTGGAGGTCACGCGTCTGCCGCGGCCGATCGCTCCACCTTGACAAAGAGCCTGTCTATGTCAAGGTTTGACATCGCAGCGCAACACGATTGGACGAAGGCATGGCGGCCCGAAATGTTAGCTTGACGGACCACCTGGCGTCGTTCGTGGACCGGCAAGTAACGAGCGGCCGACATCAAAATGCGAGCGAAGTGGTCCGCGAGGCACTGCGCCGGTACAAATCGGAGCTTGCGGCGGAGCAGGCGTGCATCGAAATGATTCGTGACATCGCTCGCGAAGGCCGCGAAGCGATCAGTCGCGGCGAATACGCGTTGATCGACGGAAGCGCGGCGCGTAATGCCCTGTTCCGCCGCGTCACCGGCCGGATCGACCCAAAGCCGGCAAGCGACCGGCGTAGGCGTGGCTGAGTGGAGGTTATCGAGGCCAGCCGAGACACAGCTTGCCCAGATCCTAGCGAACAGTCTGCAGGGTTCAGGGCGAACTCCGGACGTGACCGTTACGCTGCCCTCGTCATCGCCGCGATGCAGGATGTCGCCGATGATCCTGTTCGCAATGGGTCAAGGCAAATCGAAGGCGCCCTGCGCATTTACCACATCCGGCACAGCAGGCGCCGT
This sequence comes from uncultured Alphaproteobacteria bacterium, assembly GCA_963794185.1. GTDB lineage: Bacteria > Pseudomonadota > Alphaproteobacteria > Acetobacterales > Acetobacteraceae > JAMXLO01. The sequence continues at coordinate 28,771 of CAWCDM010000111.1, read as the reverse complement.
GCGCCTTATCGTTCGGATCGCGTGCGTCGGCCGCGGCATGTCCTGGTCCATGATACCGCGGCGGACAGTGTGGTTGACATACTTGGCTTGTTCTATGACGGCATCCCAAGCGAACTCGGCGTCCGCCGTATCATTGACCAAATGATGTGATGCCACTCACACCGCCGCCAACGTTTCGAACACGTCCCCCGCCGCCGGCAGCCCCAAGAATATGGCGGCGGTGCCAGAGCGCGTAGAACAGCAGCTTCCAGGCCGGCGAACCCGTGCCGCCAGCGACGGATGTCGCTGAACAGCGCACGCACCTTGGCCGGATCGGCGATCTCGGCCACGCCCGGCTGCGCCGCCACCAGCGGCCCGAGCCGCGAGCCCTGGCCCTTGATCCATTCGCCGACCGGCACCGTGAAGCCCTGCTTCGGCGCGAACGGCCGCGCCACCGGCAGATGCTTCTCCAGCCACTTGCGCAGGATCCACTTGCCCAGCCCGTCGCGCAGCTTCATCGCATCCGGCAGGCGGAACGCCGCCTTCGCGACGCCGGGATCGAGGAACGGCGTGCGCCCCTCCACCGCGTGCGCCATCAGGCAGCGATCCAGCTTCAGCAGCAGATCGTGCGGCAGCCAGTCGGCCATGTCGGTCGCCTGCGCCGCCGCCAGCCGCGAGCGGCCGCCCTCCGCCGCCTGCGGCCTCGGCCGCGGCAATGCCGTCGCGCCAGGCCGAGGGACGCGCGCGCAGCACGTCCACCCGGTCGAAGCTGCCGCGCGCCCACATCGTCCGCCCGCCCAGCCACCACGGCCTCATGGCGCTGCGATAGCGGCCGTAGCCGGCGAAGATCTCGTCGCCGCCCTCGCCGCTCAGCACCACCTTCACGTCCTGCCGCGCGCGCCGCGCCAGGAACCATGTCGGGATGATCGCATAGTCCGCCGCCGGATCGTCCATGCAGGCGACGATCTCCGGCAGATGCTGCCAGACCATCTGCTCGGTGATCTCGATCGTCTCGTGCTGCGCGCCCAGCGCCTTCGCCACCGTCGCGGCGTGCTCGCGTTCGTCCGCCGCACCCGGCGCGTCGAAGCCGGCGGTGAAGGCCAGCACCGGCTGGCTGTTCAGCCGCGCCATCAGCGCGAGCAAGGTGGAGCTGTCGATGCCGCCCGACAGGAACATGCCGTACGGCACGTCGCTGCGCTGATGCAGATCGACGCTCTCCTCCAGCGCGCGATCGAGCCGCGCCAGCGCCGCGTCCTCGTCGATGTTCTCGGGACCGCCCTCGGGCACGAGCGACACGCGCCGGCGGTCCAGCACATGGCCGTCGGCGCAGGTCAGCGTCTCGCCGGGCAGCAGGCGCTGGATGCCCTCGAAGATCGTCTCGGTGCCGGTGGTGAACTGCAGCTGCAGCAGCTCCTCGCGCGCCGCCGGGCGCACCGCGCGCGCGACCAGGCCCGCCTCCAGCAGCGCCTGCGGCTCGGACGCGAACGCCAGGCCGCCGCTGATCTGCGCGATGTACAGCGGCTTGATGCCGAACGGATCGCGCGTCAGCGTCACCGTGCGCTGCACGCGCTCGTGGATGGCGATCGCGTACATGCCGCGCAGGTGCTGCGCGTAGTCCGCGCCGTCGCGCAGCCACAGATGCAGCGGCGGCTCGCAGTCGCTGTTGGTGGCGAAGTTCACCTCCGGCATCGCCACGCGCAGCTCGCGGTAATTGTAGATCTCGCCGTTGCCGACCAGCGTGGCCGGGCCGGCGAACAGCGGCTGGTCGCCGGTCGACCAGGTCGATGATCGACAGCCGGTTGTGCACCAGCGCGACGCGACCGACGACCGCGTGGCCGGTGCCATCGGGTCCGCGATGCGCCAGCGAATCGATCAGCCGCGACAGCGTGGCGGGATCGGGCGGCGGCGCGCCGGAGGCGAGGATCAGGCCGGCAATGCCGCACATCAGGGCTTCTCCACGGTCGCGAGGAACTGCCGCCAGCGCGCCACGACGGGCGCCTCGGCGTGCTCCGCTTCGTAGCGGAGCACGCCCCGCTTCGGCCAGGGCCGATGCATGCGCCGGGTCATCCAGCAGGCTGCCAATGGCGCGCGGCCAGCGCGTTCGGGTCCTCCGGCGGCACCAGCATCCCGTCGCGTTCCGGACGTGATCAGTTCGCGCGGGCCGTCGGCCGCGGCGGCCACCACGGGGCGGCGGGCGGACCAGGCTTCGATCACCACGTTGCCCAGCGGCTCGTGGCGGGAGGGGCAGACCAGCAGATCGGCCGCGGCCAGCAGCGCGGCGGTATCGGCGCGCCAGCCCGGCAGATGCAGGCGGTCGGCGACGCCTTCGCGCCCGGGCGAGTGCGAGCAGGGCGGCGCGTTCCGGGCCCTCGCCGGCGATCACGGCATGCACGCCGGGCAGGGCGGGCAGGGCGCGGACCAGCACGTCGAACGCCCTTGTTGCGGTGCAGCCGGCCGAGCGCGAGCACGATCCGAGCGCCGTTCGGCAGGCCGAGCGATGCCGGCGCGGCGTTCGCCATGTCGGGCGAGAAATTCGGCAGGTGATGCACCCGTCGCGGCGGGCCAGCCCTGGCGCGCGATCCAATCGACGATGCCGCGCGTGTTGCCGATCAGGTGGTCGCAGCGCCGGTAGTAGCCAGGTCGTAGTAGCCGCCGAGCCGCCCGGCGAGCACCCAGTCGCCGCGCGGCGTGAAGCGTGCCGCGCGGTTCATCCAGGCCACCGCGACGCGAGGGGCGAATTGGCGCAGCGCAGCGCGCAGGCGGCGGCCGGTCAGCAGATCGAACGGACCGCCGAAACCAAGCTGCACCGCGGCAACGCCCGCGCCGAAGCCAGCCGTTCGGCCCGCGCCGCATTGCGGCGGATCACCGGCAGGACCGTTTCACCGGCCGCAGCCAGTGCGATGGTCAGCCGCTCGAAGAACAGCTCCGCCCCGCCGGCGGGCGAACCGGCCATCACCTGTGCGACCCTCACGCCGGTTGTCTTTGAAGGTGGGTTGCAAGCAAATCAGTAAGCCAGAATAACACTGATTAACACGGATTAAGGCAGACGATTTTCACGGAATGGAACTTCAAGCGCTTCGCGAACTGCACTTTGACCAGAAAAGGCAACCCGAGTGGTTCATTCTAAATTCGTGGAACTCCCTTGCCTTAATCCGTGTAATCCGTGTTATTCTTGCTTACTTAAGCGATCGCCAGCCCCTGCCCCAAGAGCCGCCCCAGGCTTACGCGATTCGCCAGCTTGTCTCTAGCACTTCTTGCGGGCTACCGCGCCAAAGCCCACTCTTTCACCATGACACGACTGGCAGCGCTGCCCGAACGGGGCGTGATCGAGGTCGGCGGGGAGGATCGGGTGACCTTCCTGCAGGGGCTGGTGTCGAACGACGTCACGCAGGCGGTGCCTGGCCGATGCGGTGTGGGCCGCGCTGCTGACGCCGCAGGGCAAGTGGCTGGCTGACTTCTTCATCCTGGCGGACGGCGACCGCCTGCTGCTGGATTGCGAGCGCGCCCAGGTGCCGCTGCTGCTGCAACGCCTGTCGCGCTTCCGTCTGCGGTCCAAGGTGACGCTGCGCGCGGCCGACGAACTTTGCGTCTATGCCGCCTGGGACGGCGCGCCGACAGTCGGAGGCGATCATCGCGACCGACCCGCGGCTGCCCGAGGCGGGCTGGCGGCTGCTGTCCGCAACGCCGCTGCCCGCCACCGCATTCGAGGCGGACTGGGATCGTCACCGGCTGGCGCTCGGCCTGCCCGACGGCTCGCGCGACCTGGAGGCGGAGAAGACCGTGCTGCTGGAAGCCGGCTTCGACGAGTTGAATGGCGTATCCTGGACCAAGGGCTGCTACATGGGCCAGGAACTGACCGCGCGCACCAAGTACCGCGGCCTGGTCAAGCGTCGCCTGGTTCCGGTGTCGGTGAGCGGCGCTCTGCCGCCGCCCGGCACGCCGGTGCTGCGGAACGGCGTGGAGGTCGGGACGATGCGCTCCGGCCGTGACCAGTCGGGCCTGGCGGTGCTGCGGATCGAGGCGCTGCGTGACACGCTGACATGCGGCGGAGCGACACTGGTCGCCTCGCATCCCCGCCTGGATGGCTCTCCCGGAGGCCGTGGGCCAATGAGCGACCACCATGAGCGAGACCCAGGCAATCGATTGGGAAGAGCGTTATCGGGGCGGCGCCACCGGCTGGGAACGCCGTGGCCTGAATCCCGCCTTCCTGGGCTGGCGCGAGTGCGGGCGTGCTGGCGCCGTGCCGCATCCTGGTCCCTGGCGCCGGCCGCAGCCTGGAGCCTCTGGCGCTCGCCGAGGCCGGGTTCGATGTCACGGTGGTGGACGCGGCGCCAACGCGCGGTCGCGACGCAGCGGGCACGCTTCGATCGCATCAAGGTCCCGGCGCGGGTCGAGCAGGCGGACCTGTTCGCCTGGGATCCGGACCGTCCGTTCGATGCGATCTACGACCAGACCTGCCTCTGCGCGCTGCCGCCGGCCCTGTGGCCCAACTATGCGCGCCGGCTGCATCGCTGGCTGCGTCCGGGTGGATCGCTGTTCGTGCTGTTCATGCAGATGCGACGGGTCGGGCGGGCCGCCGTTCCATTGCGACCTCGACGCCATGCGGCGCCTGTTCGCGACGCCCACCTGGGCCTGGCCGGATGTGCTGCCCGGACGGGTCGATCATCCGCCCTTCCGGTCGGAGCAACCGGCAATCCTGCGGCGGATCTGACTCAGGAGAATGCAATGACCGCCGCCCCGCTCGAACAGGCCCTTGATGCGCGCGTGACCGAAATCCTGGAGCGCTGCACGTCGTGTGGAGCCTGCGTCGATGTCTGCCCGATGCCGGACCCCGCCGGGATCGATGCCAGCGACCCATCGGCGCTGGCATCCGGCGTGCTGGCGATCCTGCGCGGCGAGGACCATCCGGAGGCGTCCGCCCGCTGGGCCGCCGTGTGCACCGGCAGCGGGCATTGCATTCCGGCCTGTCAGTATGGCGTGAACCCGCGGTTCATGCTGGCGATGGCCCGCCTCGCCACGGCAAGACAGACCGGGGCGGCCGATCGCCGGCGCACCGGCTTCACGCGCTTCACCGGCATGACGACCGGCGTGCGCGTGCTGTCGCGCCTGCAACTGCCGCCCGATCTGCTGGCGCGCTTTCGCCCCGACGAAGACGCGGACGAAGTGCCGGACGTGGTTTTCTACACCGGCTGCAATCTGCTGAAGACGCCGCACATCGCCCTGCTTTGCTTCGACATCATGGACGCGCTCGGGCATTCGCTACCGGGTGATGGGCGGGCCGTCGCACTGCTGCGGCGTGCTGCAGTTCCGTGCCGGCGATCTGGCGACCTCGGGCCGCATTGCCTACCGCACGGTCGAGCGCCTGGCCGGCGCCGGCAATCGCGTCCTGTCCTGGTGCCCGACCTGCCAGGTGCAGCTCGGCGAGATCGTCGTGCCGGGCAAGACCGACACGAAGCTGGATCTGGAGCCGTTCCTGCTGTTCCTCGCGGCACGGCTCGATGAACTGCGTCCGCTGCTGAAGCACGCAGTGAACAAGCGCGTCGGTCTGCATGAGCATCCGGGCGTCCAAGGCGTGAGCGACGCCGCGCGCGCCATCCTGCTGGCGATCCCCGGCCTCGATTTCGTCGATCTGGAGCAGCCGCGCATCGGCTGGATGTGCAATACGCTGAACCCGCTGCCGGCGTACAAGCGGCAGGTTCATCAGAGCCAGCTTCAGGCCGCGGCGGATGCCGGCGTCACAACGTTGGCGGGCATCTACCACGCGTGTCACCGCGAGCTATGCTCGCACGAGCGCGACTGGCCGTTCGAGGTCGTCAATTTCCTGGAACTTGTCGGCGAGAGCATGGGTCTTGCGCCGCCCGGACCTGTTCAAGCGGCTCAAGCTGATGCAGGACGTCGATGCGATCCTGGCCGAGGCGGCGTCGATGATCGAGACGCATCATCTCGATCTCGACGAAGCGCGCAGCGTGATCCTGTCCGACATGCTCGGCGAACAGCCGTTGTCGTTGCGCGCCTAAACCGGTTCTCGTTGACGGTGATCCATGCGCTGCATTCACCGCCATAGCACGGCTTGGCCCGGCAATCGGCTTGTTGAGCGCGACAATCTTTTCGAGCGCCCTCGAGCCACTATCGTCATGGCCGGGCTTGACCCACGGCTGTCCGGCATGGTTCTTGTCCATATTACGATACCAGATTGTTCTGATTTCACGTCAGACGAAGCACCCCCTGACCCGCACATTCGACGGCTCTGTGTGGCGGTTGATCGAGTTGGTCAAGACGCCTGAGATGCATGAGGTTGGCCTTGATGATGCGCGCAAAGGCCAGCGGACTGCTGATGGTGCTCTGAAGTTTCTGTGCCATCCGCAGCAGCAGGAAGGCGATCAAGGCGACGGCCACCTGAATGCGCACGGCGTTGTCGGAGGTACCGAGGAAGCGGGTGATCTTCAGCGTCTGCTTGATCCAGCGGAAGAACAGCTCGATGCCCCAGCGTCGCTTGTAGAGGTCGGCGATCTCCTGGGCGGACGCCTTGAGATCGTTGGTCAGGATCCGCAGCACCTTGCCGGTCTCGATCCGCACCCGCACCTCGCGCACCTCTACCTGGAGCGGGTTGCGACGCCTGGAGGCCTGCCGCGCGGGCAGCGTGCCGATGCTGTCGGACAGGATGGGACCGTCGGGCGGCACCGGCAGCGTGCGGGTCACGGTCAGCTTCGTGTTGCACTTCAGCCGGGTGACAATGCGGCACTCGGCGGCCGCCAGCGCGGCCCACCAGCCGTAGTCATAGTAGCCAAGATCAAACACATACGTGGCGTGAGGCACGATGGGCATGGCCTTGGCCGCGGTGATGTCGTTGACGTTGGCGGTGCTGACCACGGCATATATCGGGCAGTCGGCGGCGTCATCGTAGATCACGTGCGTCTTGACGGCGCAGAGCTGGTCCGAGAAGCGCGCCCAGTCGCGCTGCGTGCGGTCAACGTCAGGCTGGTGCTGTCGATCAGGTAGACCGCGCCGTCCATGGCGCGGCGCAGCCCGCGATGTGCGCGCTGGATGGTGGCCGCCAGCAGATCGGAATACACCGCCACCGGCCGGTCACGATTGGCGTCGGCCAGGCTGGAGCGGCGCGGCGGGCGGGCGCCCACATGATACAGCCGCGTGGCGTGGCTTTGCAGACCGGCCTCGATCTCGCGCAGGCTCGAAGCACCGGCGAACTGCGCATAGAGCATCGCAGTCAAATGGCTCTTGTCGCTGAAGCTGCGCGGGCGAACCCGCGTCGCATGTTGTTCGACGGCTGCCTCGAACGCGTCCCACGGAACCAGCTTCAGCATCGAATGGAATACGCTATTGTCGTGCGGCACGGCATTGACCTCCTCATGTCCGGTGACGTCGCCAAACGTCGGAACCTGAGTAGAATCAATGCCGTGTGATTTGTACAGCAAAATCCTTGCCGGACAGCCGTGGGCTTGACCCGGCCATCCACGTCTTTGCTTGCTCGGATCAGCAGAAGACGTAGATGGCCGGCCGTCGCCGGCCATGACGCATGGGCTGCGCGATAGAGTCAATCATTCGGCCGGTTGGTATCGCAGCCCTTCAACGGCAGCGTCGCTCTGATGCATGCGCTATTCCGCCGCCTGCGCATACGCCTCCAGCGGCGCGCAGGTGCAGACCAGATTCCGGTCGCCGTAGACGTTGTCCACCCGCTTGACCGGCGGCCAGTATTTCGCCGCCGCCACCCACGGCCAGCGGGAACGCCGCCTGCTCGCGTGAATAGGCGTGTGTCCATACATCCGCCATCACCTCGCGCGCGGAGTGCGGCGCGTGCTTCAGCGGATTGTCCGCCTTGTCCAGCCTGCCCGCGGCGATCGCGGCGATCTCCGCCGCGGATCGCGATCATCGCGTCGCAGAACCGGTCGAGTTCCGCCTTGCTCTCGCTTTCGGTCGGCTCGATCATCAGCGTGCCCGCCACCGGCCACGACATGGTCGGCGCGTGGAAGCCGAAATCCATCAGGCGCTTGGCGATGTCCTCCACCATCACGCCCGCCTCGGCCTGGAAGCCGCGGCAGTCGATGATGCACTCGTGCGCCACCATGCCGCCGGGCCCGGTGTACAGCACCGGATAATGCCCGCGCAGCCGGCCGGCGATGTAGTTGGCGTTCAGGATCGCCACCTCGGTCGCGCGCTTCAGCCCCGCGGCGCCCATCATGCGGATATACGCGTACGAGATCGGCAGGATCATCGCGCTGCCGAACGGCGCCGCCGACACCGGGCCGAAGCCGCTCGCCGGCCCGGCATCCGCGCGCAGCGGATGGTTCGGCAGATACGGCGCGAGATGCGCCGCGACACCGATCGGCCCGACACCGGGCCCGCCGCCGCCATGCGGAATGCAGAACGTCTTGTGCAGGTTGAGATGGCACACATCGGCGCCGATCGCCGCCGGGACTGGTCAGCCCGACCTGCGCGTTCATGTTGGCGCCGTCCATGTAGACCTGGCCGCCATGCGCATGCACGATGTCGCAGATCTCGCGGATCGCCGCCTCGAACACGCCATGCGTGCTTGGATAGGTCACCATCAGCGCCGCGAGCCGGTCCGGCGTGCTTGTCCGCCTTCGCGCGCAGATCGGCCAGGTCGATGTTGCCGTCGCGATCGCAGCCGACCACCACGACCTGCAGCCCGGCCATCGCCGCACTCGCCGGATTGGTGCCGTGCGCCGCTGGACGGGATCAGGCAGATGTCGCGATGCGCCTCGCCCCGCGCCTCGTGATACGCGCGGATCGCCAGCAGTCCGGAATACTCGCCCTGCGAGCCGGCATTCGGCTGCAGCGAGACCGCGGCAAAGCCGGTGATCGCGCTTCAGCCACTCGGTCGAGCCGGCGCGATCAGTTCGCCGTAGCCCTGCGTCTGGTCGGCGCGGCGCGAACGGATGGATGTCGGCGAAGCCGGGCAGGGTGATCGGGATCATCTCGGCCGCCGCATTCAGCTTCATCGTGCAGGACCCGAGCGGGATCATGCTGCGGTTCAGCGCGATGTCCTTCTCCTCCAGCCGCTTGAGGTAGCGCAGCATCTCGTGCTCGGCGTGGTGCTGGTTGAACACCGCCTGCTCCAGGAACGGCGTGTTGCGCAGCAGTTCCGCCGGGATGGATGCGTCGGCACCGCCGACGATCGCCGCCCAGCACCGCGGCCAGCGCGTCAGCTCGTCGCGCGTCACCGTCTCGTCGAGCGCGATGCCGACGCGCGTATCGCCGATACGGCGCAGGTTGAAGCCCGCGTCGAGCGCGCGCCTGCATCAGCGCGTCGGCGCTCGCGGTCTCCAGCGCGATCGTGTCGAAGAACGCATCGTGCACGCAGCCGATGCCCGCCGCGCCGCGCAGCATCGGCCAGCAGCCGCGCCTGCAGGTTCACCCGGCGCGCGATCCGCCGCAGCCCCTCCGGCCCATGCCACACCGCGTAGCAGCCGGCGATCACCGCCAGCAGCACCTGCGCGGTGCAGATGTTGGACGTCGCCTTCTCGCGCCTGATGTGCTGCTCGCGCGTCTGCAGCGCGAGCCGCATCGCCGGCTGGCCGGCGGCATCCAGCGAGACGCCGACCAGCCGCCCCGGCATGTGCCGCTTGAAGGCATCGCGTGTGGCGAAGAACCCGGCATGCGGGCCGCCGAACCCCATCGGCACGCCGAAGCGCTGCGACGAACCGACCACGACATCGGCGCCCATCTCGCCGGGCGGCGTCAGCAGCGCCAGCGACAGCGGATCGGCGCACACGATCACCAGCGCGTCGGCCTCGTGCGCGGCGCCGATCTCGGGCGACAGTTCGCGCACCGCGCCGGTCGTGCCGGGATATTGCAGCACCAGCGCGAACGGCTGCGCCGCGCCGATCGCCGCCAGATCGCCCGGCGCGACATCGACGATCCGGATGCCGATCGGGCGCGCGCGCGTCGCCAGCACGGCGCGGGTCTGCGGATGCAGGTCGGTCGCCACCGCCAGCACGTCGGACTTCGTCCTGCTGATCGCGTGCGCCATCGCCATCGCCTCGGCCGCGGCGGTGGCCTCGTCCAGCAGCGAGGCATTGGCGATCTCCATCGCCGTCAGTTCGCAGATCATCGTCTGGAAGTTCAGCAGCGCCTCCAGCCGGCCCTGCGCGATCTCCGCCTGGTACGGCGTATAGGCGGTGTACCAGCCGGGATTCTCCAGCACGTTGCGCAGGATCACCGGCGGCGTGAGCGTGCCGTGATAGCCCATGCCGATCAGCGATTTCTTCAGCACGTTTCTTCGCCGCCAGCGCGCGCAGTTCGGCGATCGCCGCGGCCTCGTCGATCGGCGGCGGCAGGTCGAGCGCCTGGTTGGTACGGATCGCCGGCGGCACCGTCTTCGCCGCCAGCTCATCCAGCGTCGCCGCGCCGACCGCGTGCAGCATGGCGGCGATGTCGGACTCCGACGGGCCGATATGACGCGAAACGAAGCCGTCCGCCGCCTCGAGCGCGGCAAGTTCTGCGAGTGCGTCCATCAGTCGAGCGTCTCCAGGTATTCGCTCGTAGGCGGCCTCGATCCATCAGTGCCTCGAACGCATCGGTGTCGTCGATCTCGATGCGGAAGAACCAGCCCTCGCCCTCGGCGTCCCTGTTCACGATCGAGGGGTCGTCGACGATCGTCTCGTTGATCTCGACGACCTTGCCGGCCAGCGGCGCATAGACGTCGGAGGCCGCCTTGACGCTCTCCACCACGGCGCAGGCTTCGCCGGCCGCGACGTCGCGGCCGATCTCGGGCAACTCGACGAACACCACGTCGCCGAGCGCTTCCTGCGCATGGTCGGTGATGCCGACGGTGGCGATGTCGCCGTCCAGCCGCACCCATTCGTGGTCCTTGGTGTAACGCATGTCGGAGGCTTTTGGCCATCGGGACGTTCCTCTTCAGCGGGCGTAGCGGTGGGGGACGAAGGGCAGCGGCACGACGCGTGCGGGCAGCGGCTTGCCGCGGACGATCAGGTGCAGGCGCGGTGCCGTCGGCGGCGAGGTCCTTGCGGACATAGCCCATGGCGATCGGCGCGCTCAGCGTGGGCCAGAAGCCGCCGGAGGTGACGGTCCCGGCCGCGGTGCCGTCGTCGGCGACGATCGTCGGTCTGCGCGCGGGCCGGCGCGCGGCCGTCCGGCCGGATGCCGACGCGGCGGCGGTGCGCGCCGTGTCGAGCTGGTCGCGGATCGCCGCCGCGCCGGGGAAGTCCCACGCGATGCTTGCGGCGCTTGCCGATCACCCAGGTCAGGCCGGCCTCCACCGGGCGTGGTCAGTTCGTCGATGTCGTTGCCGTAGAGGCAGAGCCCGGCCTCCAGCCGCAGCGAATCGCGCGCGCCGAGGCCGGCCGGCGCGACCTCGGGCTCGGCCAGCAAGGCGCTCGCGCCAGTGCCTCGGCGCGGTCGGCGGGGACGGAAATCTCGAACCCGTCCTCGCCGGTGTAGCCGGAGCGCGAGACCAGGCAGGGGATGCCGGCCAGCGTGACGGCGGCGATGCCCATGAACGGCAGCGCGGCGGCCTCCGGGCCGAGCCGCGCCATGACGGCGGCGGCGGCGGGCCCTGCAGGGCCAGCAGGGCGCGGTCCTCGAGCGGTCGAAGCCGCACGCCGGCCGGCAGGTTGGCGGCGATGTGGGTGAAGTCCACGTCCTTGCGGCTGGCGTTGACCACCAGGAACAGGCGGTCCTCGCCGAGATTCGCCACCATCAGGTCGTCGATGATGCCGCCCGCCTCGTTGGTCAGCAGCGTGTAGCGCTGCCGGCCCGGCTTCAGGCCCAGCATGATCGCCGGGCACCAGTCGCTCCAGCGCGGCCGCGGCAGCGGCGCCGGTCAGCATCGCCTGGCCCATGTGCGACACGTCGAACAGCGCGCGCCTGCGGCGCGGCAATGCAGATGCTCGGCCAGCACGCCGCTGGTTACTGCACCGGCATGGCGTAGCCGGCGAACGGCACCATGCGGGCGCCGTGGCGGCGGTGCCAGGCATCCAGCGGCGTGGTCTTCAGCGGCCTGGGGCGTGGGGTCGTCTGGCAGCGCATTCTCGATCACTGGTTCGCTCCGCAGCAAGGTCACAGCGCCGGCGACATGCCGGTTCCGGTGACCCCCCTCTGTCGCGGCACCTGAGAGATTCAGAGGCCAGTGCTGCCCTGGGCTCCTTACTCCGTCGGTGCGGCGGGCGCGTGCGCGCCTGCCGGCTTTCCAGAGATCCCTGATCCCGGCGCGGTCCCTGTTGCCTGAGCGTTTCCGGGGGCCGGTTGCGCCTTCGGCGGCGGATCGACTCCGCTCTCTCCCGCGCCGGGTGGCCGGGACAGTTGGAGGATGCCGGAATCGCCGGGGGCACACAACAACAGGCTTCGTCCTCTCCTGATGGTGACATTGAAATGATCGCAGCGTTCACTGGCACCAATGTTGACGAGCAGGCCGTTGACCATGTCCACTCGGCTACATCGCCGCATCACCAACCGGTGAGCAAACGGGGCAGTTCAATGATCGAGCAGACGCTGGACATCACGACCAAGGCAGGCTCGATGGAGACCTTCATCTGCCATCCCGAGCGCGACGGTCCGTTCCCAGCCGTGTTCCTGCTGATGGATGCGCCGGGCATCCGCGAGGAGTTGCGCGACATGGCCCGCCGGCTCGGCACTGTCGGCTATTACGTGCTGCTGCCCAATCTCTACTACCGCGCCGGCCGCGACACGATCTTCGGACCCGACGTGCTGGAGCAGGGCACCGCCGAGCGCGAGCGCATGCGCGCCGTGCGCACCAAGATGACCATTCCGCCGGTGATGGACGATGTCGCCGCGATGCTCGCCTTCGTCGATCGTCAGAGCGGCGGTGAAGCACGGCCCGGTCGGCGTGCCATGGCTATTGCATGAGCGGCCCCTATGCGCTGGCCGCCGCGGCGCGCTATCCCGACCGCATTGCCGCCGCCGCCTCGTTCTACGGCACCTGGCTGGTCAGCGACGCCGAGGAGAGCCCGCATCTGTCACTGGGCAGGATCAAGGGCGAGCTCTACATCGCCTGCGCCGAGCACGACGAATCTGGCGCCGCTGCCGATGGTCGAGGAACTGCGCGGCCTGTTCGCGCAGGCCGGCACCGCGGGCGAGATCGAGCTCTATCCCGGCGTCCATCACGGCTTCGCCTTCCCGCAGCGCTGGTGCTACGACAAGCCGGCCGCCGAGCGGCACTGGGAGCGGCTGATCGCGCTCTATCGGCGGCGCCTGGGGTAACGCCCGCACATGGGAGGGTCGTCTTCGCGTCCATCCCCACCGATCCGCTTGCGCTGCTGCGGGTCTGGCACCGCGAGGGACGCACGATCGTCGCCGTGCTGCGTAATTGGCGTTGATCAAACGGAGAAATCGTAATGATCACAGCGAAGTGCTTATGTAACGACACCGGCTCGGTGATAAGACAATATCGTTGACCAAACTTCCGCCACGGGAGCGGAACTCCCCCGTGGCGGATGCCGATTGCTCCTGAACGGCGGGTGGTGTGCGTGACGACTGGCCAGGGCACTGTTCCCTGCCCTTCCCGTTCGTTCGCACCACGCCACGATCCAGCGACCGGACCGCTTGCGAAAACCGCCGAGCTGGAGGACGTCTGCACACAGATGCGGCAGAAGGAATGGACCATGGCGAACATCCACGCGCGGCTGGCCCACATGGGCATCTACGTCACGACCGGGAGAAGATGGAACGCTTCTACACCGAAGTGCTCGGCCTGATGGTGACCGACCACGGCCAGGGGCGCGCCGGGATGCACCTCACCTTCATGAGCGGCAATCCGCGAGAACCACCACCAGCTTGTGCTGGTCACCGGCCGGCCGGACACGTCGGGCTTCAATCCGATCCAGCAGATGTCGTTCATGGTCGACTTGCTGGCCGATCTGCGCGAGGTGCACAAGCGTTCCCTGGCGCTCGGCGCCACCGACATGCGCCCGGTCAGCCACGGCAACGCCTGGTCGATCTACTTCAAGGACCCCGAGGGCAACACGGTGGAGGCGTATCTCGACACGCCGTTCCACGTGCCGCAGCCGCATGGCGAATTCCTCGACCTGACCAAGTCGGACGCCGAGATCCTGCGCGAGACGGAAGCGTCGTGCCGCAAGGACGCCGGGCTTCATGCCGATCGAGCAGTTCAAGCGCGAGATGGCGACGCGGCTGGGTGCCGGCGCCTGAGCCGTCCGCTCCCAACGCCCGGGCGCTCGGGGAGAGCGAGGTGAGCGGCGAGGCGACCCCGGCCGGCGGCAGAGCGTCGGAGCGGGTGAATCGCACTGGCAGACGACGCTGTGGGCCATGGTGGGCATCCAGTTCATCATGACCATGTCGTTCAGCTTCCTCAGCCCGATCATGCCGCTGTTCCTGCCGGAACTCGGCGTGACGACGGACGCCGGCATCGCCCTGTGGTCCGGCATCCTCAACGGCTCCACCTCGTTCGTCGCCGCCTTCGCCTCGCCGCTGTGGGGCAGGCTTGCCGACCTGCACGGGCGCAAGCTGATGCTGCTGCGCTCGAGCTGCGCGATCGCCTTCTTCACCGCGTTGATGGGCATGTCGCTGAACGTCTGGCAGTTCTTCGCCGCCCGCGCGCTGATGGGCGTGTTCGCCGGCTTCTCCTCCACCGCGATGGCGCTGGTGGCGAGCCAGGTGCCGGAGCAGCGGCTCGGCTACGCACTGGGCCTGCTCAGCACCGGGCCAGTTGGTCGGCTCGCTGGTGGGACCGGTGATCGGCGGCGTGCTGGCCGACGTCACCGGCAGCTATCGCATTCCGTTCTACTGCACATCGGCGATCACCTTCGCCTCCATGGCGCTGGTCTGGCGCGGCGTGCACGAGCACTTCGTGCGGCCGGACGGCGCGCATCGCAGGCGCTCCGGCATGCGCGGCCTGGCGCTGATGATCGGCGCGGCCGGCGTGCTGCCGCTGTTCTTCGTGCTGTTCATGGCGCAGTTCAGCACGCGCGCGGTGCAGCCGCTGGTCACGGTGTTCGTGCAGGAACTGGTCGGCATGCGGCCCGACCTGGCGACGCTGGGCGGCGTGGCCTTCTCCGTCACCGGGCTGGCCGGCATGATCGCGGTGCCGCTGATCGGCAAGCACAGCGACGAGATCGGCTATCGTCGCGTGCTGCTGATCTGCCTGGCGGGCGCCACGCTGACCAGCCTGCCGCAGGCCTTCGTCGGCAGCTACTGGGGGTTCGTGGTCGAGCGGTTCGGCGTCGGGCTGTTCATCGGCGGCATCCTGCCGACCGCGAACGCGCTGATCGGCCGGATGGTGCCGCGCTCCGATCGCGGCGCGGTTTACGGCATGACCGCATCGGCGACCTTCCTCGGCAATTCGATGGGGCCGCTGACCGGTGGGGCGATCGCGGCATCGTTCGGCCTGCGCTGGGTGTTCCTGATCACCGCTGGCCTGCTGCTGGCGAACCTGATCTGGGTGTATTTCAAGGTGCCGGAGTATGTGGACGAACGGGAGGAGTAGGCGGAGGTTTCGTCTCAAAGCCCGTGGTTGGAGACTGGGGATTATGCGGTGAGACGGTGCCAGCCGAGGGATTGGAGCAGGAAAATTCACCGCGGAGGCGCTGAGGGCGCTGAGAAGGCGAGTTTCGCCGCCCGATCCTCAGCTTCTCCGCGTCCTCCAGTGCGCCCCGAAGGACGCGATCACCTTGTGGGTACAAGTTCCACGCGCCCTTCCTCGACTGAACCGCCTCCGCGGTTAAAAAATCTTCCTTCTTCAAGCCGCCAGCAGCATCGCCGCCGGCGCATAGGGCAGGTCCAGGTCGCGCGCCACCGCCTCGTAGGTCACCGTGCCACCATGCACATTCAGCCCGTGCAGCAGGTGCGGATCGTCCGCCAGCGCCGTCCGCCAGCCCTTCTCCGCCAGCGCGATGACGAAGGGCAGCGTCGCGTTGGTCAGCGCGAAGGTCGAAGTGCGCGCGACCGCGCCCGGCATGTTGGTCACGCAGTAATGCACCACGCCTTCCTCGACATAGGTCGGATTGGAATGCGTGGTCGGACGGCTGGTCTCGAAGCAGCCGCCCTGGTCGATCGCGATGTCGACCAGCACCGAGCCGGGCCGCATCTGCCGCACCATTTCGCGCGTCACCAGCTTCGGCGCCGCCGCGCCGGGCACCAGCACCGCGCCGATCACCAGGTCGGCCGCCAGCACCTGCTGCTCGATCGCCTCGACCGTCGCGAACAGCGTGGTCGCGCGCGGGCCGAACTGCAGGTCCAGCTCCTTCAGCCGCGGCAGCGACTTGTCGATGACGGTGACGCTGGCCTCCAGCCCCACCGCCATGCGCGCGGCATTGGTGCCCGACACGCCGCCGCCGAGCACCACCACCTTCGCCGGCGCCACGCCAGGCACGCCGCCGAGCAGTACGCCGGCGCCGCCCTGCTCCTTTTCCAGGCAGTGCGCGCCGACCTGCACCGACATCCGCCCGGCGACCTCGCTCATCGGCGCCAGCAGCGGCAGCGCGCCGCGACGGTCGGTGACCGTCTCATAGGCGATGCAGGTCGCCCCGGTGTCCATCAGCCCCTTGGTCTGCGCCTTGTCGGCGGCGAGATGCAGATAGGTGAACAGCACCTGGCCCTGGCGCAGCATCGCGATCTCCGACGGCTGCGGCTCCTTCACCTTCACGATCAGATCGGCGGCGGCGAACACCTCCGCGGCACTGTCCACCACCATGGCGCCCGCGGCGCGATAGGCATCGTCGGCGATGCCGATGCCGGCGGCCGGCATTGCGCTCGACCATCACCTGATGGCCATGCATGCGCGAGTTCGCGCACGCCGGCCGGGGTCAGCCCGACGCGGTATTCGTGCGTCTTGATCTCCTTGGGGACGCCGATCTTCACGCGGAACCTCCTTCAGGCGGGCAGCGGGAATTGCCGCAGATACGGCATATAGTCCTCCTCGACGTCGATCTGCAGTGTCGCCAGCACGCGCACCACCGCGTTGTAGAAGGCGATGGTGACCGTAAGGTCCACCACCTGCTCATTGCCGAGCGCCGCCTGCAGAGTGGCGAACGTGGCGTCGGACATCGCGCCGTCGGTGGTCATCTCGCGGGCCGCCAGCAGCACGGACTTCGCCATCGGATCGAGCTTCGTCGGCCTTGCCCGCGGTGTCGTCGATCAGCGCCCGGATATCGTCGTCGGTCACGCCGAAATCGTGGCCGAGCTTGACGTGGTGCGACCATTCATAGGGCGAGCGCGCCAGCCAGCCGACCTGCAGGATCGCCAGTTCGCGCAGGCGTGGATCGAGCTTGCTGCCGAAGCGGATGAACTGCCCGAGGCCGGAGAACGCACGCGCCGCATTCGGCGAGTTCACCAGCGCCTGGAACAGGTTGATCCGGCGCTTCAGCAGATCCTGGTTCTCGGCCGACAGGTCCGACGTCTCGAGATACGGCACACGCGCCATTCAACCCTCCCTTGTGTCACCGAACGTTCATTGTCCCTTGAACCCGAACGATCACCATGCATCTTTATATGGACAGGAGTTGATTGACGATGATGCGAAGAAGCAAGGAAGCCGCTGGGCCGCGCCGGCCGGATACACCGTCCTGGCTGGCGGGGGCGATGATCGGCTTGACCATCTCCACCCTGGCGACCGGCGCGATCATGCTGGGAGCCGGCCTGGCGATGGGCCAGTCCGTCACACGGCGCCGGCAAATAGGGCTCAGACGCCCTCGTAGACCAGCTTGGTGAAGAAGGCGGGGCCGATCACGAACTGGCCCCACTTGGCGTCGTAGGCGGCGGTCGGCTTGGCGGCGACGGTCTCATCCAGGGACCGGCCCTGCTTCTTGAGTGCGGCGACGTTCTCGCGAATGCCGACCAGCATGTCGCGAAAATCCTGGAGCTCGGACCGGTTGCTGACCGGCTGCCCATGGCCCGGAATGATGATGGTCTTGTCGGTCGTGGCCGCCAGATTGGCGTCAGCCGCCCGGATCGAGCCGTCGATGCTGCCGCCGGTCGAATAGTCGATGAACGGGTAGATGCCGTTCCAGAAGGTGTCGCCGGTGTGCAGGATGTCGGCCTCGGTGAAATGCACCGAGATGTCGCTGTCGGTGTGCGCCGGGCCGTAATACTTCATCGCCAGCGTGGCGCCGTTCAGCTCCATGGTCCGCTCCGTCGCGAACACGTCGCTGGGCAGGGCGGCGGCCGACAGCGGGCGGAAAGTCGTAGTCCCAGTCCTCCACCCGCTGCGCCATCGACGAGGTGCTTGCGGGTGTTCTCGTGGGCGATGATCCGGGCGCCGGCCGCGTGCAGCCACTCGTTGCCGTTGGCATGATCGAAGTGCCAGTGGGTGTTGATCAGATGCGTGACCGGCTCGGCGCCGAGGCCGCCAGGGCGGTCGTCGACCTGCGGGCGCGAGACGCGCGATCCCGGCATCGACCAGCACCTTCCCGTCCGGACCGGTCAGCACGGCGATGTTTCCGCCGGAGCCTTCGAGCACGGCGACATTGCCGCGCAGCCGATGCACGGCGATCGGCGCCTTGGCCGCCTCGGACTTGATCAGCTCGACGATGCCGCTGCGCCTGAGCGAACGCCTGGCGCGGGGTGAGCCAGCCGCCCTGGCCGCGCCCGCCGGGGCGGACATGCAGCACAGGCAAAAGCCGCGACGCGAGAGCAGATGGCGGCGTGCAGAGGTCATTGTAGCGTCCTTCCTCGTGCGGGAGTGCAAGCGACGTCCGCTCACGGCTTCGCACGTCGTGAGCGACGTTGCTCACAGCTGCCGAACCCTATTTCAGAAATGCCAGCAACTCGGCGTTGACCTGGTCCTTCAGGGTCGTGCACATGCCGTGCGGCGCGCCCTTGTAAACCTTCAGCGTTGCATTCCTGATCAGCTTGGATGACAGCATCGCGGACGCGGCGATGGGGACGATCTGGTCGTCGTCACCATGAAGCACCAGGGTCGGAATATCGAACCTGCTCAGGTCCTCGGTCAGGTCCGTCTCGGAAAACGCCTTGATGCAAAAGTACGACGCGGGGAAGCCGGCCATCATGCCCTGCAGCCAGAATGACTCGCGCACCCCTTCGGAGATCTTCGCGCCCGGCCGGTTGTAGCCGTAGAACGGCAGGCTCAGGTCCTTCCAGAACTTGGAGCGGTCGGCCTGAACGCCGGCGCGCAGCTGATCGAACACCTCGATCGGGGTTCCGACGGGATTGGCTGCGGTCTTGAGCATCAGCGGCGGGATGGCACCGATCAGCACGGCCTTCGCCACGCGCTGCGGTGCCGTGCCGTCCGATGTAGCGGGCGACTTCACCGCCGCCCGTGGAGTGGCCGACATGGATCGCATTCTTCAGATCGAGCGCCTGCACCAGTGCGGCGAGATCGTCGGCATAGGTATCCAGATCGTTGCCGTGCCACGTCTGGCCGGACCGGCCATGGCCGCGACGGTCATGGGCGATGCAGCGGTACCCCTGCGAGGCGAGGAAGAACATCTGGTCCTCGAACGCGTCCGCGCTGAGCGGCCAGCCATGGCTGAAGACGACGGGTTGTCCCGTGCCCCAGTCGTTGAAGTAGATCTGCGTTCCGTCCTTCACCGTGATCGTGCTCATGTTCTGCCCTCTTTCATTGCGGTTGGCACAGTGTTCGCCATTGGCATTCGATTGTGCGTGCGACGCGGCTATATTTCCAGCTTGCACCGCGAGCGTCACTGCCCGCTCGGCCGTTGCGGGATCTCCAGGCTGACGGTCTTGCTGTCGATCACCCGGTGCGTGGGATCGGCGAGCTCGATCAGCACGCGATGCGGTCCGGGTGTCAGGCCCTGGATGATCAGCGGCTCGTTGCTCGCATCCAACCAGTGCCAAGGCGCGCTATCGATGGTGACGTGCAAATGGCCGATCCGCGGTCGTGTCGCTGAGGGCGGCCGGGCCATAGACGGGAACGATGCGGAGGTTTTCGGCGCGGTACTGGATGACTGCCAGGCCGCGCGCGAGTGCGTCGGGGAGCGGCGGCGCGACGATCAGACGCGCCGGTTCCTGCGACGCCGGCTTCGCGATGGCAGGCAGGTCGAACTCGGCCGGCCCTGGCCATCGGCCGGCGCGGCAACCGACAAAGTCAGGACGGCACCGGCAGCAAGCAGCGCGGACCTCCGGTTGGTGGTCATGACGTTGATCCTTGGCGGGTGCTGAAGGTCAGCCGACAAATGGTTCATGCGTGTTCAATTGGGCCTCCAGCTCAGCGATCCTCGCGTGGAGTGGTGCGACCAACTGTTCGATCTCGGCGAGGGTGTAGCGCGGGGTGATGTGCTGCGGGCAGTTCCAGTCGAATGCTTCGACTGTGACCAGGACGAAACGCTCCACCTGCGCCTTGTAGTTGGCGACCCCCAGCCGCGGTGCCAGATCAGGGCGGCTGCCGGCTTCAAAGGCATGCATATGGCCGAGCACCTTCAGCCGCTGCTGGTGGGGATAATCCATGAAGATCATCGCCACCCGATCGTTCGTCGCCGTGTTTCCGGCCGAGACGTATTGGCGATTGCCACGGTATTCGGCCCAGCCGAGCGTACTATCATCAACGACGCACGAAACCGACCGGCCGCCGCGGTGCTGGACATAAGGCCAGCCGGTTTCCGAGACGCTGGCGAGATAGAAGCTGTCGCGCGCCGCAATAAAGGCCGCCTCCCGCTCCCCGAGCGCGTCCGCGGATTCTGCATCCTCGGCATCCGCGGACGCGGCAGCATAGGCGGCGCGGGAGCCCTTGCGCGCCTGCTCCGCCTGGACGGCCGGCGTGAAGGCAAGGTCGTAGAAACGGTGTCTCACGGTGGATTCTCCAGGGGTCCGGTTTCGTGGCGCTGCGCGTCAGCGTGGCGCGACTTGCGGTCGAGGAAGTCCGCGGATCAGCGGCACCATCACGTCCAGCTTGTCCTCCAGCGCGAAATGGCCGGTGTCGAGCAGATGCGAACTCCGCGTTGCGGCAGATCCCGCAGGTAGGGCATGCGCGCCGTCGGCCGGGAAGATCTTGTCGTTCCGTGCCCCAGACGATCAGCGTCGGCGGCTGGCGCTCGCGGAAGAACGCCTGGAACTGCGGATAGAGCGGCACGTTGGTGCCGTAGTCGTGGAACAGGTCGAGCTGGATGTCCTTGTTGCCGGGCCGATCCAGCAGCGCCTGGTCGTGCACCCAGTTGTCGGGGTCGATGCGCGAGACTCGCTCACGCCGTCGGTGTACTGGAACTTCGTCGTGGCCGGCGCCACCAGGAACGTTCAGCGCCTCGCGATGGGCCGCCGAGCCGTCGGCCCAGTAGGCCTTGATCGGATCCCAGAACGCCTTCAGCCCTTCTTCGTAGGCGTTGCCGTTCTGCACGATCAGCGCGCTGACCCGCTCGGGATGCTTGAGCGCGAGGCGGTAGCCGACGGGCGCGCCGTAGTCCATGACATACATCGCATAGCGCTGCGCGCCGAGCTGCTCGAGCAGGCCGTCCACCAGATCGGCATAGTGGGCGAAGGTGTAGGCGAACTGCGTGCGATCCGGCATCGCGCTCTGCCCGAAGCCCGGATAGTCCGGCGCGATCACGCGGTAGCGATCGGCGAGGGCCGGAATCAGGTTGCGGAACATGTGCGACGAGGTCGGGAAGCCGTGCAGCAGCAGCACGACGGTGCATCGGCCGGGCCGGCCTCGCGATAGAAGATGCTCACGCCATCGACCGTGGCGGTCCGGTAGTGCGTGACGATCGACGCGTGCGTGGACTGGCACATCCGCACGGGCCGCGATGCCGCCGGGATGGGCGACGGAAGCGAGAAGCGCAACGGCGAGAGCGAATGGCCGACCTCTTGCTGTCATGCTCCGGATCTCCTGTTCCTGAGGTGCCGCGGACGATCCGTTGCGACCTTTGACGCAGAACGCTACGCCTTTGCGCCGGCCGTCAGAACGCCTAGCGTCAGCAAGCCTACCTTTCGCGAGACGGAAGAGTGATCGACCGTCTCGACGCCATGCGGGTGTTCGTCGCCGCGCTTGATGAGGGAAGCCTTGCCGGCGCGGGGCGTCGTTTGGGCCGCTCGCCCGCGGCCGTCACGCGCGCGATCGCGTTTCTCGAGAGCCATGTCGGCGTCCAGTTGCTGCATCGGACCACGCGCGCATTGCGTCTGACCGAGGCGGGCGAACGCTATGCCTCGATGTGTCAGCGCGTGCTCGACCGACCTGAAGGAGGCCGACATTTCAGCGGCCGGGGAGCGTGCCGCACCGCGCGGCCTGCTGACGATTACAGCGCCCGTTATGTTCGGGACGCACATCCTCCGACCGATCGTCAGCCGCGTTCCTGAGGCGCATCCCGCCGTCCAGATCCGCTACCTGCTGCTCGATCGTCTGGTGAATCTGGTCGACGAAGGCGTGGATTTGGCACTGCGAATTGCGCCGCTGCCCGATTCCTCATCTGATCGCGCATGCGCATCGGGGAGGTTCGGCAGGTGCTTTGTGCCTCACCGAATACCTGGCGCGCAAGCCGCCGATCGTTGCAGCCCGCCGATCTTGCAGACCATGACTGCATCGCGATCGCCCAGACTGGGCCCCGATGAGGTTGGACTTTTCCGTCCTCACCTGGCGGAAGGATGGCCCGAACGCGTGCGCGTTAAGCCGCGCCTGACGGTGAATGCAGACGAAGCGGCGGTGAAAGTCGGCCGTTGATGGCGACGGCGTCGCTCCGTGATCCTGTCGTTACAAGATTGACAGCGAGGTGCGGGACGGTCGGCTCGTGGTCCTGCTGCCCGACGATGAGCCGCCGCCGATGCCGGTTCACCTCGTCGTTCCGGAAGGTCGCCTGGCGATCGCCAAGGTCAGAGCTTTCATGGACTTCGCCGCGGCACGGCTGAAGGTGGAGTTCGCGCGTATGGGCCTGGCGTAGTCTCGCTGTCATTATGCCAGGCGCCCTAAAGGTTAACTTTTAGGGCAGGCGCGGCGTCACCGCGAAACCGTCATGGCCGGGCTTGACCCGGCCATCTTTGCAGCCGCAGTGCCGGTACACATGGCCGGGTCAAGCCCGGCCATGACGTGTGCGGGGCCAGTGCCGTACATCAACGTTGAAGCCTCGCTCTAGAACGCTGCAACTGCCTGATCGCGCAGCCGGTTGCCCTCGCGCTGGCCGAAGAGATGTCGGTGGTGATCTCATCGACGGTGCGGCAACCGGTATACGCCATGGTCTTGTCGGCCTCGTTCTTCAGAATGCTGATCGCCTTTAGCGCACCCGCCTCGCCGCCCACTGCCGTGCCATAGAGCGTTGCGCGTCCGGTCAGCACCGCCTTCGCGCCGAGCGCCAGCGCCTTTACGATATCTGACCCGCGCCGCACGCCGGAATCCAAAATCAGCGTCATGCGGTCGCCCACCGCCTCTGCGATCTCCGGCAGCACGTCGAGCGTCGCCGCCGCACTGTCCATGTTCCGTCCGCCATGATTTGACACGACGATCCCGTCGATGCCGTAGCTCAGCGCCTTCACCGCATCGTCCGGACGGTTGACGCCCTTCAGCATCAGTATGCCAGGCCAGATATCGCGGAACTTCGCGATGTCGTTCCAGTCGAGCGAATCCGCCCGCATCGCATCGCGCGCGCCGACGCCGCTCAGCACCGACTTGCGGTAATCCTCGGGATAGTTCTCGTGGCGCGGAAAGCCGATCGAGGTGAAGTATTTCATCAGCACGCCGGTGACCCACGCGGGATGGCGCATCATGTCGAAGGTGAAGCGCACCGTCGGGTTGAACGGCAGGCCAAAGCCGTTATGGGAGTTGTATTCGCGGTTCGCCGATACCGGCGAGTCCACAGTGACGATCAGCGCCTCGAACCCGTTGCGGTTGGCGCGCTCGATCAACTGGTGCGACAACTCGCGCTGCTTCCAGACATAGAGCTGAAACCAAAGCCGCCCGCCGACGCCCGGACCGCCGTGCTCGGCGATCTTCTCCATCGAGGTCATCGATGCGGTGGACAAGGTCAGCGGAATTTTCGCCTTTGCCGCGGCTTTGGCGAGTTCCAGTTCGCCCTCGTGCCAGCACAGGCCGGCCGCACCGGTGGGCGCGATCGCCATCGGCAGGCTGGCCGGCTTGCCGAATAGCGTGGTGGCGACGCTGCGGCCGAGACGTCCACCAGCGCGCGATGGCGGAGTTTGATCCGTTCGAACGCCGAGCGGTTGTTGGCCACCGCGAGATGGTCCTCGGTCGCGCGATCGACGAAATCGAATACGCCCTTCGGCAGGCGACGCTTCGCCGCGTCGCGCAGGTCATAGACGTTGAGGCAGCGGTCGAGGCTCGCCATCACAACAGTATCCATCACCATATCGCGCAGCCGGTTGCCCTGGCGGCCGCCGAAGAAGATGTCCGTCGTGACCTCGTCCACCGAGCGACACCCGGTATAGGCCATGGTCTTGTCGAGTTCGTTCCTGATGATGTTGATCGCCTTGAACGCGCCTGCCTCGCCGCCGACCGCTGTGCCGTACAGCGTGGCGCGACCGGTCAGCACTGCCTTGGCGCCGAGTGCCAGCGCCTTGGCGATATCGGAACCGCGGCGCACGCCGGAATCCAAAATCACCGTGCCGCGCTCGCCCACCGCCTCGGCGATGTCCGGCAGCGCATCGATCGAGGCCACGACGCTGTCCATGTTGCGGCCGCCGTGATTTGACACAACGATGCCGTCCACGCCGTATTCCATCGCCTTCACCGCATCATCCGGCCGGTTGATGCCCTTGATCATCAGGATCCCAGGCCACTTGTCGCGGAAGATCCTGATGTCCTCCCAGTTCAGCGAGTCCTGGCGAGTCATCTCGGCGGTGGTGGGATCGTTGCGCGACATCCGGCGATACTCGTCCGGGTAGTTCTCGTTGCGCGGCATGCCGATGGTGGTGAAGTACTTCATCAGCACATTGGTGAACCACACCGGGTGGCGCATGATGTCGAGCGTGAAGCGCACGTTCGGCGTGAACGGCAGCAGGAAGCCGTTATGCGTGTTGTACTCGCGGTTTGGCGGCACGATGGTATCGACCGTAACGATCAGCGCCTCGAAGCCGGCGCGGTTGGCGCGCTCGATGAGCTGGTAGGAGAATTCGCGCCGGTTCCATACATAGAGCTGAAACCACAGCCGTCCGCCCACGCCGGGTCCCGCCTCCTGCGCGATCTTCTCCATTGAGGTCATCGCGCCGGTTGCCAGCGTGAAAGGGATCTTCGCCTTGGCGGCGGCCTTCGCCAGTTCCAGTTCGCCTTCGTGCCAGCACAGGCCGGCCGCGCCGGTGGGGGCGATCGCCAACGGCATGGACACCGGCTTGCCGAACAATGTCGTGGCCATGCTGCGGCCGGACACATCGACCAGCGCGCGGTGACGCAGCTTGATGCGCTCGAACGCATTGCGGTTGTTGGCAACCGCGATCCCGTCCTCGCTGCCCCGATCGACGAATTCGAACACGGCTTTTGGCAGACGGCGTTTTGCCGCCGCACGCAGGTCATAGACGTTCAGGCAACGATCGAGCGCGGTCATTCATAATCCCCTTGGGGACTTCTCCCGGTGACCGGATGATGAAGCTGGGCGGGGGGTTGTCAAGCGACGGGAGCCGGGGGGGGGTTCGCGGCGGCACGAGTGCCGCCTCGACCGCGGTCTCCACCGGCAACCCGCTCACCGACCTCAAGCTGGCGCAGATCAACGAGACCAAGGACGTCGCGCAGGAGGCGAAGACCCCGCAGGTGCAGCGGGATATTGCGGCCTTCACCGCGGGTCTCGCCAAGGCAAAGGACATCAAGACCGCACTGGGGCCCGCCAATCCCAACGTGATGAAGGTGCTGCTGACCGCGAGCAATCTCTCCCCGCTACATCCAGTATCTCTGCGCTGGCGCAGAAGGCGCTGCTGTCGGACCCCGGCCAGAGCGATTTGCTGGTGAACAAGCCTCTAGGCGATACCCTAACCTGCTCAGCGCCGCCAACACCTTCAACTTCGCCGAGAATGGCCTCGCCGCCCTGCAGGACCCCCGAAGGTAGATCGCCACCATCACCAACGGCTACAGCGAAGTGCTGTGGCGGCAGTCGCTGGACAAGGCCACGCCCGGCCTGTCGAATGCCGCTGGCGTTCCCTGGGACAGGCGAAATCGCATCACGTCGGTGGACGAGATCCTCGGCGACCCGGCTCCAACCGCGCGGTCGTGCTCACCGCGCTGGGCATCCCGCAGCAGGTCCGCCTTTCAGGAACTCAGGGCGCAGGACAATGGCGGTCCTCGTCGCGGCTCGACGTCAAGAAACTGCAGGACCCGAAAATCTCGTCACCAGCCTCACGGACCAGTACCTCCTGGCGATGCAGCAGGCGAAATCGAGCGGCAGCGGCACGGACTTCACCACGCTGGCGGTGCAGGCCGGCGGGCTCCTGGTGTAGGCCGCTACCCGACCTCTCTCAGCACTTCCGTCTTCACCGGCAGCACCGCGCCGAGCCAGATCGCGTTCAGCGTATGATCGTCGCGTGGGCGGCCGGATTGCGGATGCACCAGCACCGTCAGCCCCATGCGGTTCAGCATCAGGAACGGCACCAACGAAGGAAACAACTCTGGCGCAAAGGCGATCTGTACATCGCCTGCACATGCGGCCCCACCGGCTCGTCGTGCCAGCTTCCCATGCGCATGGTGAAGCGATCCTCCACCCACCTGCGCAGCAGTGCGGCACGGTCCTTGCTGGCAGGATCGTAATAGACGTGCGCGTGGTAATCCTTGATCGCGCCGGTATCCTTGGGTGCATCTTGCATCAGTCCTGGGTTTAGCGAACCGCCTCCAGGATCGACACGTAGTTCGCCACCGCGGCACCTCCCATGTTGAACACGCCGGCGACGTTCGCCTTCGGCAACTGCATCGCACCCGCCTGGCCGGTGAGCTGCATTGCGGTGATCACGTGCATCGAAACGCCGGTGGCGCCGATCGGGTGGCCCTTCGCCTTCAGCCCGCCGGACGGATTGACCGGTAGCCTGCCGTCCTTCGCCGTCCAGCCCTCCAGTACCGCCCGCGCACCCTGGCCAGGCGGTGTCAGCCCCATCGCCTCGTATTCCAGCAGTTCGGCGATGGTGAAGCAATCGTGTGATTCCACGAATGACAGCTCGTCCAACCTCACGTTCGCCGTGTCCAGGGCGCGCCGCCAGGCTTCCGCCGCGCCCTCGAACGCGTGATGTCGCGCCGCGAGATCGGCAGGAAATCGTTGACCTGCACCGCCGCACGAAACCGCACCGCCTTGCCCATGGCGCGCGCGGTCTCCTCATCTGTCATCACCAGCGCGGCCGCGCCATCCGACACCAGCGAGCAGTCGGTCCGCTTCAGCGGCGGCGCAACATACGGGTTCTTCTCACTGACGCGGCGGCAGAACTCGAAACCCAGGTCCTTGCGCATCTGCGCATAGGGGTTGTCGACCCCGTTTCTATGGTTCTTCGCCGCGATCGCCGCCAGCGCATCGGACTGGTCGCCGTAGCGCTGGAAATAGCGTTCGGCGATGCGGCCGAACACGCCGGCGAAACCGGCCGGGATGTCGGCCTCCTCCTTCTGGTAGCTCGCCTTCAGCAGGATGTCGCCGACCTCGGCGCCCGGCGTCGCGGTCATCTTCTCGACGCCGATCACCAGCGCGAAGCGGCCGCGGCCGGCGGCAAGGAAATCGCGCGCGCCGTGCACCGCGGCCGAGCCCGAGGCGCAGGCGTTCTCGTAGCGCGTGATCGGGCGGAAGCGCAGTTCCGGCACGTGCTGCAGCACCAGCGAGGCGGGGAAGTCCTGCTTCGAAAACCCGTTGTTGAACAGGCTGACGAAGCCCGCCTCGATCTCGCCGGGAGCGATGCCGGCATCGTCGATCGCCGCGCCGGCGACGCGGCCGATCAGCGCTTCGATGTCGGGGTCGTCCAGCTTGCCGAACGGCGAGTGCGCCCAGCCGACGATGCAGGCTTCGGTCATGATGATGGCTCCTGATCCAGTGGCGGCAAGGCTAGCGGATCAGGTCGGGGATGGCGACGGGTGCTCGCGGAGTATTGTATGGACAATGTGTACAGGCTGGTAGAGATGTCGCTTGGAGGAGCCAGCATGCCACGCACTTCCGCTGTTCATCGTGACCAGGCCGTGCCCCGCAGCGGGGTTATCAACATCCGCGTCCGGCCGGACGAGCGTGCGTTGATCGATCGTGCTGCGGCCGCCCAGGGGAAGAGCCGATCCGACTTCATGCTGGAAGCCTCGCGCCGTGCGGCCGAGGAAGCTTTGCTCGATCAGACCGTTCTGCATGTAGACAGCGCCACATACGCTCGGTTTGTGGCAATGCTTGACGCTCCGCCCCGGCCGAATGCTGCCTTGCGTCGACTGCTGCAAACCAAGGCGCCATGGGACTAGACCCTGGTGCGCCGGAACCGATCGCGGATGGACACGATCTGAGCGCCTTCGCATCGGGCGAGCCGGCGCTTGATGACTGGCTGCGTCGACGCGCACGCAGCAACCAGGCAAGCGGCGCATCGCGAACCTATGTCATCGCGCTGCAGCACCGGGTCATCGGCTATTTCAGCCTTGCTTCGGGGGCAATTACGATTGCCGAGGCGCCGTCCCGTGCGAGACGGAACATGCCGGACCCGATCCCGATGGCAGTGCTTGGGCGGCTGGCAATCGCCAGGAATGGCAGCGCCGCGGGCTTGGGCGGCTGTTGTTGCGCGATGCTATTCTGCGCACAAGCCAAGCTGCCGCGATCATCGGCGTACGCGGTCTGCTGGTGCACGCCCTGTCTCCCGCGGCGAGGCGGTTCTACGAAAGCAACGGCTTCCGCGAATCACCCAACCGGCCGATGACGCTTGTCGTCACGCTGCAGGACGCAATCGCCGCGGCAGGCGGCAGTAAAGGTTGAGCCGCTCGCAATTC
>CAWCDM010000110.1:0-17299 GCA_963794185.1 uncultured Alphaproteobacteria bacterium | reverse complement strand
CTAAGCCGTCTGATCTGACGCCGTCAGGTCTTCACAGGCTTTGACGGCGCTGGGTCCTTGGCCTTCGCCGCCTCAAGTTGACGACGGAGGTTCTCCACTTCGGCGCGAAGCTGCGCGATCTCGGGCGCCTGCCCCGGACTGTCCCCCAGCTTGACCCGGGGATCCGGGGCCGCAGTGCCGCTGGCAGGTTCGGCGCTGCCCGGTTCCGCGCCGCGATAGAACGGAGTGAACATGCTGAACGCCCGTTCCATGATCGCCATATTCTGCCGCCCGACCTCTTCGATGTTGCCGAACGGAAACAGGTTGCCCATGGTCTTCTGCATCGCGGTGCGCATCTGCTCCTGTTGTTGCGTCAGCGCCGTCATCGCCTGCTCGAGGAAGCGTGGCACCAGGCTTTGCATCTGGTCGCCGTAGAAGCCGATGAGCTGGCGCAGGAACGCGGTGGGCAGCAGGGAGCGGCCCTTGCCCTCCTCCTCGACGATGATCTGGGTGAGGACGTTGCGGGTGATGTCCTCGCCGCTTTTGGCATCGTAGACGACGAAGTCACGCCCCAGGCGCACCATGTCCGCCAGGTTGTCCAGCGTGATGTAGCTGGAGCTTTCGGTGTTGTAGAGGCGCCGGTTGGCGTATTTTTTCACCACCACCGGTGGCTTCGCTCCGGGGTCTGCCGCCGGGTCGGTGTGGACGATGTCTGCCATGCATGCCTCGGTAGCCGTGATGCCCTAACATGCGGCTTATGCCGCACCTGCGAAAGCCCCTTTCGCGAACTTAGTGATCGTGCGGCCGTTGCTGTCCCGGTCCGGTCACGATCACGGCAGCCCCCAGCTCTTGTGAGCCTGGATGGCAAGCCGCCATCGCGGATGCGCCAGGCAATAGGCGGCCGCCGCCTCGGTATTGCGGCGGCGCTCCGGTCCGTCCATCGGCGACAGCCAATGGTGGCTGGCCCTCGACGGCGATATAGAATTCGCGCTGCCGAACGGCCGCGATCAGAGGTTTATCGGCCTGCAGCAGCGGTTCCCCGCCGGTCAGAACGGCCCGCGGCATCCGGTGTGCGCCAAAGGGCGGCGGCGGCATCCGCGACCGCCTCGGTCGAGCCGAACCGCTGGTCGCCGACGAAATCGGTGTCGCAGAACCGGCAGACGGCCGTGGCACGGTCTGCCTCGCGACCGGACCATAGATTGCAGCCGGCGAAGCGGATGAACACGGCGACACGGCCGAAGTTCGCGCCCTCGCCCTAGGCGGTGAGGAACAGTTCCTTGACGGTGTAGCTCATTCGGACTCCGCATGCGTGGCGAGGCGAGCACGCAACATGGTGTCAACCGATGGTGATGACGGCGACTCACGCTGACGTTAGCGCACGCCAAGGAATGGAAGCGGCCTGCATCTGTCGATTGATTGAGAGCCGCCTGCCGTTGCTCCATCCGGGCGCTCCGTCCGGGCGGTGCCGTGGCATCCGCCCGCCGTCCGTGACAACGGCAGCGTCCCTGTTCAACGGAACGGGAGGTCTGCAATGCGCCAATTCGTACCCGTCCTGAGCTTCATTCTCATCTGCTCCGGTTGCGTCGCGGCGCCGGAACCGCAACCGATCGTCTCCGCCGTCAACAGCGACGTCGCACCGGACGATCCGAATTGCCGCGAATACCGCGCCCAGGCGATGGTGGACGGCCAGGCGCAGGAAATCGTGGGGCGTGCACGTTGGCAGAGCGATGGCTCCTGGAAGGTCAGCGAAGGCCCGACCGGTGCGCCACCGGAAATGATCGCCCTCTATGTACCCCCGCCGTACGCCTACGATCCATGGCTTTGGGAATTCCCGATCGGCTTCAGCCTCGGCTCATCGGTCGTCTTCGTGGACCGCCAGCATCACCTCCATCATGCGATGTCGGTCCGCGGGTTGCAGCGGATCCATATCGCCAACGGCCGCGGTTTCCATTCCGCACCCATGCATCCGGCGCTTGGCGGCATGGACCACTTTGGCATGCATCGCGGGTGACGCGTGAAGCCATGCACGCGCCGGACAGTGTGAATTCCCGATCCGCGCTGACGCACACATTTGGTACAGGATACGAATTCACCTGCCATCGCAGAGGCATCGCATGAGCGCTGATCAACCCCAGCCGGCCGGACCGGATCTCACCGAAGGCGTCGATGCCGGACAGCTTGCCGATGGCACGATGCTTCTGGGCCATGTCGGTGATGACGCGGTGCTGCTCGCCCGATCCGGCGCCGAGGTGTTTGCGATCGGCGGGACGTGTTCGCATTACGGGGGGCCGCTCGCGGAAGGGCTGCTGGTCGGCGATACGGTCCGCTGTCCCTGGCATCACGCCTGCTTCAGCCTGCGGACCGGCGAGGCCATTCGCGCCCCGGCGCTGAACCCCGTGCCCTGCTGGGCCGTTGAAACGATCGACGGCAAACTCCGCGTGCGCGCCCGACGCGAGATGCCGTCGCGGCCGACGCTGCCGGCTTCCGCCGACATTCCGTCGTCGATCGTCATTCTGGGCGGCGGAGGGGCCGCGCAGGCGGCGTTGGAAACGCTGCGCCGCGAGGGTTACGCCGGGACCATCACGGTGCTGAGCGCGGACTCCGCACCGCCGTACGACCGGCCGAACCTGTCGAAGGATTATCTCGCAGGCACCGCATCGGAAGACTGGATTCCGCTGCGGGAGCCCGATTTCTACCGGCAGAATGACATCGACATGCGATTGGGCACGCGCGCGGCCTCGATCGACACGACGGCAGCCACGGTCCGAACGGCCGATGGCGGCAGCTTCCCGTATGGCGCGCTGCTGATCGCGACCGGCGCCGAACCGGTGCGGCTCGACGTTCCCGGCGCCGATATGCCGCACGTGCATTATCTGCGGTCGCTCGACGACAGTCGCTCGATAATCCAGGCTGCCGGACGCGCGAGGCGCGCGGTGGTGATCGGAGCCAGCTTCATCGGGCTGGAGGTCGCGGCGTCGTTGCGCGCACGGAACCTGCACGTGGACGTGGTTGCGCCGGACCGTATCCCGATGGAGCGGATTCTTGGGCGCGAGATCGGCACATTGATCCGTAGCATCCACGAGGCAAAGGGGGTTCAATTCCACCTTCCGGACAAGCTGCGGTCGATATCGGAGCGCCAGGTCGTGCTTGAATTCGGGCACGCAGCTTGAAGCTGATCTGGTGGTCGCGGGCATCGGCGTGCGGCCTTCGCTCGGACTTGCCGAACAGACGGGGCTCGCCCTGGATCGCGGCATAGCCGTCGACCAGTACCTGCGGACCAGCGTGCCCGGCATCTTCGCGGCGGGCGACGTCGCACGTTGGCCCGATCCGCACACGGGTCAGAAGATTCGCGTCGAGCACTGGGTGGTAGCCGAACGACAGGGCCAGACCGCGGCACGCAACATGCTGGGCCGGAACGAGAAGTTCGATGCCGTGCCGTTCTTCTGGAGCATGCATTACGACGTGCAGGTCTCGTATGTCGGTCACGCCGAACGATGGGATTCGCTGGACATCGACGGTTCGGTGAACGAGCAGGAACTGCCGGGTTGCATATCGAAGTGCCGGCCGGACGCTCGCCGTGGCCACCATCGGGCGCGACCTCGACAGCCTGCGCGCCGAGCTCGAACTGGAGGGCGCGCAGACCGGGTAGCGGCCGCCGCCCGCACAGCCTGGCGGCGATCGGCGGGTGACAGCCGCCGGATGGCAGATGATAGTGGCCGGAGGGGGACATATCATGAAGCCATGGGCGGCAGCAGCGGCGTGCCTGTTCGCGTTCCTGTGCGCAAGCGCCTCGGCACAGAATGCAACGGAGCCGGGCCTCGAGTCCTACCGGATCGGCGATCTCCCGCTGGAAAGCGGTGAGGTGATCCACGACTTCAGCATTGCCTACATGACCCAGGGCACGCTGAACGCGCAGAAATCCAACGCGGTGCTGATGGTGACCGCCATCGGCGGCAACCACCATCGGATCGATTTCCTGATCGGGCCAGGCCGAGGGTTGGACACCGATCATCTGTTCGTCATCAAGACCAACGCGATCGGCAACGGCCTGACGACATCGCCCAGCAACAGCGCGACGCAGCACGGGCCGGCATTCCCGCATTTCGCCATCCGCGACATGGTGCAGAGCCAGTATCTGCTGCTGCAGCACCTTGGCATCGAGCATCTGGTTGCGGTTGCCGGCGCCTCGATGGGCGGGATGCAGACGCTGCAATGGGGCGTCAGCCATCCCGACATGATGAGCGGCCTGATTGCGCTGACGCCGATGGCCCGGACATCCCCATGGTCCATCGCGATCAACGAGGCGACGAGGCACGCGTTGATGCTCGATCCGGGTTTCAATGGCGGGAACTATACGGTGCAGCCCGACAAGGGGTGGCGGATGCGAGCCGATGTGCTGCAGGTGATCGCGACGCGCACGCCCGAAGCGATGCGCCGGCAGTTTCCCGACCCGATGGACGTGATCCCCTGGATCGCGGCGCAGGAACAGGCTGCTGCCAAATCCGGCTTCGATGCCAATGACTGGATCGCGCAGACCTGGGCCTATGACCGGCACAATGTCGGCGACACGCCGATCGACGGGAAGGCGGTGTTTGGCGGCGACCACATCAAGGCGCTGCACAGCGTCAGGGCAAAGGCGCTGCTGATGTCGGGTGAACTCGATCTGTACAACCCGGTCGAGGAAGGGATCGAGGCCGCGACTGCCATTCCGGATGGGCGGCACGTGACGATCCC
Organism: uncultured Alphaproteobacteria bacterium; assembly: GCA_963794185.1. Classification (GTDB taxonomy): domain Bacteria; phylum Pseudomonadota; class Alphaproteobacteria; order Acetobacterales; family Acetobacteraceae; genus JAMXLO01. The sequence goes on along the minus strand of CAWCDM010000110.1, from coordinate 12,586 downwards.
CTCGGTGCAGGGCCATGTCGCGGCAACCGCCGGTTACAAAGCGGCGGACGTCGAGTTCATCAACCAGACGGTCCGCGACTTCATCGCTGTAATCACGGACGGCTGGAAGAAGCTGTAACAGGCCGCGGAAAAACGGCCGGTTTGCTGGTTGGTAACGTAACAAAGGTAAGGCCATGGGCTCTGCCCCTGGACCCCGCCAAGGACAAGTCCTTGGAACCCTATACTCTCAGTGATGGGGGTCTGGGGCCTCAGGCCCCAGCGGGTCCAGAGCCTGCCCCGGGCTTGACCCAGGGGGCGGAGCCCTGGCCTTCCTTTTTCCGCAGCCTGGTAAGGCGCAATGTGGCGAGGCGGGGCGGGCGCACACCTGCGCAAGGGCGGAATAACAGCGGCGCTGCAGCGTCTGACCTGCATCAGCGTGGCGGATCTCTGCAATCCGCGCCGGATTGGTGGCGCTGTCGGGGTGTCCGCGGTATACTAAGTGAGGCACGCCAGTTGGGCAGGCCAGCTGAGCGCCCGAGCAGGGGATCGCCCATGCGCCAAATCACGAATTTGATTGCTCCGCCGGCCGGGTCGGGTGCAACGGCCAGACGCGTCACTCAGGCATTGGCGGCACTATCGCGACTGCTTGTCGCCGCAGGCTTCGTGGGCGTGCTGCTGGCAGGCTCCGCCTCCGCGCAGGGCCGCGGCGGGGGGCATGGAGGGTTTGTCGGGCACCCCGGCTTCGCCGGCGGCTTCGTTGGCCACCCCGGCTTCGTCGGTCACCCGGGCTTCTTTCCCCATCCTGGCTTCTTTCCCAATCGAGCGTTCTTTCCAAATCGTGCATTTTTTCCAAATCGCGCGTTCTTTCCTAATCGCGCGTTTGTCAACAACCGGTTCTTCTTCGGGGGCGTGATCGTGGCGCCGCCGGTCTTTGCGCCCTTCCCGTTCTGGCCCTATTGGTATCCGCCATACCCGTATCCCTATCCCCCATGGTAGCAGCATCAAAAGCAGGCTCGCTGTGACCGGAAGCCGCGTCTGCTCCCGCCCTGCCGATGGTTGCGGTGCATCCTGAGGGCAGCACGTGGAGGGACCGCGTCGTCGCGGTGACGGGCGGCACTTCGGGCATCGGTCGGGAATTCGCGGAACGGTTCGCAGCCGAAGGCGCCAGGGTGGTTGCGTGCGCACGCAACGAAACTGCGCTGCGCGAACTCCAGACGCGGTGCCCGGAGATCGAGGTGGTTCGCTGTGACGTTGCAGTTCGGTCAGATGTCCTGGCGCTCGAGCATTTCATTCGCGACCGTCACGGCAAGGTCGATGTGTTGGTGAACAATGCCGGGATCATGGAACAGGTTGACCTGTTGGATGGGTCCGTCAGTGACGAACGCATCGCCCAGGAGATCGCGGTGAACCTGACCGGCCCCATCGTGCTGACGCGAACGCTCCTGCCGCTGCTGCGCGCCGGGCGGGACCCGATGATCGTTATGATCACCTCGGGGTACGCCTTGCTTCCGGCGACCCGCGCTCCGACCTATTCGGCGAGCAAGGCCGGCCTCCACTCCTTTACCATGGCGCTGCGGCGGCAGTTGCGCGGCGTCGGGATTCGCGTTGTCGAGGTGATGCCGCCGCTGGTCGATACGCCGGCCACACGCGCCGTCCGGCAAGCGAAGATGCCGCCGAAGGTGCTGGTCGACCGCGTGTTGCGCGACATTGCGCGCGGGCGCGATGAGATACTGCCTGGACTGGTCGGCGTGCTGCCGTTGCTGATGCGCCTGGCCCCATCGTACGCGGCGCGCCGTGTCGCAGGGACATGAGGCGACGCCCATCGGATCGCGCGGCGGACCGGATGGAGGGCGATCGATGACGCATCGACACGACGGGGACCTTGGTCAGGAGGCCACGGCGCGAGGACCCGATATCGTGTCGATGTTTTCCGAGCGGGAGCAGGAACGCTACGCACTTCACGCGCGGCACATGAATGAAATGATGGTGCGTGTGCTGCAGACCATCGGGTACGACGTCGGCTTTCGCAGCGGAACCGGCCAGTACCTTTTTGATCGCGCGGGGGTGCGCTACCTTGATCTGCTGAGCGGTTGGGGCGTATTCGGAATTGGCCGGAATCATCCGAAGCTTCGCGACGCCCTGACGAGCGTTCTTGCAGCAGACCTGCCAAACCTGGTGCAGATGGATGTTTCGCCGCTGGCGGGCATTCTGGCGGAGCGGCTGCTACGGTACACGCCGTATCTCGACAAGGTGTTCTTTACCAATTCGGGCGGAGAAGCGGTTGAAGCGTCGATGAAATTCGCGCGCAACGCGACCGGGCGCCCCGGGCTGGTATATTGCACGCACGCCTTCCACGGCCTTTCCTATGGGGCGCTGTCGTTGAATGGCGACGGCAATTTCCGCGATAGGTTCGGCCCGCTGTTGCCGCACTGCACCGAGGTTCCATTCAACGATCTTGCGGCGCTCGATAAGGCGCTGGCGACGCGTCAGGCGGCGGCATTCATTGTCGAACCTGTGCAGGGCAAGGGTGTGAACATACCTGACGACAGCTATCTTTCCGGCGCCCTCGAGCTGTGCCGCAAATATGGGACCTTGTTCATCGCCGACGAGATACAGACCGGCCTTGGCCGTACCGGACGTTTTCTGGCGATCGAGCATTGGGGCATCGAGCCGGACATGATCCTTCTGTCCAAGACGCTGTCCGGCGGCCATGTCCCGGTTGCAGCGGTGCTGGCGCGCAAATGGATCCTCGACAAGGTCTTCGACCGCATGGATCGGGCTGTCGTTCACGCCCTGACGTTCGCCGGCAACGACCTGGCCATGGCAGCCGGCCTGGCGACACTTGACGTGCTCGAATCCGAAGGACTGGTCGAGCATGCAGCGCGGATGGGAGCGCGCCTGCTCGCCGCGTTCCGGGCGATGGCTGCGGGACATGAAATGGTGCGGGAGGTTCGCGGCAAGGGCCTGATGATCGGGATTGAATTCGGCCGGCCGCGCTCGCTGAAGCTTCAGGCGGCGTGGAGCTTGTTGGAGGCAGTAAGTCCGGGGCTCTTTTGCCAACTGATCACCATTCCGCTCTGCAAGCATCATCGCATTCTCGCCCAGGTTGCGGGACACGCGAGCCACACTGTGAAGCTCCTGCCTGCGCTGGTCATTTCTGAGGATGATTGCGATTGGATCGAAAGCGCATTCGACAAGGTGATCGCCGACAGCCACCGCGTTCCCGGGGCCATCTGGTCATTTGGAATGACCCTGGTCGAGAATATACGGAAGGCAACTGCGACGCGGGCAGTCGATCGGTGAACCACGGTCGATGTCTGCAAGCCTGTACACCTCTCCCGCCTGCGGGAGAGGTCGCGTCTACGACGCGGAAGAGGGTGCGGCAGCCGGCATCAGACCGCTCAGAGGCCCTCTCCCGCCGTGCTGCGCACGTGCACCCGGCCTTCGCTCGGGGCAGGCTCTCTCCTGCAGGCGGGCGAGGTGTACTTGTGCACTTTGCGATGCGGCGGCGGTTCACGTTGATCGCGATGCGCCCCAAAGTTCACGATAATTCGGGAACTTCTTCAACGTAGGATCGTAACGGGTTGGCTCGATCCAGGGAAGGATCCGCTGCAGGACGGTGTTGATGATCACCGAGGTGTGTCTCACATACAGATCGGTCGGGTCCAGCACGTGCCTCAGATGCAATTTGGGATCGTAATTCAGGCCACTGCTGCGCAGCCACCTAAATCCTTGCAGAATCGCCCACGAAATCATGTCGCGGACAGCATAGTGATAAAGATGCAGGTCGAGCGCCACCGAATAATCCAGACCGATGTACTCGGCATAGATCGCATCACCCTCGATCATGCACAACGTGAAGGCGACGATCCGTCCGTTCTGGCGCCAGAGAAAGAAGCGCACCCTGTCAGGCATCAGGCGTCCGAGGCTGCAGAAAAACGGCTTGGTGAGCTTCTCGAAATGCAGCTGCGATCGGTTGTACACCTGCAGGTAAAGCGGATAGATATCGTCGATGACAAGTGTGACATCGCCGACGACACTCATTTCGATCGGCAACGCGGCGGCCGCAGCCGCGAACTTCTTTCGCAGCTTTCTGCGCGTTGCGCCATTCAAGGCCTTGGCCATGTAGTCATCGAAGCTCGGATAATCGATGTTCAGACGGGTCATCGGGAGGCTCGGCACTCGGGTGAAGCCGTGATCCAGAAAGCAACTCAGCGGTTCCCGGTATCTCGCCGGAAATTCCTTCAGAACGACCAGTGGCGCCTTCAGGTCACACGCATGTCGCACGATGGCGGTGGCCAGAATTCGGGCATTGGCCGCGTGGGACCATTCGGATCCATCGAGGCGTCCTTCGCCCACCGCACATCCGACCATCAAGGTTCGCATCTTCAGGAAGCGCGGCCAGGCGCGCCGGACGGAACGGACGATCGCGCGTAGCCTGGAACCGATCCCGGCGAGAAGGTCCTGGTCCAGAATGAAGAATGGCTGAATCGCCTGGACCTCGCCATCCCGGTCCTTGATCGCAAAATATCGATAGTCGAATCCCTGTCGGATCGTGTCCTCGACCAGTTCGTAGAACCGATGATCCTTGCGTCCACCGGCGAAGGCGTCCCGCCAGCGGCGACAGTGCGCCAGCTCCGCACGCGACATGACATCCACTCTGCCGCCTTGCGGGGGGTATCGGTCATGTTCGGTCAAGCGAAGCGGCTCATCCATCACAGCAGCCTGTCTCGCACCCTGCATACCCTATGGCGTGTGCGGCATACCCTATGGCGTGTGCGGCCTCACTTTGTTCTGACGAGGCTTTCGGCATATGGTGCCGTGACCGCAAGGCTTGAGCTGAGAGGTCTGGAATATCCTTGCATATGGTCAGCCGCCGGAGCAAGGAACAGCAGATTTGCGGCTGGCATGCCTGCAAGTACATCTTGCGACTTTACAAACCGGCGTTTTCAGCAAATGGATGCGCCTTCCGGGACCCATGAGGATCAGCGCATGAGCACGACCGTTACCAAGCCCCGCGGCCGCCACTTCTTCGCCAATCCGGGGCCGACCAACATTCCCGACAGCGTGCTCCGCGCCATCGACCGGCCGTCGATCGACTTCCACGATCCCGACTTCCGCGAGGTGTACGACGCCTGCTTCGAGGGTGTGAAGCGCGTGCTGCAAACCGCAGCACCGGCTGTTCATGTACACGGGCTCGGGTCATGCCGCATGGGAGGCCTCGCTCACCAACCTGCTGTCGCCGGGCGATACGATCCTGCTTCTGGAATCCGGCTATTTCTCCGATGAATGGGCCAAGATGGCAACGGCGCTGAAGGTCGAGGTGCGCCCGGTCGCAGCCGACTGGCGCCACGGCGTTGACATCGCCAGCGTGAAGGCGGCGCTTGCCGAGGACACCGCGCACGCGATCAAGGCGGTGTGCGTGGTGCACAACGAGACCGCCACCGGCATGTTCATCCCGATCCCCGAGGTGCGCGCCGCGATCGATGCCGCGAAGCATCCGGCGCTGCTGCTGGTGGACACGATCTCCTCGCTCGGCTCGCTCGACTTCCGCATGGATGAGTGGAAGATCGACGGCGTGGTCGGCGGCAGCCAGAAGGGTCTGATGCTGCCGACCGGGATGAGCTTCACCGCCGTCTCGCCGAAGGGCCTGGATGCGCACAAGAGCGCAAAGCTCGGGCGGTTCTATTTCGACTGGACTCTGATGCTCGCGCGCAATCCGCAGAGCTTCATCGGCACCATCCCGATCAACATCTTCTACGGACTGAAGGAATTGCTCCGGCTGCTGGAGGAGGAAGGCCTGCCGAACGTCATCGCGCGCCACCATCGTCTGGGCGAGGCGGTGCGACGCGCGGTGCAGGTCTGGGCCGGCAACAACGGGCCGCAGCTGTTCTGCACCAATCCGGCCCGCTATTCAGACTCGGTGACCGCGGTGTGGATGCCCGAGGGCCATGACGCGGAAGCCTTGCGGCGAACGGCGCGTCAGCGGTTCAATGTCTCGCTCGGCGGCGGGCTGGGCAAGCTGAACGGGCGCGTGTTCCGCATCGGACATCTCGGCGACCTGAACGAGCCGATGGTGCTGGGCGCGCTGTCGGCGGTGGAGATGAGCCTGCGCATCAACAACATGCCGCACGGCAGGGGCGGCGTCGACGCGGCGATGGACTATCTCGCCAGGTGAAGGCAGGCGGCGATCGCAATGGGGAGGCGAACTCAGGGTCGACAATGCTCTAATACCAAGCGCCGTTGATGATGACACTCGAGCGACGCTCTCATTGTCATGCCGACGAAGGTCGGCATCCACGACTTTTCTCGCCCTGATCAGCACAGTCGTGGATGACGGGCCCCCGGCCTTCGCCGGGGCATGCTTCGCCAGCCATGACGGGTAGCACCAGCCGGAGAGTCGAATCTTATCGGCGCCCGGGATAACTGGTCAAACCTCCCACTCGATGATGCTCATGTCGCATCCGTCCGCGATCGTCTTCTTCGCCGCGCTTTCGTTGATCGCCAGGATCTTGCGCTTGCGACCACGCGCCTCGACGACGGCATGTTCCGTCGCAAGCATTTTGACAAGGAACTGATTCTCCTCCGACCGCATCGCGCCCGGGTACGACGGATCGATCCAGAATATCGCGGCCGGATTTTCCATGTTGGGCGGGATGTCCCACGACCACCTTGGTATGATCGGGACGGAAGCGCTCAGGCAGCCTGCGGCTCGGATCCTCGAACGACTGGGTCGTGTACCATAGACACGCGTACTCCGTGCAGGACGGAGGTTTCTCTGCCGTGTCGTAGATGCGACATCCCTGGCTTTTGTCGCAGTGACTGCACCAGGTGTGCATCGGCTTGTTCAGCTCGGCAATGCTCTTGACCTTGCAGCACAGAGTAGCAAGATCCGCACAGATTTGTGGACACAAGCGATACCCCAACCTCGCGAAGAGTGGGGAAGCTGCACCATATTGCGGTATCGAAAGAAAGATCTTTGGCCTGGCCGGGCGGATGATCGCCTGGCAACCGGTCCTGCGGCGAGGATGGTAAACCTATAAGTTTCGGTCGGAGAACTCCCGGGATCTTCCGTGAACAGATCCCGGGTTGCCACCGGTCCAACCGTAGGCGGTTGAACCCCATCCGGTTCCGGCCCTACGGCGTGCGAACCACGGTCGTCGTGCTGGGCGGGGCGGGCGCGACATAGGTCGCGGTCGGCGCCGGTGCAGGCGTTACCACGGTCGAGGTCGGCGTCGGGTGTTCGTGGACATCGATGCAGCCGGCGAGGCCCAGGAAGACCAAAGGGAGCAGGAAGGCGATGCGCATCGGACGAATCCTTCAGTTGCGGACAATGAACGCGGCTTAATCTGTCGCGCTCCGTGTCAGGTCCGTGCCGCTTGTGTGGCAGGTTCTTGGCCGGCCATCACGACCGGGTGCGATGGCGCGGTCGTTGACCGGAACTGACCGATCGCCGATTCATATTGCAGGGCCAGACCCCAGGAACCGACCATCGATGTGGACCCTGCTCGACCTCGCCGGCTCGGTCGCGCTGCTGCTGTGGGGACTGCACATGGTGCAGACCGGCATTCAGCGCGGCTTCGGCCCCGACCTGCGCCGCTGGCTTGGCACCACGCTGGGCAACCGGCTGGCCGCGTTTGCCGCCGGCCTGGGGGTGACCGCCATCCTGCAGAGCAGCACCGCGACCGGCCTGATGGTGGCGGGCTTCGCCGCCGGTGGCGCGGTCGCGCTGGTCCCGGCGCTCGCGGTGATGCTGGGCGCCAATGTCGGCACCACGCTGATCGTCCAGGTGCTGTCGTTCGACGTCGCCCAGATCGCCCCGGCGCTGATCCTGCTCGGCGTGATCCTGTTCCGCCGCGGCACCGCGACGCGAACGCGCGATCTGGGCCGGGTCGCGATCGGGCTCGGGCTGATGCTGATGTCGCTGCACCAGCTTGTGTCGCTGATGACGCCCTATGAGGACATGCCCAGCCTGCGCCTGGTGCTCGGCGCGATCACCACGGAGCCGGCGCTCGACGTGCTGCTGGCGGCGGTGGTGACCTGGGCGGCGCATTCCTCGGTTGCGGTGGTGCTGCTGGTGATGTCGTTCGCCGCCAAGGGCGCGGTGCCGCCTGAAGCCGCGTTCGCGCTGGTGCTGGGCGCCAATCTCGGCACCGCGATCAATCCGGTGCTGGAGGGTGGCTCGGGCGACGATCCGGTAGGCCGCCGGCTGCCGCTCGGCAACCTGTTCAACCGGCTGTTCGGGTGCATCGTGGCGCTGGTCCTGCTGCACCGGATCGGCCCGCTGATGGTGCAGATCGATCCCGATCCGGCCCGCGCCGTGGCCGACTTCCATACCGGGTTCAACCTGGTCCTGGCGGCGCTGTTCCTGCCGGTGCTCGGTCCCTATGCCTGGGTGCTGCGGAAGCTGCTGCCGGCCCGGGTGGTGGCCGATGACCCGTCGCGGCCGCGCTATCTGGACCAGACCGCGCTGGAGACGCCGGCGATCGCGCTGGCCGGCGCCGCGCGGGAGGCGCTGCGCATGGCCGATGCGCTGGAGGCGATGCTGACCGGCGCGGCCGAAGCGCTCGGCAGCACCGATCGGCGGCGCATCTCGGAGGTCCGACGGCTCGACGATGTGCTGGATCGGTTGAACAGCGCGATCAAGGCGTATCTCACCGGATTGGACCCGGAGGTGCTGTCCGAGGCGGACGAGCGCAGGCTGGCTCAGATCCTGGAGTTCGCGACCAACCTGGAGGCCGCCGGCGACGTGGTGGACCGCGACGTGATGGGACACGCGGCGAAGCGGCTGAAACGCGGCGTTCCGCTGGCGGCGGAGGAGCGGGCGGAGGCGCGCCGTCTGCTGGGCCGGCTCGCGGCGACCGTGCGCGCCGCGGCCGCGGTGTTCATGACCGAAGATGCCCGGGCCGCCCGTCAGCTTGCCGCGGAAAAGGAGGCGTTCCGCGACCTGGAGACCGCCGCCACGCGGGCGCATTTTGCCGGGCTGCGGAATGGGCAGGTTGGGGGGGCTTCGCTCGATCTCGACATGCTGCGGGAGTTGAAGCGGGTGAACGGGCATCTGGTGGCCGCGGCGGCCTATCCCGTGCTGGAAGGCCAGGGCGAGTTGTTGGCGAGTTGGTTGCGCCTGGATTCGTGACCTCGGCCGACCAATCTCCGGAACATGGGAAGAACGCGATTGTGGTGCTTGGGCCGGTCGGCCCTAAGCGCTAGAGTTCGGATTCTGGTCCAAGTGCCTGGTTGCGCGGGAGTCACGGTGTGGCGTGGACACAACAGCCATGTATGTTGTGGCCCGATCGGGAGTGATATGCCACATGTTGATTGACGAGACGCTTCGGGGCGGCGGACACTCGGTCGGAACAAGCCGGGAGGAATCCGCCGTGCTCGACGCAGTCCAGATGCCAGGTCGCCATCAGGTCCATATCGACCGCACGCGCGACGCGCTGCTGACCGATTTCGGCCGCGCCACGCTGTCCGACCGCTACCTGATGCCAGGCGAGGACTTCCAGGACCTGTTCGCGCGCGTGGCCTCCTACTACGGCGACGACGCCGGCCATGCGCAGCGCATCTACGACTACATGTCTCGGCTGTGGTTCATGCCGGCCACGCCCGTGCTGTCGAACGGCGGCACGCAGCGCGGGCTGCCGATCTCCTGCTTCCTGAACGAGGCCTCCGACAGCCTGGAGGGCATCGTCGGGCTGTGGAACGAGAACGTCTGGCTGGCGTCCAAGGGCGGCGGCATCGGGTCCTATTGGGGCAATCTGCGCTCGATCGGCGAGAAGGTCGGCGCGGTCGGCAAGACGTCCGGGGTGATCCCGTTCATCCGGGTGATGGATTCGCTCACGCTGGCGATCTCGCAGGGCTCGCTGCGGCGCGGGTCGGCGGCGGTCTATCTGCCGGTGAGCCATCCGGAGATCGAGGAATTCGTGGAAATCCGCCGCCCGACCGGGGGCGATCCGAACCGCAAGGCGCCGAACCTGCACCACGGCATCCTGGTGTCGGACGCGTTCATGCGCGCGGTGGAGGCGGACGAAGCCTGGCCGCTGCTGTCGCCGAAGGACGATGCGGTGGTGCGGTCGATCTCGGCGCGGGCGCTGTGGGTGCGGATCCTGACCGCGCGGATCGAGACCGGCGAGCCGTATCTGATCTTCTCGGACCATGTGAACCGCGCGCGGCCGGAGCATCACAAGCTGGCGGGGCTCGAGGTGCGGACGTCGAACCTGTGTTCCGAGATCACGCTGCCGACCGGGCGCGACCAGCACGGCATGGACCGCACCGCGGTGTGCTGCCTGTGTTCGCTGAACCTGGAGAGCTGGTTCGAGTGGAAGGATTCCCCCACGTTCATCGAGGACGTGATGCGGTTCCTCGACAACGTGCTGCAGGACTTCATCGATCGCGCGCCGGCCGGGATGGAGAAGGCGAAGTATTCCGCGATGCGCGAGCGGAGCGTGGGGCTGGGGGTGATGGGGTTCCACTCGTTCCTGCAGTCGCAGAACGTGCCGTGGGAGAGCGTGGTCGCGAAGGTTTGGAACAAGCGGATGTTCAAGCATATCCGCGAGCAGGCGGATCTGGCGTCGCTGGTGCTGGCCGACGAGCGCGGGCCGTGCCCGGATGCCGCGGAATACGGCATCATGGAGCGGTTTTCGCACAAGATGTCGATCGCGCCGACTGCTTCGATTTCGATCATCGCGGGGAATTCGTCGCCGGGGATCGAGCCGATCGCGGCGAACGTGTTTTTGCAGAAGACGCTGTCGGGGAGCTTTACGGTGCGCAACCGGCATCTGCAGATGCTGCTGGCGGCGAAGGGGATGGATACGGACGAGGTGTGGTCGTCGATCACGCTGAACAAGGGCAGCGTGCAGGATCTGGATTTTCTGAGCGAGCAGGAGAAGGCGGTTTACAAGACGGCGTTCGAGCTGGATCAGCGGTGGATCATCGAGCATGCGGCGGATCGCGCGCCGTTCATCTGCCAGAGCCAGTCGGTCAATGTGTTTCTGCCGGCGAATGTGCATAAGCGGGATCTGCATCAGATCCATTTCATGGCGTGGAAGCGGGGGGTGAAGTCGCTTTACTACTGCCGGAGTTTGTCGCTGCAGCGGGCGGACAATGTGAGCGAGAAGGCGGTGGCGCCGGCGGCGTTCACCGGGGTGCTGGCGCCGGCGAATGATGGGGTGGGGCAGTTGCCGCTGGTGGCTGCGGTGGGGGTGAGTGCGACGGATTATGAGGAGTGTCTGGCTTGTCAATGATTCTGTAGCTGGCAACTACGCCACTCGGATTACGAGTTATGGATGTGTATCTCGGTATAGCCGGTCATATAGTCACGTCGGGCGAACCTTCTTGCCAACCTTCTCCTTGTGCGCAAGGACAGCTGCGATGGCCTCCAGGTTCCTCCATATCTTCCATCCGGGCGACAAGAGCATTCAAGTCCCGCTTGCGCAGAGTTACCGTCTTGGTGGTTTCCACCACTGCGGCGATGGCGTGAGTATGCCGCGCTTTTTCGTTGCCATTGCAGTTCCTCGCCTGTCAATTGGGCGCGTGGATGCAGCCGTGCGCATCCGCTTCGGCAATCCACTGCACACACCTGTGGGACTCACTGTGAGGGTTGCGGTGCACGGCATGATAACTATTATCTGCCGAGGACCGACTGGAACGCCACTCACATGCCCCGCAGCTTTGCCCTCGGCACGCACTTCGAGGACTTCATCGACACCCAGGTGACGGGCGGCCGCTACAACAACGCCAGCGAAGTCGTGCGCGACGCTCTCCGCCTGCTGGAGGATCGCGACCGACAGCGGCAACTCGAACTGCGTCGCCTGGTCGAGCAAGGCCGTGCCAGCGGCGTCTCCGATCAGCCAGGCGAGGCGGTGCTCGACCGACTCGAAGCAAAATACCGTCGCGTCGCGAAGCGCCGCCGAGCGTGATGCAGTACCGCTTCAGCCGTCAGGCGGAGCGTGACATCGAAGAAATCGGCGACTTCATCGCCCGCGACAACCCGAGACGGGCGATCACGTTCATTGCCGAGCTGCGTGCGCGCATCCGGCAGATCGCCGAGTTTCCCCGGGCCGCGCCGTTGCGGTCGGGGCTCGGCCGAGGCGTCCGCTGCATCGTGTTCGGCCGCTACCTGATCTTCTATGTCGTGCATGTCCGTGTGCTGGAGGTCAGGCGCGTCCTGCACGGCGCCCGCAATATATCGGCGGATGATCTGCACTGACAGGTGTGTCCGCCGATCACCCCGGGTGTGACACAAGATTTTCCATCGGGATCGCCAACACGCGCGACAGCTTCCGCAGCGCCTCCGCACTCCCCGGCTTCTTCCCGGTCTCGATCTCCGCGAGATAGCTCGGGCTCACACCGGCCTGCTCCGCGAGCGCCCTTTGCGACAGGCCGCGCTTCTCACGCCAGACCTTCACCGGGCTCTCATCGTCCAGAATGCGCCGCAACTCGTCGCCGGTCAGATAGTCGCGTCGCGCGACCCGCTCGCCGACCTTCTCCTCGTGCGCGAGGACTGCCGCAGTCGCCTCCAGGTCCTCCATATCTTCCATCCGGGCGACAAGAGCATTCCAGTCCCGCTTGCGCAGCGTCACCGTCTCGCTGGTTTCGGCCACTGGCT
>CAWCDM010000109.1:0-33501 GCA_963794185.1 uncultured Alphaproteobacteria bacterium | reverse complement strand
TGCGCCACACCAAGCTGGCAGCCGGCGCCGTGGCTTGCTACAGTTCGTAAATGACCGAGTCAGCAAAGGAGCTGCGCGGTTTGTCGCTCGTCCTTTCGGCTCACGCCAGGGCGTTGCGAAGAGCCGCCGAGGCGGCGCGCGAGCGGGGCGTCGTCTGGCGGGAGATGGCCCGAAAGGCGAGGGAGGCGGCTGCCGCGAGCCGCGAACACGCCGGCGCCGCTCGCAAACGCCAGGATGCTCGCTGATACCTGCGCGGCCGGTTGGTTCGGGCAGTGGCGCTTCCACGCCGGAATGTGGCCTCTGCCGTTTTTTGGGCTGCTGATCAGGCCAGCGTCGGTGTAACACCCGCCGCGCGAACCAATGACCTTCGGTCACTGCTGGTCTCTTACGCTATGGCCGGGTTTGCTCCGGCCATCAGTCGCAACAGCAGTGGTGGTACGGATGGCCGGGGCCGATCACCGGATCGCGTCCGCGGACGGCCTCGACGGCGAAAATGCGGTGTGGGCGGTCAACGACAACGTCGGTGTCAGACACCATTTTCGCCCATGCTGACTCGCGCCTCACCAAATGGCCCGGATGACTTCAGCGGCAGACGCATCAAGTCGCAATGGCTGGCCGGCTCCCGTTGCAATCTGCACGCCAGGAACCGCTTGCGGTTCACCGCGTGGGTTCCGCTATTGCCGGATGCGCGCCTCACACGTTGCGGCGGAGCAGATTTCTGACCGTCGTCGGAAACCATTGTCCGCCGCGCGCGGTGCGGACGCCGCGTGCGTTCAGCGCATCGGCAATGCCCTGCAGCGTTCTGATACCGGATGCCTGAACCTCGCGGATGACAGGCAAAATATCGGCCGCTCGCTGATCGGCAAGCCTCTGGTGGACTGCGCAGCCGCGACCGGTCGTTCCGTCGTGTTCCTGTTGCGCCGCATCAGCCCAGCCGCCGCTCTCGCCGCACGCCTCCACGGCCGCCCAACCAGTGCGTTCCCGCTGGCTGATCAGACCGGCTTCAGGCACGGTCACCGCAGCCATTTGCTGGGCGAAATACGTCCCTTCCCCACCGGTCGGACTGTGGAGCGGATCGCAGAACACCACCCCGCCATCGGCGATCCCGTCGAAGATCGAAGACATGACCTGGGCGTCCTGGGCCAGCCCGTCGAAACTGGCGATGAACAGTGTGGCGTTGAGCCGACGGCACGCCTGCAGTGCGCGGGCAAGTTGCTGCCGGTCGCGTCGCCGGACGCTTTCGGTCTCGGTATAGGTGCCCACCAGTTCCCGATCACCGATGTTCAGGTAATCGGCGATCGCCATATGTTGGCCTCCCAGGCCGAGGTGAGGGCGTCCAAACCGGTCCGTGCCGACCCGGAAATAGGCAACAAAGAGTTCACGTGGCATGCGGTGGGTTACTGACCTTGTTCGCGTTGCGCTGAATCGACATTCCTTGCGATTACGCAAGCGCTGTGCCAACGCGTGATCCGCCTTACTTCCTTGATAAGTCTGTTATTTTTTGTCATGGTTTGCGTCGAAGGCGGGTGATTTGCCCCAACCGCGCGGCGATAACCGGGGCGCCTCACCCGGGCCATCGGAGCCGATCGGCACGATCCCGATTGGGGCATCTGACGTCAGGCTGCGTTCCCGCCCGGCTCCGGCAGACCGGCAAACGCCTGCAGTCCGGCAACGTCGCGCAGCACGACGACACCCTGCTGCGTCTCGACCCCATGGCTGCGAAGGGTGGCAAACGCGCGCGACAGGTTCTCCTGCGTGCAGCCGATCTTGGCGGCGAGGAACCGCTTCTCATACGGCAGCACGAACCGGGCCGGGCTCATCTCCGGGTCCTCGACCAGCCCCAGCAGGAAGCCTGCCAAGCGCTGCACCGAGGAGCCCAGCTTCATCGAACACAGCTCCAGCGCCTGCTCGCGCATGCCGGCCAGCGCGTGGTCGAGGAACGGCATGGCCAGGGCCGGCTTCGCCCGGATCATGGCGCGCAGTTCGGGGGCCGGGATGACGATGAGCCGGACCGAGGTGATCGTCCTGGCGCCGGTCGGCGAGGCCGCACCGAGCATGGCCGAGGCAAGACCGATCGGCCTGACCGGGCCGATGACGTCGGTCATGGCGTGCTCGCCATTCTTGCCATGGGTCTCCGCGACAAAGCCCGCGAGCAGGATGTTGAGTTCCGCGAGTTGGTGGCCTTCGCGGAAGAGGGTCTCATCGGGGCCCAGGCGGGCCAGATCGGCGAGATTGTTCAGCGCGGCGATCTGCGCGCCGCTGAACGCTGCGAGCAGCGGCAGGGCGGCCAGTGCTTCGATGCCGGGTTTCACGCGTTCATGCCTGATTTTCCTGTGGCACCTGCAGGCGAACATTTCCTGATTAGCATGGAATTGCGCGGCATTCAATGGATTGTTGAATGATACTCATCAATCACACATAGGGATAATATCAATCTGACGATTTAGTCGCATCCAGCTAAAAATTAACGTATTACAACGATGAAGTCCGGTCAGCTTCCGATGCACGGCCCTTCGGGACCAGTTCGGCGGCCGCCTGGGTGACGAAGCGCGAGCAAGGAGCGAGAACATGGCCGTTCGTCCGAACACCTTTGCATGGGACGGCAGCAGCGCAGATTGGAGCGTCGCAGCGGATTGGACACCATCTGGTCCACCGGGCTCGGCAGATGTCGCGAATATGATAAGTGCGCCAGAGGGCTCGAATTCGTTCACGGTCACCGTCGGCCTCGGCACAACTAGGTCTTTCAGCGTGGGT
This sequence comes from uncultured Alphaproteobacteria bacterium, assembly GCA_963794185.1. Taxonomy (GTDB): domain Bacteria; phylum Pseudomonadota; class Alphaproteobacteria; order Acetobacterales; family Acetobacteraceae; genus JAMXLO01. The sequence goes on along the minus strand of CAWCDM010000109.1, from coordinate 30,747 downwards.
ACACTGAACGCGTCCGGGGGAAACAACGGTCATACCGTAACCCTAAACATCAACAGTGCGGGTATTCTGACCGTAGGCTCTCTTGCGTATGCTGGCACGGCCGGGAATGTGCTGATCAACGTCAAAGTCGGTGGCATTCTCGACGTTACGACCTCGTTGACGAGTTCCGTTGCCGAGACGATCTCGATTTCAGGCGACGGGACGGGCGGCCATCTCGAGTTGGGCAGCGCCACCAACAGTGGCATCGGCGTCGATAGCGCCAATGTAACGTTCTCTTTCAACAACCGTCCTGTGGGCTTCCAAAATCACGGCGTGATCGAGTATCTGTCCGGGTTCACGACGATTGGCACGAAGACGACCCAGCACATCAGCAATCTCGCCTGGGGAGACGGGCTCGTGTTCGATGGTGCTAATTTTGCCGGCGACACATTTACCTACGCCGGCACGACGCTGACTGTGACGAAGACTGTGGCGGGCGTTACCACCACCGTACTCACAATGAACAATCTGACCGCCGTCGCCGGTATCACGAGCACCAGCTTCAAATCCCTTGGCGATGAAATCACGGTGGTCTGCTACGCCGCGGGAACGCACATCCTGACCGCGACGGGCGAGCGGATGGTCGAGGCCCTGATGCAGGGCGACATCGTTCTCACTCTGGCCGGCGAACAACTGAGCCCACAGCCGGTCAAGTGGGTCGGCCGGCGGCGGATCGACCTGACCGCGCATCCGCGGCCCGAGACGGTGGCGCCGATCCGCATCCAACGCGGTGCGTTCGCCGACAACATGCCTTTCAGCGATCTGCTGCTCTCGCCGGACCACGCCGTTTTGGTCGACGGCAAGCTGATCTGTGCCCGCCAGTTGGTCAACGGCACGACCATTCGGCAGGAGAAGAACTGGACTGCGGTGGAGTATTTCCACGTCGAGCTGGATGCACATGCAATCCTGCTCGCCGAGGGCCTGCCGGCGGAGAGCTATCTCAACACCGGCAACCACGGGTTCTTCGCCAACTCGGGCGAGCCGCTGGTGCTGCACCCCGACCTGACGGACGAGACGGACTGTCCGGCCCGCGAGGCGGGATCATGCGCGCCGTTCGTCTCGGATGAGGCCAGCGTGCGGCCGGTTTGGCAGCGCCTGGCCGAGCGTGCGGTGGCATTGGGCCAACCGGCGCAGCAGCTTGAGACGACTACCGATCCGGATCTGCGGATCGTGGCCAAGGGCCGGACGGTGCGTCCGCTGTACGGCGAGAACGGGCTGTATATCTTCGCTCTGCCGAAGGGTGCGACAGAGGTGCGTCTCGTCTCGCGTGCCGGCTCGCCGGCGGATGCGCGGCCGTGGCTGGACGATCGTCGCTGCCTCGGGGTGAACGTGGAGCGGATCCTGCTGCGCGGTGCGAGCGAGGCTCAGGAGGTTCCGGTCGATCATCCGGGGATGGCGCAGGGCTGGCAGAAGGTGGAGCGGGACGGCACGGCGCTGCGGCGGTGGACCAGCGGCGATGCGGTGGTGGCGCTGCCGGTACTGGGTGGCCCGACCATGCTGGAGATCCGCGCCGGCAACGGCGGGATGACGTATGTGACGAGCGACGAGCAGGAGCGCCGCGTCGCCTGAGACGGCGCTGGTCCCAAAGTCAACTTCCCCCTCCCCTTGCGGGAGGGGGTAGGGGGAGGGGTCCTCTCTTCCGTCGTCTCGCCATGTGTGGGACCCTCCCTCTGCCCCCACCCGCAAGGGGAGGGGGAGAATGCTCCTGATCCGACATTCCATGTTCCCGCGTGCCTCCCGCCCACCCGCCCATTTCGTGGCGGTTGCCGGCCTCGGCCGTCGGTATGACCACCGCCACCATGTGTGGCCGCTATGCAGCGTTCCTGCCCGCCGAGGCGATTGCGCGGTTGTTCAGCACCACCAACCGGCTGCCGAACCTGGCGCCATCGTGGAACCTCGCGCCAAGCCAGCCGGCGCTTGTCGTGCGGCGGCATCCCGACCTCGGCGCGCGGCATCTGGACGTGCTCGGCTGGGGCCTGTTTCCGCATTTCACCAAGGATGCGGACCATGCGCGCCGGCCGATCAATGCCCGCGCGGAGACCGTCGCCACCTCGGGGATGTATCGCGGCGCCTTCGCGCGCCGGCGCTGCCTGATCCCCGCAGCGGCCTTCTACGAGTGGAAGGCAGTCGAGGGCGGCAAGCAGCCCTATGCGATCGCCCGTGCCGAGGGCGAGCCGCTGGCGCTGGGCGGCATCTGGGAAAGCTGGCGCGCGCCAGACGGCCAGGTCGAGCGCACCTTCGCCATCAGCACCACACACCCGAATGCTGAAATGACGCCGTTGCACAACCGCATGCCCGTCGTGATCGGCCCCGGCGACTGGCCGGCCGGGCTCGGCGAGGTGGAATCCGACCCGGCTGCGCTGCTGGAGCCGCCGCCCGACGGTACGCTACGTGCGTGGCCGGTGAGCCGAGCGGTCAACTCACCGCGCAACAACGGGCCGGAGCTGTTGGAGCCAGCGGAGGCCGTCCCTACGCTGCTTCCACCAGCTCCAGCGCCTCACGACTCGGGCCTTCGATCATGACGGCGCGCGTCTCTCCAAGACGATAGGGCTCCGCGAGGAACGTCACTCCCTCGGCGCGAAGTCTCCCGATCCATGCATCGAGATCGGCGACGCGCAGCGCTATATGGTCCTGCAACTGCCCCAGCGGACTCGCCAGCGGCACCTCGCCCTGGTTCGCGTACCAGGTCAGCACTACGTCGCCGAATTCGACCCCGGCCCGCGGCGTGCGGAACATGCCCTCGCGATTGAGCGCCGGCCAGGTGCGGTCCGCGCCGCGCGGAACCTTGCAGTCGGCTTCGGTCGGCAGGTACTCCCGCGAGGCCCGAGCGCACCGGCGCATTCAGATGCTTCTGGTACCAGAGCAGCGCACACAGCGGTTCCTCCTGCCAGAGATGCACGTGATTGAACCGTTCGGCCGGATAGTTCCCCGCATACTCGACCAGGGCATTGTCGGGACCCGCCATATACGAGAACCCGCCGCCGCCGGGCGGCTGAATGCCCTTGCTCCGGGCCTCCGCGATCTGCGTCTTCGTCAGGCCGAGTACTCCGCCCACATTCGGCCAGGTGTCGCTGCTGATCAGCACGGACCCGCCCTCGTCCGTCGTGTACAGCGGCAGCAGCTCGACGTCCGTGCGGTTCCGGTAGGTCGCCAGGCTGTTGCGCGCGTCGGTGACGTGCCAGCCGAAATGCCAGATCGCGCTCTGCGGCTGGGTCGGCGGCGGCGCGGCGACCTTGGTGAACAGCACCATGACGTTGTTCGGCGACAGCAGTGCCGGGAAACCGCCCCAGTCGCCCTTGGTGCAGCTCGGGAACTGCCGCGTGTACCAGTCGATCGCCGCGTCGGGATCGACCGAGTTCAGATGCAGATGATGAAAGCCTGGTGTCGGCAGCATCGTTGTGTCTCCCCTGGCCGGCGCCACGATAGCCCCGCCTTGCGCCTCCGCCCAGGATCGGCGATCAGTCCCCCATGCAACGCATCTTCTCGGGCATCCAACCCTCCGGCATCGCCCATCTCGGCAACTACCTCGGCGCGCTGCGCAACTGGGTGGCGCTGCAGGACGGTCACGAGTGCATCTACTGTGTCGTCGATCTGCACGCGATCACCGAGTGGCAGGACCCGAAGCAACTGGCGCAGCAGACGCGTGAGATGGCGGCCATGCTGCTGGCCTGTGGCATCGATCCGCGCGCGCACATCGTGTTCGCCCAGTCCACTGTGCGCGCACACGCCCAGCTTGCCTGGATCTTCAACTGCGTGGCGCGGATCGGCTGGCTGAACCGCATGACGCAGTTCAAGGACAAGGCGGGCAAGAACCGAGAAAAAGCATCGGCCGGGCTGTATGTCTATCCGAACCTGATGGCCGCCGACATCCTGGCCTACCACGCGACCGGCGTGCCGGTGGGCGAGGATCAGCGCCAGCATCTGGAACTGGCGAACGACATCGCGCAGAAGTTCAACCACGACTACGGCGCGGAATTCTTCCCGCGGATCTCTCCGCTGATCATGGGACCGGCGCCGCGTGTGATGAGCCTGCGCGACGGCACGAAGAAGATGTCGAAGTCGGACACGTCGGACCAGAGCCGGATCAACCTCAACGACGATCAGGACACCATTGCTCTAAAGATCCGCCGGGCGAAAACCGACCCCGAGCCGCTGCCGTCCGAGCCGCAGGGCCTGGAGAAGCGGCCCGAGGCGCGCAATCTGGTCGGCATCTATGCGGCACTTGCCGGCATCGACCACGCCGGCGTGTTGCGCGAGCATGGCGGCAAGGGGTTCGGCGTGTTCAAGGAGGCACTGTCGGCGCTGCTGATCGACAAGCTGAGCCCAATCGCTGCCGAGACGCAGCGTTTGTTGGATGATCCGGCCAGCGTCGATGCGGTGCTGCGTGACGGCGCCGCCCGTGCCGCTGCGATCGCCGACCCGATTGTGGCGGAGGCGGAGCGCCTGGTGGGTTTCCTGCGGGTGTGATTTGGATCAGCACGACAGCATTCGCAGCGAAGGCAGGACAGCGCAGTGGTTGGCGGCAGCGTTCGTGCTCTTCGGGTTGGTGGCGACCGCGTTCCTGGCCATCAACACGCCACCGTTTCAAAATCCGGATGAACCTGCACATTTCCTGGGAGCGGCGCAAATAGCGGATGGTGGGCTGGTCGCAACTCGGTTTTCGATGATCGAGGCTGACGGATCGCAACGCGTTACGGCAGGCGGTAATGCTGATCCGGCACTGATGGCGGCACTCACCCCGTTCAATTCGCTGATCTTCCATTCTGATACGCGCGCGGTGCGGTCGAACTGGGCGCCGCGCATCCACTGGTCCGACGCGCGGACCATGACGCCCTTCCCGAATACGGCGTTGTATCCTCCTCTGTTCTATACGCCGTCAGCAATTGGCGTGCTGGTGGGACGGGTCGCGCGGATGACCGTCGTCCAGACGCTGATCGCATCCCGATTGCTGACGGGCGTGACCGCAGTGGCGTTGGGGGCAGCTGCGATCGCCTGTGCGGGCGGCGCGGCCGCATGGCTGTTCGCGATCCTGACATTACCAATGTCACTGTCACTCACTGTCGCTGATCGCGTCGTCATCGCAAGACGCGCTGCTACTGACATGCAGCGCGCTGGCAGGAGCATTGTTGATACGTGCGTTGCGCTGGCCGAGTAAGCACGATTGGAAAACATTCGCGGCGCTGGTCGTGGCACTGGGCTTGGTAGCATTGGCGCGCCCACCCTATGCGGCCCTGGCAGTGCTGCCCCTTGGACTGCCGATGGTGCGCATGCGATGGCGCATTCTAGCGGCGGTGGCAGTCGTAGCATGCGCGTCGATATGGTCGGGAATCGCGCGGCTGCAGTGGTGACCAATTTCGGCGAGATCATCGGCGCCAATCCAGCGGCACAGGTGGCACGGCTGCGTGGGGATCCTCTGATGGCGATACATGTCGCATGGCAGACGCTTGCGCTGCATTGGCTTGACTATCTCGTCGAGTTTGTCGGGCAGCTTGGCTGGCTGGATACGACGCTGCCGGCAGTGTATCACCAAACCTCGCGTGCAATGCTGGGGGTCGCGGCCTTAGCGGCAGTGCTAGGAATGGAAGGAGAACGGATCCTCACTCATCCCCTCATTTCAGTAGGGCATAAAACAATCGGGCGGCCGTAGACGCGATTCCGAAAAGAATCCTGCGACCGCCACCGATGACACATTCTTGCGAAATCGCCGAGGCGATTCCCCGCTCGACCCCAACCGGCGAGTTTGCCCGCGGGCAATGTCGAGTCGGGGGTTACGATGGTCATCCGGGAGCAGCGGTTCTCCTTCAATCATGTTCGGCAGGTCCTGGGCGGCGTGCTCGACCACGACCTTCACGCCAAGCGCGTCGACTCGCTCTGCGATGCCACCCTCGGCGTGCTGCGCAGCGCTTCTCTCGCGGTCTGCACGATCGGCCAGGGGCTCGCCGCCGCACGTGGCCTGAACCCCAAGCATGCCACGAAACAGGTGGATCGCCTGCTCTCCAACCCGATGATCAACGTCGACGATATCCTCGTTCGCTGGGTGCCCTACGTCGTCGGCGCACGCAACGCCATCGTGGTGGCATTGGACTGGACCGACTTTGACGCCGACAAGCAAGCCACCATCATGTTGTCCGTGATCACCGATCATGGTCGTGCCACACCCCTGGTATGGCTGACGGTCGACAAGTGCACGCTCAAGAACAACCGCAGCCTCTACGAGCATCGCGTGTTTGAACGGATCAGCATCCTCAGTCGTTTGGTGATTCTCGTGGGTATACTGCTGTCGTTGGCTGGCGTGTTTGCAATCCAGGTACCTGACCTGGACCGTGCCTGGCAATGCAACCGTGGACGGCGTGCAGGGGCGCTATTTCCTGCCGATAGCGCTGGTGGGTGCGGGCTTGCTGCCGGCGCTTGGGAATACACGGTGGGCTCGGTTGCACGGTCTGTTACTTGTCGCGGTGGCGGGCTTCCCAGTGGTTACGTTGGCCGTTGTCATGCGTGTAGTGGTACTCAGATATTATCTTGGGTGACGTTCTGCTTAGTCTTCAACGAGACCATGCGCCGGCCGCTCTACTTGGTGCAGCGATACACGCCGAGCCTGGAGGTCACTGTGCCGGCAGAGCCGGAATCGTGACGCCGATCATGTCGCCCTCGCGCACGACCGACGCGAGCCGTTCCTCGTCCCATCCATCGGTGCCCGCCGGGCGAAGCGGCAGCACCATCCAGCGATAGTCCGCTGTCGAATCGACGACACGGACCTTAACCCCGTCCGGCAGCACGGTGCCCCACTCGGCCAGCAGGCCGCGCGGGTCGCGCACGCGCGCGCGCGCGATAGGCTGCAGACTTGAACCAGAATGGCGGGTAGCCGAGCACCGCGCGCGGATAGCAGCTGCACAGCGTGCAGACCACCAGGTTGTGCACATCGGCGGTGTTCTCCAGCACGCCGAGCGGTGGCGCGCCGCGCATCGGGATGCCGAGTTCCTCCGCCGCCTTGGTGCCGTCCTCCAGCATCAGCGCGCGATACGCAGGATCGGTCCAGGCCTTCGCCACCATCCGCGCGCCCTGGCCGGGATTGGCAGCATCGGTGATCGCGATCCGTTCGGCGATCTCCGCACTGGAAGCGATGCCCTTCGCCGCGAGCAGGTCGCGCACCGCGGCCAGCAGCTTCTCGCCGTCGGTCTCCAGGATGTTCATGGATATCCTCGCGCGAAAGCCCGACCCTCCTGCGTCATGGCCGGGCTCGTCCAGACTTCGTCCGGCCATCATGCCGGCTCCAGCCAATGCTCGTAGATTTCCACCAGCAGCTCGTCCCCCGCCTGGCCTTCGCGCCAGACCACAGGCTGGGGGAATGCCACGTGATACAGCCTGCGAAGTCCTGCCGGCCGGGCGAAGGCAAGGTCCTCGGGATTGGGGAATTCGCCGAACCGCCGCACGACCGTGCCTTGCATCCCGCGCAGATAGTGCGGCGTGCGGATGTGCACCGGGCCGCGCGTTTCCGGCCAGTAGTCCTTCACTCGCACATGCGCGCCGGGAGCGAAATCGGGCATCACACCCGCTCCAGCGCAGCGCGCAGTTCCGCCTCGGTGATTACGCCCTTTTTCAAGAGGTTGTCGGTGATTGAGCGGATCCAACGCCGGTAGTAGCCCAGCCGGTGGTACTCCGCCTCGGGGATTGCCTCGATCCCGCGGCGCATCTCATCCACCGTCATCAGGCGCTTCGTCCGCAGCACGCCGGACAGCCCATCGACCTCCTTGTCGAAGTCGGTCAACGCGTGCGGCTCGACATCCACCGGCTCGCACAGGTATTTCGATACGCCCCCCATGTCGTGGTGGGCCCGCGGTACATCCTTGTCCATGGCGCAGACGATACCGTGTCCGCCGTCCGGTGCAACAGGCTCAGTTGGCGACGACCTCGCCGGGCAGTGCGCCCCAGAACTGACTGCGTTTGAGATACCCCCGGTAATCGCCGATCTGCATCTGGCACCACTCGGAGTTCGCCTGACAGGCGCGGATGTGTCCCACGACGCCCGGCTTCAGAATCGCCACCGGCGCGGCGCTGTCCTGTGCGTCACGCCGCAGCGTCGCATCGGCGGCGGTGACGATGAAGCTGCGGCGGCCGGTGAGTGTAGCCGAGTGCACCCAGCCTTTGATTCCGTCGGGGTCCTGCACCAGCCGCCAGACCTCGAATTCGCGCTCGATCTCCACCGGCAATTCGCGGCGCTTGTACACCCATTCGATCGGATAGCGGGTGCCGGGGCCGGCGCGCAGGTTCACCTCGTCCGACCGTAGAGCGGCGTAGCGCGGCAAGGGCAGATTGGTGGCGGAACCCTTGGCGTCGGACGCGGCGGTTTTTGGCGGTTCCACCGGAGCGGGGGTCGGCGGCGGCGCTGGAGCGGCGGGGGCGGCGGGCGGCTTTGGCGGCGGCTTCTGCGCGTGAATCGCGCCGTGCGGCCGAACCACGGGCGGCGGTTTTGCACCTGCCGGATGCACCGGCGCTCGTGGAGCCGCGCTCGGCGGCTTGGCTGCCGCCGCCGGCGTGGCCTTCTGCTTTTGCGGCGATTGCAACGTCCCGCTCGATTGGCCGCCTGCGGTCTGGCCCAAAGTGCCAGACGAGGCGAGAAGCATCCCGCACAACAGCACCAGAGGCAAAGATGCCGATACCGAAATGGACATGTGATATGGGTGCCAAGTCGCGGCGAGCCGGGTCAAGCGCGTAAGCACCACATATCGTGGCATCCCAAAATTGCGGCGAAGAAAAGGCCCATCGGCCGACACGACACCGGCGAAAGTTAACGTGACAATGCCCATCCGCCCGATACGGTACGCTTCGTCGTGTTCACCCGAGTTGGAAGTCGTTCACATGCGTGAACCTGGACGTGCGCAAAACTGCACCCCGCGATCGGCCGCCCCCTCCATGCGGTCTTCGCCGTGCTGACCCCGCTCGGCACCACCGCGCGCCAGTCCGTGGCACATGAGGAGACGCCATGAAGAAACCGCCAGCGCGCGCAGCAACCGCCGCGGCTTCGGTGGATGTTCTGGCCGATCGGGGCAGGGAGGCCTTGCGGCTGAACCGCTTCAAGGAGGCGATGGAGGTCTTCAAGCAGTTGGCCCGGCAGGACCCGCGGCCGGAATGGACCGATCGCCTCGGCGATGCCTATGCCGGCCGGGCTCACGCTTTGGCCGACAAGGGCATGTTCAAGGAAGCCGCGATGGTTCTGGAGAACACGCTCGCTCCGGACGGGACGCTTCGCGAGCCGGTGCTCTACCTGACCTGCCTGATCCGCCAGGGCCAGCACCAGAAAGCGAAACAGACGGCACTCAGGTTCGTCAGCCGGCTGCCGGCGGCCGAGGCCGGCCGTGTGACCGAACTGGCAGCGGCCCTGTCGCTCGCCGTGCCGGCGCGGACCGAGATGCCGGGCAGCGCTCCCGCTGGAGCCGAACCGGGCCATGCGGCACAGGCGGCGCTCACGGCATGGCTCCAGGGAAAGCCCGTCCGACGAGGTCGATCATCTGCTCGCCCGAATTCCGCTGCGCTCGCCATTCGGGCCGCTGCGACTGATCCTGAAAAGCCTGATCACGCCCGCGGACGCTGCGGAAAAAGCCCTCAGCCTGCTGGCCATGATCCCGGCGGGGTCGATGTTCTCCGCCGCCCGCGCGGCGGCGGAGGCGACGCTGGCGGACGATCCCGCCGTCCTGCTCGCGCGCTGGAGCCATCTGCGGCCGGCACAGCAGGCCTTCGTGGCCGAAACCCGCGGCCTGCCGCCGACCGCGACCGCGCTGCTGAACCAGATCGCCGAGGCCGAGCGGCGCGGCCCGGTGGCCTGTTCACATCTGCTGGTCAAGCCGGGGCTGCCGCTGCCGGCGGACGAACTCCGCACCGCCTGCCTCAATCTGCTGCCGGCGATCCCGGAATATCTCCAGCAGTTCGACCGACGGTTCGAGCCGCTCTCCGTGCTGGAGCACAACCGTGTGCTCGCGCTGGGCGGCGGAGTTGCGCGGACGACTGGCGGCGGGCGCAGGACTACTGGGATGGCGTGGCCGAGGCCCTGTCGCGGCAGCAGACGCCGGATGCGCGGCTGTCACGGGCGGTGGTGCTGCGCCACCTGGCCGATCTGGCGCAGACGACACCCGGAGTCCGCGGCGGCCCGTGGACGGACACGGCCGCGGACTATCTCGAGCGCAGCCTCGAGGCCGACCCCGATCACCTTCCTGCGACGCTTGCCCTGATCGAGCAATATCGGACCGCCGACAGCCCCAAGGACTGGCATCGCGCGACGGATCTGGCGGCAAAGCGGTTCCCCGGCAACACCGCGATCCTGCTGCAGGCGGTCGATGCGGCGGTGGCGCGCAGCGCCTACAAGAAGGCCGTGGGCTTCGCACGGCGGGTGCTGACGCTGGACCCGATCAACCAGCCGGTTCGCCAGCGCATGATCGAGCTGCAGCTCGCCTACGCGCGCAAGCAGATGCGCAGCGGTCGCGCCGATCTGGCGGGGAAGGCGCTGTCGCAGGCGGCGGAGTGGGAACGGCGCGGATGCTCCGAGCGCGCCGCTGCGGATCGGCCAGGCACTCGTGGCGATGCACGGCGAGCAGAACCCGGAAGCGGAAGGCCAGCCTGCGCGAGGCCGTGCAACTCGCCGGCGGCGGAACCGCCGGCTGGTTCCGTGCGGTGCTGGAGGCCGCGCTGATGGGCTGGCCCGAGCAGCGGCGTCAGTCGATGCATCGCGAACTGGCCGCCGCGCAGACCGGCGAACCAAGCCGGGAGACGATCCTGTCGCTGCGTCGGGATGCTCGGCCAGAAGGACATCCAGGACAGCAAGCGGGCGATCGCATCGGTGCTGTGGCGGATCGAACCGACACTGATGGGGGGCAGCCGCATCGTCTGGTCGTCGGCGGAGTTCCAAACCATCGCCGCGTCCCTGCATCGCCTCAGTGCGTTCGACGTGCTGCTTGCCTACGCCCGTGAAGCGATGCGGCGCGACGCCGCGGATCCGCCGGCCCGCTTCTATCGGATTGTGGCGCAGGTCAAGGGCGACCGGGATCGCCTGACCGACGCGCAGGAGACCGAGCTGTACGACCTCATGGACCAGGCCGGCAGCCGGCAGGATTTCCACATGCTCAACCGGGTGCAGCGCTTCCTGGATGGTCCCGACATGATCCCGGCCGGCCGCAGGCGGCCGGCATCCGACGCCCCGGGCGACGTTTTCGACGCGGACGACATGGAGGAGCTTCTCGGCATGGCTGTCGCCGGCATGGCGGGGATGCCGGACAGGGAGGTCCGCAAGCTGGTGAACGAATTCGGCCGCAACCGGGCCATCGACATGCTGGCCGATGTTGTCGCCGACTCGCCGCTCGGCGGCATTCTCTCGAACCAGCAGCTCGCGGATCTGTGCGCGACGCTCGTCGGGCGCGTGACCGAAGGCCGCGCCCAACAGGCTCGGCGATGACCGGATTGGCAGCCGTGGAGACCAGCGGACAATGACCACCGACCCATTCGCCGTGCTCGGCGTGGACGAGAACGCCGGCGACGAGGCGATCAAGCAGCGCTATCTGGCGCTGGTGCGCGCCTATCCGCCGGATCGGGAGCCGGACCGCTTCCAGGCGTATCGCCGCGCCTACGAGGCAGTTCGCGGGGAACGCGAACGGCTGGAAGTGAAGCTGCTGCAGACCAGCACCGGCGCGCTGTCCCGCCTCAAGCTGCATTGCCTGCGTGCGGCCGGCACGGAACGGCGCCGGCCATCGGAGGCGACGATGGCGGCGCTGCTCCTGGACGGGCTGTACCAGGCCGACCGTTGAATCCGGAATTCGGGAAGGAGCCGGAGTGGACGCCGCCGTCAAGGAAACCCTGTTGGACCAGTTCCGCTGCTATCTGGACAGCATCGAGGAGGCGCCCGAGGAACCGGACGAGGCGGGCGCGGAGGCGGACCTGTTCACGGTGTTCGTCGAGCTGGCCGCGGTGCGCAACGAGGTGCGCACCGAATCCCGCCTGGTGAAGGAGGCGCTCGATCAGTTCCGCGGCGTATTCGCCACGCTGCAGTCGAGCCACGCCACGCTGGAACAGGAACTGAAGCGCGTGCAGGCCGAGGCTCGGGAACGCGGGCGGGCCCTGCTGCGGCCTTTGCTGCTTGAACTGCTCGACCTGCGCGACCGGCTGGCCGCCGGGCTGCAGCAGCCCACCGCGCCGCCGCCGCGCTGGTTCGACCGCTGGCGCGGCCGGCGGCCAGCCGAGCCGGAAAGCTGGCGGGAAGGCCTCGGCATCACGCTGCGGCGGCTCGATCGCATCCTGGCCGAGCGCCGCGTGGTGCGGATCGAGATGGCGGGGCGGCGGTTCGATCCCCGCATGGGGCGCGTGGTCGGCACAACGCAGGACGCGAGCATCGGCTGCCGGCATCGTGGTGGAAGAGGTGAGCGCCGGGTTCCATGTGGGACGACGAGTTGCTGCGTGCCGCCGAGGTGATCGTCAACAAGGCCGGACGCCGAACAAGAGGAGACTGCGTGATGGCGGACGAGATCGTCGGCATCGATCTGGGAACCACCAATTCCGAGATCGCGGTGTACCGGGACGGCCGCGCCGGAAATCCTGGCCGATGAGCAGGGCCGCAAGATCCTGCCCTCGGTGGTCGGGCGTCACCGAGGCCGGGGAGCTTCTGGTCGGCGAGGAGGCGCGCAACCAATGGCTGCTCTATCCCGATCGCACGGTACGATCGATCAAGCGGCGGATGGGCCAGGCCGAGACAGTGCGGATGGCCGACCACGACTACACGCCGCAGGAGATCTCGGCGATCATCCTCAAGCGTCTGAAGGAGATCGCGGAGCGCCGGCTGGAGCGGCCGGTGCGCAAGGCGGTGATCACGGTGCCGGCCTACTTCTCCGACACCCAGCGCCAGGCGACGCGCGAGGCCGGCGAGATTGCCGGGCTGGAGGTGGTGCGCATCATCAACGAGCCGACCGCCGCGGCGCTGGTCTATGAGGCCGGGCAGCATCAGGGCAAGCGGATCCTGGTCTACGACCTCGGCGGCGGCACCTTCGACGTTTCGGTGGTGCGGATCGAGGAAGGCGTCGTGGAGGTCATCTCCAGCCACGGCAACAACCATCTCGGCGGCGACGATTTCGATCAGAAGATCGTGGCGCACATACTCGAACAGCTCAAGATCAAGCAGGGCGTCGATGTCTCCGACGAGCCGCGCGCGATGACGCGCATCCTGCGGGCGGCCGAGGCGGCGAAGCGGCATCTTTCGGATCACCCCTACGCCCGCATCGAGGAAGAGTACCTGACCGGGGCGGACGCCAAGCCGGTTCACCTGTCGCTCGAACTGGCGCGCGACGAGTACGAACAGATGATCGCACCGTATGTGGAGGAGACCCTGCAGGCCATCCACAACGCGCTGCAGGCGGCCGATCTGACTGCCTCGCAGGTCGAGGAGATCCTGCTGGTCGGCGGGGCCACGCGCACGCCGATGATCCGGCGTCGCCTGCTCGAGGTGTTTGCCCGCGAGCCGCGCGGCGAGGTGGATGCCGATCTGTGCGTGGCGATGGGCGCGGCAATCCAGGGTGCGGCGATCGCCGGCGCCGAGGTCTCCGCCGTGCTGGTCGATGTGACGCCCTATACGTTCGGTACCAGCGCGATCGGCGAACTCGATGGGGAGCTCTATCCCTATCATTACGTCCCGATCATCGCGCGCAACACGCCGATCCCGGTGCGCAAGAGCGAGGCGTTCTTCACGGTGGTGGATGACCAGACCGCGGTGGACGTGCGGATCTACCAGGGCGAGGACGACGGATGCGCTCGAGAACATCAAGATCGGCGAGTTCCGCATCGAGGGGCTGAGCAAGGCGCCGGCGGGCAATCCGGTGGTGCTCGATCTGGCGCTCGACCGCGATGGAATTCTGCATGTCGCGGCTTTGGAGAAGAACACCGGCCTGGAGCGGCGGATCAGCATCGACCAGGCGGTGGCGCGCTACGGAGCGGCGGAGCTGCAACAGGCCAGGGAGCGCATCGGTTCGCTGTTCGGGCAGGATGACGCGGACATGCCGATGGGCGGGCGACGCGGCGAGCTTCGGCAATGCGGAACTGGCAGCGTTGCTGGACAAGGCCAGCGCAAAACTGGATGCGGCCGGGGATGAGGATCGCCACGAGATGATCGACCTGATGGAGACGATCCGCGATGCCCAGGCGGCCGGAGACGCGGCGATCGTCGAGCAGGCGCGGACGCAGTTGAGCGATCTGTTGTTCTATCTCGAGACCTGACGCGATGGAGGCCTGTCCGGTGTGCCGCGCGAGCCTGAACGGTGCGAGCACCTGCCGGCGCTGCCGTGCCGATCTGCAAAAGGTGCAGGAGGTCGAGCGGCGAGGGCAGGCGCTGGCGGGTGCGGCGATGCTGGCGCTCGCCGAAGGGGACCTGGCCGCTGGCGCACACTGGCTGGATCGCGCGCGGGTGGTTCACGCGACGCCGGCTGTGCGGGCCTTGCAAAAGCTCATAACTGACCCGCAACTGCCGGATGAGGAAGAGGACGAGGATGAGGCGGTTTCGGCCGCTCGCCCGCAGGATGCTGCTGTTGAGCCAGCGGGTGCGAGCGAAGGTCGAACCGCACCAACGGCCCCTGACAATGCGCATTCGTTTGACATGACACCGTCATGCCGCCCTTCGGGTCAGGTGTTCGCGGGGAGGCTGTGGTCGGCACCCGTATCTTTGCTTGCTGCGATCAGCAAAAATCGACGCCACGCACTCACGCGTATGGCTCGCTGGTTGCCATCACTGACCGGCCTCCGCGGCCAGCCGGAACGCCGCGCATCCCTGCTCGATCAGCGGCCGCATCCCAGTTCCAATTTCCTCGGGCAGGAAGTCGCTGGCCCAGAATAACCGGCTGCGGTCCTCACCGTCAGGCAGGATCTGCATCGGGGCGCTGTGGTGCGGGAAGTGGTTTCCCAGCGCGGCGTAGGCGACGCGCCGATGCGTCTCGTCCACGCTTAGCCCGACTTCGCGGATTCGCACCCGGAAAAACCGACTTTGGTCCGGAGGCGGTTCGATAAGTGTTTGTTATTCCATGGCTATATTGAAGGGCCTCGGTCGAAAACGGCTGTAGTGAAGACCTACCCCGTTCCGCTCGCTCAATTCGCCTCGCTAAATTCGCCGGGTCATGTTTTTGCGGCAGACCCGGCGAAAGAAGGACGGCAAGACGCACAGCTATTGGAGCGTCGTCGAGAACCAGCGCATCCAGGGCGGCCGGGTGGTGCAGCGCCACGTTTTATATTTGGGTGAGATCAGCCCGTCGCAGACCGCGGCCTGGCGCAAGTCCATCGAAGTCTTCGATGAGGACGCGGGGCATTCGCGGAGCCTGGCGCTGTTTCCCGAGGACCGCTGCGCCGGGCTCACGCCCGACAGTTCGATCGTGCAGCTTCGCCTGTCCGAGATGCGGCTGTGCCGGCCGCGGCAATGGGGTGCGTGTTGGCTGGCTGGGCAGCTGTGGGGAGAGTTACAGCTGGATCGGTTCTGGGCCGATCGGCTGCCTGTGAACCGCAAGGGGACGCGGTGGGATCAGATCTTGCAGGTCCTGGTGTCGTACCGGCTGATCGCGCCGGGCAGCGAGTGGAAACTGCACCGTGACTGGTTCGGCCGCAGTGCCATGGCGGAGCTTCTGGGAGCGGATTTTCGCCTCGCCGAACCGCACAAACTTTATGCCTGTCACGATTTCCTGCTGGAGCATAAAGCGGACTTGTTCACCCACTTGGTGACTCGCTGGCGTGATCTGTTCAACGTCGATTTCGACGTTCTGCTGTATGATCTGACCAGCACCTATTTCGAGATCAATGCCTCGGACGTGCCGGAGGGCGACAAGCGCCGCCACGGTTACAGCCGCGACAAGCGGCCGGACTGCCCGCAGGTGGTAATCGCTCTGGTGGTCACCCCGGAAGGCCTGCCCTTGGCCTACGAGGTGCTGCCCGGCAACACGGCGGACTGCACGACGCTGCGAATGTTCCTCGCCAGGATCGAGCAGCAATACGGCCGCGCGCGGCGTGTCTGGGTGATGGATCGCGGGGTTCCCACCGAAGCGGTGCTGGCGGAAATGCGCAACAGTGACCCGCCGGTGCAGTACCTGGTGGGAACGCCGAAGGGTCGCCTGTCGCGTCTGGAGAAAGACCTGCTTGCCGAACCTTGGCAGCAGACGCGCGAAGGCGTGCGAGTCAAACTGCTAGCCGAGGACAATGAGCTTTATGTCTTCGCCGAGAGTGTCGATCGCGTCAACAAGGAACGCGCGATGCGCAGGCGGCAGATGAAGTGGTTGTGGAAGCGGCTGCATGAGCTCGCCGCCATGGAGATATCGCGCGAGGAGATGCTGATGAAGTTGGGTGCGGCACGATCGCGTGCGTCCACGGCATGGCGCCTGATCGAGATCAACATGGATCGGGAGAGTTCCATGTTCATCTACGCCCTCAACCGGCAGAAGCTGCGCAAGGTGCGTCGGCGCGAAGGGCGCTATTTGCTGCGCACCAACCTGACCGAGAACGATCCCGCGCTGCTGTGGCAGTCCTACATCCAGCTCGTCGCCGTGGAACAGGCGTTCAAGAACCTCAAGGGCGACCTGGCAATCCGCCCGGTGTTCCATCAGGACGAGCGCCGTATCGAAGCCCATATCTTCATCGCGTTCCTGGCATACTGCCTCCAGGTCACGCTGCAACGCCGT
Source organism: uncultured Alphaproteobacteria bacterium (assembly GCA_963794185.1). Taxonomy (GTDB): domain Bacteria; phylum Pseudomonadota; class Alphaproteobacteria; order Acetobacterales; family Acetobacteraceae; genus JAMXLO01. The sequence goes on along the minus strand of CAWCDM010000109.1, from coordinate 14,032 downwards.
CTTCATGCTTTGGCGCCCGGATTGACCGCGCGCAGCGCACTGGAGAAATTCGCCGCCGTCCAGATGATCGATGTCCATCTGCCGACAACCGACGGACGGGAGTTGCTGTTGACCCGCTACACCCAGCCCGAGGCGGCACTCCAACTCCTGATCCAACAGCTCAAGTTCCAGTTGCCGCCCCAACAGCCTCCCAAAATCACCACCGCCGCTGTCGCCCGCGTCACCTGATGTAGTGAAGACTTTTTCGTCTACCTCATTGATAAATAAGGACCGGACCACTCAAAAACCCGCAAATCCGCGAAGACGGGTTAAAATCCGCTCGCGCGCCGCGAGGCCGTTGGCGAAGGTGACGACGCGCACATCGCCTTCGCGCACGCAGTCTACCAGAACGCCCGGAAACGCCCGGTGCACGGCCCCCGCGTCGCGCAGGAGTGCCCACGCCGTGTCGGCGCTCACTGCGCGCGGAATGTCTTTGATGATCGATGCAATGATCGCCTTGTCCTCTTTTGCCAGGCCAACAGGTCCCGTTCTCAAACCGCATGGGACGACACGGCATGGACCAGTCCGCTCTGCTCGCGTCGGACCAAAGGGTGCGGCCATTGGCCGTGTCATCCGGCTGCGGGGGCCGGCGGTCGCCGATCCGACCTTGCCGCACAAGGACTCGCGACGAATTAACTGCGTCAGTTGCGGCGCTCGACCAGCAGCAGTTCTCATTCCGGGCGGAGAAGATGCGAGCGGGCCCGGGGGTCGATCGAGAACTGCTGATCGGCCGTCCCTCCATCGGGTCACACCAGCACCATGGCGACGGTTCCGCAGGCCATGAGGACCGCGCTCAGCCAGCCGAGCACGCGCAGCCAAAGCGGCAGCACCAGGCTTCCCATAACGCTCGGCAGCGAACCGAGCACCACGATCGTCGCGATCAGCGGCGCCGCCACCACGCCATTGATCACCGCGGACCAGAACAGCGCCTTGATCGGGTCGAGCGGGGAAAAAGTGATCATGGCGCCAATCAGCGTCGCGCCGGCGATGGTTCCGTAGAACGCGCGCGCCTCGATCGCACGGCGGCTCAGTCCGACGGTCCAGTCGAGTGATTCGCCCACCGCACAGGCAGCCGATCCCGCCAGAGTGAGAATAGCCAGCAGTCCGGTGCCGAAGATGCCGGCCGAGAATATCACCTGGGCGAAGGGACCGGCGATCGGTCGCAGCGCGGCCGCCGCGTCGGCTGCCGAACCGATGTCGGTGACGCCATGCGCGTGCAGCGTCGCGGCGGTGCCGAACACGATCGACAGCGCGACCAGATTCGAAAACGTCATTCCGACCCAGGTATCGACACCGATCCGCTGCAGCTCGCGCGGAGCGTCGCGCGGATGCTCGCGCAGCGGCCGCGCATCCGGTTCGCTCAGTTCGTCCTCGGCCTCCTCCGCTGCCTGCCAGAAGAACAGGTAGGGACTGATGGTCGTGCCCAGCACCGCGACCAAGGTGGTCAGCGAGTCCCGATCGAGCGAGAGTCGCAGCACGAACGCGCCCGCCAGCGCCTCGCGCCATTGGACGGCGACCACGAACAGCAACGCCACATAAGCCAGCAGCGACACGATCAGCCACCTTAGCAGCCGAACGTAGCGCTTGTAGGCGAGCCAGATCTCGCCGCTGGCGCATAGGACGGCAAATCCGAGCGCGTACAGGTGCTCGGGCCCGCCGACCAGGAGCTTGGTCACCGCTGCCATCGCGCCGATGTCGGCGCCGAGGTTGATCGCGTTGGCGACCACCAGCAGGCCGACCGGCACGGCCAGCACCGGCCCCGGCGCGTGCCGCTTCAGCGCGGCGGCAAGGCCGGTACCCGTGACCCAACCAAGCCGGGCGCTGATCTCCTGCACCGCGACCATGAACGGCAGGGTCGGCAGACCGACCATGCCAGCGAGTAGCCGAACGCCGCGCCAGCCTGGGAATAGGTGACGATGCCGGAGGGGTCGTCGTCCGCCGCTCCGGTGATCAGCCCCGTTCCAAGCTCGCGCAGCCATGCGCGGGGACCGCGTCCGATCCGACCGCCGATCGCCGAAGCCGCGATCGACTCAGCCGCCATTCCGCCCGTTCATCCCGCGGCGACCAACGGCGTCGGCGACGTCGCACGCGTATCGGCGCGGCCGTCAACGGGCCCGTCCAGCAGCTTCTTCAGCAGTGGAGCAGCGCCTTCCGGACGATGCCCGGCGGCATAGAGCCCGCCCGCAACGGTCGGAGCACCGCCGTGAACTATGCTGCGTACCGCGTGGCATCCCAGTCGCTTGGCCAGCACGTCGAGCTCCGCGACCAGTGCGGCCAGCACCGCGCCGGGATCGAGCAGGTCAACTGCAACGAGATGATCCGCAGTCAACACCTTTCCCAACTTCAGGTCTTCCTCCACACGATAGCAGAAGAGACCACAGGGAAAAGTCCGCCCTTCGCGCCGCACCGTCACGATGCCACACTGTCCGGCGCGACGCGGTCCGGTGAGGTGCCGCGCAAACCGCAGCCAGGTGGTCAGGTCAATTGTCGCAACCGCCTCACGGATCAGCGGGTAGACCGATCGGATCTGGTCTCTTGAGAGCAGCTCGATGATGAAGTCCGCCATAATTCGCCTGCCAAATTCTGGAACGGCCCCAGCCTGCGCCAAAATCGGTCGCAAAAGCTTTGACCCAGATCAATTCGGAACGATCGCAGGTCGAATTAATTTAGCCAGGGGCGAGAATACGGTTAGGCATGGCATCGAGTCTGTGCCAGTATGGCGCCACAAGAGGGTTTCATGGCGAGCCGACCCGTGCATCAAGTCGTTCCCGATCCGCAAGGAGGGATCGATCCATGTTATTCCTGCGTGGCCAGGCCGCTCAGCGTGTGCAACGCCATCGGCGACTCCGACCTTGCGCGCCTCGCCGCCGCCGCCGTGGTGATCGAGGCGCGAGCGGGACGTACATTCATCGACGAAGGCCAGCCGGCCGACTGCTTCTTCAATGTGACCGCAGGCAGCGCCAAGCTGTTCAAGCTGCTGCCCGACGGGCGACGCCAGATCACCGGGTTTGTCGGCATCGGCCACTTCCTGGGCCTCGCCGTCTCCGACACCTACGCTTTCAGCGCCGAGGCGATGGAACCTGTGCGGTATTGTCGGTTCTCGCGAACTAGGCTCCGCGCGCTGCTGGACGATTTCCCGCTGATGGAGAAGCGGCTGCTCGAGGTCGCGGCGACGGAGCTGGTGGCGGCGCAGGAGCAGATGCTGCTGCTCGGCCGCAAGACCGCGCGCGAGCGGCTGGCGTCGTTCCTGCTGCTGCAAAGCCGTCAGGGTCTGCCGTGCGGCAGTTCACGCAGCCGCTTCACTCTGCCGATGTCACGCGGCGACATCGCGGACTACCTCGGCCTGACAATAGAAACAGTCAGCCGCACGCTGACCCGGCTGCGCAGCGAGCGGCTGATCGACCTGGTCTCGCAGAGCGAGATCTCGGTCCTTGACCCACATCGGCTCGAAAGCCTGGCCGGCGGGTTGAGTTGATCGGGCGCCAGGCGCCGACAAACTTTAGGATGCACCGGATCGCACAGTCGAGTTCAAGGTGATCCCGACCTGCTGAGCGCCGGCGCGGTCAGGCGGCCGCGGACAGTCGCGCCAACTCGCCGCCAAGGAACCGTGCGATGGCGCCGGGCCCCGAGCGCACCGTTCCGGTTCGGCCTGCGCGCGCCTCTGCGTCCGGATTGTAGTTGGTGTTGGTGTTCACGTCGTAGACCAGTGTGCGGCCGTCGGTGCCGGTGATGAACTCGATGCCCGCCACCTCGACGCCGGCGGTTGACAGGAACCGCTCCATCCGACTGCGCAACGCGTCCGGCATGCCGTCGATGATGGTGAACTTCTCGCGCGGCGCCTCGCCGACCGGGCAGTTGGCATCGCCGACGGCGCAGGCATCCGCCGGGCACAATTCGAAGCCGTCGCTGGTGTCGACTTCAACGGCGTAGAGAAACCGGCCGCCGACGAACTCGGCGCGGGTGATGAAGGGCCGTGGCGCGCGTACGTATTCCTGCAGGAGATGGAGGCCATCGACCGGCGCGGTCGTAATCCGCGCCGGAGAGCCACGCGGCGAGGCTGTCGGCGGAGTGGAAGAGTTGCACGCCGAGGCCCTTGCCGCCGCGGTTAGGCTTCAGGATGACCGGCTGGCCGGCGAAATACCGCAACGCGGCGGGAACGACACGGTCGCGCCCGGCCACGAGGACGGTGCGCGGCGTGGCGATGCCGTGGCCTTCCAGGGCGGCGTATTGCCGCACCTTGCTGATCTCCAGGTCGAGGGCGCCAGGGCCGTTGACCACGCGTCTGCCCCAGCGGGTGAGCCATGCGAGAACGGCGGCGGTCAGTTCCGCGGCGTAGCGGTGGTCCCGCGTATGCGACGAGGCGCTCATGCGGTTGTAGAACACGCCCTGTGGCGGAGGGGCCGCCAGGTCAAAGGTCCCGGCATCGAGGAACCACTCGGTCCAGGGCAACCTGCGCTGGTCGAAGGCCTGGGCCAGCGGCGGGAGCCAGGCGGAATTCTCATGCAGAACATGGATACGGCTCATGATCGGATTCTCCCCTGGCGTCGTCGAGGCGGTGGGTTTCGTGTTGCGCTATAGGAGATGATTTGTTCGGCCTGATGCAATAAGCTTGGCTGGAAAAGAAATATCTCGCGTATTGTTGCCTGTCTTCGGAAAATAATGGTAGGTGCAGGCCGCCGCGCAGTTGGTTTCGGCCCGCCGCCAGCTGCCGCGGCCTGGGACACGGACGGCTGTGTTGCGGTGCTCGGTTGCCGCTCCTATAACGCGCCGCGCCGCTTGCCGCAGTAGGCGCAGACGGAGAGGTGCCGGAGCGGTCGATCGGGACGGTCTCGAAAACCGTTGTACCCTCAGGGGTACCGAGGGTTCGAATCCCTCCCTCTCCGCCAGATTCACCTCCCGGCTAAGCCCGATACATCCCAGAATCATCGTGACTTCAACCACTTATGCCTGTTCAGCGTCCCGCTATATCCCCACGTATCCCGGGGTATCCCGAGAAAAGCCGGGTAGATTTCCGGGCACTCATCAGGTAAAACCCGGGTATCCATCCCGGGGAGCCGGATGCTCACAGACGCGGCCATCAGAGCGGCCAAACCCGCCGACAAGCCATACAAGTTGACCGACCGCGCCGGGCTGTACCTGCATGTCACGCCAGCCGGCAGCAAGCTGTGGCGCATGCGGTATGAGTTCGGCCGCAAGGAGAAGCTGCTGTCCTTGGCGCCTACCCGGACGTCAGCCTGGCCGCAGGCGCGCGATCGGCGGGAGGATGCCAAGCGGCTGTTGCGCCAGGGCCGCGACCCCAGCCTGGAACGAAAGCTGGAGCGGGCCGGTCAGCGCGAGGCACTGAGCCACAGCTTCGAGGCAGTGGCGCGTGACTGGTACGCCCGGATGGCGCGGACCTGGACCGAGCGCCACGCCGTACGATGTGCTGACCAGCCTGGAACGTGACGTTTTCCCCCAACTTGGCCCGCTGCCGATCACCGAACTCACCCCGCCGGCCGTCTTGGCGGTGTTGCGGGCGATCGAAGCCCGACCAGCCATCGAAACCGCCCGGCGGGTGCGGCAGCGTATGTCGGCGGTATTCGTCTACGGCATCGCCAGCGGCATCTGCCAGACCGATCCGGCGGCGATCGTGCAGGGCGCGATGGCGCCGCTCATCAAGGGCCGTCAGCCGGCCATCGTGGACCTGGATCGAAGCACGTGAAGTGCTGCGACGAGCCGAAGCGGAGCCAGCCCATCCGGTGACCAAGCTGGCGCTGCGTTTGCTGGCGCTGACGGCGGTGCGGCCCGGGGAGATACGCGGTGCCGCGTGGCATGAGTTCGAACAGCTCGATGGTGACCAGCCGCTATGGCGCATTCCGGCAGCGCGCATGAAGATGAAACTGGAGCATCTCGTGCCGCTATCGCAGCAAGCCGTGGCGGTCATCGCGGCAGTCCGATCGCTGACTGGTCGTGGCCCTTTGGTATTTCCCAACGCTCGCCACGCACACCGACCGATGAGCGAGAATGCCATCGGCTATCTGCTGAACCGCGCTGGCTACCACAGTCGGCATGTGCCGCACGGCTGGCGTGCGACCTTCTCCACGATCATGAACGAGCGGTACCAGCACGATCGCCAGGTCATCGACTTGATGCTGGCGCATGCCCCGAAGGACAAGACCGAAGTCGGCCTACAACCGGGCAGCCCACATGCCGCGCCGCCGTGAATTGGCGCAGGCATGGGCTGACCTGCTGCTCGCGGACATGCCAGAACCGGCGTCGCTCAGTCTTGGGTGGTCCACGGCGTGGCTGACGCGAGCGAGCCAATCATCTTGGCGGAGGGCCGTCCCCCTCCCCCACCAATCGGTCAACCGTCATTCCTTACACCCGTCGATAGGAACGGATCACGAATCCTGATCGACTTGACGACCTTTTCGCCAGGCCAGCGGCAGGAGCGCTCGGCCCATTGAGTAGTCTTCGGCGAAGGCCTGATCTTGCCTTTCTCGCCGATAAGGTCGCCTTGGTCATACAGCCATCGCAACACCGCGACTGCCTGTGCACGGCTGGCAAACCAGCGACGAAACCTCCTGGCATGAATGGTGTAGGACCGAATGCCACCCTCTTCTTGCCAGTAGCCGGCGCATCGCTCGGGCGTGACTGTCTTCCCGGGCTGAGCCTGCACAATCTCGTCCGACTTGAGCTTCTTCTTCAAGATCGCGCGAGCACGGCCCAGCGAGTTGGTATGGCCGCGAATATCCTCCACAGCCGCGTGGAAGCATGCGTCGACGGCACGGAATAGACTCGCTTCCGTCCACGGCAGAATCTTGGCCTCGATCGCCATGCAGCCGCCAGCGTAGATCAGCGCAAAGTTCCGGCCGGCATGCTCGAGCGCACCATCCAAGCGCATCGCTCGGACCGCGTTCATGAACACCGAGGAGTGCTTCTCGACCTTTTTCCGCAGCTGCTCTGATACGGCTATCAGATGGACTCACGTAGGGCTGGAGAGCTGTTCCGTGCAATCGTGCACAGTTCTGACGCAGTTCAGTAAGTTGAGTGCGAGCCCACCGCTTCCGGCGCTTCGCCTCGACGTCCTTTGGGTAGCTATCGAAGATCGTTGTGTGGCCTTTTTCGACGGCTGCGACATCGAGGCAACGGGCAAGCTCGCCGCTGCCGCGTGTTTCACCGGAAAACGCGGCATAGTCGTTGAATGAGTATTCCGATGTAGACACGAATATTCCCTGCCAGAACGAACTTGCCCAAGTTGTCGCCATGGTGGAGCTGCTGAGGCGGGCACGATCGCGTCCCTCACTGAATGTATAAATCCGTTCCCGGATTGGGGCATACGCATCTCGACGCTTGCCAGCCAGGAGACCGACTTCGTTGGCAGGCACCATCAGGTCGGCAAAACCCCTTGCCGTCTCAAGGAAGGAGTTGTTGGTAGAATTCCAGTTCGGCAGGTCTCGCTCAGTTCCGATACCAATTGCGGACGCACCGACCAGCAGCGCCGTGGTCTTTCCGACCTTCGATCGGCCGAAGATGTTGACGCCAAAATTCTGCAGCCCAGAGATCCTCACCAGGGGCGCGGCGAACGCTGCGGCGAGGACCAGCATCAATCGGGTTGAGTGCACGGCACGCCCAGCAACATCCTGCTGCCATTGCTCCAGCGTTCCCCTGGACTTCAATACTCCGACTTGCCGGTCGTTGACCCATAGTGGTGGCCGCAATTTCTGAACTCCATCTCGTGCGCCGAGAACTGTTCGCTTGAGCGCGAACCCCTCGCGTCGCGGCAGCCATCCCAACTTGCGCACGTGCAGGTGGTAGCGGCGTGGCTCGGACTTGATCGCCTGCCTCAACCAACTTGCCAGCTTCGTCATCCTCGTGAGGCAAAACTGCATTCTTTCCCGGCCAATGCGGCCAACACCGCACGGCTGTCGCGAGCCTTGTCACGCTCGATGCGCAGCTTGCCCTTGCGACCGAGAGTTTTCCGGAAGGCGAAGACCTCATAGCAGTCGCCAGTAGAAGCATCTTCGACGTTGGCGAACTTGATGATCCAAGGTTCGGCCGCTCTGTTCGGTCCTGATGACATGGGTGTGTTCCTTGTGCTGAGCTTGTTCGCACACGCCGCGCACTAGTTGTCGCCGCGTGTTTGATTGGGGGTAACCATTGTAACCGTTGTAACCGTTGTAACCGCGCTAATTCGATTTACCGCATGGCTTATTCCCCCCTTGGCAATCAGCAAGTGCAGTACGGCCACTAATTTCCATGAAACCCCCGATTAACCTCGAGGATTGGCGTTTCCTCGCAATATCGTGGGCTTTCCTACGAACCGGCCATACGGAGCCCGTTGGCTTCTCGCCGGATCAGGTTTTTCATGCGTGGCAGCTCTGTACTCCCGCGATTACATTAGAATCTCCGACATTTTTCGTCGGCTCATGCTTTCTCCCGGGCCTACGAAGTGTCGTGATTTCGGGTTCTCGATCCGCCGCTTTTGAGCATACCGAACTGTGGGATGGATTGGCCCTACGACGGTTCACGCGTGATTGTTGATCAACGCAATCGTCGGTCCGATTTGCGATCGGCGCAGTTGCGCGTGACGCATGAACAGCCGACCCTGCCAGCCGATCGCATGCAGGTGCAGAGCGAGTTCTAACCGCTCAGACGACAGCAGCCGTTGCCTGTTCGTGGCGCGAGACTTCCTCGTTTTTTGGGTGTCCGGATTGAACCGTTGTGCATTGTCGATACCCTGACGGCGGTAGAAGCTCGTCTTCACTACGTAACGGGTTGCCTTCTTGGAGCCATCCCAGGGCAATATCATCACTGGCCGGGGGACTGCATCGGTCTTTTCAATCACCTTTATCAAACTGGTCCGCAGTGCCCGCAGGTCATCAGTGACGGTAAAGCCGTGGAGATGTACTGACCAATGCGGCTCGTAGTTCCCATCCTTATGGAAGTTCACGCTGTAGTCCAAGCAACCGACCACCCAGGCGAGACCCGCCTTATCAAACAGATATTTGAACCGCCGCTCTAAATTCGCAACGTCGAACTGGTCGAGCGCTCCGAGCTTTGCCACTGCCGATGGCAATACAATGGTGATTGCCACCACCGCCCCTCCCTTGCCTTGATTGCGAAGGAATTTCCCGATCTGTCCAGCTAGGCGTGGCTTTATAACTGCGCCACAGGCAGGACATGCGGCCGAGCAGCAAGGATCCGCCGGCGAGCACCTTTTCAGCGTCGTGGCCAATCGCTTCGCTGGTTCAGTATTCGCGCGGTGCAGTCGGCGAACCAGTTTTTCCTTGCGGTCGGCCGCGCGACGTTTTGACTTGGAGCGATAGCGCTTGTGGCCTGGCAGTACTGCGAACATCTCAAACCTGTCTGAGGAGCCGCTACCGTTCGTCATCGTCATTTCCTTTTTCGTTCGTAATCATGTCACTGTGCCGAACGCAATCGGGCAGTTGGGAGCTGGCAATTGCCAAGCGCGTAGGCTGACGGGTCGTCTCATGCGCGCTACGGGATTACTTGGACGCTCTCGCATCGGAGCTACCGGGCTTTGGCAGCCGTCCAGGCAGGCGTGCTTCGACGTCCTGCCGGCGGCCCCAGTCCGGTGCGGTCTCCACCTAGTGCCGGTGCGCTTGCTGCCAAGCGATCAGATCTGACAGCAGGTAGCGAACCGGCCCGTGGGCGCCATACTTGTGGAAAGGAGGTCCGGTCTTCTTTAGATAGCGCCAGTTGATGAGCGTCTTCGCGCTCACGCCCACGATGTAGGCTGCCTCGCGAGTTGAGAGAGCCACGGTATCCAGGCGCTCAGGATCAGCCGCCGTCCCTGTCAACGCCGGGACTGGATTTCCCAGCGCCTCCGCCGTTTTGCCCAGTGAGCTATGCGCGCTCGTTGCTTGCGCGTGTTCGTCCAGCCCGTGTTGCTCGGCCGCCGACTGCGACTTCCGGGAGCGCCCCATCATTCCGTCCTTTCCGTGGCCGTCTCGATCGTGGGGCCAACGGGGGACGGTTTAATCTGATCATCGGGAGAACTCGTAGAGCCGGAAATGACCTAGCCCTAGGGCAGCTACCTACCTGCCCCAGCGACTTTGCCCAGGTGAAACTTCTCAATGTCCGCTTTGTAGTTTCTGAGTTGACCACGCTCTTCTTCCGACAACGGTTTAGTTACCGGGGGTATACGCCGAAGGATCTCTTCATCCGGATAGAAGTCGGTGTTTTGGTCGTTGTCGCTCAGTTGGTCAGCGACGTAGGCACACATACCAAAGTAGCGGCGCAGTGCCTGACGATCGCGGGCTATCTTGCGCATCTCCCGAAGCCACGGTCGCGTGGGAATTGGATCGGGCAGCAGCTCGCTGGAGAACTGACCGAGAACGTAGATGAGCGTCGCGGTGTCCCGCAACTGTGACCACCACATTTTTATAGTGCGCTCTGATACGGGATGACTGCGCCTCGTTTTCAAGCTGTAAACCCAAGACCTGCTGACACTCGCATCTCGAGCTCTGCCCTGCTTGTGATGGATTATCCGGTAACGGTAGTCCAGCATATGCATCACCGCCTCGGCTCGATCTCGACGGTCTATTAGCGATTTTTGGAACTCGCCCGGGCTCGGGCCGTAACGAAGCGTTCGCGTCCAAACCCCTTCCGGGAAAATACTATCAAAGAGGGCGGCATAATCTTGGTTCTGAAGCATCGTGCTGAAGCGCTGACTCGCCGACCCAGCCCGGAAACTGGGCGCTGCGCTTGCAGTGCGCTCTTCGATTGACGTCAGCAATACACGTCCCACCACAAGGCGAGCAGCGTCAACGAAGTCCGGCTCTCTTGGGAAATAGATCAGGGCTTGGAGCTCAGCCAAGCGAAATACCGCTTCGTCGCGAAACCTGGGGTCTCTGTGGCCTATCAATAGGCCGATGGCATCCTTGATATCCGCGATAGTTTGCTGGTCCATCCGTTCCCCTCACCAAGTCTCGGGTTCGCTGTACGCCACATCGAGACGCTGTTGCCACAGGGTCTATATATTGCGCGTGGCGCTATCTTGGTATCGTTGGGGCTTGTCGCGGCCCCCCGAATCAAGGCCATCGAAGCTATTGGTGGTCAACTCGCTGAGCGTGCAACCTCGCTCGGTTGGCCAGCGGCGCGGTCCGGCAAGGCGGCCCACGCGCACCCCCGATAACGGAGCGGCGGCGAAAGCCGCACGCCCGCACCTCTTCGTCCGGATTGAAGGTGACACTGTCGTCGCGATTATGGATCAGCCCCGCTGGAAGCGGCAGCCGCTGTTCGTCGCGCGCCGTCTTCTGGCGTTCCGCCCGACGAAGCCGGATCTTGATCCGATGCAGCTCCGCTTCATTCATGATCTCCAACAGGCCAGCAGCAGCCTGTCGTGGTAGGCCGCCGGATCCTACCGGCGGTCATATCAACCAACGATAACGGAGTCCCCGTTATCCGACGCTTGACCCGTATAAGGCCACAAATGGGAAGGACACGCCGACGGGAAGTGTCTGTTGTTCATCGACCTCCACGCGGCAATGGTGGAGTTGCGGTCCGGCCAGGAGACCTTGGCCGAACGGCGTCTGGGCTGGATGCGTGAGACGGCATCGAGCGGCGCCGAGAGTGCGTCGTGCTACCGCGAGGTCGGCATTCCGCTGATCGAAGGCCTGATGGCCTTCCATCGGGGCTCGTATGAACACGCAGTGGCGCTGCTACAACCGGTTCGTTTCGATCTCTGGCGTATTGGCGGCAGTCACGCGCAACGCGACATTGTTGATTGGACCCTCACCGAGGCGGCAGTGCGCAGCGGCCTGCGTGATGTCGCGCTGTCGCTCGCACACGAGCGTCTGGGCTCCCGTCCACGCAGCGCTGTAAATCGGAATTTCCTTCGTCGTGCCGAACAGATTGCCGCCTGAGTGGGATGGCACACATTGTTCTCGACGGCTATGGGCTGTCCACCGTTTTGACCCCCGTCGTCGGCAGAATTGCCAGGAGATTCAATGATTTTATATGGTTGTGGTCGCTGAGGCGGAGTATCCAACCCCCTCCACCAAGCTGCAACTATCAGAAATCGCTAGTGCTCCGAGTTGCTCATATTGACGGATACAGCCTCTTTAGTTTCACGCGCGCATCGGCCGTGGTGAATTGCCAGTCGGCTTTGGCGTGCTTGTTGTTCCGCTGAGCCTCCCAGGCGGCAACTTCTTCGGTGAGCATCGCCTTGTCGGGAATGCGCCGGTCGAGGCACTGCGTTGACAGCACGCTCAGTTCAATTTCGGCCATGTTCAGCCAGCTTCCGTGTTTGGGCGTGTAATGCCATTCGAACCGCTCGACCAGGCGACGCGCCTCCTCGGCGGGGAAGGCCTCATAAAGTGACGCCGGCTTGTGGGTATTTAGATTATCCTGGACGAGGGCGATCCTCGGCGCGTTCGGAAACCACGTGTCGGACACTGCCTTGAGCAGGTGCGCGTAATCCACGGCTGTATGGCGATCGGTCACCTCGACGTGCCGCCAACCCTCCAGAGGCGCAAACAGCATGAACAGATTCGCCGTGCCGTTGCGCTCATATTCGTAATCATGCCGTACCGGACGACCCGGCTTCGCCGGCATCGGCACACGCGTTTCGGCGACCAGCTGCTTCGAGGTCTCGTCCAGGCAAACGACAGGGCATTCGGGGTCGCGTGGCCGGTGGTACACGTCCAGCACATCTTCCATATTAGCGACGAAGGCAGCGCTTGACTCCGGCGGGATGACATACTGCTTTTTCAGATGTGGTTTCAGATCGTTTTTTTTAGCGTGCGCCCGATCGTGTTATCGCTGGCGCGCTCAACGATGTTCAGTTCCACCACTTTGTCTTCCAGCAGCCGCAAGGACCACTTCGCCCGCCCCTTCGGCGGTGGCGAACACATCAGGGCGATCAGTTTTGCCTCGGCCGTGCCATCGAAGATTTGCCGTCGCGCCGAGTTCGGGGAATGTTTGCGGGCCAGCACCCCCTCGAAGCCCTCCTCGACCAGCCGCTGGCGCGTGCGGAACACGGTTGCCTCGCTGGTATCCAGGGCTTTCACGATGCGGCTGTCACTCCAGCCCTCACCTGCCTCGGAAACGTCGGCCTTCAGCAGGATCCGAGCCTTCAGCACCTGAGCGGCGGGATGCTTGCCCTTGCTGATCAGCGCTTCAAGCGTCTCTCGCTCCGCCATGCTCAACCGGACGATGTATTTCTTGACCGCGACTTCCGACATGTGCCGATTCCCGGTAACGTTGAATACCGTTGCCAGAGAGTCACAGAACCCCTTCGGAATCAAGGACGCTGAGCACTAGACTTTCCGCCCTAAAGTCGGTCTGAAGGGAATGGGCTGACCGTCCTAACTTTGGCCGCGTGGCTCCTCTGTGGCCCCGGCGGAACAGGCTCGGGGCCACACGTTGAGCGCGCGAGGCAAGAAGCCGGTGACTGACGCCCGGCCGGCTCCTTCGACTCGGCGCCCCGCGTCCAGGGGGCTATCGTGCGCTGCCATGAGCCGCATCGTCACCTACGCGCACCGTCACAAGCGCCCACCCCGGAAGAAGGCTAAGGCCGCTGCCATCACCGGGCCGGCGGTCGACACCGTGCCCACCGGATCTAACTTCGGCTTCCACTAAGATTGGCGAAATCCATGCCACTTGCGAACTACGCCATCGAAAAGCTCGGCTACCGGACCCTTCCGGAGGGCGAGACAATCTCAGGAGTTTTCCATTCCGTTCATGTGTGCAAGGTTGACGGGATGACCCTCGACGCTCGTGCGCCAGCCGCCAAGGCAGGTGTAGTAGAAGGTATAGCGTACAGACTTGCTATAGGTTCAGGTATCAATGACATATGTCAAGAATTGTTCAATAATGATTTCGTCAAAGATGAGATAAAGTGGCAGGAACAAGAGAGACATCACCCACCATATTTAGTCATTCTTTTGGGTCCTACCAATGAGTTTATTGGAATTGATACAAAGGCCCAAACGAATGGTGAAGAAATACTGACGTACGACAGCTTTCGCCACGCAAAGAATGAGTT
>CAWCDM010000108.1:0-55810 GCA_963794185.1 uncultured Alphaproteobacteria bacterium | reverse complement strand
CGGCAAGATCTGGGTCTGTTGGGTCGGCAAGATCAGATAGATCGACCAATGGACATGCCTCCGCAGCGGCTACCGCAGCAGAGGAAGGAGGTCGGCGGGGCAACGCGGCTGCGGACCGCGCTTTTCGGGGATCAACCTATCCCCGCCGATCTCTCCTTATGCCCAATTCGTCGACAGCATGTCCACAGGACGTTCGGGCGCAGGCCGTGGTTTCTAACCGGTATCTAGGCCAACATTGCCCAATTCGCCTGTTATCCCTAACCTCTTGAAATCATTGGTCGGGGCGGCGGGATTTGAACCCACGACCTCCTGTACCCAAAACAGGCGCGCTGACCAGGCTGCGCCACGCCCCGTGACCGCGCGGAACCTATGGGCGGCGGATCGGATAGGCAAGCAGCGATCCGTGGCCGGGTCTCAGGCGCCACCGTTGCCGAAGATCCGCTGCTGGACCTTGTCGCCCACCCGGATGTTCAGCCTCGCCGTGCTGCCGGCGGCCAACTCCAGCGTGGCGCGCACCGGACCGCGGCTTTCGATGATCGCCAGGCTCTCGGGCACCGTGTTCTCCGCGATCGAGCGGATCGTGCCGTCGGCATTGATGAACACCATGTCGAGCGGCGCGATGGTGTTGCGCATCCACATCTGCGAATCCCGCGCCGTCCCCCAGTCGAACAGCATCCCGCCATTTGCCGGCACGCTCGGGCGGAACATCAGCCCGACGGTCTGCTGATCCGGCTTGATCGCCATCTCGACATTGAAGTCATGCCGCGTCCCGTCCCGGGTGACGATGACCAGCGTCTCCTTCGGCAGCTCCGGCTGCGGGCCGGTCGGATTGGCCGGCTGGGCACGCGCCACCAGCGGGACGGCGGCCAGCGAGGCCAACAGCAGGCGGCGACGCATGGCCCGCATCCTCATGGCGACCGGCGCTGCGGCATCCCTTCCGGGATCACGGTCTTCACGATGGTCGCATCCAGCGCCTCGTAGTCGTGGTAGCCGATCGCGGCATACAGCTCCGCCCGCGTCTGCATGCGATCGAGCATGGCCTGCGCGCCGCCGTCGCGACGGATCGCCGCATACAGCTCGGCCTGCGCCTTGTTCGCAACGCGCAGCGAGCTGACCGGCCAGATCACCATCCGATAGCCCATCTCCTGGAACTCGGCCGCCGTGAAGAAGGGCGTGCGGCCGAACTCGGTCATATTGGCGAGCAGCGGCGCTTTCACGCGGGCGGCGAACGCGCGGAACATCTCGGCGGTGATCAGCGCCTCGGGGAAGATCGCATCGGCGCCGGCCTCGAGGTAAAGCTTCGCCCGCGCCACCGCGCCGTCCATGCCCTCGCTGGCGGCGGCATCGGTGCGCGCGACAATGAACAGGTGCCGGCGCGCACGCCGCGCGGCGGCGATCTTGGCCGCCATGTCGTGCGCATCGGCCAGCTTCTTGTCGTTCAGGTGGCCGCACTTCTTGGGCAGCAGCTGGTCCTCGATATGCACCGCCGCCGCTCCGGCATCCTCGAACGAGCGCACCATGTGCATGACGTTGAGCGCCTCGCCGTAGCCCGTGTCGCCATCGACCAGCAGCGGCAAGCCGGTTGCCCGCGCAATCTGCCGGACGAAGAAGCACACCTCCTCCACCGTGATCATGCCGAGGTCCGGAATGCCCATCGACGCGGTCATCGCCGCGCCCGACAGATAGAGCGCCTCGAACCCGGCCGCCTTCGCCTGCAGCGCAGCCATGCCGTTATGCGCGCCCGGCATCTGTAGGATCCCGGGTCGACCGAGCAGGACGCGAAACCGCTCTCCGGCGGGCTCGGTCGGCAGGTCGGCGGCGACCAGATACGTCATGGCGCGGTCTCCATAGCTGAATGGCCCCGGCATAGCCGAAGGCCGGGCGGAAAAACAGCCGGCGCGTTAATTTGACAAAATCACTCTCGCTGCCCGGTTGATACGGGATCAGATGCAGGCAGCCGGGGATTCTGGGAAATCCGGGTCGCGAGCCGGGACTTGACATAGGCATCATCCATCGAATCGATGGGCCTCCACCGAATCCGGGCGAGTGGGGGAACGAAATGGCACCGGCCGTTCGTGAGGTGAGCGTATGTACGGATGATCGCTGACCAAATCATTGGTCGAAGGGGTTGCGGAGGCGTTCGCGGCTCTGAGCGATCGCTACCGGCGGTTCTTCCGCACCAGATCGCGCGACAACGCGGCGGTGGCGGAGCGCTATCTACATGGGTTGGCACAAGCCGCAGATTGTACGTTCGCCTCGATGGCCACCGTGGTTGAGCAGGGCTGCGCGCAGCAGTTCCAGCACTTCATCAGCAACTCGCCATGGGACCATGAACCGGTGGTGGCGCAAATCAGCCAGGACGCGGACCGTTTATTGGGCGGTGAGCCGTCGAGTTGCCTGATCATCGACGAAAGCAGTTTTCCCAAGCAAGGGGAGCGCTCGGTCGGCGTGGCCCGGCAATGGGCGGGTCGTCTGGGGAAGGTCGATAATTGTCAGGTCGCGGTGTTTGGTGTCCTGACGGACGGGCAACGGCACACGCCGGTGGACGTGCGGCTCTACCTGCCGAAGCGCTGGATCGAGGACCCAGCGCGCTGCGAGCAGGCCGGGGTTCCGACGGCGGCGCGCGAACTGGTCACCAAAAGCGAGCATGCGCTGGACATCGTGCGCCAAGCCCGCGCCCGGGGCATGCGGTTTGGATGGGTGAGCGTCGATGCGGGCTACGGCAAGGAGCCAGCCTTCCTGAGGGCATTGGACGATATGAAGGAAGTGTTCGCCGCCGACATCCATCGCACCCAGCGGGTCTGGACGGCACCGCCCGGACTTCACGTCCCCGAGCCGAAGACCGGCCGCGGGCGGCCCGCAAAGAAACCGCACGTATCGGCGGAACCGGTCGCGGTGCAACGCCTCGTCGAAGGGTTCGCATCCGGGGACTGGACACGTTGCGTGCTGCGCGACAGCACGCGTGGCCCGTTGCAGGTCGATATCGCCCGGAGACAAGTCTGGGTATGGGACGGCGAAGAACCCTCGGCGCGGTGCTGGCACCTGATCGTCCGGCGTGAGGTGGGATCACCGAAGACGATCAAATACACCCTTTGCAACGCTCCGGCCGATACGCCGCAGTTGCGTCTGGCTCAGATGCAGGGGCAGCGCTACTGGGTCGAACGCGCTTTCGAGGATGCCAAGGGTCAGTGCGGTCTAGCCGACTACCAGGCCCTGGGTTGGCGAGCGTGGCACCATCACGTCACCATGGTCATGCTGGCGATGCTGTTCATCGCCGAGCAGCGGGTGGCGCATCAGCCGGGCCTGGAATTGCTGACGCCACGCGACATCGTCGAGATGCTGAAAGAGACATTGCCCCCAAGCCCGAGGGGAAAGAAGCCCTGATCGCGCGGATCAACCAGCGTCATGCACGCAGACGCGGTGCGATCAATCGCGGTTCCGAACGCAACACAAGCAGAACGCCACCAACCGAACGTTTCGGTAGTGATAGGGTGACTTGTCAAATTAACGATCCTTCAGTGATTTGGGGTCATCATCCGCTTGGAACGAAGCACGAACGCTGCGAGCGGCAGAAGCCGCAAACTCTCGCGTGCTTCGACAATTGGGCGACCAGGCCACGAACCTGGTCGACACCATACGCTCCATGGCCCGCGGAGACAGCACGGGCCAGGTCGTTCCAGCGCCAGGATGGCTTCTCTGTGCAGGCTTTTGTCCGGATGACGCGACCGTCGTCCAGACTTGGGACGGACGAGGCATTCAGTGGCCGTTATCGCAAACAAGACCGCGTTCGTCGCCGCCGGTCCGGTGTCGATCGGGCTGTCGCAAGTATTCGGCGTGACGCCCGGCAGCGCCAATCCGGCCTATCTTGTCCTCACGGCACTGGACCGGAACGAGTACACCGCGGGTGCCAGTGGCGCGACCGGCAGTTTGTCCGGCAATGGCCACACTCTGAACCTGAGCGGCATCGGCGACGATGGGCGGGGCGCCGGTATCGTCTTCACATATCTGGCCGGACGGTACTACAGCAGTATTTACGGCTATCTGGACCAACTGACCTACAATTCCTCCGCCAGCCTGGGCGACGTGACCAATCTGTCCCTGTTCGGCACCAGCAATCTAAGTCTCTCTGATTGGGGTCGTTGAAGTCAAGCTATTCCTCTTGCTTCGTGCCTGGTGTCGCGCCCGTAGGTCACTCGCTTCTCTTCGCGGTCGGCGCATGGCCGCCGCATGATAGGGTCAGGAGGGCGAGGCGTCTCAATCTGTCCCGCGACCTTCGGGCCCTGTACATTTGCCCTCGGTTCCGGACTCTCAACGAGATCACCTCGCCCATCGTCCCCACGGGAACGACGTCGGCTCCGCCGCTTCAGGCGGAAACTGCAATTTCTTTCTTCACGCCGCCACAGCTTGCTTGCCCCAGCGGAACTCGGAGTTGTCGACCCACATGCGGTGCAGGATGACCGCCAGCTTGCGGGCGACCGCAACCCGAGCGCGCGCCATGCCGCGGCGCTTGGCCACCTGCATGCCCCAAGCCCGCAGCGAGGACCATTTCGTGCTGCGGATCAACAGCGAGTGGGCCGCCTCATAGAGTGCCGTGCGGGCCAGCTCGTCGCCGCATCGGCTGATCCGGCCCTGCACGTCGGTCTCGCCGGACTGGTAGCGTCGCGGCGTTAAGCCGAGGTGCGCGCCGACGTCACGAGACCTTCGGAAGCGGTCTGGCCGGTCGACCGTGGCGCGGAATGCGAGTGCGGTGAGCGGGCCCACGCCGGGCACGGTCATCAGGTGTCGGCACGTGGGCTCGATGCGGACCTCATCGAGCACCCGCTTCGTGAGCCTGGCGACTTCACCCGTCATGGCCTCGATGACCGACAACAGTGACTCGGCCAGTCCGGCGAGCACGGCGTCTCCAGCGGCCAGCTCGCGCACCCGTGCCGGAAAGTCCTTGCGACTTGGCGTGCCGAGCTTCAGCCCGGCCTCACGCAGTAGCGCACGCACGCCGTTCTCGACGTCGCGTCGCTTGTTCAGCACCATTCGGCGCGCCGTCAGCAGAGCACGCCAAGAGCGGCAGGACGGGCTTTTCACATGCACAGCGCGATACCATCCAGTGCGCATGATCTGCGCGATACCGCGCGCGTCGTTGCGGTCGGTCTTGTTCGGCATCGCACCCATCGCGGCTTTCGCTTGGCGAGCCTCGATGCAGACGGCCGGGATCCCCGCTTCCGAAAGCCCCTGGTGCAGCCAGGCCGTTAGCGAACATGCCTCGAGCCCAACCCGCTGCATGGTCATTCCCAATGCATCGAAGAATGCCACCAGCGCATCAGGCTCGCTCGCCACTCGCGCTTCACGCACAATCCCACCTGCCTCGTCGACTATGCAGATCGCGGTCTCTTCCAACGATACGTCCAACCCGGCAAAATATCTCACGGCTGCTCCTCCTCGATGCCTGTGGCCGATCCACACCGGACCACGCTCTATCATCCTGAGAGGAGCAGCCACCGGATCGCCGGGAGAGACCCCAATCACCCCATCTGTCCGGAGACTTCATGAGGGATTACCGAGCTTTCTGAGCATGAGCCGGATGGAGGCAAGGTGAAGGAAGGCGAGCGCATTGTGGTTGCGATTTTCCCAGTCCTTGGCGAGCCGACGGCACCGGTTGAGCCAGCCGATGGTGCGTTCGACAATCCAGCGTTGAGGTTCGACGACGAAGCCTTTGGCATGATCGCGACGTCTGACGATATCGATCGACAGCATGGGCATGACGGCGGCGGTGGCGGCCTGGAAGATCGGTCCCGCATAGGCGCTGTCTGCGAACAGCTTGCGCAGGAATGGGAACTGTCCAAACAGGGTGGACAACAACAGCACGCCGCCATCGCGATCCTGCACGTCGGCGGCGGTGACCAGCGCGTGCAGCAACAGGCCAAGTTTGTCGACGAGTATGTGGCGTTTCTTGCCCTTGATCAGCTTGCCGGCATCGAAGCCATGCGGGTCGATCGCAGGCCCCCCTTTTTCCGCGCTCTTCACGCTCTGGCTGTCCACAATACAGGCGGTTGGGCTGGCCTCACGTCCAGCTTGTTCGCGGCATTTCACATACAGCGCGTGATGCATCTTTTCCAACGTGCCGTCCCAGCCCCACTGGCAGAAGTAGCCGTTCACCGTGCTGCGTGGTGGCAGGTCCTTCGGGAATGTAGCGCCACTGGCAGCCCCGGTGCTCGCACATACATCACGCCATTGACCACCTCGCGCATATTGACGGTGCGCTTGCCGCCGCCAGATTTGGCCGGCGGGATCAGTGGCTCGATGTATGGCCACTCCGCATCGGTGAGGTCGCTGGGATATCGCAACCTTGTCACGGTCGTAGCGCTGGCGGTTCTCGGTCGGTCCACATCGGGAACCTCGCATCTCGGTGCCCTAAAAGTCACAGCAATTCGAGCCGGGCAAGCCCCTCCGCTAACCAACTCTAAAACTCAATTTGTTCTCCTAAACCTCGCAACATCGTACGCCGCCAATGCCTATTCGATGATGCAGGTCGCTCCATTGGGTTATCTGGGCAGCGCGACGGTTGTCACGCAACCGAAATTCACCGGAGCGGTGCCAGCGCAGGCGACTCCGAACTCCATCGCGGCGGCCGCCAACAGCTTCGTGGGCCATGCGTGGAACATGGATGGCTGCTGGGTGCTGACCAGCACGATCGCCGCCGAGGCGGGTACATCGCTGCCGGTGCAGAGCACAGCGATCGGCCTGCCAGGGCAGGCGAACGGAGAGTGGATCGTCGCGTTCAACGGGCCGGCCGGTCAGTCGGGCAACTGGCAATCCATGGTCACCGCCGGCGAGATGGTGGTGATCGGCACGCCAGGCGGCGGAGGGCACATCACCACCTGCGTCTCCGGGTCCGGCAGCACTGCGATGCTGGTCGACAACATCACCTACACGAATTCATTCGGCCAGATCCGGAACCTCGCCGGAGACGGTTCCAGCAACGACATCATCATCGACGCACCGCATCCCGCCTGGCTGGAATTAGCCGGCGTCCGGGCATCCTCGGTCGTCATCTATGAGCTGGACACGCCGATCGTCAGCGCCAGGGTGTCATCCGCCACGCTCGCGTGCCTCGCCTCGCAGGGCCTGGCATCGCTGTTTGCCGCGACGGACCCCGCCAACAAGGCGATCATCTCCTGGCAGATCTATGACACGGCGGCCAGCGACTGGCTGTTGCTCAACGGCACCAAGTACAGCGACCATTCGGCGGTCACTGCCCTGACCGCCGCGTCGCTCGGATCGGTGTCGCTTCTGGCGGGCGCGACCGCCATCACGGACACGTTGGCGGTGCGGGCGTTCAACGGCAGCTACTGGGGCGACTGGCAGTCACTTGCCGTAACCATCGTCGCCCCAATCTTGCCGCCTGTCCTCGCAACGCAGACACAAAACCAGACATGGACGGGTGGAAAGCCGATCATGCTCTCGCTGCCTGCGACCACCTTCAAGGATCCGCAGGGCCAGGCACTGAGCTACGCCGCCCGCCTGTCGAACGGTCAGGCACTGCCTGGCTGGCTCACCTTCAATGCGACCACGGACACGTTCAGCGGTACAGCGCCAATCACGGCGCAGACCCTGGGCATCACCGTCACCGCGACGGATCGCAGTGGATTGTCCGTTTCCGAGTCGTTCTCGGCAACCGTCCTGGTCGCGCCGATGGTGACAGCGCAGACGCCAAGTCAGATATGGACAGCGGGCAAGGCGGTTTCTCTCGCGCTGCCCGCGAACACCTTTACCGATCCGCGGGGCCAAAAGCTCGTCTACACGGCAAGTCAGGCCAACGGCCAGGCGCTGCCGACCTGGCTCGGCTTCAATGCGACGACAGAGACGTTCAGCGGCACCGCACCGGCCACCGTACAGAGCCTGAGCATCAAGGTGGTCGCGACGGACAGCAGTGGATTGTCCGTTTCCGAATAGTCGGTGCGCCGGTGGTGACGAAGCAGACTCCAAATCAGACATGGACAGGGGGCAAGGCGCTTTCTCTCGCACTGCCCGCGAACACCTTTACCGATCCGCAGGGCCAAAAGCTCGTCTACACGGCAAGTCAGGCCAATGGCCAGGCGCTGCCGACCTGGCTCGGCTTCAATGCGACGACAGAGACGTTCAGCGGCACCGCACCGGCCACCGTACAGAGCCTGAGCATCAAGGTGGTCGCGACGGACAGCAGTGGATTGTCCGTTTCCGAATCTTCTCAGCCACAGTCCTCGGTGCGCCGGTGGTGATGACAGCAGACCGCGAATCAGACATGGACAGGGGCAAGGCGCTTTCTCTCGCACTGCCCGTGAACACCTTTACCGATCCGCAGGGCCAGAAGCTCGTCTACACGGCAAGCCAGTCCAATGGCCAGGCGCTGCCGACCTGGCTCGGCTTCAATGCGACGACAGAGACCTTCAGCGGCACCGCACCGACCACCGTGCAGAGCCTGAGCATCAAGGTGGTCGCGGCGGACAGCAGCGGACTGGCGACGTCGGAAAGCTTCGCTGTCAACGTGCAGGCGCCGCCACCAGTTATCCAGCCGGGCATCAAGGTATCGATGCAAACGCCGAACCAGACCTGGGTTGACGGGCAGAAGGTCGATCTCGTGCTGCCGGCGAACACCTTCACCGACGCGCTTGGTTCGAAGATGACATTCGTGGGATACCAGCAGAGCGGACCGAGCGTGACATCCTGGCTGCGCTTCAATCCGACCACGGACGAGTTTCTCGGGACAGTCCCGGTGACCGCCAGCGGGACTGTCGACCCTCGCGGTTATCGCTTCCGATGCACTGAAGATGACTGCGGCGGACCTGTTCAACGTGACCTTCGTGGCGAGCGGCGGGCACATCGGGTCCAGTGTGGCGGCTGGTTCCGTCGGCATGGCGCAACCGTTCGACCCGTCGCATGCGGTAGCATTGCTGGCATTCCATTCGTGAGGGAACGCAGCGATCGCCGCGCCGGCCATAAAGAAGGTCTCACAGCCGGACGAATTGCGGCCATCGCGCCCGATGAGCGGATCGGCTAGCTTTCAGATGAGAGATCGGAGCGCTCAGCCATGCTGGCAGACCAACCTCGCATAGTCCTCGATCCGAAGATAGCGGCGGGGAAGCCCGTGGTCCGCGGCACCCGGCTCGCAGTCGAGTTTGTGATCGGCCTGTTGGCTGACGGATGGAGCGAAGCGGAGGTGCTGGCGAATTACCCGGGGCTGGTACACGGAGGACATCATCGCCTGTCTCGGCTATGCGCGCGACATGTTGAGCTCCGAAAAGGTTTTCCGAGCGCGGCGTGACATGCGTTTCCTCGCCGGTGAGAATATGCCTGGGCTGCGGTCAGTGCGCTCGCCGCGGCAGGTCGTGACGTCGTTTGGATGAGAGTTGCGGCGCCGGGCACCACCGACGCAGGAGTGCTTGCGTGGGCGGAGCGGGAGGCTCGCGTCCTGCTGACCTTCGACAAGGATCTTGGTGAACCGGCAAAAGCATCGGCACGAAAGGCCAGTTACGGCATCGTGCTTTTTCGCATTCCAATGCCGCAGTCTGCTGATGTCGGTTGGCTACTCGTTGCGCGGCTCGCGGAACGCGCCGATTGGGTCGGCCATTTTGCGGTCGTCGCGCCAGGCCGTATCCGGATGCGGCGCCTCGCAGGTTGAATCCGCGATCAGGTCCTCTGCGGGCGATGCCATCCGGATTGGCCACGAGCTACGCAAAGAACAGCAGGCTGACCAGCGCAAGCACCGGTAGCAGCACGCACGACGCCAGCAGCATGTAGCCAAAGAACCCCGGCATGCGCACGCCACGATGGGCCGCGATCGCGCGCAGCATCATGTTCGGCGCGTTGCCGATGTAGGTCGGGCCGCCAAAGAAGACCGCGCCTGCCGAGATTGCCGCCAGTATGACGCTATCGGCACCGGACAGGGAAGCCGGCCGCAGACCGGCAAGTTCGAAGAACACCAGATACGTCGGGGCATTATCGAGGAATGCCGAAAGCGTGCCGGTCAGCCAGAAATAGGCCATCGGTCTGGGCTGGCCCGCGGCATCCAGTGTCAGGCGCAGCAATGGTGCCAGCGGGCCGCCCATGCCGGCCTGCAGCATGCCGATCACCGGTCCGATGGTGACGAAGATGGCGGCGAACAGCATCGCGACCACCGCCATCGGGTGCCATGTGAAGTCGTTGGCCTGGCGGATCGCGCGCGGCGTGATGCGTACCGACGCCAGTGTGACCGCAACGAGAACCACGATGCCGGTGAGTTTCTCGATGCCGACAGGCTGGGTCAGAATGACCACACGCCCGGACTGCACCGCTCCCTGCGCCAGGACGACAAGAACCACCAACAGGATGAGCCCGCCGTTCCACCAGCCGCGGACACGGAAGCGCTGCGGCTTCGGCGGTGGCGGTTCCGCGGCGGCGAGGCGGCGGTCGACCAGGTAGAACGCCGCCAGCAGCGGCAGAGTCACCACCAGCAGCGGGGCGATCAAATGGCAGGCGGGCCAGAAGAACGGCACGCCGTGCAGCAGGCCGATATAGAGCGGCGGATTGCCGAGCGGCGTGACCGCGCCCGAGCCGTTGGCCACCAGCACGATCAGGAACACCACGAGGTGCACCTTGCGCCGGCGGTGGGCGTTGGCGCGCAAGCAACGGGTGGACCAGCACCATCGCGGTGCCGGTGGTGCCCATGATAAAGCCCATCACCATCCCCAGCGCCAGCATCACCGTGTTGCCGTGGGGCGTGCCGGCCGGACCGCCGCGCAGCAGCACCCCGCCGCCCGCCGTGTAGAGCGCCAGCAACAGCGTCACGAACGGCAGATATTCGATCAATATGGCGTGCCACGTGGCTGCCGCGGCCGCACCGACGCCGAGGACGAGAGCCTCCCGAACCACCAGCACCGCGCTCCAGGCGAATGCGACGGACCCCATGCGCCGGTGCCAGAAGCGCGGCGCCACGATCGGGAACACGGCCATAGAGGCCAGCAGGCCAAGGAACGGAAAGCCCAACTGCAGACCTGGTGCGCTCGGTTGCATGGCCCGGACCCTGCAAGTAACGTCCGGCGCGCACAACGGGGAACCCGTCCGATGGACATGACAGGCGAGCGGCGCATCCCCGCGCCCCGCGAAACCGTATGGCAGGCGCTCAACGACCCGGAGGTGCTGAAGGTCAGCATCCCCGGCTGCGAGTCGCTGGAAAAGCTTTCGGACACCGAGATGAAGGCCACCGCCGCCGTCCGGATCGGTCCGATCTCGGCCCGTTTCACCGGCAACGTGCAGCTCACCGACATCGACCCGCCGGTCGGTTATACGATCGGCGGCGAGGGTCAGGGCGGTGTCGCCGGTTTCGCCAAGGGCGGGGCCAGGGTGCACCTGGCGGATGAGGGCGGGGGCACCTTGCTGAGCTATGAGGTCCACGCTCAGGTCGGCGGGAAGATCGCCCAGCTCGGCGCCAGACTGATCGATGCCTCGGCCAAACAGATGGCGGATGCCTTCTTCGACCGGTTCAGTGCCTGCGTGGCGCCTCCGGTCGCCGCTGCCGCCCCAGCCACGGCGACGCCCTCGGAGCCGCGACGCACGCCGCCTCCGCCATCGGCGATTGGCCCGTTGGCGCTGGTGCCGCGCGAGCCGTTCGGCCTGCCGCTGGTCGCCTGGATCGGTGGCGTGATCTACCTGCTCATTCTGATCCTGATCCTCGGAAGCCTGATCTAGTGGCCCAACTGCCCGCGACCGTCGCCGACACGTCTAAGCTTCTCGCCGATCAGGGCTACATCGCGGATCTGGAACTGGCGACCACGGTGCATCTGGCACTCGCGATGCGTCGGCCGCTGTTCCTGGAAGGCGAGCCCGGGACCGGAAAGACCGAGATCGCCAAGGTGCTGGCTGCCGGGCTCGGCCGCCGTCTGGTCCGGCTGCAATGCTATGACGGCATGGACCTTTCGGCCGCGGCCTACGAATGGGACCATGCAAGGCAGCTCATGGCGATCCGTCTGGCCGAGGCCGCGGGCCAGACCGACCCGGGCGAGCTTTCGAACGACATCTATGCGCGCAAGTATCTGCTGGCTCGGCCGCTGCTGTCGGCGATCGATCCCGACCTGCCGCCGGCGGTGCTGCTGATCGACGAACTCGATCGCGCGGACGAACCGTTCGAGGCGTTCCTGCTGGAACTGCTGGCGGATTTCCAGATCACTGTCCCGGAATTCGGCACCGTGCGCGCGAAGACCATGCCGGCCGTGGTGATCACATCGAACCGCACGCGCGAGGTGCACGACGCGATCCGCCGCCGCTGCCTGTACCACTGGGTGGACTACCCGGACGCCGTGCGCGAGCGCGCCATCCTCGCCGCCAAGGCGCCCGACGTTCCGGCGCATCTGTCGGCGCAGGTGGTGGAGTTCGTGCAGCGGCTGCGCGGCGAGGACCTGTTCAAGCTGCCGGGTGTGGCGGAGACGATCGACTGGGCGCAGGCGCTGACCTACCTGAACCAGAAGGAGCTGGGGCCGGCGGCGGTGGACGAGACGCTCGGCGTTCTGCTGAAATATCAGGACGATATCGCCAAGATCCGCGGCGCCGAGGCAGCGAGGCTGCTGACGGAGGCACGGCAGGCCGCGGAATGACGCGCTGATGTCGGATGTGCCGCCGGATGAGCCCGTCAGCATCACCCGCGCGGGGCTGCGCGACGGTTCCCTGCTCGCCGCGGCCCGGCTTGGCATGCCGCCCGACACGGCGCTGGCGTCGGATGCCGAGATTGAGGCCGATCTCGATGCTGCACTGGCACTGCATGCGCCCGGAGCGGATGTCTGGCTGTTCGGCTATGGCTCGCTGATGTGGAATCCGGCGATCGAGTTCGCCGAGCGCCGCGCGGGTGCGGTGCACGGCTGGCATCGGCGCTTCTGCCTGTGGCTGCACATGGGCCGCGGTTCGCCGGACAACCCCGGACTGATGCTGGCGCTTGACCGCGGCGGATCCTGTGTCGGCATGCTGTTCCGTATTCCGGCATCCGATGCGCGCGCGGAACTGCTGCTCGCCTGGCGGCGCGAGCTTTTCACCAGCGCCTACCTCTCGCGCTGCGTGGCCGCGATGACCGATGCCGGCCCGGTGCGCGCCGTCACCTTTGTCGCCAACCGTGCGCATTCGCGCTACGCGGGGCGGCTCGACGATGCCTTGGTGGCCAGACACCTGGCGTCCGCCACCGGCTCACTCGGCAGTTGCGCGACGTACCTGGCAGAGACGCTGGGCGCGTTGCGGTCGCTCGGGCTGCGCGACCGCGCAATGGAGCGGCTGCAGCGGATGGTGGATGAGAAGCCGGACCAATTCAATTCGAATCAGTCACCGTAGCGGCCATTCTGTAGCCGGGGAACGAAGACATTCTTCATTCGCAGCAGGTGGTCAACAAGCCACTGCCTCATTGCGGTACATCGTGTACGGCCGCATCCCCGATTGACGTGCTGTGACGGACGGCCGCTATCCGACAAGCGCGCCTCTCATCAAGGCGTTCCCAATCCAACTCTTCGCTGAGTTCTGTTTGAATAGCATCCTTGTCGGATAACAAGAAGTCAAAGATCGATTTATTCCTCTCATAGTCACCAGTATCGATGTAAACCTCCGACCGAAGGCGCTGACCGTTGGCGAAAGCTGCAGTCAGGTGACAACCGTTCACTCCGGAGCGGAAGGCATACCAACTCATAGGCTGAGCCGCTCTGGCGTTGGTGAATTTGTGCTTCTCACGCAATTCGTCCAGCAGTGGCTGAAAGAACTCGCGGTACAACTGACCACGCTCAGATATTACAGGGGGACCAGTCTTGCTCCACGTGTTTGGAAAGGCCACGGGTCGAAACTGCACTGCAGGCTTCGAATCGTCGATGCGGATCGCCTCAACGACTACACCAAAGAAGTCGATATCCTTCTCGGTGTGTCGATTAAGCCAGTCCAGCGCTTGCCTGTGCTCCTCGCGAATTTCCGGGCTAATCCAGACGATCACTGCGGCATCAAGTCCGCCCGCGTAAGTGAGTAATTGCCCAAGGTGGCGATGGTCGGTGGACTCAAGCTGATTCTCGATGATGACGGTCCGGTTGCTCCCCGTTTCGCGCGCTCCAATGTCACAGGCAAAATCACCGACTGGAACCTCGGTAGATGGAAGCTCAAGGTCAAGGCCGAGCGCTTCACCGAGGACCGCGATATTTTCTTTGATCCAGGGTGTAAAGTCCTGGGCCTCGCGGTTCCAAAGTTTGCGGGGATCGACATGCTCGAGCTTACCTAACGGTTCCATAGATGCGCTGTTACCTCCCTCTTCCGCCGCCTCCGGTGTCACAGATCGATGCCGTCCTGCCTGATCTCATGCATGAGCGCCGTGCGCTCGCGGTATGCACCGGCCGGATAAGGTTTCGCGTCGATGAACGCACCCGTGTCGTCGATCAGGCGCACGCGCAACGCCGCCAATCGATCGAGTTCCGCCCATCGGTCCGGCAAGGACCGAAGAAACACGGCAACGTCGTAGTCGGAGTCATGGCGCGCCTCGCCCCCAGCGCGCGAACCGAACAGCACCACACGCTCGACCTCATCGCCATACATCGAGTCCAGCGCTTGCCGAATGCGATGCAGCACGGGATCGCCGACAGAGGTCGCAGGCATGGGTTGCTCCGATACCACGTGCGCTCATACCACAAGATCGACGCGGCTGATGCCTCTGCCGCCGGCCTGCGAGTGAATGCCAGGGTCCCCGCTTTCGTGGGGACGGCGATGGCTGTCGGTGTTCGCGTCCACATCGCGACCCCACACCCCTTGCATCCACAGCATGCCCGCGTTCTTCTGCCGCCGTCCGATGACCACGCCATCCCCCACCCTCGCCGCGAACGTCATGCACTTCGCCCACCTGCTGCGGCGCGCGGGGCTACCCGTCGGCCCAGCCGAAACGCTCGCCGGACAGCAGGCGCTGTCGCTGGTCGATCTCGGCAGCCGGACCGAAGTCGCGCACCGCGCTGCGCACGGCGATGCTGCATCGCCACGAGCATCAGGACGTGTTCGACCAGGCGTTCAACCTGTTCTGGCGCGACCCGACCGCCGCCGAACAGGCGGTCGCGATGGCCCTGCTCGAGGCGCAGAAGGAGAAGCGGCAGGACCGCGCGCCTCCCGGCAGCCGTCGCGTCGCCGAGGCGATGGCAAAGCCGCGCGAAGCGAAGCCTCGGGCGGACGACGAACCGCCGGTGCAGGACGCGGTGCTGACCGTGTCGGACCGCGAACGCCTGCAGCGCATGGACTTCGAGGCCATGAGCGCCGAGGAGATCGCCGAAGCGAAGCGCGAGATCCGCCGCCTGGTGCTGCCGCTCGAACTGCGCCGCACCCGCCGGCTGCGCGCCGATCCGCTGGGGCCGGTGACCGACCTGCGGCGGACCATCCGCCAGAGCCTGCGTCAGGGCGGCGAGATCCTGACCATCGCCCGCAACCGCCAGCTGACGCGGCCGCCGCCGCTGGTCGTGCTCTGCGACATCTCCGGATCGATGTCGCGCTACTCGCAGATCCTGTTGCATTTCCTGCACGCGGTCACCAACGACCGCGACCGCGTGCATGTGTTCCTGTTCGGCACGCGGCTCTCCAACGTCACGCGGCAGTTGCGCCATCGCGATCCCGAGGTGGCCTTCCAGATGGTCTCGCATGTCGTGCCCGACTGGTCGGGCGGCACGCGGATCGGCGATGCGCTGGACACGTTCAACCGCCTCTGGGCGCGACGCGTGCTGGCGCAGGGGGCGATCGTGCTGTTGATCACCGACGGGCTCGATCGCGACGGCGCGCGCGGGCTGGCGGAGAACATGGACCGGCTGCATCGCTCCTGTCGGCGGCTGATCTGGCTCAATCCGCTGTTGCGCTGGGCGGGCTTCGAACCAAAATCACAGGGCATCCGCGCAATGCTGCCGCACGTGGACGACTTCCGTCCCGTGCACAACCTGGCCAGCCTGCGCGCGCTGGTCGATCTCCTGTCCCGCCCCGCCCCGCAGCGCTCGCTCTTGGCGAGCGGCGACGCGGGCGAGCCTGAAAGGATGGCATCATGAGCATCGCAGAAACCGAAGACGTACTGGGCACCGCCGCCGCCTGGCGATCCGCCGGCGAACAGGTCGCCGTGGCGACGGTGACCGAGACCTGGGGCAGTTCGCCACGCCCCGCGGGCAGCCAAATGGCGGTCACCAGGTCCGGCAAGATGGCTGGATCGGTATCCGGCGGCTGCATCGAGGGCGCCGTGGCGGATGCGGCGATGAAGACGATCGACACCGGCACGCCGCAACTGCTGGATTTCGGCGTGACCAATGAACGCGCCTGGGAGGTCGGCCTGGCCTGCGGCGGCAAGGTGAAGGTGTTCGTGGAGAAGCTATCGTGATGGCCGCGCCAGTAGTGCTGCTAGTGCTGCTCCCCCTCCCCTTGCGGGAGGGGGCAGAGGGAGGGGTTGGTGCCGCCGAACCGATGCTCTCCCGGACCCCTCCCCCCGCCCCCTCCCGCAGGGGGAGGGGGAGAAATCGGCGATGACACCGGAAATCATCGCCGCACTCGATCGGGCCAAACGCGACAAGCAACCCGTGGTGCTGGCGACGCGTCTGCCAGACGGCGCCCAGCAACTGCTGCCGGATCCCGCCGCCTCGGCCGAGCTGAATGCCGCGGCGGACCAAGCGTTGCGCGACGACGAGAGCGGCACGGTGAAGATCGCCGGCACCGACTGGTTCCTGCACGCGCACAACCCGCCGCTGCGGCTGATCGTGGTCGGCGCGGTGCACATCGCGCAGGCGCTGGTACCGTTCGCCACCCAGTGCGGCTTCGCCATTACCGTGGTGGATCCGCGCCGGTCGTTCGCCTCCGACGAACGCTTCCCCGACGTCACGGTATCAACCGCCTGGCCGGACGAAGCGCTGGACGAACTGCGGCCCGACACCCGCACCGCCGTCGTTACGCTCACGCACGATCCCAAGCTGGACGATCCGGCGCTGGACCGGGCGCTGAAGTCGCCGGCCTTCTACATCGGCTCGCTCGGCTCGCGGCGCACCCATGCCGCGCGGCTCAAGCGGCTGCGCGACCTCGGCCACGGCGATGCGGCCCTGGCACGCATCCAGGGGCCGGTCGGCCTCAACATCGAGGCCGTCACCGCACCGGAGATCGCGCTTTCCATTATCGCCGAAATCGTTGCCGTACGGCGCGGTGCGCCGGTGCCGCAGAAACAGGCGGCATGAAGTTCGGCCAGGTCCCGCTGGACGAGGCCCGCGGCGCAATCATGGCGCACTCCCAGCGCATCGGCGAACGGATGATCCGCAAGGGATCGGTGCTCGACGAGACCGCCGTCAGCGCGTTGCGCGAGGCGGGGCGCAGCGAGGTGATCGTGGCCCGGCTGGAACCGGGCGATGTGCCGGAAGACATCGCCGCCGATCGCCTGGCCCAGCCGCTGGTCTCGCCGCTGCTCGCCCGTTCGCGCGCGGCCACCGGACGGGTCAATCTGGCAGCCGAGGTCCCGGGCCTGCTGCGCGTCGACACCGCGATGATCGATCGCCTGAATACCATCGATGAATCGCTCACCATCGGCACCCTGCCGGACTATGCGGTGGTGGCGCCGAAGGATCTGGTCGCCACCGTCAAGATCATTCCGTTCTCGGTGCCCGGCAACGTGCTCGCGGTCGCCGAGGCGCTGGTGCGGCAGAGCGGCTCGCCGCTCACCTTGCACCCGTTTCATCACCTGAAGGTCGGCCTCGTCGTGACCGAACTGCCCGGCCTGAAGGACAGCGTGACCGAGAAGACCATCGCCGCGGTCGAGCAGCGGATAACTCGGCTCACCGGGTCGCTGCTGCCGCCCATCCATGCGCCGCACGAGGAAACACCGATCGCCAAGGCCCTGGAATCGCTGATTTCCCAAGGGGCCGATCTTCTGCTCGTGGTCGGCGCCTCGGCGGTGCTGGACCGGCGCGACGTCGGCCCGTCCGGTATCGTCCGGGCGGGCGGCGAGATCCTGCATTTCGGCATGCCGGTAGACCCCGGCAACCTGATCTGTCTCGGACGGATCGGCACGAAGCCCGCGCTGGTCCTGCCCGGCTGTGCGCGCAGCCCCAAATTGAACGGCATCGACTTCGTGCTGACCCGCCTGTTCGCCGGACGCCCGGTCGGCAGCGCCGAGATCATGCGCATGGGCGTCGGCGGGCTGCTGAAGGAGATCGACACCCGTCCGCTGCCACGCGAGAAGGCGCCTGCCACGCCGCAGACCGGCATCGCGCCGCGCAGCGCACCGCCGATCGCCGCCGTTGTGTTGGCCGCGGGGCGCTCGCGGCGAATGGCGCCGCACAACAAGCTGCTGGTCGCCGACCGGACCGGCAAGGCGATGATCGCCCGCGTGGTGGACAATGTGCTGTCGTCCAACGCGCGTCCGGTCCTGGTGGTGACCGGGCACCAGGCCGAGCAGATCCAGCACGCACTGGGCGGGCGCCCGGTGCGCTATGTCCACGCGGCTGATTACGCGGAAGGCCTGTCGGCCAGCCTGAAGGCAGGCATTGCCGCCGTGCCGGAGGAGTGCGCGGCCGCGCTGGTCTGCCTGGGCGACATGCCGCTGGTGACCGGCCGGATGATCGACCGGCTGCTGGCGTCCTACGATCCGGACGAGGGGCGGCTGATCGCGCTGCCGACATTCCGTGGCAAGCAGGGCAACCCGATGTTGTGGGATCGCCGGTTCTTCCCGGAGATCCTGCAGATCACCGGCGATTCCGGCGCGCGTTTCCTGCTGGGCAAGCACATCGAGGCTGTGGCCGAGATGGAAATGGCTGACGATGCGGTACTGCGCGACTTCGACACCACCGATTCGCTTGCCACCCTGCCGCAACGGCTGCGCCCGGAGACGATCGGGTGATGCAGGGAACCCCTCCCCCCAACCCCCTCCCGCAAGGGGAGGGGGAGCATCACGAACCGCACTGGCACTCCCCCTCCCCTGGGAGGGGGTTGGGGGGAGGGGTTCGCCCCACATAACCCATGCCGATCTGCGAGGCCGATCCCTGGCGCTTCCAATATTTCGAGCACGTCGCCTGCCCCGACGACGTCCGCATCTCCACCGAGGACCCGGACTCCTGGCAGTGGTATCCGCGACATCGCTGGATCTACGACAAACTTGCGGTGGCATTGTCGCAGGGCCTGCAGGCTGCCCCGCATGGCGTCATGCCGCCGGCCTATCCGGTGTTCTCCAAGCCGATCATGAACCTGCGCGGCATGGGCTCGGGCAGCCAGGTGATCGCATCCGCCGACGAGTATCGCGCCGCGCTGACCGCCGGGCACTTCTGGTGCACTCTGCTGACCGGTCCGCATGTCAGCACCGATGTCGCCCTGGTGGACGGCGAGCCGCGCTGGTGGCGTCACACCACCGGCGCCACCGCCCCCGGCGGCACGTTCGACCACTGGCTGGTCCACGCCGAACCGATGCCGGCGGTCGAGGACTGGTGTGGCGCCTGGGCGCGCAAGCATCTGTCCGGGTTCACCGGGATGGCGAACTTCGAGACCATCGGCGGGCGCATCATCGAGGCGCATCTGCGCTTCGCCGACCAATGGCCTGATCTCTATGGT
This sequence comes from uncultured Alphaproteobacteria bacterium, assembly GCA_963794185.1. GTDB lineage: Bacteria > Pseudomonadota > Alphaproteobacteria > Acetobacterales > Acetobacteraceae > JAMXLO01. The sequence goes on along the minus strand of CAWCDM010000108.1, from coordinate 36,259 downwards.
CCTGGTTGGGTCGAGGCGGTCGTGCGCCTGCATGTCACCGGCGATTGGCTCTATGCCGACAGCAACCGCGTTGACGGCTACAGCGTGGTGCTGTTCGGCCCGCACGGCCCGCGCTATCGCCACCCGCCTGCGGCCCTGGTGGACGAGATCCGTGGCATGCCCGGGGTCTCCAGCGTGCAGATCACGTTCCACGAGGACAAGGACCCGGCGCACCACGCCATGCCGCCCGGCGGCTTCCGCCTGGCGATCGTCAATGCTCTGTCGCTGGAGGCTGGTCGGGGCGCGCGGGAAAAGCTGCGGCGGGCGCTCATTCCGTAATAAAGTGCGCCGTTGTCATCAGACGCCGGTGAACAACCAATCCAGGACGCGGGTTATCTCTTCCCGATGGCTGGCGATCGAGCCGACCGGGTCGCGAAGAGCGATCGGTCGGCAGCGACGTCATCGATTCGAGCGCGAGGTAGAAATCCTGACCACCGTGCCGGACCACAGGGAGCAATCGCCCAACAGCGCGCGAAAGCGCGGCACGCGGCGCCAATGGCGCAATGATCCGGCCCCGTCCCTCGTTCGCTATATCTGCTTGCAGTGCGGCAATGCGGGAGGCATTCATGCCGGCCGCACGAACCCTGGCGTAAAGATCGCTGTTGAGCGTCTGACTGACGGTTCGCTTCTTTGTCGTAACGTCGTATATTGTGTTCTTCATGGGCAAATCACGGCCGATTGCCCATGTCTCTTGCACGAGGTTTCGTGAACATTCAAGCAATCGCCGCCGCCACCCATTGCGCCCAGGCCAGCACCTCCCGGTCCTCGCCGATCCGCGCGACGATCTGTATCCCGAGCGGCAGGCCGTCCGGACCGGCGCCGGCAGGAACCGTCACGCACGGCACGTGCAGGCTCGTCCAGATCAAGTTGAACGCCGGATCGCCGGTCCATTCCAGCCCGGCCGGCGCCTGACCCGGCGCGGACGGCGTCACCAGAGCGTCCAGGCCCTCCATGCACGCGGGAAACTCGCGCTGGGCGCGTTCGAACACTTCATGCGCCTTGGCCGCCACGGCTTCGCTCAGCGACAGGCCCCATTCCAATCGGTCGCGCAGCCCCTCGCTGATCTGCTCCCGTGCGTTTGCCAGCTCCCAGCCCAGGGCACGTCCGCTCTCGTTGTTCATCACGATCGGATGCGCGTGCGCGATCGCCGCCACGCTGGGCGACAGTTCGCGCTCGACCACGCTTGCGCCGGCCCGCGCCAGAGCCGAGGCGACGCGTGGCAGCAATGCCTGGGTCTCCGGCAACGCCACGTCCCATGCCGGCGACCGGCAGATGCCGATCCGCGGCGCCCGCTCCGGCCTGCCATCGGGATCGCCGAGGTCGCGCCCCGCCACGGCACCCGCAAACAGTGCACAGTCGGCGACGCTGCGGGCCATGACTCCCACAGTGTCAAGGTTCTCGGACATCAGCTTCATGCCATGCCGATTGATCATGCCGAAGGTCGGCTTGTAGCCCACCACCCCGCAATACGCTGCAGGACGCAGCACGCTGCCCGCTGTCTGGGTGCCGTAGGCGAGCGGAAAGAAGCCGGCCGCGACGCCCGCCGCCGACCCGCTGCTCGAACCACCCGGCGTATGGTGCAGATTGTGCGGATTGCCGGTCGGTCCAGGCTTCCTGGTGGCAAATTCCGTGGTGACCGTCTTGCCGATCGCCACGGCGCCCGCAGCCCGCGCCCATGCGACCGGTGCGCTGTCCGCCCGCGGCTGCCATCCGCGCCAGATTGGCGAGCCGTATTCGCTCGGCATGTCGGCGGTATCGAGGACGTCCTTCACCCCGATGGGCAGCCCATGCAACTTCCCAGGCCCTGCGGCGGCCGCCGCCCGCCGCGCCACCGCTGGGTCGAACCACGCGAAGGCCCGCACGGCTGCCTCCCGCTCGGCGATCCGCGCGAGACACGATTCCATCAGATCGGCCGGCTTCAGCCGGCCGTCACGGATCAGGCGCACCGCCTCGGTGGCTGTAAGCATCGATGGTTCCTGCATGGGTTAAATCTCCTCCGAACCGCTCGGATAGGCTGGCGCAAGCAGCCTCGCGGGTCCATCCTTCCGTTCGATGGAACCAACCGAGCATTCGCCATCGGTGCGCGTCGGCGTCGGCCCTGACGGGACGACCACCTATCTCGTCGACCGGCCGCCCGAGGCGCTGCCGCCGGTGCTCCGGCGCGACCTCGAGCGGGCATGGCACGCCGCCCACGACGCCGCGCTGGCAAAGCGCTGGGGCGTCACGCGCGGATTCCGGTTCCAGCGCGACGACGGCTCCTATACCGACCTTGCCATCGCGGACCGCGATGCGCGCTGCTGGGTCGGCGCCGTCGATGTCACTGTTGGCATGGGCAACAGCTACGGGCTCTCCCTCTGCCTCCGGCTGCTGGCACTGGTCGATCTGCTGGCCCGCGCGTCCTGGGCCACAGCGCTGTGCCGGCTGGAGCGCGACGGCGCCGATCTGGACCCCACGCTGCTCCGCACCGCCGCCAGCATCCCGCTGACCTCGGATGCCCGGTTCGACGAGACCGGGTTCCGCAGCAAGCTTGCCCAGTTCGCGTTCGGATTTGCGCTGGAGGGGCAGGCCGCGCCGCAACTGTCGGGACCCGTGCCATGAGCCGCCCCCTCGCCGCCCTCCTGGCAGTCCTGCTGGCGGTTGAAGCATGCGAGGCGCCGCCACCCCCGACCGGCCAGGCCCGCGCCGATGCGGCCACGCTCGCCGCCTGCCGGGAGCGCGCCGATGCGGTCTATGACCGGACGCATCGCGACTCAATCTACGCGATCAACAACAGCAACACGCCGTATTCAGCCAACGACGCCTACAGCGTCGTCGACCACGGCCTGCCGCAACGCTTCGGCTACGAGAACATGACACGCGACTGCGTGCGCAATACCGGCGCAGCAACCGCCGTCCCCAACACAAGCGCACCGGCGCCCACCAAGCCCTGAACCGGAGGTCGCGGCCGCTTTGGCCAGCCTGTCAGCAGTCGGCGGCGTCCTCGCCCAACGCAATGCACGGATCTTCTACTCAGGCAGCGTGACCTGCTGGACCGGGTCGTGGATGCAGCGGGTCGCCACCGACTGGCTGGCCTGGGAACTGACCCATTCCGTGCTCTGGGTCAGCGTCATCGCGTTCTGCAATCTGGCGCCGTCGGTGGTGATCTCGCCGCTGGCCGGCGCCGTGGCCGACCGGATCGACCGGGTGCGCCTGACCGTGGCCTCGCAGTTCGTCGCCGCGGGACAGGCCGCGATCCTGGTGACGTTGATCCTCACCGGGCTGATCCGGGTCGAGTTCATCGCCGCACTCTCCGCATGCAACGGCATCGCCGAAACCTTCGCCCAACCGGCGCGCCAATGCCTGCTCCCCGGACTGGTTCCGCGCGCCTTCCTGCCCGGCGCGGTGGCGCTGAACTCGCTGACCTACAATGTCGCCCGCTTTATCGGCCCGGCGCTGTCCGGCCCGATGATCGCCGCCTGGGGCGTGGTGCCGCCGATCGCCTGCAACTGCGTGGCCTTCCTGTTCGCCAGCCTGACCATGTACCTGCTGCGGCTCGACCCGGCGATCCGCCTCGGCCACCGCTCCACCCACAGCATCTTCTACGACGCTGCCGAGGGCATCCGCTACGTGGCAAGCCATCGGGGCATCGGCCCGATCATGCTGTTCGCTGCCGCGGTCGGCATGATGCTGCGCTCGGTGCCGGAAATGCTGCCGCCCTACGTCGCCGACCTGTTCGGCCGCGATGCACGCGGCCTGGCGACGCTGGCCAGCACGATGGGTTTCGCCGCGCTGGTCGGCGGCACCCTGGTGGCGATCCGCGGCCGGCTCGGCGGGCTGACGCAGATCGCGGTGGCCGCCGGGCTGGTGCTCGCGCTGGCCACGGCGTGCTTCGTGGCGACGCATCACTTCGCGGTCGGCGTGGTCTGCGTCGCGGTGATGGGCGCTGCCACCACGATGCATGGCATCTCGATCCAGACGCTGCTGCAGAACTCCGCCTCCTCGGCGATGGTCGGACGGGTGCTGAGCCTCTGGGGCATGATCACCCGCGCGGCCCCGGCGATGGGCGCCCTCGTCTACGGCGTATCGGCGGAGTTCCTCGGCCTGCAACTGCCCGTGCTGATCGGCTGCCTGCTCTGCGCATTGGCCTGGCTGCGCGCCCAGGCACGCCTGCCGCGCATGGCGCCGATCCTGGAAGGCAGCGAGACGCTGGCCTGAGGCGCCCGCTTGCCCTAGAAGGCCGCAGTCACCGCAACAGGGCGAGGAGAGGAAAGTCGATGAGCAAGGTCAGCCGCACCGACCCAGGCACGATTCTGTCGAAGGCCGTCGAGTATCACGGTTTCGTTTATCTTCAGGGCGTTACCGCCAAGGATACCAGCAAGGACATCAAGGGCCAGACCGCCGACGTCCTGGCGCAGATCGACCAGCTTCTGGAGACGCACGGCACCGACAACACCCGCCTGCTGCAGGCGCTGATCTGGGTGAAGAACATCCGTGACCGCGATGCGATGAACGAGGTCTGGACGCCCTGGCTGCCGAAGGATGCCGCGCCGGCGCGCGCGTGCGTCCAGGCGGAGTTGGCAAACCCCTCGATCCTGGTCGAGATCATGGTGACCGCCTGCAAGTAGGGCGCGATCTGCTCCCGGAGCGATGGTCGCGCCGGGAGCGACTCGACATTTCGCAGGGAATCGGGCAGCCGGGTGCGAATCGGCGCACCAAATCTGTCGTAGAATCATAAAAATCGGAGAAAATTGGGATAATCTTCCTATTTTCCCGGCCTATCCACAGGGCAGCGTGTGGCAATTGGCTCACTTTAGGGGGAATTACCCGCGACCAGGGTTGTCACAATTGCAACCCTGTTGCTAGCGACTCATTAAGCTTAACCACTGGGGAGTGGGTCGCAATGCGGACATGGGGCGCCAGCGCTACAGCTTTGATTCTCGGATCCATTGTCTCATTCAGCAGTCCGTTCACCGACCGACCTGCGCAGGCATCCCCAAGCCGTGACGGCAGTTCTTCGACGCAACCTCTGGCTGCGCAACCTCTGGCCCCGACGAGGTCGTACGCAACCGGCAGCCGGCCGGCGAAGAATGCGGCGCATTCCGGCACGGCGGTCCGTGGTCGCCGCTATGCGGGTGGCGGCGGCATGTCCTGTGTTCCCTTCGCGCGCAGCGATTCCGGCATTTCGGTCGGCGGCAATGCCTGGCAATGGTGGGAGAATGCCGCCGGCGAGTACGAGCGAGGCCGCGTACCCGAGGCCGGCAGCGTGCTCGCGTTCCGTGCGAACGGTCGAATGCACCTGGGCCACGTGGCCGTGGTCGGCCGCGTGATCAACCCACGCGAGGTTGAGGTAGAGCACGCCAACTGGGCGGGAGCCGGCATGCGGGGCGGCGTCGCCCGCAATGTCCCAGTGGTGGACGTCTCCGAGGCCAACGACTGGACCGCGGTGCGCGTCGGTCTTGGGCGGTCCGGCGAGTTCGGCAGCGTGTATCCGACCTATGGCTTCATCTACGACCGGCCGGACAACGGCACGCTGGTCGCGGCCGCCCAGGCGCCCACGCCGCGGCCGGTGCTCAATCCCGTACCCAGCGACCTGCGCCCGGCGACCGAACGCGGCTGGCAAACCTATGAGGAGGTGGCCGAGGCGCCCAAGCCGCAGAAGTACCGCCGGCACGCCATCGACATGTCGGTCAACCATGCGTCCGTGACGGATCCTGTGGCCGACCGGAAGCAGTGAGCCGGCCAAGTCCGACAGGCACCAAGATAGGCGCTGGCTGAAGTGGGATGCTCCCCCTCCCCTTGCGAGCCTTGGTCTGCTTCGCGGCCCAAGCCCGCAAGGGGAGGGGGAGGACTGTTCTCTGCCGGACCCCTATCCCGGGGTGGACACGGTCACGTCAGGACGCCGAGCGCGCCCAGTGCCGTTGCCGCAGCCAGAACCATGAGCGGATGCAGGCGGGTGAACAGGAACAGCAGCGCGGCGATGACGGTGATCGACACCGTGCCCCAGCCGATGGATGTCGTCCTGATCAGCAGCGCCGCGCTCGCCATCACCAGCCCGGCCGTCACCGGCATCAGTCCGGCCTGAACCAGCCTGCGCCATCGGGCATCGCGGAACCGATACCATACGTCCGTGGCGACAAACGTCAGCACGGACGACGGCCCGGCCACGCCGAGCGTCGTCAGCAGAGCGCCGGGCAGCGCAGCCACATGCCAGCCGATCAGCGTGACGACCAGCATGTTCGGGCCAGGCGCGGCCTGCGCCAAGGCAAAGAACGCGGCGAACTCCTGCGCGGTGACCCAGTGATGCACCTCGACCACCTGGCGCTGCATCTCGGGCAGCACCGAATTGGTGCCGCCGAATGCCAGCAGCGAAAGCTGCGCGAAGACCGCCGCCAGGCTCGCCAGCGGGCGCCCGTCGCTCATTGGGCAAAGCGCCACATCAGCAGCGTGGACAGTGCCGTCATCGCGATGAGCACCAGCGCGAGCGGCAGCCGCAGCACTGCGATCGCCAGGAAGGTCGCAACGGCCACTACCAGCCCGAGCGGGCGCGACCGCAACGGTGCAGAAATCCGCAGCGCATTTGCCAGCACCATGGCCGAGGCGGCGGCCGCGAGGCCGGCGAAGGCGTGCCGCACCGTCGGGACCTGCGCATAGCGGTCGTAGATGACGCCCAGGGTGATGACGCACGCGACCGGGGCCGCCATCAATCCGACAAAAGCGGCTACGGCCCCGGGAATGCCATGGAACCTCGCCCCAAGGGCGACCGTCACGTTCATGATGTTGCCGCCGGGCAGGAACTGGCAGAGGCCGAGCATGTCGGTGAACTCGGTCGCGGTGAGCCAGCGCTTCTGCTCCACGGCCATGCGCCGCGCCCATGGCAGCACGCCGCCGAAGCCGAACATGCCGACGGTGAGAAAGCCCAGGAACAAGGCGACGAGGCCAGGTCTCTGTTGCGCATCCGACATTGAAGCTGTCTACTGCGCAGGCCACGATCGGTAAATCATCCGCGCGAAACGCATGACAGATCGGCTGCGCCTCTGCACCTTGCTCGCCCTGCTCGCCCTGCCGGCGATGATGGCCGGCCCGGCGCGTGCCGACTGCCTGGTCGAGCCGCGTGGGACGGTGCCGCTGCGGCTCGCCGGCGGCGTTGTCCTGATCACCGTGACGGTCAACGACACCGATGCCGTGTTCATCATGGACACCGGCGCCGAACGCACCCTGATGAGCGAGAATGCGGTCCGCCGGCTGGAACTGGAGCGCGACGGCTGGGTCTCCACCACGATCCGCGGTCTCGGCGGCAACCAGGAGCGTCCCAATGCGCTGCCGCGTTCATTGCGCCTCGGCGGCGTGACGCTGCGGCGGAAGACGCTGCTCGGCGATACCAGCACGATGGTCGGCCCGCTTCCGGTGAACCAGATCGACGGCCAGCCGATCGCAGGGCTGCTCGGGCGCGACTTCCTCTCGCCGTTCGACCTCGATCTCGACCTTCCGGCGCATCGCCTGACGCTCTACGACGTGGGCGGCTGCAGCACGGGGTTCCTGCCGTGGACGACACCATACATGGCGCTCCCGGCCACGATGTCGGTCGGCAATGCGATGGTGATACAGACAGAGCTCGACGGACGCGCGCTGCGGACGATGGTGGACACCGGCGCAAGCTCGAGCCTGCTCACCGCGTCGGGTATTTTTCTGCTTGGCCTGACGGCCGAGGTCCTGGAGCACGATCCCGGCGGCAACGGCTCCGGCGTCGGTCCAACGCCCGTGCCGATGCGGCTGCATCGCTTTGGCGAACTTCGCATCGGTCGCGACGTGACCCGGGATCCGCGGCTCTGGGTGGCCTCGGCGCACGTCGTCCCGATCGTCGACATGCTGCTGGGCCTCGATTGGCTGCGATCGCGCCGCGTCTGGCTGTCCTATGCCACGCGGCAGTTCTTCGTCGCTGTCCGGCAATAGAGTTGCAGCATTGCGCGACGCCAAGATGCGACAAGCCGGCGCGGGATATGCATGCGCAAGGCCGGCAAGCACTGTCAGACATTCTCCAAATCGCAAATTCCTCTGGAACCCAGTCGGGGCGCTTGCTACTTTCATGCAGTGCCACGATTTACTGAACAACGAAAATCCGAGGGAGTCGATGCTCGATATTGTTGTCTCGATTATCAATGACAGCACGGTGGTGACGGATGACGAATGTCGCTCGCTGACCGCTGCGCTCCAGACGCAGGTTTCGCGTGACTTTGCGCCGGTCTGGGGTATCGACGCGAGGCTGGTGTTTGTACCAAAGGGCCAGGCGCCGGCGGCTGGCACGTGGTGGTTGAGCATCCTCGACAATACCGACCGTGGCGGGGTCCTCGGGCATCACGATCTTACGCCGGACGGATTGCCGATCGGCAAGTCATTCGCCGGCACCGACAAGCATTACGGGTTGGAGTGGACGGTGACCGCGAGCCATGAACTGCTCGAGATGCTGGCCGACCCGGACGTCAATCTGGCTGTGCTGGTGCACCCGGAGCACGGCGATGCCAAGCTCTACGCCTATGAAGTGTGCGACCCGTGCGAGGATGACGCAGACGCCTACAGCATCGATGACATCAAGGTCTGCAACTTCGTTTATCCGACATATTTCGAAACATTCCACCGGACCGGGACGACGAAGTTCGATCACCAGGGCAAGCTGACGGGTCCGGTCCCGACCATACTGCCGAACGGCTATATCAGTACCCTCGACGTGAACGGCTCAACCGGCTGGCACCAGCTGTCCGCTGCGATGGTGCAGCCGGGCAAGTTTGCTCGTTCTCAGCTCCGTGGACGGGTCTCCGGCCGTCGCGAGCGGCGGCGGATGCCACGATCGCAGTGGCTGCACTCGACCGCTTTCCAATAGCATCCAGGCGGCCGGCAGGACCGACGCCGTGCGCGACCGGGCAAACATGGCAGATTACTACCGGAAGCGCGCAGGGGAATACGATACAGTTTATGAGTCCGTAGCGTTGCGTTCCGAGCTGGCGGTGCTGAAGGACTGGCTCGTGGCGCACGCGAGTGGGAAGACGATACTGGAAGTGGCGGCCGGCACCGGTTACTGGACTGCAATTGCGGCGCCGGCGGCAAAGGCAATCACTGCGACCGACATCAATGCCGAGACACTGGCAATCGCATCGGAGAGAAAGCTCGGCGAGCACGTCGCGCTGGTTCAGGCCGATGCGTGGTGCCTGCCGAGAACGCTCGGGCGGTTCGACGTGGGGATGGCGCATCTGTGGTGGTCGCACGTAAAGAATCAGGATCAGGGCAGCTTTCTATCGCATTTCGCTTCGCGTCTCCGAGAGCGCGCCGGTCTTTTGATGATCGACCAGAATTACGTCCCGGACTTCGGCGTGCAGGTCAGGCGACGGGATGCCGACGGCAATTCATATCAGACTCGCTGGCTCGACAACGGCGAACGATTTGAAGTCGTCAAGAACTATCCCGATCCTGCAGAGCTGGAACAGAGCGTTGGCCAGGCGTGCGACGACATTCAGATCTTGCAATTGACACACTTCTGGGCGGTCAGTGCCAGGTTCCGGCCCATCGTGTGATCAGAACAGCGAGGGTGGGCCGCCCCTGGCCAGGTTCAGTGCTGGAATCCCGCACAGATCGCGGGTTCTTTGCTGTATGGTCGGCGTGTCCGTGCAAGGGCCGGTGACAAGGGTTATCGTCAGCCCCATGTCGGCAAGTACCGACCTGGCGCCCAGAGCTGCCAGCGAGTCCGATGCCGCCAGGATGACCCGCACATCCGGCCTTCGCTTCACAAGATGGCTCAGAAAAACCGGGACGTTGGCGCCGAGGATGTCGCCGCCGCACTCGATCAGGACCGCATCGGCGGGAATTGCGAGGCACACGTTCAGCATCGTGTCGAAATGATCGTCGATCCCGGCGCGACCCGATGGGTACGTGGTCGGCAGGCCGAAATCGACTGAATCGAAATATGGTGCGGCGCCGAAATCGGCATAGCTATGGAGTTCGGTGACAGACGACGTGCCGGTGGCCTTCAGCGCCACGACATGCATTCGCCCGCCCCTGCGGAGCGCACGCAGAACACTGATCGCGGCGGTCGTCTTGCCGACCTCCGACGAAGTGCCGACCACCAGGAACACCGATGCACCGTGATCAATTGCCGCCGCCGCTTCTCGGCGCTGCGCGAACTGCCGGATATTCAACGTGACACCGCTCTCTCCGAGCATTGTCCCGACAAATTTGACGCGCCCGAGATGCCCCTTTTCCCCCGGTGACTCGCCCAGGAATTCGCCGACGACGCCGCAGTCGGCCAGGACCCAGTAGTCGTTGCGCGGAACCAGTCCCCCTTCAGGGACTTTGCCGACCACCCAGCGTGTCGATTCACGATATCCGGCCGTACCCAGAAAACGGTCGCCGGGCGCGATCGTCAGCACACGCCCCGCAACGGCCTCGACGGTGATCGGAGCCGTTTCAGGCGCCAACTCGAAGACACAAACGTCGCCTTCGAGACCATTTTGCTCGGCAAGCGACATCACCTGAGTTACAGGCACCCGGCGAAGGGCCGAGCTTCGCTTCATGCGGTTCCAGGCAGCGGACGGTCGAGCGGTTCAGGCGTCAGGCCTTCTTCGGATCCTGCATGATGACGACATCCCCCTTGCTCTTCAGGGCTGCCTTTTCGCCGTCATTCAGGCCGAGCAAGGCGGCAAGTTGATCCAGCTTGTCCCCAGGAACGCCCCACTTAACGACATCGAAGCTGGGCAGAACACTCTTTATTGTTGCGTTCATCGGCTCTCTCCCCCTGTTTCTGTTGCGAGATCGTCACGGGATGATCAAGCATAGCGCGACAAGATCGCCAGGAAAACATTTTTCGCCGGAGCGACCATACGAGCAGTTGCATATGTTGCCAATCCCGTGTTTGCGTTGCAATCAGAACAAGCCGCCGACGCACGGCGGTCCCAAGGTCGGGGTCAAGGGGGCTTTATGGACTGCCCGCGGTGCGGAGCATCGGCTCCGGGAGGCCAACGGTTCTGCAGCGACTGCGGCACGCCACTGGCGCCGTGGCACTGCGTTGCCTGCGGCGCGAACAATGCTCCAGGCCGCCGATTTTGCGGCGATTGCGGGGCTGTCGCCGGTGGTGCCGCAGTCCGTAGCGGGCCCGCGCCTGTCCCGACGGGAGAACGCCGCCAGCTGACCGTCATGTTCTGCGACATGGTCGACTCAACTGCCCTCGGGGCGCGTCTCGATCCGGAGGACCTTCGCGACGTCGTGGCGACTTACCATCGCTGCGTCACCGAACACGTCGCCCGGTTCGGCGGGTTCATCGCGCGCTACATGGGCGACGGTGTGCTGGTCTACTTCGGCTACCCCGTCGCCAATGAGGACGACACCGAACGGGCTGTGCGAGCGGGCCTCGCCCTTGTCGAGGCCGTGTCGCATCTCGACACGGTCGCTGGACCGCCATCCACCCTGCAGGCACGGGTCGGGATCGCAACGGGCCTGGTGATCGTCGGCCAGATCGGCTCCGGCGCTTCACTCGAGCAGGCGGTGGTCGGCGACGCGCCCAATCTGGCCGCACGCCTGCAAACGCTCGCCCAACCCGGAACGGTGATCATCGCCGACAGCACGCAGCGTCTGACCGGTGGATTGTTCGATTACCGCGATAACGGCAGCCGGGAGATGAAAGGCTATGCGCGGCCGGTCCGCGCCTGGATCGTGCTGCGCGAGAGTGCCACCGACAGCCGCTTCGAGGCGCTGCGCGCCGGTGGCCAGGTTCTGCGCTCCGGCGGCCAGGTTCCGCTGTTCGGGCGCGATGAACAACTTGCACTTTTGCTGCATCGTTGGGGCCAGGTACGCCAGGGCAAAGGACGCGTCGTCCTGCTCAGCGGCCAGGAGGGCATCGGCAAGTCGCGCCTCGCCGCCGCGCTGGAAGATCGCCTCCAGTCGGAGCCGCATACCAGGCGGCGTTACCTGTGCTCGCCGCACTACCGGGACAGCGCGCTCCATCCGATCATTGCGCAGACCGCTCGCGCCGCGGGCTTCGAGCGGGAGGACGATGCTGCCGCGAAATTGCGAAAGCTCGAGGCGCTGCTGCCTCCGGGAGCGTCGCAGGAGGATTTCGCGTTGCTGGCGGACCTGCTGTCGCTGCCGGCCCCGCCGGACAGCAGGATTGCGGAACTGACCCCACAGCTTCGCAAGGAGCGCACATTTGAAACGCTCCTGCGACAGCTCGAGAATCTGGCGCGCGATAAGCCCGTTCTCGCGATATTCGAAGACCTGCACTGGGCCGATCCCACCTCGCTCGAATTGCTGACGCGCGTCGTCGAGCAGATCGACGGCATGAAGGTGCTGCTGGTGGTCACGTCGCGACCTGACCCCCAGCCGGGCTGGATGGATCGTCCCGAGGTGTCCGTGCAACTGCTTGGGCGGCTCGATCACCGCCAGGCCACTTCGCTGATCGATGGCGTCACAGGCGGATCGCGCCTGCCCGAACTCAGTGCGCGAGCAGATCATCGCCCATGCGGACGGCGTACCGCTGTTTGTGGAAGAATTGACCAAGACCGTGCTGGAAAGCGGCACGATACGTCACGACAGCGACCACCCGGTGATCGAGTTTCGGCCCCAGGTCGTGGTTCCAAGTTCCTTGCATGCTTCGCTGACGGCACGCCTCGACCGGCTGGCCAGCGTCAAGGAAGTGGCCCAGATGGGCTCGGTGATCGGACGCGAATTCTCGTTCGAGCTGTTCCAGTCGGCGTTCGCTCTCCCCGGCGAACGACTGAGCGGCAGCCTGCAGGCGCTGATCGCCGCCGATCTGATGGTGGGGCGCGGGCGGCCGCCGAATGCCGTCTACAGCTTCAAGCACGCGCTGGTGCAGGATGCTGCATACGCCTCTCTGCTGCGCGACCGGCGTCGAGCACTGCATCTTCAGGTGGCGGAGGGACTCGAGCGCGACGAAGGCGACCTCGCCTCTGCTGAGCCGGAGCTGCTGGCGTATCACTTTGCGGAAGCGGGGATCGCGGACCGCGCAATCGACTATCATCTCAAGGCGGCCGAACACGCGATGGCGCGATGTGCCCTCGCGGAAATGGTCAGCCATCTGCGCCGCGGTCTGGGTCTGCTGAGGAGCCTGCCCGCTTCCCGTGAGACCCTCCGGCGCGAATTGTTGCTGCAGGTGGCGCTGGGCCGCGGACTCATCGATCAGGTAGGTTCCGCCAGCGAGCAGGGTCACGCGGCTTTCCTGCGTGCACGCGAGTTGAGCCGGGAGCTCGACAACACGGAATTCCTTCTCCCGGTCCTCTACGGTCTGCAGGTGTACCACTTCACCCGCTCCGAACCGGCGGTCGTGAGCCGCTATGCGCGAGAGATTCTGGAGCTGGGTCAGCGCACCGGAGATCGCCAGGTCATCCTGTTGGGAGAACGGGTTGGCGGCAGTGCCTATCTGATGCTCGGTCGCTTCGCCGAAGCGCGGGCAGCCTACGAGCGTTTGCTTGCATTGTATGAAATCGACAAGGATGCCGATCTGGCCTCGAATACAATGCGCGACCCGTTTGTTGCCGGCTGCTCGTTCCTGGCGATTTGCCTTACAGTCATGGGCTATCCGGCACAGGGTGCGGCGACCAGCCAGCGAGGTCTGAGCCACGCCGAACATCTGCGGCATGCGATCAGCGCGGTATTCGGTCTGCGACGCGGCTGCATCGCGGCGATGCTCCGGCGGGATGTCGATCTGCTGAAGACGATGTCAGCCAGGCTGTTGGAGGTCTCCATCGACTACGAGACCTTCCTCGGCGGTACCGAGGCACAATTGTTCCAAAGCTGGGCGCTCCTGCACGAGCACGACGACCCTGCCCCGCGTGAACGATTGCGGCGATCGATCGATAAGCTTGACGAGTCCAAGACCTGGTCGCTTTTGCCGTTCATGATGGCTGCATCGGCCGAGTTGCTGGGTGCGCACGGCGATCGCGATGCGGCCCGGGCATTGCTGGCGCGCGCAGTGGAGCTCGTGCGCCTGACCGACGAGCGATGGTGCCAGCCGGAGATCATGCGGCTGGAGGCCGAATTCCTCTGCGAGGATCCCGCGGACAAAGCCGATCTGCTGCGCCGCTCCATCGCGCTGTCGCACGAACAGGGCGGCAATCTGTGGAAGCTGCGGAGTGCCGTCGATCTGTCCAGGCTGTTGCGTGACGAGGGGCGGCAGACCGAGGCACGCGACCTGCTGGCGCCGATCCATGGCTGGTTCACCGAGGGATTTGAAACGCCGGATTTGCAGGCGGCCAGGCGAGTGCTCGAAACGCTGGGCTGAACGACGGCTCGGTGCGCGGCAGCGGCGGCGATGCGCCACTGCCGCGGATCGGCTACTTCACCGCCGAGAAAGCGGTCGGCGCCAGGATGAAGTTCTTCACGTTGGCGACGATTGGGCCGTTCGCCTCGGTCTTGGCCCGTGCGGTGAGCCATTCCGGATCGGCGCCGAATGCCGCCCATTTCTTCTCGCGTTCGGCCAGCGATTCCCAGGTTACGAAATAGTACAGCGTCTGGCTGGATTCGCCGATCACCGTGGTCCAAAACCCGGCCTGCTTGATGCCGTGCTTCTCCCACAGCTTCAGCGTGATCGTGTCGAAACGCTTCAACAGATCGGGCAGCCGGCCAGGCACGCACTCATAGACGCGCAGTTCATACAGCATCGCAGGTTACCTCCCCTCGTGTGGACCGCGACCAGTGTGCGGCGCGACGCTGCCCGCGGCAAGTCGCTCGGCTGCTGTGGTCGCTGGACTGTCGGCAAGGAAGGCTTCACACGGAGGTCACCGAGCCAGGCAGGGGAGGGCCACCGAGGGAAAATGGCATGCGCTTCGCGCGAAGCGTTTTGCGTCTCAGTGGCCCTCGGTCGAAGCTCGGTGAACTTCGTGTGAGACCTCTTCCTGTCGCCCGCCTGGCCCACACTTAGAACCGCTCAACCCAGGGCCGCAGCTCCAATTCCCAGGTCCAGGCACTGCGCGGCTGCTGCACCACGTGCCAGTAGCTCGCCGCGATCGCATCGGGATCCAGCATGCTGTCCGGCTTGTCGGCGGGCTCCGTCCGGCCCGGATTGCGGATCGCGCCGTCGATGACGAAATGCGCCACGTGGATGCCCTGCGGCGACAACTCGCGCGCCATGCTCTGCGCCAGGCCGCGCAGCGCGAACTTTCCCATCGCGAACGGCGCCGACAGCGGGTAGCCCTTCACGCTGGCGGATGCGCCGGTGAACAGGATCGCGCCCGACCCGCGCGGCAGCATGTGACGCACCGCCTGCTGGCCGACCAGGAAGCCGCCATACGCACTGACGGCAATCGCCCGAGCCACCGCCTCCGGATCGAGTTCGGCAACCGGTCCGCGCGCCCGCGCGCTGGCGTTGTAGACCACCACGTCGGGCACGCCCTGGGTGGCGATCACCGCGTCGAACAGGCCGCCGACTTCTTCCGGTTCTGCCGCCTCGCAGGCAAAGGTCGCGGCCGCCGTCTCGCCGGCCAGTGCGGCCAGACGGTCCGGGTTGCGCGACGCCAGCGCCACCTGCAGTCCGTTGCGCGCGAACAGCCGCGCCAGCGAGGCGCTCAATCCGCTGCCCGCGCCCACGATGAGGGCCGATCGCATTTCCATGGCACAACCTCCGCACTTTCTCTGTCCCCGGACGTCCGGGTTGCCTATCATCACCGGAAACCGCGGCAAGGAAAGCCGCCCGGCAAACCGGAGGCACGTCATGTTGGGACTGATGCAGCAGCAGCCGCTGCTGATCTCGTCGCTGCTCACCCACGCAGCGCGGCATCACGCCGCGGCCCAGGTGGTGTCCGCGACCGGCCAGGGCGGCACGCAGCACGCCACCTGGGCGGCGACGGAAAGCCGCTCGCGGCGGCTGGTGCGCGTGCTGCAAGGCCTCGGCGTCCAGGCGCAGGACCGCATCGGCACGCTCGCCTGGAACGACCTGCGTCATCTGGAGGTCTATTACGCGACGTCCGGCATGCAGGCGATCTGCCACACCATCAACCCACGCCTCGCGCCCGATGACATCGCCTATATCATCGGCCATGCCGGCGACAGCGTGCTGTTCGTCGATCCCGGTTTTTCCCCATTGATCGGCACCATCGCGGCGAAGATCGCGGACAGCGTCCGCATCGTCGTGCTGATGACCGACGCGGCCGGCATGCCGGCGCTCGATCTGCCCGGCGGCATGCGCCTACTCTGCTACGACGATCTGATGGATGCGGCGGACGACGACTACACGTGGCCCAGCTTCGACGAGAACACCGCGAGCGCGCTTTGCTACACTTCCGGCACCACCGGGCGGCCGAAGGGCGTGCTGTACAGCCACCGCTCCACGGTGATCCACGCCTATGCGATCGCGCTGCCCGATGTGCTCGATCTGCGCTCCACCAGCCGCATTCTGCCGGTCGTGCCGATGTTCCACGTCAATGCCTGGGGAATTCCGTACGCCACCGCGCTGACCGGCGCAGCGTTGGTGCTGCCGGGCCGGCATCTGGACGGTGCGAG
Source organism: uncultured Alphaproteobacteria bacterium (assembly GCA_963794185.1). GTDB lineage: Bacteria > Pseudomonadota > Alphaproteobacteria > Acetobacterales > Acetobacteraceae > JAMXLO01. The sequence goes on along the minus strand of CAWCDM010000108.1, from coordinate 19,747 downwards.
CCTGGCCCGCCTGCTCAACCAGGAGCGCGTGACGATGACCTGCGGCGTGCCGACCGTCTGGCTCGGCCTGCTGCAGCATCTCCGCGCCAGCGGCGAGAAGCTGGCGACGGTGAAGCGGATCATGACCGGCGGCTCCGCCACGCCTCCGCTGCTGATCGAGGCGTTCCGCGACGAGTTCGGCATTGCGGTCGAGCATGGCTGGGGCATGACGGAACTGAGCCCGGTCGGCACCTACAACGCGCCCAAAGCTGCGCAGGCCGGACTGTCCGGCGACGCCGCGGTGCGCCACATGCTGAAGCAGGGCCGCGTCCTGGCCGGCATCGACATGAAGATCGTCGACGCCGACGGCCACGAACTTCCGTGGGACGGCAAGCAGTTCGGCGATCTGCTGGTGCGCGGGCCGTGGGTGTGCAGCGGCTATTACGGCGAGCCGCCAGGGAGCGCATGCGATCCGGAGGGCTGGTTTGCCACCGGGGACGTCGCGACGATCGATCCGGACGGCTACATGGAGATCACCGACCGTTCGAAGGACGTGATCAAGTCGGGCGGTGAATGGATCAGCTCGATCACGCTGGAGAACATCGCGGTCTCGCACCCCGACGTCGCCGAGGCCGCGGTCGTCGCGGCGCTCCATCCGAAATGGGACGAGCGTCCGCTGCTGCTGGTGGTCGCCCGGCCGGGCCACACGGTGGATCCTGCTTCCGTGCTGCAGATTTATCAGGGCCAGGTGCCGAAGTGGTGGCTGCCGGATGCCGTCGTGGTGGTGCCGGAGCTGCCCCACACGGCGACCGGCAAGCTGCTCAAGACGGCGCTGCGGACGCGGTATCGCGAGCATTACCGCACCACGACGGCATAAGGGCGTCGCCATGAACAACACGCGCCGTCGGCTCACCTATGCCATGTTCGCAATCTGCGGCGCGTTCACCGCCGCGCCGGCCGAGGCCCGCATCACGCGCTTCGAGGTTCTGCGCACCGAGCCCGCCTTCGGCGGCCAGGACTTCGGCGCCACCGGCGCCTACGAGCACGTGTTCGCGCGTGCGCACGGCGAGGTCGATCCGGCCGATCCGAGAAACGCCATCGTGCAGGATCTGGACCTCGTGCCGCGCAACGCGCGCGGCATGGTGGAATACAGCGACCGACGTCGAACTGCTGAAGCCGGCCGATCAGACGCGCGGCAACCGCATGCTGCTGTTCGAGGTGAACAACCGCGGCAACAAGCTGGCGCTGAATGCATTCGATGCCGGCGTATCCGGCAGTCTGGCCGACCGCAACGCGCTCACCACGCCCGGCGACGGCCACCTAATGCGCGAGGGTTACACGCTGGTTTGGTGGGGCTGGGAAATGGACGTGCGGGCGGGGATGAACCGCATGCTGATGCCGGCGGTCGTCGCCCGCAATGCCGACGGCTCGTCGATCACCGGCGTGGTGCGCAGCGAAATGGTCACGCCGGTCGCGACCGCCACGCTGCCGATCGTCGCCAGCCAGCAACTGCAGGCCTTCCCGTTCGAAAGTTTCGACAGCTATCCCACCGCCGCGCGCGACAACCGCACGCCGCTCCAGGACGGGTTCGTTCCCTCGCTGACGGTGCGCGCGCACGAACAGTCGCCGCGCACGCCGATCCCCAACGCCGATTGGAGCTTCGCCACCTGCGCGTCCGGACAGGAGCCGGTGCCCGACGAAAAGCATGTCTGCTATCCGGCCGGCTTTCAGCCGGGGCGTCTCTACGAGCTGGTCTACCGGGCGCGCGATCCGCTGGTGCTCGGTCTCGGCTTCGTCGCCACGCGCGATCTGGGAACGTTCCTGCGCAACACCGCGAAGGACGATGCCGGCACGGCCAACCCGGTCTATCGCGCCGACCAGCGCGCCGTCATCGAGGGCAGCTCGCAAAGCGGGCGCATGATCCGCAGCTTCCTCGCGCTCGGCTTCAACCAGGACGAGAGCGGTCGCCGCACCTTTGACGGCGCCTATCCGCATATCGGCGGCGGGCTGATGCCGTTGAACGTCCGCTTCGGCCAGCCGCTGCGCGCTTGGGGTGAGCAGACCGATCACAGCTACCCGGCCTACGACTTTCCGTTCAGCTACGCGCGCCAGTTCGATCCGCTGACCCAACGCGAGCAGGGCCTGCTCGACCGCTGCACCGCCACGGATACGTGCCCCCGCATCTTCCACGTCGCGACCGCGCTGGAGATGTGGGAGGGCCGTCAGTCGCTCGGCCTCACCGATCCGCTCGGACGCGTGGACGTGGCCGATCCGCCGATGGTGCGCACGTTCATCATGGCGAGCACGCAGCACGGCGCGGCGCCGCTCCCGCTGGCGGGGAGGCCGCCCTTCGGGAACTGCCAGCAGCAGCCCAATCCGAACCCGCAGGTGTGGACCATGCGCGCGCTGCTGCGCGCCTTCACCGCCTGGGTGCGCGACGACGTCGCGCCGCCCCCGGGGTGACCCCGCGCATATCCGACGGTACGCTGGTGGCCGCGGATCAGGTCCGCTTCCCGCAAATTCCCGCGAACGCCTATGGCGGCGTGGAACGTCCGGCGACGCCGACCGCGCGCACCTACAACACCCTGCATGTGATGGAGTACGGGCCGCGGTACCGCGCCGGCGACAGCAGCGGCATCATTTCCGTCGAGCCGCCGCATGTCGGGAGCGCCAGTTACGGCGTGGTCGAACCGCAGGTGGACGCCGACGGCAACGACATCGCGGGCATCCGCTCGGCGTTTCTGCAGGTGCCGATCGGCACCTATACTGGGTGGAACCCTGGCCGGAAGGATCGATTCGAGAACGGGCAGTGCAACCTGCAGGGCAGTTTCATCCCGTTCGCCGCGACGCGCGCCGAGCGCATGGCGACCGGCGATCTGCGGCCCTCGATCGAGGAACGCTATCCAACCCGCGAGACCTATGTCGCGGCCTTCGCGGCCGCGGCGGACTCGCTGGTCGCGCAGCGCTTTCTGCTGCCCAACGACGCCCGGACCCTGATCGGGCAGGCACGGCAGGGCGGGATCCGTTCAGAGCCCTGACGGGTGGACCGCACACCGCGCCCGGGCCGCCGCGAACGGTCCCGCTGCGCCGCCTGGCTCGCGGGTCCGTTACTTCCGTCCGTGACACCAGATGGCGTGAGGGTGAATTATTGCTGCAAGCGCGAAGGTTGCGTCTGGGACCGGTCCGCCATAATTTTGCAATCGGGCGCCGCCGCACGGGCGGGCGCCTAACGGCGGGCCTTGGCCCTGCCAGGCAACAAGGACACGCGCATGAGCGCCTCGGCCAAACGGTCCATCACCGTCTCGCTTGACGGGTCCAACAAGTCCAGCAGCCTGCCGCTGATCGACGGCACGATCGGACCGCCGGTCGCCGATATCCGCAAGCTGTATGCCGACCTGGGGATTTTCACCTACGATCCCGGCTACGGCGCCACGGCGTCCTGCGAGAGCAGGATCACCTACATCGACGGTGACGAGGGCATCCTGCTGTACCGCGGCTATCCGATCGAGCAGCTCGCGGAGAAATCGAATTTCCTGGAAATCTGCTACCTGCTGCTGAACGGCGACCTGCCCAACAAGAAGCAGCGGCACGAATTCGAACTTGGCGTGATGCGGCACACGATGCTGCACGAGCAGATCCGCACCTTCTACAACGGCTTCCGCCGCGATGCGCACCCGATGGCGGTGATGTGCGGCGTGGTCGGTGCACTGTCGGCGTTCTATCACGACAGCCTGGATATCCACGATCCGGAAAGCCGGCGCATCAGCGCCTTCCGCCTGGTCGCCAAGGTGCCGACGATCGCCGCCTGGGCGCACAAGTATTCCGTCGGCCAGCCGTTCATCTATCCGCGCAACGACCTTGGCTACGCCGAGAATTTTTTACATATGTTCCATGCCGTGCCGGCGGAGCCGTACAAGGTCAATCCGGTGCTGTCGAAGGCGATGGACCTGATCATGATCCTGCACGCCGATCATGAGCAGAACGCCTCCACCAGCACGGTGCGGCTGGCCGGATCGACCGGCGCCAACCCGTTCGCCTGCATCGCCGCCGGCATCGCCAGTCTGTGGGGACCGGCACATGGCGGCGCCAACGAGGCTGTGCTGAAGATGCTGACCGAGATCGGTCACGTGAAGAACATCCCGGACTTCCTGGAGGACGTGAAGGATCGCAACAACCACGCGCGCCTGATGGGGTTCGGCCACCGGGTCTATAAGAATTACGACCCGCGCGCCCGGATCATCCAGAAGGCCTGCCACGACGTGCTGGAGGAACTCGGCATCAAGGGCGATCCGCTGCTCGACCTGGCAGTGGAACTCGAGAAGATCGCGCTGAACGACAAGTACTTCGTGGACCGCAAGCTGTATCCGAACGTCGACTTTTATTCCGGCATCATCCTAAAGGCGATGGGCTTCCCCACCAGCATGTTCACCGCGCTGTTCGCGGTGTCGCGGACGGTCGGCTGGGTCAGCCAGTGGCAGGAGATGCTGGAGGATCCGGAGCAGCGCATCGGCCGCCCGCGGCAGATCTACACCGGTGCGCCGCGTCGCGACTACGTGCCGCTGGATCGCCGCGGCTGAGCGGCGGGCGCACTCATCCCGGCGGCGCTTGGCGCGTGCCGCGCCGCAGCGGCGTCGCCCCGCCGCGCGTCTGCGCATAGCGCGGCAGGTCGTCAAGCACCTCGAACCAGGGGAGCTGCTCCTCGGCGTAGACGTGGCACGACGGGGAGACGGACGCGGGATCGGCCAGCGTTCCGGCGAAGAGATCGACGATGTCCGGTCGCCGCTCGGTACGATAGGCAATCGGCGAACCGCAGTCGCCGCAAAAGCTGCGGCGCACTCCGGGTGACGAGGCGAACTCCTTCGGCTGTCCGCGCGTGAAGCGCAGTGCCGCCTTCGGCACCATCACGAACGTCGCTACCGGCGATGAAGTCTGGCGGCGGCAGCTTTCGCAGTGGCAATGGATCGCCTCCAGCGGCTCGCCGTCGTATTGGTACTGAATGGCTCCGCACAGGCAACGTCCTGTGGTCTTCATGTTCCGGATTCCTTTGCGTGGGGGCGCCGATAAGATCGACCCTAACCGCCCTGTCCGATGACCGCTACGGGCGGAGCGATCGCTGGCATCCTGCCGCGCCGGCTGCACGCGATCCATCCCGACCAGAAAGCGGGTGCGGGGTCAGCCCGTGAGCCAGCCCCGCCGTCAAGCGTCGGCCGTGGCGAGGAGCGATTTGTGACCGGACTACGAGATGTGCAGGGGAATGATGGTTCCAGGACCGCCGGGCTGCTGAGAACTCACCAAATCCTCCTGACGAAAGCATCACGCCCTGACTATTCTGTTCCAACTGCAAGCCACTGCCTCCGCTGAGCCGAACTGTATCCACCAGTTTCTTGCAGTCGAACATTAGCAACATGTCATCGTGAAGGTTTGCGCTCGTAGCATGAAGACCCATAAAAGCCACGAAGCCGAAGAGGCTGGGGAAAGGCGGGGAGGTGGCTGGCGTTAAGTCAATAAGCCCATGGAACTTACCGGGATCATCGATCCGAAGAGACATCGTTGGCGCTCCGCCGCCCAGCTCAAAGGTCAGACCTCTTCCGACCGAGCCATCGATCTCCATCGCATCACCGTCGTGATCCCCGCCCAGGAGACGAAGGGTTCCCGATCCGACGAGATTACTATCATCGAACACCGTACTGCCGGGTACTGCCACCATCACCATTGAACGTGCTGGTACCGATAAAGCGTATGGTCCCACCGGAAAACTTGAGGTGTGCTGCGTTTTGCACAAGATCAGTAAGTATTACCGTACCATCAACGTGCACGTTTACGTGTCCAGAGCCCCTTACCGAGAGATCGAGCCCCGCTTTCGCACGTGTATTGATGTCAATGGGTGGTGCTCCGAATGGTGCATCAACGGAGAGGGTATCTCCTGCGAGAGCGTTTCCCGAGACGTTCATGTCGCCATGTGTCATGACCAGGTTATCGTTCGGGCGCGGCGCCCCCTTCGGTGACCAGTCTCTCGGATTCTTGGCGTTGTTGTTGCCGCCGCCGATCCATGTTCTGTTGGTCATCTCGCCATGCCCCCAGCTCAAATTTCTCAGCAGACCACTACGAAGTTTGTGGACCGTTGGATTAGGCCTGAGATCGACGCCAGTCGTTAAGGCACAAGAACGTTAGCAGGTTTTTTGCGAACTTGCAACCCGGCGTTGTCAGGGACCTGATGCGGGCAAGAAATCTGGCCGCGGAGATCGGTCGGCCTGTCATCGCGCACCTGCCACGACCGCAGCCTCTGTCGTCGCGATCCAGATCCCGGCAAAAACCGCGATCAGCCCGACGATCAGGCTGAGGGCGATCGGCTCGCCGACAAGCAGGTTCGCGAGCAGGGCCGCCGCGATCGGATTGGCGGTCATCGTGCTTGCCACGCGGGTCGGTGTCGCTCGTTGCAACGCCAATACCCAGAGAATGAACGCGAGCGCGCCGCCGCCAACGCCCAGATAAACGCCGGCAATCCATTGCGAAGCACCAAAAGCGCTCAGAACTGCCACCCTGTTGGTCATCGCGCCGAGCACGATCAGCACCGCCGCGCCGGCCCCCATGCCGACCGCAAGAAATGCAAGAGCACTCGATCGTTGGATGAACGGGCGCGACCAGACGTTGTAGAAGGCCATGCACAGCACGGCGGCCGTCATGAGCAACTCCCCGCGCCAGGCGCCAAATGGAGCGGCGGAAAGACCCGACGCGAGTGCGGCAAAGACGCCGAGGATGGCAATGCCGACGCCCGCGGACTTGCGCGCGGTCAGCGGTTCGACGCCGAGAAGCGCGCCGACAACCATCGTCTGCAGCGGCAATGTCGACAGTGCGAGACTGGCGCGAGCCGCGGTCGTGTAGCCGATCGCGATGTTGTACAGGATGAAGAACAATCCGAAGAAGCACACGCCCAGACCGGCGACGCCGAACCAGTCCACCCGTTGCGGCCAGCGCACGCGCAGCACCAGGGCGATGGGCAGCACGCAGAGAAAGCCGATGCCCCACCGAAGAATGGCAAGCGTAAGCGGATCGGTGTTGCCGACCAGATAACGCGTGACCGCGGCCGCTGTCCCGCCGATGCAGCTCGAAACGATCGCTATCAGGACCCCGATCCACTCATCCATCCCTGCCTCCTGTGTTGCTCCCGCGGGCTGTGGCATGGTGTCGATCGGTACCGTTCATGCAACTACCTCGGAGGTAGTCGTGCGGGGTGAGCAAGGCTTCGCAGCGAAGCTTCGCTGGTGGCGGCAACGCAGGGGATGGTCGCAGCTCGAGCTCGCCGGCCGTGCCGGCATTTCGCAACGTCACCTGAGCTTTTTGGAACTGGGACGCGCGTCGCCGAGTTGCGATATGGTCGTCCGGCTGGCGACGACGCTCGATGTTCCGTTACGGCAACACAATGCGCTGTTGCTGGCCGGTGGGTTTGCGCCAATGTGGCAGGAAACCGATCTCGCCGCCCCGGAACTCGCACAGGTAAGCGCCGCACTCGACTATATCATGGCGCAGCAGGAGCCGTTTCCCGCGGTTGCCGTGGATCGGCAATGGAACCTGCTCAGGGCCAATCGAGGGGCGGTGCGCCTGGTCGAATTCCTCGCTGGACCTTTGGCGCCCGATGCCCGTATTAACCTGGCCGACGCGCTCGTCGCGCCGGACGTGTTGCGGCCTTTTCTGGTCAATTGGGCAGATGTGGTCCGCTACTTCGTTCGCAGCGTGGCGACCGATGCGGCGACGGACAGTGCCGGCGAAACCTCCATCCTGCTCGATAGACTGCTGTCTTACGAAGGGGTGCGATCGGCCCTGGACGCTCACACGGTCGATGTCGCGACCAGCCCGGTGCTTCCCATGCATTTTTGCAAGGGCGACGTTTCACTCCAGCTGTTCACCACGATCGCGACCCTTGGAACACCTCAGGACATCACGTTGCAGGAACTCCGCATCGAATGCTTCTTCCCGACGGACCGCGACTCGGCGACGGTACTGCGCAGTTGGGCTTGAAATCCAAAGCCGGAATGTCGTCGTTCAGCGCGGTGTGGCGGGCGCGAATGGCTGCGACGGGACCGCCCCCAGCTGCTGGGGTGGAGCGTCGCTGTACGGTTGTGTTGCCGCGTGGTCGGGCGGCGCGGCTGACTGCGTCAACTGGTCGACCTCCCGTTGCGTCAGGACTTTGATGCAGCGTCCGAACGCATTGCTGATCGCCTTCGAACCCTTGAGCGCGATGGTCCACGGCGGCTCGCTCCCCGCCGGAAAAGTCACCGTCATCGATTTGGTACGACGGAATTGCATTTCGAATTTCTGGAACGTGCTGGGGTCCAGCGACCACTCCACCACCCGCCCATTGCCGACACCCTGCAGATCCCATGGCGTGTCGCGCCCGATCTGGATGACCACTGAAAGCTCCGCACCCACCGGTACGTTCCAGGTCGACTTCTTTGCCCGGAACGTAACGGTGTCGCCACCGATCTGGAAGCGAAGCGAGAAGCTGCGCTTGTCGGCCGCGTTGGTCGTGCCGATGCCGCACACCGGCTTGGCGGTTTCGTCCGAACCACTGAACGCATCCCAACCGTGCGCCCGGTAGTACACCGTCATTTCAGCGCCAGCCGATCCCGACAGCGCACCAAGGATCAGTGCGGTGGTCAAGCCAGTGCGAAGAGCTGCGTGCATTCCGCTGCCTCACTCAGGGAATCGAGAACGTGCAATGTTAGCGCATCCGTTGTCCAGGTGTCGATGGCGGACCGAGTTGGACCAAGGCGTGCCCGCCTTGCCCAGCGCCCCGCGATGGAATAGGCCAACGGGAAACCGCAACCTCGGGAGGATCGCCATGGCCGACGCCTATATCTGCGACTTCGTCCGCACGCCGATCGGCCGTTACGGCGGCGTGTTGAAGGACGTGCGCACCGACGACCTGGCGGCACATCCGATGCGTGTGCTCAAGGAGCGCAATACTGCGGTGGATTGGGAGCAGCTCGACGACGTTATCTACGGCTGCGCGAATCAGGCCGGCGAGGACAACCGTAACGTTGCGCGCATGGCGGCACTGCTCGCGGGGCTGCCGGAACATATCTCCGGCGCCACGATCAACCGGCTGTGCGGCTCCGGCCTCGACGCGGTCGGCACTGCGGCGCGCGCCATCCGTGCGGGCGATGCCGAACTCGTGATCGCCGGCGGCGTGGAAAGCATGACCCGCGCGCCGTTCGTGATGGGCAAGGCGACCGAGGCGTTCTCGCGTTCGGCAGAGGTGTACGACACGACGATCGGCTGGCGTTTCGTGAACCCGCTGATGAAGGAGCAGTACGGCGTCGATGCCATGCCGGAGACAGCGGAAAACGTTGCCGAGGATTTCCAGGTGATCCGCGCCGATCAGGACGCATTCGCGTATCGCTCGCAGATGCGCGCCAAGGCGGCGCAGGAGAATGGCTTCTTCGCCCGCGAGATCGCCCCGGTGGAGATTCCCGGCCGCAAGGGCACCATCACGGTGGACCGCGACGAGCATCCGCGCGGCGATACCACGCTGGAGGGCCTGGCGAAGCTGCGGGCGCCGTTCCGCAAGCAGGGCGGCACGGTGACCGCCGGCAACGCCTCGGGTGTGAACGACGGCGCCGCGGCGCTGATCATCGCGTCGGAAGCGGCGGCGAAGCGGCATGGGCTGACGCCGCGGGCACGCGTGGTGGCGATGGCGACCGCGGGCGTGCCGCCGCGCATCATGGGCATCGGCCCGGCGCCGGCGACCGGGAAGCTGCTGGAGCGGCTCGGGATGAAGATCGGCGATATCGACGTGATCGAACTGAACGAGGCGTTCGCCGCGCAGGGCCTGGCGGTGCTGCGCCAGCTCGGCCTGCCGGACGATGCCGAGCATGTGAACCCGAACGGCGGTGCGATCGCGCTTGGGCATCCACTGGGGATGTCGGGCGCGCGTCTGGCGCTGACCGCGGTCAATGCGCTGGAAACGCGCGGCGGCAAGCGCGCGATCGCCACCATGTGCATCGGTGTCGGCCAGGGCATCGCGGCGCTGATCGAGCGGGTTTAAGAAAAGATTCACCACAAAGGCACGAAGACACGAAGGCAACCAGGATAGAGCTTTGTGCCTTCGTGCCTTTGTGGTGAACCCTGCCTTGCTCAATCCATTACGGAGCCCCGCCATGGCCGACATCACCGACATCGTTGCCCGTGAAATCCTCGACAGCCGCGGCAATCCCACGGTTGAGGCGGACGTGGTGCTGGACAGCGGCGCCATGGGGCGGGCCGCGGTTCCCTCCGGCGCCTCCACCGGCGCGCATGAGGCGGTCGAGCTGCGCGACAACGATGCGGCGCGCTTCGGCGGCAAGGGGGTGCTGACCGCCGTCGCCAACATCGAGGGGGAGATCTTCGATGCCATCGGCGGGATGGACCCGACCGAACAGGTGAAGATCGACGACATCCTGATCGACCTCGACGGCACCGCGAACAAGTCGCGCCTTGGCGCCAACGCGATCCTCGCCGTGTCGCTCGCGGTGGCGAAGGCGGCGGCGGAGGAGCTGGGGCTGCCGCTGTATCGCTATGTCGGCGGCGTCTATGCGCGCACGCTGCCGGTGCCGATGATGAACATCGTCAACGGCGGCGTGCATGCCGACAATCCCATCGATATCCAGGAGTTCATGATCCAGCCAATCGGCGCCGGCACCGTGGCCGACGGCGTGCGCATGGGCTCGGAGATTTTTGCCGCGCTGAAGAAGGGGCTGCACGACGCCGGCCACAATACCAATGTCGGCGACGAAGGCGGCTTCGCGCCGAATTTGAAATCGGCGGACGAGGCGCTGGGGTTTATCGCCAAGGCCTGCGAGAAGGCCGGCTACCGCCCAGGCGAGGACGTGACCTTCGCGCTCGATCCGGCGTCCAGCGAGTTCTTCAAAGAGGGGAAATATGTGCTGGCGGGCGAGGGCAGGACGCTCGATGCCGAGGGTATGGTGCGCTACTACGAGGCGCTGGTTGCCCGCTATCCGATCGTCTCGATCGAGGATGGCTGCGCGGAGGACGACTGGGCCGGCTGGAAGCTGCTGACGGCGACGCTGGGCGGTAAGGTGCAGATCGTCGGCGACGACCTGTTCGTCACCAATCCGGAGCGGCTGCGGCGCGGGATCGAGGAACGCTCGGCCAATGCGATCCTGATCAAGGTCAACCAGATCGGCACGCTGTCCGAGACGCTGGAGACTATCGAGGTCGCGCACAAGGCGGGGTTCCGGTGCGTGATGAGCCACCGTTCGGGCGAGACCGAGGACGCGACCATCGCGGATCTGGCGGTGGCGACGAACTGCGGGCAGATCAAGACCGGCAGTTTGTCGCGGAGCGACCGGACGGCGAAGTACAACCAGTTGATGCGGATCGAGGCGCAACTTGGGCCGGCGGCGCGGTATGCCGGGCGGACGATCCTGCGACGGTAGATCGACGGGGTCTGCAGTTGCGCTCGGTCGTTCAGTGCCGGAAAATGCAAGCACATGAGGCGGGGACGCCGCAAAGGCTTATCCCGTTCACTCAGGTCTATCTATATGTAGTATTCGGGCCTGCAGCGGGAGTGGGTTCGACTATTTGGCGACCCTTGCGAGGGTTGTCCCGCTTGATGATGTCCCAATAGCTCTGCGGTTCGTGGCGCGCGGCGAGGCCCAGCATGGTCTCGAACGAAACATGCCGGTAGAATTGGCGGTTGTAGCGAAAGACGAACTCATCGAGATAGGTATCGACGTGCTTGCGGCGTAGGCCGTGATACGGACCCAGCGCCCATCGCTTCAGCAGCGCGAAGGCGCGATGGCTCCACGGCAATACGATGTGCGCCGCCATTCTGCCGACGATGCGCGGATCGTGCCGGTAATCGCCGGACAATCCGGGATACGACGTGTGGCCATCGCTGATCAGCGTGGCTCCCGGCTTCACATTGGCCCTTACGAAGGCCTCGATCGAGGTGGCCGTGTTGTCGGCGATCATGGCGAGGCGGAGACGCCCGGAACGCGTGCCGAGGTACTTTGCCCCCTTCCGTCTCGGCTTGCTCGTGTTGGAATCCCGGTCAATCACCTCAATGGCACCGGCGATGAGGATTTTGCCGGCGTTGCCAGGCTCAAGGAACGTATCGCCGACCCGGAATGGGATCTCCGCTTGATCGACTTCAACGACTCCTTCGAGCGGATCGCGGTTCGGATTGGTCATTGAGCGCCGGAGCTTTTGCGTCAACAGCCAAGCCGTCTTGTCGGTGACGCCAAGCTGGTCCGCCAACTGTCGCGCCGACAGGCCGTTGGAATGGGTCGCCATCAAATGCGCCGCCCAGAACCACACGGTCAGCGGCAGCTTGGAACGGTGCATCGCTGTGCCAGCCGTAATCGAGGTTTGCCGGCCACAGTCGAGGCATTCGAACAGGCGTGGGCGGCTATTCAGCGCGACACCGCGAGGCGCGCCGCAGGCGGGGCAGGCGAAACCGCCTGGCCAGCGGCACTTGAACAGAAACGCCGCGCAACACGCCTCGTCGGAGAACGCCGTTTGAAACTCCGAAAGCGAGCGCGCCCTCGCCATCGATTGTTCGTCCCCCGATTCTCCACACATGGCCAAACCGAATAACTCACACGCTATGTGTAGTGCCAGCCTGAGTCAACGGGATAAGCCTTTACATCATGGTCGACGATACTTCACGAATATTCAGACCGGCTTGTCATAATGCTGCCTATGCGGGCTACCGCTGTAGGCGCAAAGCTAGAATTCCACCCCTGAGCAAAGCAGAAATGTCAGCCTTCCTGGTCGGACCGGTCGATCAGGAGGCGGGACGTGGGCTGGGTGACGATGAGCGAGCGCGATGTGCAGCGCATAGGTGTTCTGTCTGAGGTGATCGCTGAGCGGCGAACGGTGGCGTCTGCCGCCGGGGTTCTGGCGGTCAGCGTGCGGCACGTCCATCGGCTACTGCAGCGGCTCGAGGTCGGCGGCGGTGCGGCATTGATCCACAAGGCCCGTGGACGGCCGTCCAACAACCGGATTGCCGTGGGCATCCGAGATTACGCGCTGGCACTGATCAGTGAACACTATGCGGACTTCGGTCCGACGCTGGCTGCAGAGATGCTGGCGCAGCATCACGCGCTGATGGTCTCACGTGAGACACTGCGCAAATGGATGATCGAGTTCGGCATCTGGTTGTCACGCAAGCAGCGCCGGTCCATTCACCAGCCGCGTCTGCGGCGCGAGACATTTGGCGAGCTGATCCAGATCGACGGCAGCGAGCACCGATGGTTCGAGGACACAGGCGACGCCTGCACGCTCCTGGTGTTCATCGATGATGCGACGGGTCGACTGATGCAGCTGCAGTTTGTCAGCAGCGAGAGCACGGCCTCCTACTTCGAGGCGCTGCGGAGCTACCTTGAGACGCACGGATGCCCCGGTCGCCTTCTACTCGGACAAGCACACGGTGTTTCGCATCGCCAAGCCCGACGCCAAGGATGGTCAGGGCATGACGCAATTCGGCCGCGCGCTGGCTGAACTGAATATCGAGATCATTTGCGCCAATTCCAGCCAGGCCAAAGGCCGGGTGGAGCGGGTCAACCGCACCCTTCAGGATCGCCGGGTCAAAGAACTCCGCCTCGCCGGTGTGACCGACATGGCGGACGGCAATGTCTTCCTCGCCGGGTTCATCGAGCGGTTCAACGCTCGCTTCGCCGTGGCTCCTGCCGGCCCGAACAATCTGCACCGACCCCTGAATGTCCCGCCCTGCCGGCTGCGCGACATCCTGTGCCATCGGGAACAGCGTTACGTGAGCAACCAGTTGACGCTCTCCTATGAACGCAAGCGAATCATGTTGGCGCGCAATGAGGTCAGCGAGGGCGCCGTCGGGCAGCATGTCGACATCTACGATTTCGCCGACACGCGGATGGAGGTTCGCTGGAAGGGTGTATCCCTGCCCTATGTCGTGTTCGATAAGGATCAGCGCGTGAGCCATGCCGCGATCGTCGAGAACAAGCGGCTCGGCGCGGCTCTTGCGTTCATCAAGGCCCGGCGCGATCTCGCGATTCCCTCACCTCGGGTCAAGACCAACAGCGAGGCTGCGGGTTACCGGCGGACTGGCCTAAAGCCCGGCCGTCGGAACCAGCTTCTGCCGCGGAGGAGTTTGGCCGCCGATCCGATGATGGCTCCCTTGGCAGCAGAGTGAATGATGTTGGGGATCGCAGGTTGGCGGACGGCTTATCTCAGGATCCCTCGGTCTCCCGCCGCCTTCAAGTCCAGCGCCTTCGGCGCCCCGCTACGCGGCTGTGGGACTTGACCGCGGCGAGCGACCGAGAGGATTGGCAAATGATGCCGTCGACGCTCACCTCTGTCCTCACTGCGGGCATCAGCGCTATGTGACTCTTCTACTTTGCAGCCAGACGGACACTTCAGCTTGGTTGCAACACGGCGTGACGGGCCGACCTGCGAGTCAGGGCGCATCAATAATCTCGTCGAGATTCGGTATCTCTGTTTTTGTATCCATGAGGATGGCTACACCTTCTCCGAGGATGCCTACACCTTCTCCCTCCATGAGAACCATACCAATATCAACTTCCCCGGCCAAAAGATTTTCACCAATGTTTTCAATTTCAGGAGCGGACGGTAGTGGATTACCCGTGTCGAAATTGACATTTTCGAGAAGATACTGGTTTTGCCCACTTGGAAAGCGAACTCTTTGACGTAGGTAGTCAAACATTGCCAGAGAGGCGTTCAGGCGAACTCTTTGTGAGAACCATTGAGTTTCCAGCAGAAAACAAATTCCAATACTATCGAGTATAACCTTCTGTGAGAGGAACTGTAATTCAGTCGGTGCCTTAAATTTGAAAGAGGCTGTTACCAGACCAGAAAGCGTTTTAGGATTTAAACCAATAACCATCAGTCCCTGCCGCTGCAACCACCTGTGCACAGAACGGCCCTGATAAGTGAGATCGTGGTGCTTGATGTCTTTCAAGGAGCCTGCGTCTGGGCCGTTGTGCATAAACGTTATTGGTCCAACTGATAATTTTCGGAAGTATATTTCCTCTTCTATAACCGCTTTGACTTTCTCATCGCCAGACGCAAGGACAGAAATCATACCGATACCTTTGCGTCTCGCTTTGCTTAGGGCGTCACTGGTAAATCCTGAATTGCTGCATATTAAGGCTGCGTCCACGCCTAGGTCGTGCCTTTTCGAATTGAGAGCATCCACGAAAGGACGACCAACGGGGCCGGTTTTGCGGAGGTCGAAATCTTTGCATTCGATGACGACTCGGACCGCACGGCCGTTGATCTGCCCTTCGATTGAAACGTCCATGTCTAAACGGCCATCAGGCCCTTCTACCCATTTTCCCGCCTGCACATCGGCAGTCGAGTAAAAGCCTTGGCCATTGTGGCAACCAAATCTTGGTATGCTCTTCCGGGCGGTTTTCTCATCACATGAGGGCGGCTAAGGCCACCTCGGCTCCTGTTGGTTGTGCGCGACCTCGCCGACGCGCCAAACGGACAGGGCGTTACCATACTCCACTTATGCCCCCCGTGTCCACGGCGCTTTTCCGATGCAGAACTCTGATGCGGCGATCGAGCCGTAGCCGTCCGGCAAAGGGTAAGTTACTGAACGAGAAATCAGCCCATGAGATCAAGGGGCTGCGCGTCCCGAATGTTAGTCCGCCGCCCCGCTATGACGGTGTGTGCGAAATTCGAGGCATCTGCATCAAACCTAGTGCTCAGCGTCCTTGATTCCGAAGGGGTTCTGTGACTCTCTGGCAACGGTATTCAACGTTACCGGGAATTGGAACATGTCGGAAGTCGCGGTCAAGAAATACATCGTCCGGTTGAGCATGGAGGAGCGAGAGACGCTTGAAGCGCTGATCAGCAAGGGCAAGCATCCCGCCGCTCAGGTGCTGAAGGCTCGGATCCTGCTGAAGGCCGACGTTTCCGAGGCAGGTGAGGGCTGGAGTGACAGCCGCATCGTGAAAGCCCTGGATACCAGCGAGGCAACCGTGTTCCGCACGCGCCAGCGGCTGGTCGAGGAGGGCTTCGAGGGGGTGCTGGCCCGCAAACATTCCCCGAACTCGGCTCGGCGGCGAATCTTCGATGGCACGGCCGAGGCAAAACTGATCGCTCTGATGTGCTCGCCGCCGCCGAAAGGGCGGGCGAAGTGGTCCTTGCGGCTGCTGGAAGACAAAGTGGTGGAACTGAACATCGTTGAGCGCGCCAGCGACAACACGATCGGGCGCACGCTAAAAAAAACGATCTGAAACCACATCTGAAAAAGCAGTATGTCATTCCGCCGGAGTCAAGCGCTGCCTTCGTCGCTAATATGGAAGATGTGCTGGACGTGTACCACCGGCCACGCGACCCCGAATGCCCTGTCGTTTGCCTGGACGAGACCTCGAAGCAGCTGGTCGCCGAAACGCGTGTGCCGATGCCGGCGAAGCCGGGTCGTCGCGTGCCTGGCATGTTCGATAGCTTGGGGGTGAAAGTCCCCTGGCCAACCTGATGGAGGTGAAGGCTTAGCGAAGCACAAGGGCATCACCGCGAGGCGGTGTCTGAAGGCAGTGTGGAGCAAATCCGCGACCTGACGAACAGAAATCGGATACGAGGCATCCCTGGCCGGACAGAGCGGGCGACGAATTGCAAAAGTCCACATCCATCAAAGGCCAGGGCTGTAGATCCGGCAGGGGTGCGGGGAAGGCGATCGAACTTACCCAGGGTGCAATGCATCGCGGCCACCTATTACGATTTGATCGCGGCCAGGCTACCGATTTGATGGCGGCCACCATTCCAATCTGATCCCGGCCACCCTCCGAAGAAGAAAGGAGGGCATTCGGGGAAGGCGATCGTCTCGCGGGTCAGTGTTCACCTGGGTCCAGTGTTGCCCCATCGCAATCGATGGAGGGCACACGGATGCCGACGGAGAGACTGTCCATGCGGCGGATACGCCAAGTTCTACAGCTGCATTTTGGGGCGCGTGCCAGCGCGCGGGTGATCGCCGGGGCGGTCGGCGTCGGCCGGAGCACGGTGCAGGATTATCTGGCGCGCACGGCTGCGGCCGGGCTGGTCTGGCCCCTGCCGCCGGAGTTGACGGACGAGGCGCTGGAGCAACTCCTGTTCCCGGCTCCGCACAGCAAGCCTGGTGCGCGTCGCTATATCGAGCCCGACTGGTCGGCGCTGGTGCGCGAGATGAAACGCCCCGGGGTCAATCTGTCGGTATTGTTTGAGGAATATCAGGGGGTTCATCCCGACGGCTACGCGTACAGTCGGTTCTGTCAGCTCTACCGGGCGTTTGAGCGCCGTCTGTCGCCGACGATGCGCCAGACGCACGTGGCCGGGGATAAGGCGTTCGTCGACTATTCCGGCAAGAAGGTGCCGATCGTCGACCCGCTGACCGGCGAGGTGCGGACGGCGGAGCTTTTCATCGCGGTGCTCGGCGCATCCAACCTCACCTATGCCGAGGCAACCTGGACGCAGAGCTTGCCGGACTGGATTGGCGCCCATGTCCGGATGTTGCGGTTCTTTGGTTCGGCGCCGCGGCTGTTGATCCCGGACAATCTCAAGAGCGGGGTCAACAAGCCCTCATTTTATGACCCCGAAGTAAATCGCACCTACGGTAAAATGGCGGCACACTACAACGTTGGTGTTGTACCTGCACGACCACGAAAGCCAAAAGACAAGGCCAAAGTGGAGGCCGGAGTCCGCTTTGCACAGTCCTATATTCTTGGTCGCCTGCGCAACGTCAACTTCTTTTCCCTGGCCGAATGCAATACCGCGATTGGCGTCGTCCTCGAGCGGATGAACGGCCGCGAGATACGCCGCCTGGGCGTCAGCCGACGCCAGCTGTTCGAGACGATCGAGCGGCCGGCCATGCAGTCGTTGCCAGAGCAGGACTACGAGTATGCCGAGTGGCGCTTCGCCCGCGTCGGCATCGACTACCATGTTGAGGTCGAGGGCTTCTTCTACTCGGTGCCGCACGCGCTGATCCGCGAGCAGGTGGATACCCGCATCACGACGCGCACCATCGAAGTGTTCCACCGCGGCAAGCGGGTGGCGAGCCATGCGCGGCGCTACGGCGGTCTGCGGCACGGCACGCTGCCCGACCACATGCCCAGTGCGCACCGACGGTATGCCGAATGGTCGGCTGAACGGTTTGCCCGCCAGGCACGTGACATCGGCCCCAACACCGAGGCGCTGATCCTGGCGGTGCTGGCGCGCCGGCCGCACCCGGAACAGGGGTTTCGCACCTGCCTCGGCGTGTTGCGGCTGTTCCGCGGCCTCGACGCGGCGCGGGCGGAGGCGATCAGCCACCGCGCCATCGAGGTCGGCGTGCTGACCTACGCCAGTGTCGCCTCGATCCTCAAACACCGGCTCGACCAATCGGCGCCACCGCAAGTCGCGGACGGTGCGCCCTTGCTGCACGAGAACATCCGCGGCTCCGGCTATTTCCACTGAGGAGAACGATCTTGCTGAACCACCCAACACTGGATCGCCTGTGCGAACTTGGCCTCGACGGCATGGCAAAGGGGTTCCGCGATCTCGCAGCCAATCCCGAAAGCCGCGCCCTCGAACACGCGGAATGGCTCGGTCTGCTGGTCGACCAGGAGGCCACGCTGCGTCAGCAAAAGCGGTTCGAGGCACGCACACGCACCGCCAAACTGCGGCAAGCGGCCACGGTCGAGGATGTCGACTTCCGCAAGCCGCGTGGCCTCGACCGGACGCTATTCCTGCACCTGACCAGCTGTGATTGGGTCCGCGAGCACCGGCACTGCCTCATCACCGGCGCTTGCGGCACCGGCAAGAGCTTCATCGCCTGCGCATTGGGCGACAAAGCCTGCCGGGAAAACCTGTCGGTCCTCTACCAGCGCAGCTCGCGCTTGTTCGGTGCGCTAGCGCTGGCGCGTGGCGATGGCCGCTATGGCCGTCTGATGCGCCAGCTCGCTCGGGTCAACCTGCTCATTTTGGACGACTGGGGACCCGAGCCACTGACCGCCGAGCAGCGCCGCGACCTGCTGGAAATCGTCGAGGACCGCTACAATTCCGGCTCGCTGATCATCACCAGCCAGGTGCCGGTCGATCGCTGGTACGAGGTCGTCGGCAATCCCACACTGGCCGACGCCATCCTCGATCGCCTGGTCCACAATTCCCACCGCATCGCTTTGACGGGCAAGAGCCGGCGCAAACCGGAGAGTGCCGCATCTGCGCCAGAGAACCAGACCGGCCTGTCCGGGCCATTGCAATCCGTAACGTAACGGAGATCGGAGCCATGCCAAGAGGCCGTAAACCCGAAGGCGAACAGGCTTTGAGCAACGCCGAACGCCAGGCGCGGTATCGAGCACGCTGCCTGGCGTCACCGTTGATGCAGGCTGCGCGCCCGCCCCGCTCCGCCGATCGACGCAGCCGTCCACAGCGATGGCGTGACGCAGTCAGCGAACTGCTGGTCCTACAGGCCGCGTACGCCGACTGGCTCGCGGCTCTGCCCGACAGCCTGCGAGCCGGTTCCACCGCCGAAGCGCTCGAAGCAATCGTCGATCTCGACTTCACCGACCTGGCTGACATCGAACTGCCCCGCGGCTATGGCCGCGATTAGCAACGCCAATGAAGGGAACGCCACCAGCCAGCTTTCTGGGGAAGTCGTCCAGCGGATTTAACCCAATCCCTGCGCGAACACTTGACCCGGACTGCGGCGCCATGACATGACCAAAACCGGCCCACGAGACGACACCAGACTGGCCGCCATCATATTGGAATGGTGGCCGGGATCAGATTGGAATAAGTGGCCGCCTTCGTT
>CAWCDM010000107.1:0-9093 GCA_963794185.1 uncultured Alphaproteobacteria bacterium | reverse complement strand
GGCCCATCTGCGTTCATCTGCGGTTGCAAATGCTTTCCAGCCGACGTCCCAGATCGTTCCCCGGCGAATTGGCAGATCGCGGTATTATTGACCTCGCAACGACAGTCGGCACCCTTTGCCGGTAGCGGCGCCCCACGTCCGGACATCTGGTTGACAAGGCGGGTTTCACGGTTTTGGACCCGCCCCGCCGGCGTCGCGATCGTAGCTGTTGGCGCGCATGACCGTGTTCGGGCCGAATGTCGCCACGGGCTCATAGGCATGCCGAATGTAGTCGTCGAGCACCGTGACGCCGCTGCTGAGCGCGCTGTCGTTCGGCTCGCGCGCATCGGCCCAGCTGGCGTCGAGTACCATCAGCGTGGGATGGGCGCGCTGCAGCTCGCCCACCATTGCCTTTTGGATCGGCGCCGACGTCTGTAGGCCGGGGTCGAACTCATACCACTTCGTGGCCGGCGGCCGGTTCATGGCGAAGTAGAGCAGAACATCGCTCACAAAGATACTGTCGTGTTCTGGCACGCCGACGAACACCGGGTCATCGGCGGCTGTGTGATTCCGGATGTAGAGAATGGTCTCCATCATCGCCGAACCGATCCGGAAGCAGGCCAGGCGCTCCAACCCGGCAGGCATCCGGCAACTTCCCGACGCAGGCGGCACGCGTCCGGTCGGCAATTCCCACGACGCGGGGTCGCTCGCCCAGGCGATGGTCTGCACGGCATTTCCCAGCCCAGTCCGCAAGCTGGAAATTACGAATGTGGAACCGGCCAACAGGGCCACCACGAGCATGGTACGACCGACCAGGCCACGCCCGTGCACAGGCTGCGCAAGTGCGCCGGCCAGCGCCATTGATGTAATCAAGGCCATGACCGCGTAAATCGTGCTGACCCGCACCACGCCCTTGCCGAAGAATACCAGGGTCAAAACCACCAATCCAAGCAGCGTCCAAAGCTGGATCGCCGGAGCGGGCGGACGACCCGCACCGCCTTCACCGACGCTTTCACAGTCTCGTCGGGAACGAACGACCGCGACCATGGTCGGCAGCCAGCGGCGCACAGCACCAGCGGGATATAGATTGCGAATGACGCCGGATCGGCCCTCAGTGACGAAAGGCGAGGGAACGGCAGGGAACGCATCCTCGCGTAGAACCGAGCGGGATAGATCACGACGTCGAATACCAGATGGGGATCGCGCCGCAGACGGCAAAGGCCGCGGCAACCGGCGCCACGACCAGAGCAAAACCCAGGCTGAAGACCGTCAGGTTCACCAGAACGGCGCCCCGACGGCGTGCCCGGTTCACGGGCTCGGCCCAGAGGCTGAAGGCCAGCAACGCGCACTCCGCTGCGAAGGTGGCGAGCCCGACGTCGTAGCGGAACAGCGTGGTTGCTGCCGGCACACGCGCCGGCCGCGATCAGCCTCGAGGAAGCCCGCATTTGCCCGAGAGACGGCAGCAGGACTGCGAAACCTGTCAACGCCGCCGCGAGCGCAGGAAATACCGGATAGCCGAATGAACCGAAGGATGCGAGACACACAAGACTTGCGGTTGCGGCGAGGATGGCAAACTGGCGCGGGGCCACCTGGCCGACAATGATGAACACCGTCACGACGGAACAGCAGCCGCGACCGTGTCCCAGGCCCGCTCCACCAGAACGGACACGCCAAAGACTTCGACAGGGCGGCCACTGCATAGAACTGGCCAGGGCCGTAAAGGGTGTAGAAGTCCCGGTGCGGTATGGCGCCATCGAGCACCCGGGTCGCGCCGAGCAGGATCAGTGCTTCGTCAAAGACGCCCACTGCGCGATCCATGCTGAGCGTCAGATAGATCAACGCAACAAGGACCAGCGATGCGATGATCGACGCGTCTGGAACGGATACTGTACCGCGTCGGAATTTTGGGATTTCCGGGCCCGCCGCGGTCATCCGCGCCTGCACATCGTCTTTGACCGACGCTGTGAACCATCTCCGATCGCCGGATCGCGGTAGGTCATTCAGCGACCGCCGTCACCGCGAAGGCAATGCGCAACCGGCAGACCCGCGCTGCGCCATTCGCCTCGCAATGGCAATGAACACGCCTACGCCGGCAACGCCGCCCCTCGCCCGAACGCGGCGTACGGCTCGATCGGCCGGCGCGTCATCGACAGCGTGCCACCGCACCGATCAGCGCGAGCACGCCGGCCACGGCGAACGTGCCGTTGAAGCTGCCGGTCAGCGCCACGACATAGCCGGTGACGATCGGCCCCATCATGCCGAACGAGTTGCCGCCCAGCACGGTGATGCTGGTCACCTTGCCGATGTCCGCCGGGTTGCGCACCAGGTCCGTCACCAGCGCGAAGTTCAGCGCGCTGCCGGCCGCCCCGGTGGACCGCGCGACGGCGAGCACCAGCACGATCAGCCACAGGCTGTCGACGAACGGGATCAGCAGGATGCTCGCCGCACTCACCAGCATCACCGCCAGCATCGAGCGCCGGCGTCCCGCATGCACGGCATCGCGCGACAGCACCCGGTCGCTGACGCGTCCCAGAACCACGGCCACGACCGTCGCCGCGCCGAACGGCACCGCGGTCAGCATGCCGGCGTTCAGCACCGACAGGCCCTTCGCGGTCTGCAGATAGCTCGGCAGCCAGGTCAGCAGCATGTAACCGCCATAGACCTCGCAGCCCTGGGTCAGGAACAGCCCCCAGACGCTGCGAAGGCTCAGCAGGTGCAGCAGCGGCGAGGCGCCCTGTGGTGTGGCCGCGGGCTTCGTCTCGCCGTCGCGCTCCGCCAGTATCTTGTCGCGTTCCGCCGGGCGCAGCCACGCCACGCGCTCGGGCCGGTCGAACGCGATCAGCCAGGCCGCGAGCCAGATGAAGCCGATGCTGCCTGCCACCAGGAAGCCCGCGCGCCAGCCGAGCCAGGCCACCACCGCCGAGACCAGCACCGCGCCGATCGCCGGACCCGCCGCCGCGCCGGCGCCGAAGATCGCGTTGGCGACGCCGCGTTCGGACGCCGGGAACCACTCGCGGATCACCCGGTTGCAGGCCGGCCAGCTGGTCGATTCGCCCATTCCCATGACGATGCGCGTGGCCGCCATCGAGACGAAGCCAGTGGAAAACCCGGTCGCCACGGTCGCCGCCGACCACAGCCCGATGCCGGCCGCATTCACCACCTTGCCGCCGAAGCGGTCCACCAGCAGGCCGACCGGCAGCAGGCAGAGCACATACATCCACAGGAACGACGACAGCAGGAAGCCCATCTCGACCGGCGACAGCTTGAACTCGGTGGCGATCGGCTTCGCGGCGACCGACAATGCGACACGGTCGGTGTAGTTGATCAGCGTCAGCGTGAACAGAAACACGCAGACCCAGACACGGCGGTAGTGCATTGTCGTTCCCTCCGTGGACGATGTCCCAGTTTGAATTGGAGTCGGACTCGTTGCCTGGCCCGACCCGTGGGTGACCTGCAGTTCGATGCGATTCCTGTGTTCCGTCAGGCAGATCAAGAGGCGATGCGGGTGACCTCGCTGCCGTTCAGACGGAACAAACCGTCCTGCGGCGCATCGAGGAGCTGCGCCTGGGCTGCGTCCAGACCGAGATGAAGAACGCGCAGCACCCGCCCTGCAATACCGTGCGATACGATGATGCGAGATGCTGCCCCGCGCCTGGCAACGCGACGCAGAGCACGATTTAGCCGTTTGGCCAATCCATGCAGAACTCTCACCGTCGGGTGATTGGAAGGACATTGTGCGGTGCTCCGGATGGGCTTGCAGTTCCGGCCAGCGTGCCGCCATCTCCAACTCCGTCATCCCCTCGGCCGATCCCATGCCGATCTCCATGAGGTCGGGATCAATGACGACAAGTTCCTTGATCGCAGCCACGTTCGCAATGATGCGGGCGGTATCGAGGGCACGGCCGAGGGGGCTTGAAAAGATTATGGCATCGTTGGGATCAATTCGAACAGCAAGGACGGCGCCCGCGCGTCGCGCCTGGTCTCGCCCCAATTCCGTAAGCGACGAGTTGGTATGCCCATGATGGCGCCGCGCCAGGTTGAACTCGGTCTGCCCATGACGAACCAGATAGATCACGTCCGTCAGCTTGCGGCCCCGATGGAGGAAGGGCAAGCTTGGCGGCGAATGTCCTCGGACCCGGCAACAGGAGGAACGCAGCCATGTCCACCACCGAAGCCGTCACGGAAAGGCCTGCCCTGCTCTCAGAACTTCCCGAGCGACTGCATCACCATGCCTACGTGGTGCGCGATCAGGAGGTGAACCGGCAGTTCGTCGAGGACCTGCTGGGCATTCCGCTGGTCGCCACCTGGTGCGAGCAGCATCACAACGCGATGCTCGGGCGCGACGTCGCGATGTGCCACACCTTCTTCAGCATGGCCGACGGCGGCGCGCTGGCGTTCTTCGCGTTCGGCGACCCTGAGGTCTACAAACTGGTGATCGCCGAGAAGCCCCCGGTGGTCGGCAGCTTCGACCACGTGGCATTCAAGGCGTCGGACCGCACCTACGACGAGATCGTCGCGCGGCTGAAGGCGGCGGGCGAGCCATACAGGGAGAGCGATCACGGCTACTGCAAGTCGGTATACGCCACGTCGCCCGATGGGCTGATCGTCGAGTTCACCGTCGATCCGCCCGGTGTCGAGGAAATCGACGCGATCCGCCGCGCCGATGCGCATTCGGAGTTGGCACGCTGGATGGCCGGCGACCACCGCACCAACAACGATCTGCGGCCGCGGTCGCACTAGCGCCATGGGCCAGCTCGACGGCAAGGCCGGCCTCGTCACCGGGGCGGCGTCCGGCATCGGCGCTGCCTGCGCGCGGACGCTGTCGCGCGAGGGCGCAAAGCTGCTGCTGACCGATCTCGACGATGCCGCCGGACGTCGCGTCGCCGAAGCGACCGGCAGCGTCTACCTGCGCCATGACGTGACCGACGAGGCGGGCTGGCCGGAGGTCGTGACGGCGGCGGAACAGCGGCTGGGCGGGCTGCATCTGCTGGTGGCGAATGCCGGCATCGGCATCATGGGTCCGGCGATCGACATGACGCTCGCCGATTGGCGGCGGCAGATGGCGGTGAACGTCGACGGCGTGTTCCTGTCGGTGAAGTACTGCGTTCCGGCGATGCGCCGTTCCGGCGGCGGATCGATCGTGATGATGTCCTCGGTCGCGGGGCTGCGCGGCTCGGCCGGGCTGGCGGGCTACAGCGCGACCAAGGGCGCGGTGCGGCTGTTCGCCAAGTCGATCGCGCTGGAATGCGCCGCGGCGCGCGACGGCATCCGGGTGAACTCGGTGCATCCCGGCATGATCGACACGCCGATCTGGACCAAGCTGCCGCCGGGCGCCAACGCGCCGCTCGATCCGAACAAGATCGCCGAGGCGACGGTGCCGATGGGCGTGGCCGGCCAGGCGGAGGATATCGCCAACGGCGTGCTGTTCCTCTGTTCGGAGCTATCGAGCCACATGACGGGGTCGGAGCTGGTGATCGACGGGGGGATGACGGCAGGAAGGGTGGGTCGGCTGGGCGGCTAGGCTAACTGTCCAGCGGGATTTTAAGGTACTAATCAGAACGAAACCAGGAGAGCCTCATGGGACCGTATCCCCCGCGCGCTCTTGCCGGCTTGCGCCTCATGATTTCTGCGCTCGCTGCCAGCAGTCTCCTTGTCATCTCACCCGGCGCTCGGGCGCAATCGCCGCGTGGAGTGACAAACACCGAAATCGTCATCGGCAGTGTCACAGATTTATCCGGCCCTGGCGTCCTGCAAGGGATTAACAACTCGGATGCAATCCGCATGGTATTCGATGACGCAAACGCCAGAGGCGGTGTGCATGGCCGTACAGATCAAGTTTATTGTAGAGGACAGCCAGTCCAGCGTGCCGCGCGCGGTTCAGGCAATGAACAAGTTGTTGAACAACGACGATGTATTCATCACACTGGCTGACGGCGGGACGCCATTGAACAACGCGAACATGCCGGCGCAGTTCGCTAAGAATGTGGCGAACGTGTTCCCCCTTACCGCTGCGCGCTCCATGTACGAGCCGTATCATCGGCTGAAATTCGCCCAGTTCGCCTCCTACTACGACATGACACGCGCGGCAATTAAGTATTTTGCCGACAAGCGCGGTCGGAGAGCAGTCTGCGGCATGCTTCAGGACACCGCCTTTGGTAAAGAAGTGGCCGAAGCGATGGCCGCGCAGACCGAGGCTATGAGCATTACGGTCATGGCCACCACGTGGCATAAGGGAAACGACCTTGATTTCAATGCCCCCGTGGCCAAGCTAAAAGCGGCCGGCTGCGATGTCATTGTCATTGCTGCCGCGGTGCCTGATACCAGTTTGATCATCAAGACAGTGCGGAGATCAGGCTGGGATGTCGATCTGGTGGGTCAGTTCGTGCCCTATGATATGGCCATCGCCACACTACCCGGTGGAGTGGCTCACGGCTTCTTTTGCATGACGCCGGGGTTCGTCACTTATCGCGACGATCCATCTCCTGCCGTGCAGGAGTTCGCCAGGGATTACCAGCGACGCTTCGGCCGGGAACCGAACTTTCACGGCGAGGCTGGCTACACTGCGGCAAATATCGTTCTGCTGGCACTCGAACGCGCTGGGCGGAACCTGACAGTGGACAGTTTCATTGTGGCCCTGGAAGGCATCCATGACTACAAGGACATCTTCGGTGAGGAGCTGAGCTTCGGCCCCAATCAGCACCATGGTTCAACCAAGTCCTATATGTCCGTGGTGCAGGACGGCCGATGGGTTCCAGTGGAACAGGATGCGCTGTCCTATTGAACTAAGTTGACAGCCAGCCAATCATCAACACGATCAAGATTACACACTCACCGGCGAGGCGTCGAGTGTATCAGCCCTGCCACCCCGCCTTCCGGAGGCCATCTAACATGTGCGCATGGTCTTCGGGGCGACGCCAGGGGTGCGGGATTTGCACACTCATTTGAACAGATCGTGGTGAGACCTCAATCGCTTTTCTGAGCGCCTCGTGCGCTTCACCCAATCGCCCCAATTGTCCTAGTCCGGCTGCAAGCCAGATGTACGCAGTGGGATGGTCCGCATAACGCGTTACCAACCGAGTGCTCACGTTTACCGCGCTGTCGTAATCAGCCTCCCAGTAATATGAGCGGGCGATGTGGTTGAGGACGTTCGCATTTAGCGGATCGCGAGGACTCAGCCGGAGCGACTTTAGCAGAAACTCACGGCCCTCAGCCGGACTTCCATTATCAATCAGGATAGCCCCCTTTGCACTGTTGGCCCAAGGAGAATTCATGGCGCTCGTGAGGGCCAGCGACGCTAGTTCCAGTGCCTCCCGTATGTCGCGGAACTGCGTGGCTTGAGCCAAGACGGCCAGCGCATCGCTGTCATCGGGATTGATGTCAATCGCTTTGCGTGCCCATTCTCCGGCCAGTTCTGCTGTGTCGCGCAAGGAGCGGGCGAAGAAGATAAGACCATCGCTAAGGTACAGATAAGCCAATGCGGAATAGGCTACACCAAGGGTGGAATCTAATTCTGTTGCCCGATGGAGAAGCGCCTTCGCACGCTCGTTGTCGGTTGCATTCCATTTCGCCATATGCCAAAGACCGCGTTGATAAGCCTCCCAGGCGCCCAGGTTTTCAGGCGGCTTGCGTAGAATGCGTCGAAGTTCCGCATCTGATACTGCCGGCTCGATCGCTGTCACAACCGCCCGTGTGATCTCGTCCTGCACAGCAAAAACATCTTCGAGGGCACGGTCGTAACGCTCTGCCCATATATGATTGCCTGCTTCTGTCTCGATAAGCTGTGCTATGACACGGACCCGCGTGCCACTGCGACGTACGCTGCCCTCCAGGACGTAGCGCACGCCTAATTCACGAGCAACCTGTTTAACATCGACCGCTCGGCCCTTATAGGTGAAGCTGGAGCTACGTGCGATCACAAACAGAGATCGGCAACGAGAAAGCGCAGCAATTATGTCCTCTGCAACGCCATCGGCAAAATACTCCTGCTCGGTGTCGCCGCCCATGTTGTTGAATGCGAGCACTGCGAGCGACGGCTTATCAGGCAGAGGTAGTGCCTGCTCTGAGCCATGTAAAAGAATTCGCTCGACGGACTTCGAGATTGCCATGGTGAAGGGTCTGATCAAATACGCCTCAACCGGTCGTGCGATATTCTTCAGACTGAGCGCACCAAGCTCCTCGAACTCCAATCCCAACCTCTCCTGCACGGGATCACGAACGGACCGAGACACGCAGATGCCGCCCGGTGGACACTCGGCTTGGAGCCTCGCGGCCACATTCACTACGTCGCCTAGCAAATCAGTCCCGTCTGCAATGGCGTCTCCAACGTTGATGCCAACGCGGAAGCGGATGGCCCGGTCGGCCGGCTGGTCGCCGTCGAGGACGGAAACCTGCTGCTGCACTTTCATCGCACAGCGGACAGCGCCATCCACACTGTCGAAAACGACGAGCAGTGAATCGCCTCCGGTGTTGACGATCCTGCCGCCATGCTCCTCGATCGCCGGGTCTATGAGGTCCCGCCGGAGGGCCCGCAGCCGCTGGAGTGTTCCCACGTCGTCCAAACCGATCAGGCGGCTGTAACCCACCATGTCGGCATACAGGACGGCGACCAGTTTACGCCGATCTGATGGCCTCCCCGCCAGGTCCGATGCGTTGCCCCCTGACATGACCTATGACCCCACGACTCCACCGACGCGGCCAGCGGGGACAGGTGCGAGCTAAGAGACAGCAACGAAATCCGGGTCCGCGCTCCCCCGCATGATGGGCGCTCCCGAAACCGAGCATGGAACACTACCACCCAAGGTTGCCCGCGGCGAGCGATGATAGGCACATACCGTCGGACCAACCAGGATGGAGTCTGGGTTGAACAAGTCCAGGGCGGCGCGCATCGCCCGAAACCCTTCGCCGCGCTTGGGGTGGGCAACCGCTGCTCGACCGGCTTGGTGCTCGGCCCATTCATCATGCTGCATCTGTGGCGGCCAGTGCGCCGGGTCGCGGGCAACTGCCGGCGGGCTGTTCAGCACGCGCTCGAAAATCCCCGCCATCCTTTCCGCACTGCCGACCAGCAGCGGCGAGTGCGTCACCCTAGTCCGAGGATTTCGGCCATTAGACTAGTTA
>CAWCDM010000106.1:0-28423 GCA_963794185.1 uncultured Alphaproteobacteria bacterium | reverse complement strand
CAGCCCCGCGGACATGGACTGGCTGCGCCGCAAGTCGGCGATGGAGCGGCGCTGGGGCATCGAGAGCCACGTGCTCGGCGCCAACGAACTGCGCGACCTGGCGCCGGCGTTGTCGGAACACGATGGTCGGCGCCGATTTCGTTCCGGCCGAGGGCTATGGCGATCCGCTGCGCGGCACGATGGCGGCGCTCAGGCTGGCGCAACGCAACGGCGCGCGCCTGCTGCGCGGCGCCGAGGTGCTGGCGATCGCGCGCGATGGCGCCGAATGGCGGGTGACCACGAGCAAGGGCGTGATCACGGCCGGACGTGTGGTGAACGCTACCGGTCCATGGGCGGCTCGCATCGGCAGGATGGTCGGCCTCGACCTGCCGGTGACCGGCACGGTGCAGCAGGTGATCGTCACTGAGCCGGCGCCGCCGTTGACGCGGCATCTGATCGCACTGGCGCACCGGCATCTGTCATTGAAGCAGCAGTCGAGCGGCGGTTTTCTGGTCGGTGGCGGCTGGT
Organism: uncultured Alphaproteobacteria bacterium; assembly: GCA_963794185.1. Taxonomy (GTDB): domain Bacteria; phylum Pseudomonadota; class Alphaproteobacteria; order Acetobacterales; family Acetobacteraceae; genus JAMXLO01. The sequence continues at coordinate 27,916 of CAWCDM010000106.1, read as the reverse complement.
TCGGCGGCTTCGATCCCGCGAGCGGGCGCACGCACAATCTGCGTCAGAGCATCGAAGGCAATCTATGGGTCTGCGCACGCGTCCTGCCGGTGTTGCGCAGCCTCAACATCATCCGCTCCTGGACGGGGATCAATCCGGCGATCGATCGCGCGCCGATCCTCGGTGAGGCGCCCGGATTGCCGGGATTCTTCAACGCCGTCACTGCAAACGGCTATACGCTTGGCCCAATCGTTGGACGGATGACAGCGGACGCGGTGCTCCGCGGTGAAGCGGTGAACCCGCATTACCGGCTGGAGCGATTTGGCTGACGGCGCGAGCACAAAGCATCGCCAATGCTCGCTCAATAGTGCAAGCTGCCCAGGAGGAGATTGCGCATGACCCGGCTGCTCGACCGCATTGCCATTGATCCGCTGGTCTGCGGGGGAAGGCCATGCATAAAGGGCACGCGCATCTGGGTGTCGCTGATCCTCGACTTTCTCGCGGATGGCCTGCCCGAGAGCGCAATCTTCTGTCCGAGTATCCGCAGCTGACGCATGAGGACGTGTTGGCAGCAATTGCCTACGGCGCCGAGATGACGCGAGAACGTATCGTTCCAGTGCCGATCACCGAGCCGGCGTGAAGTTCAAGCTCGACGAAAATCTCGGTCGTCGCGGCCTCGAGATCATCAGGGCTGCCGGCCGTGATGCAACGACCGTGCGTGATCAGGGCCTTTCTGGAGCCACTGATTACGCCCTGTTTGCCGCATGCGTGCAGGAAGGACGTGCGCTGGTCACGCTTGATCGTGACTTCGGCCAGGTTCTCCGATTTCCGCCGGAGTTGGGTCCTGGTGTCGCAATCCTGGAGCCTGGCACACCGATCACGCCAAACGGTATGTTGGATCGGCCGCGCGAGATGTTGGCGGTTCTCACGGCCCACAGTCTCACTGGATCGCTGTGGGTCGTCGAACCTGGCCGCGTGCGCATTCACCTGAAGCGGGGTGCGGATTGATGATAGCTCGTTGGTTGGTGACTATCGATTGGCATCGACCCGGCTATGACATGGTATCAAAGCAAGGCTTCCAGGAACGCTCCGACCGCCTCGATGAACCCCTTGGTGTTCTGCCCATGCACGTTGTGCCCGCAATCCGGCACCGTCACCTGCGTCCCCTGCGGCAGCGCATCGCGAAACCGCTCCGCCGCATCCGCCGTCAGGATGCGCGAGTTCGCCCCGCGCACCAGCAGCACCGGCAGATCGAACGCACGCGCATCGGCCAGCGTGATGTTCTCCTGCGGCCCGCTGCCGCGAACCAGCCCGAGCCGCCGCGGATTTGAATCGCACTTGCTGACGAACTTGCCGTCCGCCCGCTGCAGCATGTTGTATTTGACGGTGCGCTCGATGTGCTCGCGCGAGCGGTACGGATCGTACTGCTGCACGTTCCGCACGAAATGCTCCAGATCGTCGAACTCCTCGTTGTCGCGCACGAAGCCGGCAATCACCTGGCGTCCGCGGTCCGACACCTCCGGACCGACATCCACGATCACCAGCGCACGCAGCAACGCCTGCTCGCGCCGCGTCAGCAGCAACGCGTTGCGCCCGCCCATCGAATGGCCCATCAGCACCGGCCGCCCCAGCCCAAGCGCGCCGATGAACGCCTCGGCGTCCAGCGACATCTCGTGGTTGGAATACGTCACGTCACGCGCCCATTCGGTGTCGCCATGGCCGCGCTGATCCAGCGCCAGCACCCGATAGCGGCGCGCCAGATGCAGGCTGACCAGGTCCCAGGAATGCGCCGACTGATGGCCGCCGTGCAGCAGCACGATGGGCGGGGCATCCGGCGCGCCCCATTCCAGGAAATGGAACCGCAACTGGCGCAGCACGATGTTTCGCGACCAGTACGGCACCTCCGGCGCATGCGGAATGCCGAGGTCGGCCGCACTGGCGAGCAACAGGCGGAACTCTTCCGTCCGTGTCATGTCGAGCGGTTCGGAGGTATCGGCGAAGCGGTTCAAATACATCTTGCGTCTCGTGCTGCCCGCGCCACGTTCGGCCAATGCCGCTCACATGGCAACCGGTCCAACCCCGAACAGCCACGGATGCAGATACAGCACCAGGGCCCATGCGACGACCGCGATCAGCAGTGTCAGCCAGCCGATCTCGCGCGGCACAAGGCGGTTACGCCCCTGCGCGATCGCCGCGAACGGCACGATCGAGGTGGCAGCCGACAGCGCCTGCCACGTGGCGGGATTGCGCCGCGCCAGCTTGCGGTCGATCGATGGCATGCCTGCCAGCGCGGTCACCAGAAACGTCCCGAAGAACACGATCGCCGCGGTGTCGCCGCTGCCGATAATGTGCACGGCGGCCCAGATCGCGAACGACCACAGCATCGGGTGGCGCGTGATCCTCTGGATGCCGCGCGGCGGCCGCATGACCGCTCCCTGTGGGCCGACCATCGTCGGGTTAGGCGTGCTGACCGAGGCGACGAACAGCAGGAACGCCACCAGCATCGCCGCTGCCAGCACCCAGCGCAGCCAGTCCGGCGCGTACCATAGTGGCTCGGTCGACGAACGCCGCCACGCTGCGATGAGCAGGGCGATCATGGCGATCGACGCGATCGAGAACAGGCCGCGGAACCGGTTCTCGCCGATGCGCCGCACCAGCACTTCCCGGACACGCGTGCCGGCAATGCCGATATGCACGCCGAGCCACACCAGGGCAGCGAAGATGAGCAGTCTCACCGGCCACTCTCAGTACCAGTGATCAGCGCCCGCTCCGTCAGCCGACCGCAACTTGAAAAATACGCATGTAGTTGCCGCCGACGATCTTGCCGGTTTCGTCGGACGTGAAGCCGCTGCGCAACATCGCCGCGACGAGCTGCACCCATTGCGCATAGTCCTGCAGACTGCCAGGCGAAATCTGCTGGTCGGTGCCGATGCAGACATGATCGACGCCGACGACATCGACCATCTCCTTTATCCCTTCGACATACTTGTCCAGGCTCGGGAAGAAGTGCCAGATGCCGATGGAGCCGCCGGTCTCCGCGATGATCCGCGCATGGTCGGGGCTGATCTGGCGCCCCTTCAGCGGCGTGGGACCCATCGCGCGCGAGTTGGCGATCGCGGTGTGCGACAGCAGCAGAGGTTTCGTGGCGACCTTGGCTGCCTGCTTCACCGTGTCCTCGGTGGCGTGCGCGACATCGCAGACGACCCCAAGCCGGTGACACGCCTGGATCGCCTCGGCGCCGAATGGGGTGAGGCCGTTGTGAGTTACCGCACCAAGCTGGAAATCGCCGATGTCGTTCGGCGTGAAGTGCACAAGCTGAGCGTGCCGGACGCCGCGCTGGTGCGCCTCCTCGAGCCGTTCGAACCTCCCCTCCAGGAAGTCGAACCCTTCGATGTCCATGACGATGACCGGCTGGCCGGCAGCATGCGCCGCAGCGATGTCGCTCGCGGTCAGCGCGCGGCGCAGGCCGTGGTCCGCCACCATCGCATCGACCCAGGCGAGGCGGTCGAGGTGGTACTGATAGAGCTCACCCGGGGCAGGTGCGCGCAGCGCGCCGGGGACGCCCGCCGGCGTCCTTCCGAGAAGCGGAGCGTCCGGCACGTCGGCGAGGCAGGCGACCGCAAGCGATCCCGCCCGCATGCCCGTCGCAAGGTCGTTGTTGGGCGGTGCCTTCGAGATAATGCCGGTCGTCCCGCCATGCGTGTGGACATCGACGGAAACGGACTTGCGCAGGACGTCAAGCGCGGCAGACGTGGTCGCGGCCGTTTGCGCCGCGGCTGTCGAGCCGCGCGGTGCGATGCCGCCCGCCAGCATCGCGCTGACCGACGTCACGATCGTGCCCCATATCCATTGCCGGCGAGTCACCGCGTGACAGCAACCACAGCAGTTCATGTCGTTTCCCCCGAGGCTTCCCCCGAGGCTTCCCCCGAGGCGTCCATTGTCTCTTTGTCTTCAGGAGCACGGCAATTCACGTCGGCCGATCTTCGGCGCCGGCCGGTGCTCGGTCAATCGGGATGCCAGGAAGGCTGCGACGGCTTCCGACGGTTTGTCGATGCGCGCGGCCGCGTGCATAGATGACGGCTCAAGCGCATCCTCGCTGAGACAAGAGACAGGAAGAGCAGATGCAGTACACCCCGCCGCCGCACATCACGCAGCACTGGCAGCTCAGCAAGCCGTCGGCGACAGGCAGGCGCGGCATGGTGGTGTCGCAGGCGAAGGGCGCCGCGGAGGCGGGCGTTGCCGTGCTGGACGCCGGGGGCAATGCGATCGACGCGGCGGTGGCGACCGCGCTCGCGCTTGCCTCGCACGAGCCGTGGAACTCCGGCCTCGGCGGCATCGGCTTTGCCCTGGTGCACCGCGCCGGCCAGTCCCGCGCCGATGTGGTGGATTTCGGCCCGCGCGCGCCGGCAGCGACGGACCCCGCGCGCTACCGGCTGACCGGGCGCATGACGACGGACCTGTTCGCCTGGCCGGAGGTCGAGGGCGACATCAACATCCACGGCCCGCTGTCGGTCGCAATTCCCTCTTCGGTCGCCGGCTACGAATACATGCACCGGCAATGGGGAAAACTGCCGCTGGCCGAGGTGATCGCGCCGGCGATCGCCCTGGCGCGGCGCGGCCTGCCGCAGGACTGGTACACCGCGCTGAAGGTCGCCACGTCCGCACCGGCGATCCGGCTCTATCCGACGACGGCGGAGGTCTACCTGCCGGACGGATTGCCTCCCGCTCCCCCCTACCAGGGCAAGCCCGGCTTCTTCCGCCAGGGCAACCTGCCGGCAACGCTGGAGCGCCTCGCCAAGGCTGGGCTGCGCGACTTTTACGAGGGCGAGGTCGCGGCCTCGGTCGCTGCCGACATCAAGGCGCTCGGTGGCGTGGCGTCGCTGGCGGATCTCCGGAGCTGCCAGGCCCGCACCTGGCCGGCCGAGGAGGTCGGCTGGCGCGGACGGACGCTGCAGCTCACCGGCGGGCTGACCGCGGCGCCGACGCTGAAGCGCGTGCTGGAGGGGATGGCCGATGCGCCCTATGGCGGCGCGGCGCCGTCCGCTGCGTGGTATCGCGCGCTCGCCCGGGTGATGAAGGCGGCCTATGCCGAACGCTTGGCCGGGCTTGGCGAATCCGAACCGCTGGCGGCCGAAAGCTGCACCACGCACCTGACCGCGTGCGACGTCGAGGGCAACACGGTGGCGATGACCACGACGCTGATGTCCTCGTTCGGCAGCCGCGTGCTGCTGCCGCAATCGGGCGTGCTGCTGAACAACGGCATGATGTGGTTCGATCCGCGGCCCGGCATGCCGAACTCGATTGCCCCGGGCAAACGGCCGCTGTGCAACATGCTGCCGATCATGCTGACCGAGAACGGCCGGCCGTTCATCGCCGGCGGCGCCTCGGGCGGACGGCGCATCATGGCGGCTGTGTTCCAGCTCATGACGTTCATCGCGGACTTCGGCATGGACGTGGCGACGGCGGCGCATCATCCGCGCATCGACGTCTCCAGCGCCGACAGCGCCAGCGCCGACCGCCGCCTGCCTGCCGCCGTGCTCGATGCGCTGGCGGCGGACGGACCGGTGGAGGTCGTCGAGCACGGCGCGGTGCCGATCAACTTCGCCTGCCCGAATGTGATCGTGCAGGCCGCTGACGGCACCCGCACCGGCATCAGCGATGCTGCGTCCCCCTGGTCGGGCGCGGTGGCGCAGGGGTAGGGGCTGAGAACCGAAGAAAAGCCCTCCCCCTCCCCTTGCGGGCTTGGTCCGCTTCACGGCCCAAGCCCGCAAGGGGAGGGGGAGTAAGGGGCCCCCGCCCTGTCGTTGGCCGACACGGCTGACGTTCATGGTTTGTTTACAGTCTGCCGGCATACTCGGGTACCCACAGCGGTGCCGAGGAGCCAGTCCGATGACCCTGCAAACCGACGATAGCAACGACACGCTCGACCCCGCGTTCACCGATTACCTGCTTAGTGTCCTGGCCAGCACGCTGCCGGCCGCCGAGGACGAGGCGGCAGACGTCATGCGCCGCGAAGCTATCCGGGCGGCCTTCCGGTCGATGCGGCCCCGCACCGCCATGGAGGCCATGCTCGCCGTCGAGGCGATCACCGCCCATCACGTCATCATGGACTGCTTCCGCGTGGCCCTGCTGCCGGGAACGGACCCAGCCGCTGCCGCTCGCGCGCGCAGCAACGCCGCGACCCTGTCGCGCGTCCGGCTCGCCACCCTGCGCCTGCTGGAGAAGCAGCAGGTCCCGGCGCCGGCCACAGTCCAGCCCGCAAGGACTGCGCGCAAGAAGGTGGATGCCGCGAAGCCGGTCGAGGTGCCCGATGCGGCGGCGCCCCCGCAAGAACGACCAACCATGGAACCGGAGCGCTACCTGCCGCGCGACCGGTTCGGCAAGCCGATCGAACCCTGGCGGTGGGAAGACATGACCATGGCCCAACGTCGCGCCACCTATGCCGATCCGCGGCAGGTCGCCGTGCGGGAGGCGGCGCTGGCGGAGGAAACCGCCGCCATCGCGACACAGACCGCGCTGCAGCCGGAGGCCGTCGAACCGGAACCCGGGCCCGACACGCCGGTCACGCCGCGGCCGGCAGCTCCGTGTTGAACTGCCGCACCGGCCGGCGCGGGCGCGCGGTCTGCGGCGCGGCGTCCGTCGACATACGGCCCAAGCAGGCGCCGATAGAGCTGCTCGTATTCCGCCGCCGCACCGGACCAGTGGAAGTCGCGCGCCATGGCGGTCTGGCGCATCGCGGCCAGCACATCGGCGTCGCCGAACGTTTCGAATGCCCGTCGGCAGGCCGCGAACAGTCCATCACCGGAAAGATCGGAAAACAGAAACCCCGTCGCGCCGTCGTCGATCGTGTCGGCCAGCCCGCCGGTCGCGTGGGCGATCGGCAGCGAGCCGTAGCGCTGCGCCTGCATCTGGGTCAGCCCGCAAGGCTCGAAGCGCGACGGCATGAGGCAGAAGTCGCTGCCGGCCACGATCCGCCGCGCCATCGGCTCGTTGAACCCGATCAGCAGGCCGATATCGTCGCGATGGCTGCGCGCGAGGCGGCTCAGCATGTGCTCCGTCTCCGGATCGCCCAGCCCGAGGATCGCGATCTGCCCGCCCTCCCGGACGATGTCGCACGCGGCATCGGCGACGATGTCGAGCCCCTTCTGGTGCACCAGCCGCGACACCACGCCGAACAGCGGCCCCTCGGACGGTCTCAGGCAGAGCCCGGTGCGGACGACGTCGGCGTTCGACTGCTTGCCCGACAGGTCGTCGGCCTCGAAATGATGCGGCAGGTGCGGATCGTTGCTCGGATCCCAACTCTCGTCGATCCCATTGACGATGCCCGACAGACGGCCCTCGGCGGCGATACCGCGGGTCAGCCCGTGCAGGCCGCCGCCCAGCGCCTCCGTGGTGATCTCGCTCGCATAGGTCTGGCTGACGGTGGACACATGGTCCGCATGGATCAGGCCGGCCTTCAGGAACGAAATGCGACCGTGGAACTCGACACCGTCGAGATGGAACGCATGCGCAGGTATGCCGAGAAGCGGCATGCGGTCGCGGGCGAACAGGCCCTGATAGGCGATGTTGTGGATGGTCAGAACGGTCGGGACGCGAACGCCGCGCCAGCGCAGATACGCCGGTGCCAGGGCGCCCGGCCAGTCGTTCACGTGCAGGACGTCCGGCTGCCAGTTCATGCCGGCGCAGCCGCCGGCGATCTCCGCCGCAGCCAGCGAGAGGCGCGCAAAGCGCAGATCGTTGTCCGGCCAGTCGAGCCCTTCCGGTCCCGCGTAAGGACTGCCGGTGCGCTGATACAGCGACGGATCAAGCACGAGGTACAGGATCAGGCCGTCCGCCGTCCGGGCCTCGCCGATGGCGCAGGGGCCGATGCCCGCATGGCCTGGCAGATGTGCCACGATCGTGATGTCGCCCGCCCTGGCGATCACGTCCGGATAGGCCGGCATCAGCACGCGCGCATCGATCCCGCGCCGCCTGAGCGCGCGCGGCAGCCCTGCGGACACGTCCCCCAGTCCGCCGGCCTTGGCCAGGCCGGCGAACTCGCTCGTCGCGAACAGTACCTTCATTGGGCTCCGGCGGGCTGGCTGTTCTGCCTTTGCAGGTGGCCCAATTAATGGATCACCAAGGCGCCAGTCAATGCAATTCGGCCGGAAATGCAACTTTTGGTAGCATATGTCCAGTACTGACTCGACCCATCGCAGAAGACTCCTGATTCGTTCAACGGGCGGGCGTCTCGATCGGGGCGCAGTTGGTGCGTCCGGAGGCGACACAGTCCTGAATCTGCGCCGCCTGGTTGAGTCGGTGCATGATGAACAACACCGCGCCGATCAGCGCCACGATCGCGATCAGCCCGATCAGCGCGCGGTGCGGGTTGGGACCCGGGTCGTTGTCCCCTGGGTCATCGCCCGACATCAGACCGAAACCCTGCCCTCTTCCACCGCATGGCAGGCGACCAGCACGTCGCCGTCCCGCGTATGGCCCGGCTTCTCGCTGCGGCAGCGCGCATTGGCAAGTGGGCAGCGCGGATGGAACGGGCACCCCGGCGGCGGCGCGATCGGGCTGGGCACCTCGCCGCCCACCGGCGTGCGGCTGCGGCCGATCAGTTCGAGGTCCGGAATCGCGTCGAGCAACAGGCGCGTGTAGGGATGGCGCGGCGCGCGGAAGATCGTCTCGCCGGGGCCGATCTCGACGATACGGCCGAGATACATCACGCCGAGCCGGTCCGACATGTGGCGCACGACGGCAAGGTTGTGGCTGATGAACAGGTACGTCAGGCCGAGCCGCCGCTGCAGGTCGCGCATCAGGTTGAGGATCTGCGCCTGCACCGAAACGTCCAGCGCGCTGGTCGGTTCGTCGCACACCAGGAACTCGGGTTCCGAGGACAGCGCGCGGGCGATCGAGATGCGCTGGCGCTGGCCGCCGGAGAACTCGTGCGGATACTTCTCCCCGTCCGACGCCGCGAGCCCGACCTGGATCAGCAGCGCGGCGACCGCATCGGCGATCTCGCGCCCCGAGCGGACGATGCCGAACGCGCGGATCGGCTCGGCGACGATGTCGCGCACCCGCCAGCGCGGGTTGAGCGAGGCATAGGGGTCCTGGAAGATCATGTTCATCCGCCGGCGCAGTTCGGGCTGCGCGCGGGCGGAGGAGAGCGGCTGGCCCTCGAAGCGGATCTCGCCCGCGCTCGGCGCATAGAGCCCGACGGCGAGACGCGCGATGGTGGATTTGCCGCAGCCCGACTCGCCCACCAGCGACAGCGTCGTGCCGCGCGGGATGGCGAAGGACACATCGTCGACCGCCCGCAGGGTGAGCCGATGTTCGCGCGCGATGACGCGCTGCAGCCATGGTTTCGAGACGTCGAAGTAGTGCGTCACGCCGGTTGCCTCGAGCATCGGCGCGTCGGTGACGGAATGGGTGTCGAGCGGCGCTTCAGGCATGGCCGCTGCGTTCACACATTGCGAAGCACGCCAGGCGCATAACCTCTCTCTCCGCCCCTGCGGGGCGGAGAGGGTCGGGGTGAGGTCGGGCAAATGCCGCTGCGAGATCGAACGACCACCGCCCGCCGCCTGCGCCGCCAGGCCACCGATGCGGAGCAGCGGCTCTGGTACGCCCTGCGCGACAGATGCAGGCCGTGGAAGTTCCGCCGCCAGCATCCAATCGGACGGCGCGTGGTGGACTTCGCCTGCCCGGCGCGGAAGCTCGCGATCGAGATCGATGGCGGCCAGCACGCTTTCGAGCAGGAAGCCGATGCGGCGCGGTCCGTTGAGTTGGCGCGACATGGCTACCGGGTCATCCGGTTCTGGAACAACGAGTTGTTGGGGAACATCGACGGAGTCCTGCTTGTTGTGATGCGGGAGCTGGAGGAGGCCCCCACCTCACCCCGACCCTCTCCGCCCCGAGGGGCGGAGCGGGAGACAGCCGACGAGGCGCTGCTCACGGTGGCTCCTCCGCATATTGTTCCGCGTCCGGCGGAATGACCATTCCGGGAAGCCTGCGCGACGTCCAGATGTGCACAGCGCAGGAGAAATCCGCCGCCGTGTCGAGCGAGCCGGCCTTGACGCTGACGGTATCGATCCCCTCACGCGCATGCCACAGACGCGAACCGCAAGACGGCGCAGAAGAAGCACGACATCGTGCGGCCGCTGTCCGCCCGGCGCGACCATTTTCCCGTCGTCCCCTGCGTGGCCGCGAACGCCGCGCGGTGCACGATCAGCGACATGCCGAAGGCCGACCCCGACTGCTTCTGGCATTCCCGGCAGTGGCAGACATAGAGCCGCAGCGGCGCCTCGGCGATCGCATAGCGGACCGCGCCGCACTGGCAGCCGCCGGTGCGCGCCGTGTCAGGCATGCGTCGCACGCTCGGCGCGCGTGGCGGTGCGGTCGGCCGCCAGCCAGCACGCGGCGCGCGTCGCTCCGGCATCCAGCAGCTCCGGCCGCTCGACCCGGCAACGGTCGAACACCAGCGGGCAGCGCGGATTGAAGGCGCAGCCCGGCGGGATGGCATTGAGCCGCGGCATCGCGCCGTCGATCTGGCGCAGCCGCTCGACCCGGTGCTCGAGCGAGGGAATGCTGCCCATCAGGCCCTCGGTGTAGGGATGCGCCGGATGTTTGATCACCTCGGCCACCGGTCCGATCTCCACCACGCGGCCGGCGTACATCACCGCGACGCGGTCGGCGGTCTCGGCGATCACGCCCATGTCGTGCGTGATCAGCATCACCGCAGTGCCGTGCTCGCGCGTGAGGCGCTTGAGCAACGTGATGATCTGCGCCTGGACCGAGACGTCCAGCGCCGTGGTGGGTTCATCGGCGATGACCAGGCGCGGTTCGGCGCACAGCGCGAGTGCCACCACCACGCGCTGGCGCATGCCGCCCGAGAATTCGTGCGGGTAGGCGTCGATGCGCTGGGCCGCGGCGGGAATGCCGACCTCCTCCAGCCAGCCGATGGCGCGTTTGCGCGCATCGGCGTCGGACAGATCGAGGTGCGTCTGCATCGTTTCGACAAGCTGGCGGCCGATCGAGTAGAGCGGATTGAGCGTGGTCAGCGGGTCCTGGAAGATGGTTCCGATGCGTCTTCCGCGGATCTGGCGCATCGCCTCGTAGGGAAGGTTGTCGATCCGCCTGCCGTCGAGGACGATCTGGCCCCCGGCGATGCGGCCGGGCGGTTCCAGCAGGCCGATGATGGCCGCGCCGGTCAGCGATTTGCCGGCGCCCGATTCGCCGACAACGCCAAGGATTTCGCCGGCCTCGATGTCGAACGAGACGTGGTCGATCGCCCGCAGCAGCCCGCGGCGGGTGGGGAATTCGACGGTCAGGTCGCGGACGGAGAGGAGAGGCATGCGTCAGATCAGACGGGTACACCTTCTCCCGCCGCGCGGGAGAGGTCGGCGCGCACTTGCGCGCCGGGAGAGGGTCTCACGGCGGCACCCTCTCCCGGCGTGCTCTCGCACGCCGACCTCTCCCGCGCAGCGGGAGAGGTGTCGTACTGGCGCACTCGTCATCGCAGCCTCGGGTTCAGCGCGTCGCGCAGCCAGTCGCCGAGCAGGTTGATCGACAGCACCATCAGCACCAGCGCGATGCCGGGATAGATCGTCACCCACCACTGGCCGGAGAACAGGAAGTCATTGCCGATACGGATCAGCGTCCCAAGCGACGGCTCGGTCGGCGGCAGTCCCACGCCCAGGAACGACAGGGTCGCCTCCGCGATGATCGCATTGCCCAGCGCCAGCGTGCCGATCACCAGCACCGGCCCGATCACATTGGGCAGCACATGGGTCAGCATCACCCGTGTCGAAGACAGCCCGATGACTCGCGCGGCCATCACGTAGTCCTTGTTGCGCTCCACCAGCGTAGAGCCGCGGACGGTGCGTGCGAAGCCAGGCCACAGGCTGATGCCGATGGCGAAGATCAACACGTAAAGCTGCAACGACGTGTGCAGCGTGCGGGGCAGCGCCGCGCCGATCACGCCGTCGACCAGCAGCGCGGTCAGGATCGACGGAAACGTCAGCTGCACATCGGCGATGCGCATCAGCAGCGAGTCGACGAATCCGCCCGCGTAGCCGGCAACCAGACCGACCGCCACGCCGACGACAACGGCGAATCCCACGGCGAGAAAACCCACCAGCAGGCTGATCCGCGCGCCGTACATGATGGCGGACAGTACGTCGCGCCCCTGGTTGTCGGTGCCGAACGGATTGGACCAGTCGGAGTCGGCCAACGGCAGCGGCGGCTTGAGGCTGTCGAGCAGACTGAGGCTCGCGAGATCCATCGGATTGTGCGGCGCGAGCCATGGCGCGCCGACCGAGCCGATGATCAGCACCAGCGCGACCACAGCCGAGACGACGGCAACCGGCGAACCGCGAAAGCTGTACAGCAGGTCGCTGTCGAGCATGCGCGCCAGCCGCCCCTCCGCGTGCGGCGCCTGGATCGTCTGCTCGCTCATCGGGCCCCCGACGCGGCGCGGCGATCGATGCGCAGGCGCGGATCGACGGCGTAGTACAGCAGATCGACGACCAGATTGATCGTGACGAAGACCAGCGCGATCAGCATGAGGTAGGCGCCCATGACGGGGATGTCCGCCACTGCCACCGACTGGACCAGCAGCAGTCCCATGCCCGGCCACTGGAACACCGTCTCGGTGACAAGGGCGAAGGCGATGATGCCGCCGAGCTGCAGGCCGATGATGGTGATCACCGGCACCAGCGTGTTCTTCAATGCGTGGCCGAAATTGATCGTCCGGTTGGACAGGCCGCGGGCGCGGGCGAACTTGATGTAGTCGGTGCGCAGCACTTCGAGCATCTCGGCCCGCACCAGGCGCATGATCAGCGTCATCTGGAACAGCCCGAGCGTGACCCCCGGCAGGATCAGCGCCTTGATGCCGGCCCAGGAGGTGAACCCGGTGGTCCACCAGGCGCCGACATGCGTCACCGGCCCGCGGCCGAAGCTCGGCAGCCAGCCGAGTGCGACGGCGAAGATCAGGATCAGCAGTATGCCAAGCAGAAACACCGGCAGCGATACGCCGATCAGGCTGATCACCATGAACAGCCGCGCCAGCGGCGAATTGCGGTAGATGCCGGTATAGACGCCAAGCGGGATGCCCATCAGCGTGGCGAGCACCGAGGCGGTGAAGGCCAGCTCCAGCGTCGCCGGCAGGCGTTCGGCGATCAGGCTGGCGACCGGCTGAGCCAGGCGGAAGCTGATGCCGAAATTGCCATGCAGCGCGGCCAGCATGAATTTGGCGTATTGGACGAAGAACGGCTGATCGAGGCCGAGCTGGTGGATCAACGCCTGGCGCTGTGCCTCGGTGTGGTCCTGGCCAAGCATGATGGTGACCGGATCGCCGACGAAGGCGAACAGCGCGTAGGCCAGGAAGCCGACCACCAGCATCACGGGAATGGCCTGGAGGATGCGCGAGACGATAAAGGCGAGCACGCGGGCTACCGGTCAGGCGCGGTCATCGGGCACGGACGTCCGGTCATTTCGAGGCTCGCATCACGCCATGGGCGAGTATCCGGCGGCACTTTGCGATGTCAAGCAAGCGCGCGGGCCGCGCCGTCCCGACGATGCACGGGCCGTCATCGTTCGCCGCACGCGCTGTGTGCCTCGATGAAGCGCAGCGTCGCCTCACGCACAGGTGCGAGGAATGCCAGTGGCCCTGCGAACGCCGCGATCAGCGTCCTGTGGCCGACGTCCGGATAAAGCTCGTCGCGTGTGCTGGCACCGGCAGCGCGCAGTCGCGCGGCGAGGCGCAGCGTGCTGCCAGGATCGATCGTGTTATCGCCGCGCCCCGCCAGAAGCAGCATCGGCGGGGCCAGCGCCGATACATGGCCGATCGGCTGTGAGCGCGGCCAATCGGCTTCGGGTCCGAAGATAGCCTTCGCCGCGGTGCTTTCGAGCGGCACGAAGTCGTATGGCGCGGCCAGGCCGATCACACCGCACACATCGCGCTCCGCCGACAGACCCACCGATCGCAGATAGCTCGAATCCAGCGCGAGCAGCGTGGCGATCTGTCCACCGGCGGAATGGCCCATCAGGAACAGGCGATGCGCATCGCCGCCGAACTTCGCTGCGTTCGCATGCGCCCAGGCGACCGCGGCAGCCGCATCGTCCATGAACATGGGGAACCTCACTTCCGGATACAGCCGGTAATCGGGGATCACGACCAGCACGCCATGCGCGGCCATGGCAGCGCCGACGAACCGGTACATCGCCTTCGATCCGGACGTCCAACCGCCGCCATAGAAGAACACCAGCACCGGTGCGGACGTGTCAGCCGGGCGCGGGGCATAGACGTCGAGGCTGCGGCGTGGGCCGTCGGCGTAGGCGATGTCGCGCGTCAGCGTAATGCCGTCGCGCGGCGCCAGCGCATTCAGCGCCGGGAACGGTGAGCAGAAGTGCAGCAGCAGCACTACCATCAGCGTCACGGGGCTGGTCCGCAACACGCCACTCGCCGTTGCGGCCCGCGAGCCGACGATCCGCTCGCGCCTAAGCTGCCCTCTATATCGAATGGTCATGGCGCCCTTCGTTGCGCGACTGGCCCACGTCGGGCACCCCAGCGTCAGGATCGGCAACAGAACAGGCCGCGTGGTGAAGATGTGGTGAAGCAAGGCCTCTCGATGTGGACCGGCGTCTGGGAGTGCCGTACGTCGTTGAAGCGGACTGGGGGTTCTGGTATGTGTGCCGGGCACCCGACGAGCTCACCAAAAGGCGGGCCCGCCGGGGCCGGTCGAGTAGACTAACGGCGGATGAAGAAGCTGAGCTTCATCCGCCACCTACCCCACCGGATGCGCAGCGCAATGCAAAGCATTGTACCCGTCTCCAGTGGCGGCCCTATGCCGCATGAGTGGCATAGGGCCGTTTGATGAAGACCGGGTTAGCCGTGCAGCTTCGCCAGCACCTCGGTGTTCGAGCGGATCACCAGCATCCGTTTGATCTTGTGCGTCGGCGTCAGCAGGCCGTTCTCCAGCGTGAACGGCGGCACGATCGCATGCTTGCGTATGCGTTCGGTCACCGACAGCCGGTGGTTCACGCGCGTCACGGCCAGCGCAGCCGACACGTCGTCATGGCCATCCGTGAGAACCACCAAAGCGGTCAGGGACGAGCGGCCGTCGCCGGCGACCACGGCCTGGGAAATCTCCGGCTCGGCCATCAACATGCTCTCGACCTTTGCCGGCGACACGTTCTCGCCGCCCGACAGCACGATCATGTCCTTCTTGCGATCGGTGATGCGCAGATAGCCGTCGTCGTCCAGCACACCGATGTCGCCGGTGTGCAGCCAGCCATTCTGGATCGCCGCCGCCGTCGCCTCGGGGAGGCGCCAGTAGCCGTCCATCACGAGATCGCCGTGCACCAGGATCTCGCCATCCTCTGCCAGACGCAGCTCCACGCCCTGCAGCACGCGGCCGACCGTGTCGATGCGGATCGCGTCCGGCGGGTTGGCGCTGATCACCGGGCCCGCCTCGGTCTGGCCGTAGCCCTGCATGATCAGCAGCCCCAGCGCGAGGTAGAACCGGCCGACCTCGGGCTCCAGCCGCGCGCCGCCCGACATCGCCGCCTTCAGACGGCCGCCGAAGCGGGCGCGGACCTTGGCGCGCACCAGCCGGTCGAGCAGCGGATCCAGCAGCCACTCGATGATGGTCAGTCTTCGATGGTCCACCCGCTTCAGACCGATATCCAGCGCCCAGCGGAACAAGGTCTGCTGCCAGGCCGGCTGGCGGGCCACCTGCGCCAGGACGCGGCCGCGGATGATCTCCAGTACGCGCGGCACCGCGGTGAGGATGGTCGGGCGGACCGTCAGCAGATCGGCCGCCAGATGCTCGACGCCGCGACAATAGACGATCTCGGTGCCGATGCTGGGCAGGAAGAAGATGCCGACCGTGTGCTCGTAGCTGTGCGAGGCCGGCAGATAGGACAGATACACCTCGTCGCGCAGCCCGAGCGGCCGCATCAGCTCGACCGCGCCGCGGCAGTTCGACAGGATCGAGCGGTGCGGCAGCATCACCCCCTTCGGCGCTCCGCCGGTGCCGGACGTGTAGATCAGGCAGGCGAGCGCGGTCCCGGGGATGGCGGCGGCTTCCAGCGCGATATCGTCGGGCGGCGCCGCATCGGCGACAAGGTCGGCCCAGTGCATCAGCCGAGGCGATCCGCCGGCCGCTTCGGGCGGACCTCCGATCACCACCAGCAGATCGAGCCCGCCGGTCAGACGGCCGGCCTCGCGCAGCACGCCCGCGAGCGCAGGAGAGGACACGATGGCTGCCCGCGCGCCGGAGTCGCGCAGGATGTGGGCGTGGTCCTCCACTGTGTTGGTGGTGTAGGTCGGCACCGGAACGGCGCGCAGCGCCATCAGCGCCGTCTCGGCGATCGGGTATTCCGGGCGGTTCTCCGAGACGATCACCACCCGGTCGCCGGCCGCCACGCCGGCCGCGCGCAGGCTGCCGCGCGCACGATGCCGCCATCCGGCCGAACTCGCCCCAGGAAATGGAGTGCCAGGCGCCGTCGCGGAACGAGCGCAGCAGCGGCTTGTCCGGCCAGGTTCGGGCCAGGGCGAACATCATTGCGGCCAGATTGGGCCAAATTGGATTGAGTTCCACGTCACCTCCCGCCGCTCCTGGCGCGTCCCGCACGGGCGCAACCCTTTGCCGGCGGCCCCCACTACCTTACATGCATGGAATACCGCAGCCTCACGAGGACGCAATGATGCGCCATACCGCCACCGCCCCAGCCGATGCCGCAGCCAGCCAGCAACCGGTGGACGGATTGCCGACCTGGGACCTCGGCGATCTCTACCCTGCTCCCGACAGCCCCGCCGTCGAGGCGGATTTTCGCCACACCGAACAGGCGGCCCGCGCCTTCGCCGCAGCGCATCAGGGCAGGCTGGCATCGCTGTCGGGCGGGGCTCTGGCCGCCGCCATCGCCGAGTACGAGCGCATCGAGGAGGTGCTGGGCCGGCTGATGTCCTATGCCCAGCTTCTGTTCGCCGGCGATTCGACGAATGCCGAGATCGGACGCTTCTACCAGACCGCGAGCGAGCGGGTGACCACGATCAGCAGCCATCTGCTGTTCTTCGCCCTGGAGCTGAACCGGCTGGACGAGGCGGCGCTGGAGCAGAAATGTGCGGATCCGGCGCTGGCTAAGTGGCGGCCCTGGCTGCGCGACCTGCGCGTGTTCCGTCCGCACCAGCTCTCCGACGAACTGGAGAAGCTGCTGCACGAGAAGGAGGTCACCGGGCGCAGCGCGTGGAGCCGGCTGTTCGACGAGACGGTGGCGGCGATGCGCGTGCCGGTGCGCGGCGAGGACCTAACGGTCAGCACCGCGCTGAACCTGCTGTCCGACCGCGACCGGTCGGTGCGCGAGGCCGCGGCGCGCGCGATCGGCGCGGCGTTCGGCGGGAATGTCCGGCTGTTCTCGCTGGTCACCAACACGCTGGCGAAGGACAAGGAGATCGTCGATACGTGGCGGCATTATCCGCGGCCCGGCAGCTACCGCAACCGCTCCAACATGGTCGAAGACGAGGTGGTGGATGCGCTGGTCTCGGCGGTGCGGGCGGATTTTCCGCGGCTCGCGCATCGCTACTACCTGCTGAAGGCGAAATGGCTCGGCCTGCCGAAGCTGCAGCACTGGGACCGCAACGCGCCGCTGCCCGATGACGATGATCGCTCGATCGGCTGGAACGATGCGCGCGAGCGGGTGCTGACGGCGTATGCGGCGTTCAGCCCGGAGCTGGCGGAGGTCGGTGGGCGCTTCTTCGCCCGGCCGTGGATCGATGCGACGTTGAAGCCCGGCAAGGCGGGCGGCGCGTTCGCGCATCCCACCGTGCCGTCGGCGCATCCGTATCTGCTGCTGAACTACCACGGCCGGACGCGCGACGTGATGACGCTGGCGCATGAACTCGGCCATGGGGTGCATCAGGTGCTGGCGGCCGAGCAGGGCTACCTGATGGCGAGCACGCCGCTGACGCTCGCCGAGACCGCCAGCGTGTTCGGCGAGATGCTGACCTTCCGCGCGCTGCTGGATGCGGCCGATCCCAGGCGCCGGCGCATCATGCTGGCGGCGAAGGTCGAGGACATGCTGAACACGGTGGTACGGCAGATCGCGTTCTATCACTTCGAGACGCTGCTGCACGACGAGCGCCGCTCCGGCGAGCTGGTGCCGGACCGGATCGGCGAACTGTGGATGCAGGTGCAGACCGAGAGCCTCGGGCCCGCGTTCGAGTTCACGCCGGAGTATGGCGTGTTCTGGGCGTATGTGCCGCACTTCATCCACTCGCCGTTCTATGTCTACGCTTATGCATTCGGCGACTGCCTGGTGAATGCGCTGTATTCGGTGTTCCAGTCGGGGCATCCGGGTTTCCAGGCGAAGTACCTGGCCATGCTGCGGGCGGGTGGGACTAAGCGCCATAAGGAACTGCTTGCGCCGTTCGGCCTGGACGCATCCGACCCGGCGTTCTGGAAGAAGGGCCTCGACGTCATCGCCGGCTTCATCGACGAGTTGGAGCAGACGGGGTGACCCACGCAGACGAAGGCAAAGGCGATGGCAATGCTCCCCCTCCCCTTGCGGGAGGGGGTTGGGGGGAGGGGTCCGCGCAGTCGCTTCTCAAACACGCCAAGACACTGCGTCGCATGGCAACCCCTGCCGAACGCAGGCTCTGGCAGGCGCTTCGCAAGCATCAGCTTGGGGAATTGAAGTTTCGGCGACAGATGCCGCTTGGTCCGTTCATCGCGGATTTCTACTGCCCAGCTGCGCGCCTGGTCGTCGAAGTCGATGGCATATCGCATATTGATTCTCCGACCGATGCGATGTGCGATGCCTGGATGATGAAGCAGGGCATCCGGGTGTTTAGGATATCTAACCTTGATGTTTTGAGCAATCTGGAAGGTGTATTACTGGCGTTCAACGCAGCCGCACATTTGACCCCTCCCCCCAACCCCCTCCCGCAAGGGGAGGGGGAGTCTTGATTGCCGTAATTCCCGTGGTTGCCGTGATTCCTGTGGTTGCGGCATTTGCATCGAACCCTTTCGATGTCTGACCGCAGCAACCTGTTCGGCGAACTCCGCCGCATGGCGCGGACCTCGGGGGCGATGGGCGGGATCGCCGCGCGCGTCGCCGGCGAGCGCATGTTCGGCATCCGGACCAACCGGGCCAGCCATGCCGAGGACCTGCGCACCATCCTGGGCGGGCTGAAGGGGCCGCTGATGAAGGTGGCGCAGTTCCTCTCCAGTGTGCCCGACGCGCTGCCGGCGGAATACGCCGCGGAACTCGCGCAACTGCAGGCCAATGCGCCGGCGATGGGTTGGAACTTCGTCCGCCGCCGCATGGTGAGCGAACTCGGCGCCGACTGGCAGGCGAAGTTCGCGGCGTTCGGCCGCGACGCGGCGGCTGCGGCGAGCCTGGGCCAGGTGCATCGCGCCACCCTGCACGACGGCACCGAGGTCGCGTGCAAGCTGCAGTATCCTGACATGGCGAGCACCGTGGAGGGCGACCTTCGCCAGTTGCGTCTGGCAATGGCGGTCTATCACCGCATGGACAACGCCATCCAGCATGAGGAGATCTACAAGGAACTGACCCAGCGCCTGCGCGAGGAGCTCGATTACGAGCGCGAGGCGGCGCAGATGCGGCTCTATCGCCTGATGCTGGCGAACGATCCGACGGTGCATGTGCCGGTGCCGATCAAGGGCTACTGCACGCGGCGGCTGCTGACGATGACCTGGCTAGAGGGCAGGCCGCTAATGCATCGTCTGGCGGAGGACCCGCCCCAGGAGGAACGCAACCGCATCGCCGAGGCGCTGTTCCGCGCGTGGTATGTGCCGTTCTACCGCTACGGCGTGATCCATGGCGATCCGCATCTCGGCAATTACCAGGTGCGGGCGGATGGCACGGTGAATCTGCTCGATTTCGGCGCCATCCGCGTGTTCGACGCGAAGTTCGTGCGCGGCGTGATCGACCTGTTCGAGGCGGTGCGCGACAACGACGATGCCAAGGCACACCACGCCTACGCGACCTGGGGGTTCACCGATCTTTCAAACGAGAAGATGGCGGCGCTCAACCTGTGGGCGCGGTTCCTGTATGAGCCGCTGTGCGACGACCGCGTGCGCCGCATCCAGGAGACCGACGATCCGCAGTTCGGCCGCGAGGTGGCCGAGCGCGTGCATGCCGGCCTGAAGCGCACCGGCGGGGTGAAGCCGCCGCGCGAGTTCGTGCTGATGGACCGCTCGGCGATCGGGCTGGGCGGTGTGTTCCTGCGGCTGAAGGCGGAACTGAACTGGAGCCGGCTGTTCCACGGACTGATCGCCGACTTCGACGAGGCGGCGCTGGCGGAACGGCAGGCGGCGGCGCTGACGCAGGCGGGGGTGCCGCCGGCGAGGTAGATATTTTACATTTTCACTTGTAGCTTATATGCTACATCGGTATGGTCGAGATACGCGAAACCGCGGTCTTCGCCGCGTGGCTTGAGAGACTCCGGGATGCCACGACGAAGGCCAGGATTGCTGTCCGGGTGAGACGATTGGCATTCGGCAACGCTGGCGACGTAAAGCCGATCGGCGGCGGCGTAAGCGAGCTTCGGATCCACCACGGTCCTGGCTTCCGCGTGTATTTCGTGCAACGCGGGACAGTTCTGATCGTCCTGCTCTGCGGCGGCGACAAGCGGACGCAGTCACGTGATATCGAGACCGCCAAGACGTTAGCGAGACAGTTGGAGAACGAAACGGATGCCTCTTGAGACGCGGCCCTTCGATCCGGCAGCCTACCTCGACAATGACGAGGCCTGCGCTGCGTATATGACCGAGGCCATCGAGACAGGCGACCCAGCCTTCATTGCCGACGCGCTCGGCGTTATTGCGCGGGCGCGCGGCATGAGCCAGGTCGCTCGTGAGACTGGGCTCTCGCGAGAGAGCCTGTACCGCGCACTCAGCCCCGGGGGAAACCCGGAATTGAGCACGCTGCTGCGGGTCATGCGCGCTCTTGGGCTGCGTCTGTCGGTGAAGCCAGCCGCGTCCTGACTTGGCCGAGGGGTAGTGCAGTCGCATTTGCCGGCACTCGTTGCGCGACGACAGCGGCCTTCACCCGCCCAGCCGTCCCACCCGCCCGGCGGTCATCCCGCCATCAATGACCAGTTCCGACCCCGTCATGTGGCTCGACGCATCGGAACACAGGAACAGCACCCCGTTGGCGATGTCCTTGGCCTGGCCGGCGATGCCCATCGGCACCGTCGCCTCGGCGATCTTGTTCGGATCGAGCGGCGCATTGGCGCCAGGCGGCAGCTTGGTCCAGATGGGCGTGTCGATCACGCCCGGATGCACCGAGTTCACCCGAATGCCGTCGTGCGCCGCGGCGCATTCCAGCGCGATCGACTTGGCGAACAGCCGCACGGCGCCCTTGGTTGCGCTGTAGCCCGCCAGCCCGGCAGAACCGCGGATCCCGGCCACCGACGACATCATCACGATCGATCCGCCGCCGGAACGGCGCATCGCGGGAACGCAGTGTTTCACCGACAGGAACACGCCGTCGACGTTCACCGCCATCTGCCGCCGCCAATCGGCGAGCGTCATGTCGATCGCCGGACCCATGATGCCGATGCCGGCATTCGCCACCAGCAGATGCAGCCCGCCCAGCCGCTGTTCCGCCGCCGCCACGACCTCAGGCCAGCCCGCCTCGTCGGTCACGTCATGGCGCAGGAAGACGCTGCCGGTCGCCTCGGCCACGCGCCGACCGGCAGCCTCGTCCAGATCGGTCAGCAGCAGTTTGGCACCCTCGTGCGACAGCGTCCGCGCGCAGGCAGCGCCGATGCCGGACGCCGCGCCGGTAATGATGCCGGCCTTGCCGTCGAGCTGGCCCATGGCGCTAGTGCGACCGCGGCCGCAGATCGTTGTTGGTGCGGTGGTCGCCGGCCATCCAGCGTGCCA
Organism: uncultured Alphaproteobacteria bacterium; assembly: GCA_963794185.1. Lineage (GTDB taxonomy): Bacteria > Pseudomonadota > Alphaproteobacteria > Acetobacterales > Acetobacteraceae > JAMXLO01. The sequence goes on along the minus strand of CAWCDM010000106.1, from coordinate 6,044 downwards.
ACTCCGAATGCGCATCGGCGCGGCGGATCGCGTCGATCTCCTCGACACCGGGCGGATCGACGGTGAACTCGACGATCAGCCCGTCGGGCGACGTGGCGTATACCGACTTGCAGTAGCCGTGATCGCTCTCCCGGTATGGCTCGCCCGCCGCCTTCAGCCGCGCGACGATCTCGTCGTAGGTGCGGTCCGACACCTTGAATGCCACGTGGTCGAAGCTGCCGACCACCGGGGGCTTCTCGGCGATCACCAGTTTGTAGACCTCAGGGTCGCCGAACGCGAAGAACGCCAGCGCGCCGCCGTCGGCCATGCTGAAGAAGGTGTGGCACATCGCGACGTCGCGCCCGAGCATCGCGTTGTGATGCTGCTCGCACCAGGTGGCGACCAGCGGAATGCCCAGCAGGTCCTCGAAGAACTGCCGGTTCACCTCCTGATCGCGCACCACGTAGGCATGGTGATGCAGTCGCTCGGGAAGTTCTGAGAGCAGGGCAGGCCTTTCCGTGACGGCTTCGGTGGTGGACATGGCTGCGTTCCTCCTGTTGCCGGGTCCGAGGACATTCGCCGCCAAGCTTGCCCTTCCTCCATCGGGGCCGCAAGCTGACGGACGTGATCTATCTGGTTCGTCATGGGCAGACCGAGTTCAACCTGGCGCGGCGCCATCATGGGCATACCGACTCGTCGCTTACGGAATTGGGGCGAGACCAGGCGCGACGCGCGGGCGCCGTCCTTGCTGTTCGAATTGATCCCAACGATGCCATGATCTTTTCAAGCCCCCTCGGCCGTGCCCTCGATACCGCCCGCATCATTGCGAACGTGGCTGCGATCAAGGAACCTGTCGTCATTGATCCCGACCTCATGGAGATCGGCATGGGATCGGACGAGGGGATGACGGAGTTGGAGATGGCGGCACGCTGGCCGGAACTGCAAGCCCATCCGGAGCACCGCACAATGTCCTTCCAATCACCCGACGGTGAGAGTTCTGCATGGGTTGGCCAAACGGCTGAACCGTGCTCTGCGTCGCGTTGCCAGGCGCGGGGCAGCATCTCGCATCATCGTATCGCACGGTATTGCAGGGCGGGTGCTGCGCGTTCTTCATCTCGGTCTCGACGCAGCCCAGGCGCAGCTCCTCGATGCACCGTAGGACGGTTTGTTCCGTCTGAACGGCAGCGAGGTCACCCGCATCGCCTTTTGATCTGCCTGACGGAACACAGGAATCGCATCGAACTGCAGGTCACTCACGGGTCGGGCCAGGCAACGAGTTCGACTTCAATTCAAACTGGGACATCGTCCACGGAGGGAACGACAATGCACTACCGCCGTGTCTGGGTCTGCGTGTTTCTGTTCACGCTGACGCTGATCAACTACACCGACCGTGTCGCATTGTCGGTCGCCGCGAAGCCGATCGCCACCGAGTTCAAGCTGTCGCCGGTCGAGATGGGCTTCCTGCTGTCGTCGTTCCTGTGGATGTATGTGCTCTGCCTGCTGCCGGTCGGCCTGCTGGTGGACCGCTTCGGCGGCAAGGTGGTGAATGCGGCCGGCATCGGGCTGTGGTCGGCGGCGACCGTGGCGACCGGGTTTTCCACTGGCTTCGTCTCGATGGCGGCCACGCGCATCGTCATGGGAATGCGCGAATCGACCAGCTGGCCGGCCTGCAACCGGGTGATCCGCGAGTGGTTCCCGGCGTCCGAACGCGGCGTCGCCAACGCGATCTTCGGCGCCGGCGCGGCGGCGGGTCCGGCGATCGGCGCGGTGCTGGTCTCGGCGGTGGTGGCCTGGCTCGGCTGGCGCGCGGGCTTCCTGGTGGCAGGCAGCATCGGCTTCATCTGGCTCGCGGCCTGGCTGATCGCATTCGACCGGCCCGAGCGCGTGGCGTGGCTGCGCCCGGCGGAACGCGACAAGATACTGGTGGAGCGCGACGGCGAGACGAAGCCCGCGGCCACACCACAGGGCGCCTCGCCGCTGCTGCACCTGCTGAGCCTTCGCAGCGTCTGGGGGCTGTTCCTGACCCAGGGCTGCGAGGTCTATGGCGGTTACATGTTGCTGACCTGGCTGCCGAGCTATCTGCAGACCGCGAAGGGCCTGTCGGTGCTGAACGCCGGCATGCTGACCGCGGTGCCGTTCGGCGCGGCGACGGTCGTGGCCGTGGTTCTGGGACGCGTCAGCGACCGGGTGCTGTCGCGCGATGCCGTGCATGCGGGACGCCGGCGCTCGATGCTGGCGGTGATGCTGGTGAGTGCGGCGAGCATCCTGCTGATACCGTTCGTCGACAGCCTGTGGCTGATCGTGCTGGTGCTCGCCGTCGCGCGGTCCACCGGGGCGGCCGGCAGCGCGCTGAACTTCGCGCTGGTGACGGACCTGGTGCGCAACCCGGCGGACATCGGCAAGGTGACCAGCATCACCGTGCTGGGCGGCAACTCGTTCGGCATGATGGGGCCGATCGTCACCGGCTATGTCGTGGCGCTGACCGGCAGCTTCAACGGCACGTTCGCCGTGGCCGGCGTGCTCGCGCTGATCGGTGCGGCGGCGACGCTGTCGATGACGCGCCGGCCGATCGAGCCGTACGCCGCGTTCGGGCGAGGGGCGGCGTTGCCGGCGTAGGGAACGGTCGGAGACGTAGGTAGGAAAGTATATGAAACCGCAGATGCACGCAGATGCACGCGGATAAATAATCGCCATTTGTGTCAAAGCCTGCTGGTGTGGAAATGGCATGCGTGCGCGTCCAAGCGGCAAATATCGAGGACGATATTTACATCAGGATGTCGCAGCAATTTCATGTACGCCTCGCACGGCTTCGGATCGGCCCTTGTGAGATCAAGGCCCTGCGGAGGCAGAATGATCGCTTATGCCAATTCTATGGGCGCCGACGATCGACATGCATGGAATTTATATGTGGCAGCGCCGATATTCCGGCTCGCCTTGACCTGGAGACAAAACCCGGTCCGCGCGTTGCGCTTGCCAGGAGATATCCTGCATGACCACATATTAAGCTTCGCATAATAGTTGCCATTCAAGCATGCGCATAGCGCGTCGTGGGTGCACGGAAGAAACTGCGTACCAGCATAGGCAACTTCTGTAGCTGCCGCATATGTGAGATGATCATTTGACGCAGTTGCGTGAGTGAGTTGATCACCTTGCGCCCGGTGCACTGGGCCTTCAGATCATTCCATACATATTCGTCGGGGTTCAGCTCCGGCGAATAGGGCGGCAGGAAGAACAGCCCCAGCATGCCCGCTTGTTCTGCCACGAACCTCGCGACCGACTTGGCTCGGTGCGTCGGATGCCCGTCGACAATCACGAAGATCGGCTTCGTCGCGTTGACCAGCAATCGCCGGAGGAACTCGATGAACACCGCGGCAGTGACCCGCCCCTTGGTCAGCATGAAGCGGAGCTCGCCTTGGGCGCTGATCGCCGAGATCAGGTTGGCGCCGAACCGTGCGCCAGTGCTGGAGACCACCGGCGTCTGGCCTCGTTTCCCCCAGGTTGTGCCGCTGTGATAGTCCGAACGGACGCCGGCCTCGTCGGCGAAGAAGATCCGTGCGCCTGCGCGTCTTGCGCGACGCTGGATCGACGGATAGTCCGTCTCCAGCCAGCGCTGCACCGTCTCAGGGTTCTGCTGGTACGCCCGCCACAGCGGGCGTTGCGCGGTTAGCCCGAGCTGGTTCAGCAACCGGCACACTGAACTGTGGCTCAGATCTATGTCGAACCGCTCGGCAATCAGTGTCTGCACCATCGCCGCGGTCCATAGCGCGAACGGAAAATTCAACTGCAGAGGGTTCTTGTTGGCCACCGTGTTATAGATCCAGCGCAGGGCACGGCCATCGAGCTTCGGTGGACGTCCTCCGCGCTTGCGCGCTTCCAGCTGACCCCATCCGCCGCGCCGATACTGTGCGAGCCAGCGGAATAGGGTGCGCAGATTGACCCCGAGCGCGGCAGCAACATGGGTGGGACTTTCACCTGATTGCACCGCCGCAACGCCGCGTTTGCGCAGCTCGGTCAGCGTCGAATGGTCCAGAGCACGAGCATCGGTTTTCATAAGCACGCGGATTAGCACATGTCCCCGTCGTCATGGCAACTACTTTGGGAAGGTTAATATATTGTTGTCCCGACAGTTGGCCGAACCAGCTTTCAGATAGCGATCCAGGGCAGCGATGGCATCCGTCAAACGATTCTCGGTTTCGAGACCAGGTCAGAGGCCGAAGCCTGGATTGATCATGACAAGCGGCTGAGCGCTGCCGAAGGTCCTTGGAAGCCAACCGGCTCGCTTATGATGAAATCGATCAAGCGTGTCGCCGATCCCAGTGAGGCGATCGCACTCCGGGCGCTGAACGGCCCGCCACCAGTCAGGTGACGGATGCCCGCTTGCCGGTCACAGAAAACGGCATGTCCCACCAAGAACCAAAGAAGTCAGAACATCCCATGCGAGATTACCGCTGTTACTTCCTGAATGACCGCGGCCACGTCCTGTTTCCTGCAGATATCAGCGCTGACGACCTGGACGCTGCCAAGCAGCATGGCTTTGCAATACTGCAGGAAGGAGCATCGTCGCTTCCGATCCCGCCACGCGCGATTGAAATCTGGGAAGCAGATGTCGTGCTCTTCCGATCGTTGGATTGCCAATGGCAGGACTACCCGGCTCGTCGCTCGGCAGCAGGAGCAGAGAGAGCCTCGGGCGATTGGTCGACCTGGCCGCGTTGGCGATAGCCCGTAGGCGGCGTCCGCGCCGCTCGCCCGGCAGGTGCAGTGGGTTGGCGATGCTGCGGCACCTTGATGCGCAGTCGCGCTGGCATCTGCGGCTCTTTGGCCGGCAGCTAACCCTCCTCGTTCTGATCAGCTTGCCGGTGTTGCTCCTCAACAACGAGGATCCCGCGCTCTAACTGGCACGGCTCCAGACAATGTTCGGTTTCGCCGGACTCGTCCTGCTTGTGCTCGGGATGATCTCACGGCAGGGGTTGTCACCATCCAGCCTTTGCATTTGGGATCATTATCTAGGCTTCCTGCTGCTCAGGCTGGGGTGTTCGCTTGCATTCCGATTGCTTGGTTAGAAGTCCGGATGCAGCTGCCGACGCCGGCCGCCCGGCACGCGCCGGCCGTGCGCCAGCAGCGCTCGCGCGCGTCGGCGCCGGCTCACACTGCCCAGCGCCGACGCCCGACGAGCATGAGGTGGGTTGCGCGCGCCATGAAGCTGGGATTGCGCATCGACCGCGCCTCCGGTTGCACGAGCAGGTTCGAGAACCGCGGATCGGCGCCGATCGCTGCAGGATGCCAGCGATTGTCAGGACTGAACCTGCCATGGAAGATGTCGAGACCGCACAGGTCTTCAATCTCGAACCGCTCGGCGAAGCAACGCCGCAGTTCGCCGGCCGTGAACAGATGGAAGCGCAATGCCATGCGGCGGCCGTCGTGGAACTCGATCTCGCAGCGGTCGAGGTCATGATCCAGCTCGAAGCGTCGCGCCGCCTCGATCGAATCGACGAACGCGGTTGGCGGGCTGCCGGTTGAACGCACCGTCGTGACGCAGTGCCCTTTGGTGACGCGGGCGATCTCCGTCGCGACCCGCGGGAGGTTTGTCACCGGCAGATGGCTGAGAACGCTGTAGAGGCACAGGGTGATATCCACCGAGCCATCGGCTTCCGGCAGCGTCTCCTCCAGGTCGGCGATGTCGAAGGTCAGATTGACCCCGGCCGATCGCGTGAAGTCGCTCGCATTGCGACGGGCCGCGCGAACCTGCACCTGAGCGACGTCGAAGCCGCGCGCCGTGATTGTGGTAAAGCCGAGCATATGGGCACGCGTGACGAGGCGGCGCAGCCAGGTGCCGGGACCGCATCCGGCGTCGAGAATGCTGATCGAGGTTGCGCCTGCGGCGCGCAGGTCGCGCAGTTTGGTATCCAGGACCGACCAGACATGGCGGTCCGCATAGGCATGGTGCCCTTCAAATGCGAACAGCCGGTGCGGATCGCCGTCGGCGTAGGCGAGATAGCCATCGGCTGCCTGGTCGTACGCTCTGGCGGTGTCCTCGGTGACGACATCGTCTTTCACCAGCTTGAACA